>JBJESV010000024.1:0-56081 GCA_051882975.1 Emergencia sp.
CCGGTCTGATTGAATCAATAGATTTTCCGAATACCGGTGTAAAGTCCGGTGAAGTGCCTTCTACAAGAGTAACCTGTGTTCGGGTACCTTCCGCAAACGCCGTCATACTCACAGCCGGCATCAGTCCCACTACAAGCATGAAGCTCAGCAGTATGCTGAGAATCCTGCCTGTTTTCTTTTTCGTATTCATGAGTAAATTCCTCCTCCCGTAATGATTGCAGAACATATTCCGTTTTATTTTTTTCATTATATCATCATCCAAAAAAACTGTCCCCTATCGAAAGTCTAGTTTTTTACATCAATCCTGCAAAAAATCCCCCTCTTGCCCGGGAGGGAGGACGCAGCCCCTTCGCTCCGCTCGGGTCTTTCGTGCTCGTCTCCCCCCTTCGGTCGCCTTCGCACCTTCCGCCTGGTCGCCTCTCCACCGGAGAGCCGCCCTTCACGGCGGAAGCCTTCTTAAGGTTCAAGTCCTCTTCTTCTGTAATGAAAGCACGAAAAAACCGTCCTGACGGACGGCTTTTCGTACTTTGGTTGCGGAGGGAGGACTTGAACCTCCGACCTCCGGGTTATGAGCCCGACGAGCTACCAGCTGCTCTACCCCGCGATATCGGATTATCTGTGTGAAAATGGTGCCGGAAACCGGGGTCGAACCGGTACGATCGGTAAGGATCGCAGGATTTTAAGTCCTGTGCGTCTGCCAATTCCGCCATTCCGGCGCACCACACTGCAAACAAATAAAAAATTGGCTCCGAGGGTGGGGCTCGAACCCACAGCCTACCGGTTAACAGCCGGTTGCTCCGCCATTGAGCTACCTCGGAACGTTCTGCCGTCTCGCTGACGGCAAAAATAATTATATTATATCCGCTGGTTCTTGTCAAGGGTTTTGTGGAGAAATTCTTCCCGGCACAGCCCTGACCGGAGCAGATACGTCCTTTCCACCGGCATCTGATCCGTTTCTCAGCTCAGTCCCTGCATCTTCTCGGCGCGGTCCATTTCCGCATTTCTCTTCACGACCTGGATCTTGCTGCGGTATTTTTCGGCCATGGCCTCGTCGCCGCCGGCCTCATAGAGTTCCGCCAGTTCCTCCATAGTCTCCGCATTGCTCGGTGAAAGCTGCAGCACCTTCTGGAACCGGTCCATGGCCTGCTCCGCCTCTCCCAGCTCCTTGTAGGCGACCCCCAGATAGTACCAGAGCGGCCACCAGGTGTTGAAACGGTCATCCTCCTCATAGGCTGACAGCACGGCGATTCCTTCTGCATAACGCCCGGAGAGCACCAGATTGTAGCCTTCCTCGATCTTCACCGGCTCCTCCAGCTTCTCCAGCCACTCCGAAACCTCCTTTTTCTGCTCCTCGTTTTCCGAAAGCTCCATAAAGGTCTCCCAGGTCAGCTTTGCCTTGACGTAGAGTCCCAGATTCAGATAGCCGTACCCCAGGAAGTAGAAGCCCATGTCGAAATCAGGCTTTTTCAGGGTCAGCTTCTCGAAGGCCTCCAGAGATTCGGCCTTGTAGCGTCCGATATACTCCTCGCCCTCGCCGTTCTCGTAGGAATCCCTGCAGGCACGGCCGTAGCAGTACAGCGCATCCGCCGAATCCGGATCGATGAGCAGGGCTCCCCGGAAGCAGATGCAGGCATAGTCGAAGTCGTTTGATGCAGCCGCCTCCACCCCTTCGTTGATCAGAGGCTTCGCAAACTCCTTCGTAAAGGTCCTCTGGATGTATGCGATATAGTTTTCTCTGTATTTGAAGTTGATGTCGCAGCCTATGATAAAGGCCATATTCTGTGCGATAGCCAGGGTGGAAAGCCCTGTCATTGCCGTCTTTCTGATCGGCACCGGCACGCCGGTCATGATATCCGCGATTCCCGCTTTCTCCAGATAGCTGTCCGAAAGCTCGTCGAAGATAAACTCATCCACATGGGGAATCAGGTATTCACCTATGCGGTCCTGTAATTCCATCGGTTCCTTGTTTTCCATCAGATCTCCCATCCTTTTTTGTAAAATTTTTTCACGGCGTCAAAGTTCATGGTCTCTTCAAGATCCATCTTCAGAAGCTCCTCTGCAGCAGCAGCTTCGGGAAAGTCTTCCTTCAGACTGCAGATAAAGCTTCTCAGGATCCTGTAGAGATCCTCTTTCCTGTGAGGACGATGCTGGAATCCTTTCTCATAAAAGAATTCCCCAAGGCTTTCAAAGAGCGCAAAAGGCCGTCCGAAAACCTCCTCCAGGGCTCCAAGGGTACGCCGGAAACCCCCTTTGTTGGAATAAAGCTCCAGCACATGCTCGATCATGGACAGACGAACCAGTTCCTCCGCACTGAGCCATCTGCTGGCAATAACCTCATAAGGCGCCCGGTCCCGCCAGACATAGCCGTTTTCCGCAGCGTCCCTGCGGATCCTGGTTCCTTTCAGCAGTTTCAGAAATCCCAGCTGCAGATTGTCCGCACCCAGGGCATACACCTGATCAAAAGACCTGCCGAAGGACTCATAGTCCTCATAGGGCAGCCCGGCGATCAGATCCACATGGATATGGCTGTTTCCCATAGCCGTCAGTCTCCTGACGTTTTCCAGTACGGCAGCCGTCTCCGGATTCCGGTTCACAGCCGCCAGCGTATGGGGATTGCAGCTCTGGATGCCGATTTCAAACTGAAACAGTCCTTTCCGGGCGCCGGCAAGCAGCCGGAAGCACTCCTCATCCAGCAGCTCCCCGCAGATCTCAAAGTGGAAATTGGTCACGCCGTTGTCATGGGCCGCCAGATGCGCCCAGATCGCCTTTGCCCGCTGTTTATCGTAATTGAACGTTCTGTCGATAAACTTGACCTGCATGACCTTCTGCTCCAGGAAAAAATCCAGTTCCTCCAGGGTCCGCGAAAGGGGCAGAGGACGCACGGATTTTTCCAGAGAGGACAGGCAGTAACTGCACCGGTACGGGCATCCCCGCGAAGACTCGTAGTAGGTCACCTTGTCCCGCTCCGGTGCAGTAAAATCATATGGGAACGGGATATTTTCCATGGTTCCTGCCGGGTTTTCCGGGTTCTGGCGAAGCTCTTCCCCTTCACGCCAGATCAGACCGGGGATCTTCTCACCATTTATCAGCAGAGATTTTCCGCCGTCCTTTTCCGCTGACACCCCGTCCTCCGACACGGTCAGGGCTGCACAGAGCATTGCAAAAGATTCTTCCCCTTCGCCCCGCAGAATCATATCCGCCCAGGTGTTCTCTTTCATAAAGGAGGCAGCCTCGAAGCTGACCTCAGGCCCGCCCAGCAGAATCAGCATCCCGGGGCGCGCCTTTTTCAGATCGCTGCAAAGCTGCCGCGTCATTTCTATATTCCAGATATAGCAGGAAAAGCAGACCAGATCGTACTCTCCCCGCAGGATCTCTCCGTAAATGTAGGAAGCCTCGTTGTTGATGGTGAACTCCTCCATGAACAGCTGCTCCGCGGTCAGTCCGGCTCTGCGTCCGGCGCCGTACAGGTACCGGATAGCCAGGTTGCTGTGCACATATTTTGCGTTCAGTGTCGTAAGCAGTATCTTCATCACAGCATCCTGAATCTTTCGTCCTTGAGCAGGCCTGTATCCTCCATGGCACGCTGCAGCTGATCCATCATCCGCGGCTTGTCAAAAGGCAGATTCCCCCTCAGAGACACATAGTTGGATGCGTGGTTGCTGCGGAACACGCAGACTTTGTCCGGGCTGGCGTGTTTCAGCAGCAGATAGGTCTCCGCAACCACTTCCTCCGCCGTAAGCAGGGTGATCTCTCCCCGCTCGATCTGTCCGACGATAGGGGCTCTGCGATCCAGCATCAGGGTCAGAAGACCCACATAGGAAGCGTTCATCTCGGTGATCATCTTCCCTGTCTCTATAGCGTGATCCTCCCAGCCCTCTTTTCCGGCAAGACCGGATATGAAGGTGACGGAGGCCCGGATGTCTGCCTCTTCGATTCTGTGGACCGATTCTATCATCTGTTCTCTGGTCACGCCCTTGCAGACAGCGTCCAGAACCTTCTGGCTGCCGGATTCCGCACCCAGATAGATCATGCCGATGCCTGCATCTCTCAGCGTTTCCAGCTCCTGGGGAGTCTTTCTCAGCACATCCCTGGCGGAACCGTAGACGCCGACCCGTTCACACTCCGGAAACAGTTCCCGGATCTTGTCAAGGATCACCAGCAGCTTGTCTGTCGCCAGACAGAGGGCGTCTCCGTCACAGAGAAAGATCCTCTCCACCCTGCGGTAGGTCTTTCTTGCCGTTTCCAGATCTTCGATGACCTCCCTGACATCGCGGACCCGGAATCTCTTGTCCTTGAACATGCTGCAGAAGGTGCACTTGTTGTGGGAACATCCGATGGTGACCTGGATCAGCAGACTGTAGGCCTCGCTGGGCGGTCTGTAAATGTCTCCTTCGTACCGCATCGCTACATCCTTTCAGGCGCTTTCATTCCCAGCAGCGCCAGACCGTTTCTGATGGCATCCTTTGCGGCCATGACCAGAGCAACCTTGGCGACCTTTTCGTCCTCGTTGTCTGTGAGGATGTGTTCGTCATGGTAGAAACGGTTGAAGCCCTGAGCCATATCCACGATATGTCTGGTCACGATGGACGGTTCGTATTTCTCGCCTGCATCCATGACCACGTCAGGGAATTTATACAGCAGCTTGGCCAGTTCGTAGGCGCTTTCGCTGCACAGATAGCTGCAGTCCACCTTTCCGGAAGCCGCCTTCTTCACCACATCGTCTCCCGCCTTGCGCAGAACGGAAGCGCATCTCGCATGGGTGTACTGTACATACGGACCGGTTTCTCCGTCGAAGTTGAGAACCTTGTCCCACTTGAATACATAGTCCTTGATTCTGTTGTTGGACAGTTCCTGGAAGATGACAGCGCCGATACCTACGGTCTTTGCGATCTCGTCGATGACTTCGGCATCCGCTTCCGGATTCTTCTCCTCGATGATCTCTCTGGTCTTCTCAACAGCTTTGTTCAGCACGTCCTCCAGGAATACCACACGGCCGTGTCTGGTGGACATGGTGCCTTCCTCCAGGCTGACCAGACCGAACGGAACGTGAACGCAGTCTCTCGCCCATTCGTATCCCATCAGCTCCAGAATCTGGATCCACTGCTGGAAGTGCAGGTTCTGCTGGGAAGCAACGACGTAGATGTTCTTGTAGAAATCATAGGTTTCCTTTCTGTATACGGAAGCCGCGATATCTCTGGTGATATACAGGGTGGAACCGTCGGATTTGGTGATCAGGGCTGTTCCCAGTCCGTAAGGCTCCAGGTCGACAACCTGGGCGCCCTGGGATTCCTGCAGCAGTCCCTTTTCCTTCAGTTCGTTGACGAAGCGCGGCATCTTGTCAGAGTAGAAGGATTCGCCGGCATAGGAGTCAAAGGTGATGCCCAGCATATCGTAAACTCTGGTGAATTCCTTCAGGGATTCATCTCTGAACCACTGCCACAGCTCCACTTCCTCCTTTTCGCCATGCTCCAGCTTTGTGAAGATCTCTCTGGCCTCGTCGTCCAGTTCAGGATGCTCTTCGACCTCAACATGGAACTTTGTGTAGTATTCCAGCAGGGTCTTGATCGGCTCTCTGATGACGTCCTCTTTGTTTCCCCAGTGTCTGTATGCGCAGATCATCTTTCCGAACTGGGTTCCGTAGTCGCCCAGATGATTGATTCTTACAACTTTGTAGCCCAGCGCATCGTAGATCTTGTAAAGGGAGTTTCCGATAACGGTGCTTCTGATGTGGCCGATATGGAACGGCTTTGCGATGTTCGGGGAGGAATACTCCACGATGACGGTCTTTCCGCCGCCCATGTCGCTCTTTCCGAAGTCCTCATCCTTTGTCAGCACCTCGTCCAGCACGTCTTTCACGAATTCCTCTTTGGAAATAAACATGTTCACATAAGCGTTGACCTGCTCGACCTTTTCAAACAGGCTTTCTCCTGCCAGGCCCTCGGCGATGCCCTTTGCGATCAGAGGAGGCGCCTTTCTCAGGACCTTTGCCAGCTTGAAGCAAGGAAAGGCGTAGTCGCCCATCTTTGCGTCCTGCGGCACTTCAACCATGTCCTGGATTTCAGAAAGTTCCAGACCCTCCACATGCTGCGCAATCAGCTTCGCGATTTCTTCCTTAAAATTTACCATTTGTTATCTCCTTCTCTGATATTACTTTGATACCTCTGTTTATGAGCATCTGTGCGAAACAGCCGTTACCCTCCGTGAGAGTCCCGCTGAAAGTGCCGTCATAGATGACGCCGCTTCCGCAGGAAGGGCTGTTCGCCTTCAGGATCGCTCCTTCTATTTCTTCGCCTCTCCGCTCAGCTTCTTTCAGTGCCTGATCCAGAGAAAGAGCAGCGCCCTTCTCAAAGAATGCGGTCACATCTTTTCCCTCTCTGTCCACGATCCGTCCGCCGACATGTTCGGCAGGCGGTCTTGGAACAGGCAGACCGCTGACTCCCTCCGGACATACGCCCGTACAGGAATGGCTTTTGCAGAAATCGACGATTTCCTGACAGTAATTATTTCCCCCGTTGTATTTGCAGTTCGCACCCAGGAGACATCTGCTTATCAGATACATATGCATCACTCCGTTTTCAGTCTGACGATGGTCACACCCTCGCCGCCTTCATTATAATTGCCTTTTCGGAAAGACGCAACATGTTTATGCTTTTTCATCATGCTGCGGAGTCCGTTTTTCAGTATGCCTTCACCGCGGCCGTGGATGACGGTCACTTCTTTCAGGCCTGCCACATAGGCGTCGTCCAGATATTTGTCCACATCCATCACGGCGTCATCCAGATTTTCTCCCTGCACGTTGATGGAGATGGAAACGTTCTGGGCCTTTGCCTTGTAGAGGTTTCCGTATCCGGAGGTCTTCGGCTTCTTTTTCTTCTGGGTTCCGTCCACGATCAGCATCAGGTCGTCCACGTTGAGATTGGCTTTCATGATGCCGATCTTCACCTGGAGATCTCCCTTTTCATCCGGCAGGGAGAGAACCTCGCCGTTCTGATCCAGGGACAGGACCTTGACCCTGTCGCCGATGCGGATGCTGGATGCATCCACCGGATTGCTGTTGACCTGGCGGATGATCTTCTCCTGATATCTCCCCTCGGTCTCCCGCAGCTTTTTCCGGCTCTTCTCAAAGCGCCGGTTCCGCTCGCCCAGACTCTGCACCCGGGAAAGCTCCCGCAGCTCCTTCTGGACTTCCTTTGCCGTCTCTCCCGCATCGCGGAGGATGGCCCTGGCCTCTTCTCTGGCGTCGGCGATGATCTTCTCTTTCTTCTTCGCCAGTTCTTCCATCTGCCGGTCGATCTCTTCCTGTTTCTTTTTCATGGAAATGTTGATCAGGACGGCTTCGTCACGCTCCGCTTCGGCCTTTTTCTTGTCGGCCTCGATGGCGCTGATGACCTCTTCAAACTGGATATCGCCCCGCTCTATGAGCTGGGAGGCGCGGTCTATCAGCGGTGAAGGAAGCCCCAGCCTGCGGGATATCTCGAAGGCGTTGGACTTGCCCGGAATGCCGATGGTCAGCCTGTAGGTCGGGCTCAGCGTCTTTACATCAAACTCCATGGATGCGTTTTCAACTCCCTCCGTGGAGAGGGCGTATTTTTTGATCTCGTTATAGTGGGTCGTCGCAATGGTGCACGCCCCTTTCCTGTAAAGGGTCTCCAGAATGGAGATGGCAAGAGCCGCGCCTTCTGTCGGATCTGTCCCGGCGCCCAGCTCGTCTACGAGAACCAGACTTCCGGAATCCGCCTTTTCCACGATCTCCACGATGTTCTTCATGTGAGAGGAAAAGGTGGACAGGCTCTGCTCGATGCTCTGTTCATCCCCTATATCTGCGAAGATATTGCTGAACACGGGGATCCTGCTCTGGCTGCTTGCAGGGATATGC
Organism: Emergencia sp.; assembly: GCA_051882975.1. GTDB lineage: Bacteria > Bacillota > Clostridia > Peptostreptococcales > Anaerovoracaceae > Senimuribacter. The sequence continues at coordinate 7,877 of JBJESV010000024.1, forward strand.
AGGCCGCTGGCCGCCATGAGGGAAAGAAGTCCCGCCGTCTTCAGGGTTACCGTCTTTCCTCCGGTGTTGGGTCCTGTGACCACCAGGGTCCTGTAATCCTTTCCTGCAGCCACATCCACCGGAACCACCTTCTTCGGGTCGATCAGGGGATGCCGTCCCTGCCTGATGCAGAGATCCCCTTCCGTGTTGATAGACGGCTCCTCCCCCTGCATCCTGCAGGAGAGTTTTCCCTTTGCCATGATGAAATCCAGCCGGATCAGCAGTTCCTGGTTGTTCTTTATATCGTGATATCTCTCAGCTACCGCCTCTGACAGTTCCGTCAGTATCCTGGCGATTTCCGCCTCTTCTGCCAGTTCCAGCTCTCTCAGCTCGTTGTTGAGATTGACCACAGCCTGGGGTTCTATGAACAGGGTGGCGCCGGCCTTGGACTGGTCGTGGATGATCCCCGGCACATGGCCTCTGTGCTCCTGTTTAACAGGGATCACATATCTGCCGTCCCGCAGGGTGACGATGGAATCCTGCAGGTAGGTTCTGCTGGAGGCGGAGTTGATGATCTGGTTCAGCTTGCTTCTGATGGCATCGTTCTGTCTCGCGATGGATCTGCGGATGTTTCTCAGCTCCGCAGAGGCGTTGTCGCTCATCTCATCCTCAGACAGGATACACCGGTCTATCCGCTCCGCCAGACGGGGCATCGTGACCAGCAGTTCCGTCATGGAACTGATCAGAGGCAGGGGCGGCAGGTCGCTCTTCATGAAGGCCGTGATCCTTGCTGCGATGTTCAGGTTGTAGTGAACCTGCAGCAGCTGTTTCATGGTCAGAGTGCCGCCTTTCCTTGCAAATTCAACGCTTCCAGCGATATCATAGATACCCCCTGTGGGAAGCGCCCCTTTACGCACAATAAGGTCAACCGCCTCAGTGGTTGACCTTAGTTCCTCTGAAATTACCCGTTCATCGGTATAAGGAAGCAGCTGGGAAATCAGCTGACGGCTCATCTCACAGCCTGCCTCCTCTTTCAGAAGTTCAATGATTTTACTGTACTCTAACACATCAAGTGCTTTTTTATTCATGATATTTCCTCTATTCGTTGTTCTTCAGCTTTTCAAGTTCACTTTTGAGCTGGATGTTTTCCATCTGTAGATCGAAAAAGGAATTCTCATATTCGGTGCATTTGGCCTGCAGCTCGGAGAATCTGACATCGCTGTCTTTTTTCTGATTCTTCATCTCTGAAAGACTCTCCTGGTACTGGGCGAAGTTTTTCTTCGCGTCCTCCCACATCTTCAGATAGTATTTGGAATCGTTCTCCAGCTGGGTCTTGGCAGTCCTCAGCTGTTCCACCTGGCTCTGCGCATCGAAGTATTCCTCCGCAATATTGACTGCAGACAGAATGGCGATGTTTCCCTGGGCGGCCTCCCCGGCAACCCTGCTTATGAGACGCATCTTGTTGTCCACATACTCCGCAATCCGTCTGATCTCTTCTTCCGATTTGTCACCGGAGATGATATATTCCTGGCCGAAAATCTTTACAACTGCTTTGTTTTCCATGTTTCACCTCTGTCCTGGTATGCGCATTCCGGGCGGATTCGCCCCGGGCGGGCCCGCCTCACCGGGTCGGGATCCCCGCCGGTTCATCCGGTCTGTCAGGACTCTCTGATAACTGCCTTGAATGCATCTTTCAGTGCTTCGACAACACCGCCGTGTACGCGGTCTGTCTCCTCATCTGTCAGCGTTCTGCTGTCATGTCTGTAAGTCAGGCTGAAGGCAACGCTCTTCTTGCCTTCTTCAACCTGCTGTCCCCTGTATACGTCGAAGAGTTTCACGTTCTTCAGCAGATCTGTAGCGGTTTCTCTGATCTTTTTCTCGATGTCGCCCACCTGAACATCCTCATCCACGATCATTGCGATGTCTCTGGATGTGGAAGGATATTTAGGCGGCTGGTGGTACTGAATCTCTTTTTCTGCCAGTTCCACGATCAGGTCGAAGAACAGCTCTGCAGTGTATGCACGTGTTCCGATTCCGAATTTCTCGCTTACATCCGGATGAACTTCTCCCATGATACCCAGTTCGACAGTCTCTCCGTTTCTGTCCTTTGTCAGGATGCGTGCGCATCTGCCCGGGTGATAGGTTCCGTATTCTGACTCTGCTTCGAAGGAAAGATCATTTATGCCCAGCTTCTCCAGCAGTGCGATGATCATGCCCTTCAGGCTGAAGAAATCCTCCTTCTTTCCGTAGATACCGATACACAGATTATGGGATTCTCTCGGAAGTTCGCCTGCGATCATATTCTTTGCAAAGGTCAGATCCAGCTCAAATGCTCTGACGGCCTCCATATCTCTGGAGAAGTTTCTCCCCAGCACTTCCAGCATGCTCGGAGTCAGAATGGTACGCATAGCCTGGGTATCCTCGCCAAGCGGGTTGATCAGTTCGACCAGATCTCTCTCCCAGGAATCCTCTGCGATGCCTGCCGCATCCAGAATCTTCTGGTTTGTGAAGGAGAAGGTCTTGATCTCGTTGGCGCCCATACCGCACAGCGTCTCTCTGGTCAGGTCTCTCATGAGCCAGTTCTTGGTGAATTCTGTATTGGTTGCCGCGTGAGGCAGTGTCATCGGCAGATTGTCGTATCCGTACAGTCTTGCAATCTCCTCTACGCAGTCGATCTCTTCCTTCATATCCTGACGGATGGTCGGCGGAGTTACCAGCATGATATCTCCTTCACCCTCGACCTTCATGTCCAGTCTTCTCAGGTAGCCTTCCATTTCTTCTCTTGAAATTTCGATGCCGAGAACTTTGTTTACTCTGCTGACTCTGCATTCGATGACAGGCGCAGTCTCAGGGTTCTTGTATACGTCCACGCTTCCGTTGAGCACCTTGCCGCAGTTCAGCATCTCTACCAGCTTGCAGACTCTGTCGGCAGCCGCTTCGCAAAGGTTCGGGTCGATACCCTTGTCGTATCTTGCAGCCGCTTCTGTTCTCAGGCCCAGTTTCTTGATGGAGCGGTGGATGCTTGTCTTGTCAAAGCTTGCCGCTTCGATAACGACGGTGGTGGTGTCATCCACGATTTCGGAATCCAGACCGCCCATGATGCCTGCGATACCGATCGGTTTTTCGGCATCGTTGATCATCAGTGTGTCATCGAAGATGTCTCTTTCGTTTCCGTCCAGAGTCACGAACTTGTCTCCGTCGTGAGCCGTGTCCACGATGATATGGCTTCCGGCAATGCTTCTGATATCGAAAGCGTGAAGAGGCTGGCCGTATTCCATCATGACGAAGTTGGTGATATCGACCATGTTGTTGATCGGTCTCATGCCGGCTGCCATCAGTCTCTTCTGCAGCCACCAAGGCGACTGTTCGATCTTCACGTCTTTGATGACTCTGGCGGTGTATCTCTTGCACTTGTCGCTTCTGACATCTACAGAGATGTAATCGGAAGCGTTCTCGTCGGTCTTCTCGCATTCTGTATCAGGATAGGTCATCTTTTCCTCAAAGACTGCTGCAGCCTCTTTTGCCATACCCAGCATGCACAGACAGTCAGGACGGTTCGGCGTGATGCAGAAATCCACAACGTGATCGTGCAGCTCCAGCACTTCGGCGAAATCCTCTCCCAGGTGATCGTCCCAGTTGCCCGGCAGGATCCAGATACCGTCCTTGGAGACATAAGGTGCGATCTTGTCGTCATATCCCAGTTCCTGCGGTCCGCAGAGCATACCGTCGGACATGATGCCTCTCATCTTGCCGCGGGTGATGGTAACGCCGCCTTCAACCTTCGGCTGTCCGTGAAGAGGTCCCGGAATATGGCTGTTATGTACAGCCACAGGAACGTAAGCGCCTTCATAGATGTTGGTGGCGCTGGTGATGATCTGCAGCGGCTCATCGGCGCCGATATTGATGCTGCATACGACCAGTCTGTCTGCGTCAGGATGCTGTTCGATCTTGTCGATACGTCCCATCTTGACGCCGTAAAGTCCGGTTCCGATCTCCTCGCAGGTTTCCAGGTCAGAACCGCTCATAATCATTCTATCCAGAAATTCGTCAATAGGAACATTGACGTCTGTGTAATCTTTTAACCATTGTAATGATACTAACATTCTCTTTCTACCTCTCGTTTTTTATTTGAACTGATTGATGAATCTCATGTCGTTTTCGTAAAGCAGTCTGATATCGTCGATACCGTATTTCAGCATGGCGATTCTCTCTACGCCCATACCTACTGCGAAGCCGGTATATTTCTCTGTATCGATACCGCCGGCCTGATGTACATGCGGATGTGTCATACCGCAGCCGAGAATTTCAATCCAGCCGCTGCCTTTGCATACAGGGCAGCCCTTGCCGCCGCATTTGAAACAGGAAACGTCCATTTCTGCGCTCGGTTCAGTGAACGGGAAGTGGCTCGGACGGAACTTTGTTCTCGTTTCCGGTCCGAACAGTTTCTTTGCCATGTGATCCAGGGAGCCTTTCAGGTCGCCCATTGTGATGCCTTCGCCGATCACCATCATCTCGATCTGATAGAAAGTGTGGGAATGGGTTGCATCCGGTGTGTCGCATCTGTAGCATCTGCCCGGAATCAGCACTTTATAAGGGAGCGGCAGTTCTTTCTCCGCACGGATCTCCGCAGAGGATGTGTGCGGTTTCAGTACCTGTGTCTCGTCTGAATCCTTGATATAGAAAGTATCTGTCATATCTCTGGAAGGGTGGTTTTCCGGAGAGTTCAGTGCATCGAAGGTATTGTAGACAGTCTCTACATCCGGTCCCTCGAATACGGAATATCCCATGGATCTGAAGATGTCCACGATTTCGTCGATGGTCTGTGTGATCGGGTGTCTGGTGCCGCATACGACTTCTCTGCCCGGTTCTGTCACGTCGATCTTTTCTGCCTTGAATCTTGCCTCCTTGGCCTTTTCCTTGACCTCGGCTGCCTTGTCTGCCAGAAGCTGCTCAAATTCAGCCTTCACTTTGTTGGCCGCCTGCCCCAGGGCCTTCTTCTCCTCTGGCGGGAGTGTTCCCATCGTACGGAGGATCTTCGTAAGTTCGCCCTTCTTACCCAGGACTTTTACTCTGACTTCTTCTGTGTCTGCCAGGGAAGATGCCTTCTCAAGCTGTGCTTTGGCTTCTTCCAGCATTTTTGTTAGTTTTTCTTGCATCTTATTAAACCTCACATAAAATATTATTCTTTAAACTGAGCCCGTCACGGCCTTTGCACGCATGGCTTCGTACATCAGTATGCCCGCCGCCACAGATGCGTTGAGAGATTCCAGACTGCCCTCCATCGGAATCCTGACCCTGACATGGGCCATGTCCATCAGCTCCCGGCATACGCCGCCGCCCTCGTTGCCGATGACCAGAGCGATGCCCGCTGATAAATCTTCATCATAATATGTTTTGTCGGTATCGGGACTGGTTACGACCAGCTTCTTACCCAGGCTGGCTGCAAGCCCCGCAAGCTCCCTATTATCCTCGACATGAATAATAGGGATTCTAAAGACAGAACCGGCCGCTGCACGGATGGTTTTCGGCGAAAAGATATCCGCCGTGCCCTTGAGTGCTATGACAGCGGCGTATCCGGCTCCTTCGGCGGTCCTGATGATGGTGCCGATGTTGCCCGGATCCTGCAGTCTGTCTAAAACAACAAAGTTGCTGTTTTCTGATGTATGCTCTCTCAGATCTTCCGGAGTGTATTCCCGCTTTCTGACTGCGGCCAGGATTCCCTGGCTTGTCTCCGTCTGCGCGATGCGGTCAAAGAGCTGCTCGTCCATGATATAGACGTCCGTGCCCTCCGGCAGCTGCACCTGAGTGCCTCTGCGCGCAACCGCATAGAGCAGCATGTCCGGGGGCACCTCCTGCATCAGGTTGAATCCCTCGATGAGATAGATTCCCTCCCGGTCGCGGTATTTCTTCTGAGAAAGTTTCTGACATTCCTTGAATATTCTGTTGTCTCTGGAATGGATTTCTCTTATCATAGCAATTACACGAAAAAGCCGGTCACGAATAATGCCGGCTTTTATGTTATAAGCGAAGGTTTATTTTCTGTTCAGGAATGAAGGAATCTCCCCGAAACGGGAGCTGTTCGCATCTTCATCCTTGGTCTCTTCGAAGATCTCACCCAGCGTTACGCTGCGTCCGGTCAGACCGTTCTCCGTGACGATCTCCTGGGATTTCCTGTCGGAAACGCCGCGGTCCGGTCCTTCCGATTCCAGTCCCTCGCCAAAGCCTGTCGCAATGACGGTAATAGATACCTCATCGTTCATCTCTTCGCTGACAGCAGCACCGAAAATCAGGATGGCTTCTCTGTCCGCCTGCTCCTCGACCATGCTTGCGATCTCATTGACCTCCAGCATGCCCAGATCGTATCCGCCGGATACATAGAGCAGAATCGCGCGGGCTCCTGCAATGGTGGTCTCAAGCAGCGGACTCTCGATCGCCGTCTTGACCGCATCCTTGGCACGGTTCTCCCCTTTGCCGCGGCCTGTACCCATATGAGCGATGCCTCTGTCTGTCATGACGGACTTGACATCGGCGAAGTCCACATTGATCAGCGCGTGATCGCTGATCAGATCTGAAATGCCCTGGACACCCTTGCGCAGCACATCGTCAGCCATGTTGAAGGCCTCCAGCATGGAAGTGTTCTTCTCACAGTTCTGCAGCAGTTTGTCGTTCGGCACAACTACCAGTGAATCTACATATTTTTTTAAAAAGCTGAGTCCCAGCTCAGCCTGATCCTTTCTCTTCTTTCCTTCAAAGGAAAACGGCTTGGTCACCACGCCCACCGTCAGGATTCCCATATCTCTGGAAGCCTTGGCGATGATCGGGGCTGCCCCGGTGCCGGTTCCGCCGCCCATACCGGCGGTAATAAAGACCATATCTGATCCTTCCAGTATATCTGTTATCTCATCCAGTGTCTCTTCTGCAGAGCGCTGTCCGATCTCCGGGTTGCCCCCTGCGCCCAGACCTCTGGTCAGTTTCTCTCCGATCTGAATCTTGGTTTCTGCCTTGCATCTATTCAGCGCCTGTTTATCTGTATTCACCGCGATAAACTGCACGCCTCTCAAATCAGCATCCATCATACGGTTCACAGCGTTGCAGCCGCCGCCGCCGACGCCGATGACCTTGATGACCGCTGCATTATCCTGCCCAGTCTCAAATTGCAACATTATAAATTGGCCTCCTTGCATCCCATAATATAATACATTCTAACACAAAATTTCAGCCTTTGCATCTCTTTTTTAAGAAAAGTCCGGCGAAAATGACATATAATTGTGGTCTCCCAGGCTGATGGTTCCCCGCACTGTATCATTTTCCAGAAGGTTGTTCACCACCTTCTGCAGGTCTCCCCTCTCGATGGCGTTCAGCATCTGCTTCGGCGTTCCCTTCACCACCAGAGTATCGTAGATGTAGGCTCTGATGATGACCCTGGATACGTCGATCTTCTTGAAGAAAAAGTCTCCCTGCTGCATAGCCGCCAGCATTTTCAGCGTGTTGTCCAGGGCGGCCGCCTCTTCGGCCTCCACCTTTTCTCCCACCTGGAGCCTGCTCACTGTCAGGCCTGTCAGAAGGGTCAGTTTCGGGTTCACGCTGCTCTTGCGCAGAATCGTCCCTTCACTGTCGATGACGATAAAGTCATCGCCGTATGTAATCGCCGCGATCTGCTGTCTCTCCGATACCTCGATGACCAGAGTGGACGGAAGCCTGCGATGGATCTTCACTTCGGAGAAGTAGGAATCCTCCTCCAGACTGTCGCTGATTTCCGATCCGTCCACGCCCCAGAACAGGTTGACGCCGGTCCTGACACCCGCCATGTTGATGACTTCCTCATCAGAATAGAAGTGATTTCCTTCCACCTCTATGCTGTCCACATTAAATATGCTGGAGGAAAGGAACAGTCCGATCCCCGCAAGGACCGCGAGAAAGATCAGAAAGCGGAGAAAATAGTGTTTTTTCTTCCTGACTTTCTTTTTCCGGTCCACCTGCCTGAACTCGATCTGATCGTATTCATCATAGTAGTTATCGTTATATTCACTCATCTACTGTATCTCCGCATAAATGGTCTCGCAGGCGTCAGACGGGGCGCAGCTCCGGCTTCCTCTGCTCAGTTCCATCAGCTCATCAGGATTGTTTCTCAGACGCATGACCTCCTGAATCAGACCTTCACTGGTCAGATTCTTCTCCTCGATGAGGACAGCGCCGCCTTTATCTGCCACCGACTTGGCGTTGAAATACTGATGATTTCCCGTCACGTTGGGCGACGGAATCAGAATGGACGCCTTGCCGCACACGGTCGTCTCCGCCACGGACAGCGCACCCGCTCTGCTTATAATCAGATCCGAGGCGCTCAGATAGGTCGGCATGTCGTTGATATAGGACATGACCCTGATATTGGGCCGGATCTCGATTCCCTTCTCCTCCGCCTTGTCCAGTATCTCGGTATAGTACTGGCTTCCTGTGCCGAAGATGAAGGTCACACCCTTGTGGCCGTTGACGGTATCCATGAGATCAAAGGCCACCTCGTTTATCTTTTCCGCTCCCTGGCTTCCCCCGAAAGAGAACACCACGAAGTCGTCTTCAGGAATCCCCAGCTCCGCCCTGCTGCGGGCGCCGTCTGCCTCGTAAAAGGCTTTCCGCACCGGGTTTCCGCATACCACATGCTTTTCCGGCTGACGGAAATAGTGTCCTGCATCGGCAAAGCCCAGGAACACCTTATCCGCAAACTTCTCCAGGGTCCTGTTGGCCACTCCCGGAAAGGCGTTCTGCTCGTGGAGATAACACCGGGCCCCGTATCTGTGCCCCGCATACATGACCGGCACGCAGACAAAGCCGCCCGTTCCGATGACCACATCGGGCCTGAACTTCTTCATGATGCGGTATGCCTGAGCGACCCCCTTCATGGTGGAAAAGCCTGTATCAAAGATCTTCAGAAGATTTCTGCGGTCCAGCCACTTTGCCGAAACCAGTTCCATAGGATAGCCCGACCGCGGCACGATGTCCTTTTCCAGACCGATGTCATTGCCGATATATAATATCTCAGAAGAAGGATCCTTTTCTCTGATCTTGTCTGCGATGGCGATGGCAGGATAGATATGCCCGCCGGATCCTCCGCCGGTTACGATTGCTCTCATGTTCTCTCCCTCCTTTTAACTTCTGTCTGTGTCTCCGGATGTATGCTCTGACGGGATACGTTGAGCACCATGCCTGAAGCCGCCATGAATATCCAGAGCGCGTTTCCTCCGTAGCTGATGAACGGCAGGGCGATGCCTGTAGCCGGCATGGAGGAGGTGACGACTGCGATGTTCAGTATCACCTGCAGTCCCAGCATGATGGTGATTCCGCCGGAAAGCAGCATGCCGAACCTGTCAGGAGCATTGAGACATACATGGAAGCACCGCCAGATCAGTATGATATATACAGCCAGAAGAATCAGCAGGCCCACCAGGCCCAGTTCTTCCCCTATGATTGCCAGAATGAAGTCGTTCTGCGGTTCCGGCAGATACAGATTTTTCTGGATGCTTTTCCCCAGACCGAGTCCGAAGAGTCCGCCGGAGCCCAGTGCCAGAAGAGACTGGACCACCTGGAATCCGTCGCCCAGCGCGTCTGCAAAAGGATCCATAAAGCTGACGATCCTCTTTTTCCAGTGCTCGGCTCCTATCCTGTCGCCGACCAGTATCAGCCCGCCTACGGCTCCGATGCCGAGAACTCCGGCTCCAAGTACGTATTTCCAGTGGAGTCCCGCCAGGAACATGATGCCTGCGATGATGCCGCAGACCGTGATGGCGGTGGACAGATTCGGCTGTTTGATGATCAGACCGCCGAACACACCCATGAGCAGCAGCATAGGCAGCACGCCCTTTCTGAAGGAGAGAATGCGCTTTGCATCCGCTGCCAGATACGCCGCAGTAAAGATGATTACAGCCAGCTTTGCGATTTCTCCCGGCATGATCGTGAATCCGATGTAGATCGCTCTGGTGGCGCCGCCTTCACTGACGCCCAGTGGCGTCAGGACCAGTACCAGCAGGATGAAGCTGATAAACAGGATCAGCTTGCAGAACTTCCGGTAGATGTGATAGTCAAGGACAGAGCAGAATGCCATGATCACAAATCCGCTGACTGCGAAAAAGGACTGTCTGATCAGATAGTGGTACGGTGATCCGGTATCGCTGATCGCCTTGTAATAGCTGGCGCTGAAAACCATGACTACACCGAAGATGACCAGAACGGTCACCGCTGCAACGATGATGAAGTCACTCTGTCTTAACTTTTTTCTGCCTTTGACCTTTAATCTCATTTATAATCTGCTGACACAACTCTTGAAGTGTCTTCCCCTCTGTTCAAAATTATCGTACATATCCCAGCTTGCGCAGGCCGGCGAAAGCAGCACGGTATCGCCCGGCTCTGCTATTTCGTAGGCTTTGCGCACACATGCGTCCATATCCCTGCAGTACACATAGTCAGTGAATCCGGCCCGGTCAGCCGCCTCCTGAATCAGAGGCGCATCTCTGCCCAGCAGGATCATCTTCTTGACACTGCCGTGGAAATTCTCTATGAGCTCGTCAAACACCTGACCCTTGGCGTCTCCTCCTGCGATGAGGATGATGTTTTTCTCTATGGCCCGCAGCGCCGTCACTGCCGCGTCGATATTGGTTCCCTTGGAGTCGTTGTAGTATCTGACCCCTTCCACTTCGCCGCAGAACTCTATCCTGTGCTCCACACCGCCGAAGCTGCGCACGGCGTCTCCGATGGTTCCGGCATCGATTCCGGCGAAGTAGCTGACAGCCGCAGCCGCAAGCACATTCTCCACATTGTGGCCGCCGATGATTTTCAGTTCATCCGTGCCGCAGATGTCGGTATCGCTGCCGTCTTCATCCCGGATCACGATCCGGCCGTCCTTTACGAAGGCTCCGAAATCCAGCTCGGTCTTTCTGCTGAACGGCACCACCTTTGCCTGGCATCCCGCCGCCAGTTTATAGCATTCTTTGTCATCATAGTTGATCACCAGATAGCCGTCCGAACTCTGATTGGCGAATATTTTCGCCTTGGCCTCACCGTAGGCTTTCATGGTGTGATGGCGGTTCAGATGATCCGGCGTCAGATTCAGGATCGCTGATACCACCGGTTTGAAGTAGCGTGTGGTCTCCAGCTGGAAACTGCTGGTTTCCGTCACAAGCCAGGCGTCTTCTTCCGCATCCATGGATGCGGAGATCACAGCGACCCCTATGTTGCCCACCACGTAGGTCTTTCTCTTCGCCGCTTTGAATATCTCGCCCACCAGGGTGGTCGTTGTCGTCTTTCCGTTGGTGCCTGTTATGGCGACATAGCTGCCGCTTCCTATGCGATATGCGATTTCCAGTTCGCCGATGATCTCGGCGCCTTTTTCCTGTGCCTCGGTGATGAAAGGAAGTTCAGGACTGACACCCGGACTCAGGATCAGCATGTCGAACCGGCCCATATCCGGCGGTATCTGTGCAAAGTAGCAGTGCACGCCTTTTCCCTTCAGGAAAGCCGTCAGCTGAGGATCTATGCTGTCCTCCCGCTTCGCATCCTGTATGGATACCCTGCATCCCAGACGGACCATAGCCTGTGCAGCGGCAATTCCCGACTTTCCCAGTCCCACAATGAGGACTTTTTTGTCTTTCATGTTATCCAGATTTATATTCATATGTCACCTCTATATATTCATGATCAGGTATGCGACAACACAGCATACCAGGGCGACCAGCCAGAACATGGCCACCACGTTTTTCTCTTTCATGCCGCACATCTCGAAGTGATGATGGATCGGCGCCATTTTGAACACCCTTTTACCGGTGCATTTGAAGGAAACCACCTGGATGATGACCGACAGCGCCTCCATGACATAGATAAAGCCTGCAATCGGCAGCAGAAGCTCCACTTTCATGATGATAGCCGCCGAGGCCAGAGCTCCGCCCAGAGCCATGGATCCGGTATCGCCCATGAACAGCTTTGCAGGATATCTGTTGAAGATGAGAAATCCCAGACATGCGCCGGTCAGCGCGCTGCAGAAGATCATCGGTGAATGATGTCCGAACTGCATGCCCACGATGGCGAAGAAGAATGCGACCAGAGCCGTGACACCGGAGGACAGTCCGTCCAGTCCGTCGGTCAGATTGACCGAATTGGTCATAGCTACGACTACAAAGGCCACGAAAGGAATATACAGCCATCCGAAGTCCACATATCTGTCGATGAACGGAATCCATACTTCGGTTCCGTATCCGGAGAACATGGCCATATAGACGGCCAGGCCCACTGCGATGATGATCTGCAGCAGCAGTTTCTGCCATGCCCGCAGGCCCAGGTTGTGTTTCTTTGCCACTTTGATGTAATCATCCAGAAATCCCAGCAGCCCGAACAGCAGGGTGACCAGAAGCATGACTACGGAATCCGCGGTAAAGCTGCCTCCGATGATGGTGACCATGAGCAGCGCCACGTAGATGGCGATTCCTCCCATGGTCGGAGTGCCCTCCTTGGACAGATGGGACTGGGGTCCCTCTTCTCTGATAAACTGCTGAAACTGTTTGTGCTTTAAAATCGGAATCTCCACGGACGTCAGGACCGAAGAGGCCATGGTACCTAAAGCTGCTAAAATGATAAGTTGTATGATCTGCATAACTGTTACTCCTGTTCTTTCATAATTTCTTCTACGATCTGTTCCATCTCCATTGCTCTGGATGCCTTGACGATTACTACATCGCCTTCCTCCAGGATTCTGCCGACCTGTCCGAGCAGTTCCTCCCGGCAGTCAAAATGCATGACGCGGGTCTTCCCCTGCGCCTGTCTGCAGCCTTCCGCAATATCCGCGCCTTTTTCTCCTTCGGTGATCAGCACATCAACCTGCTGCTGTGCGGCAAATTCACCGACTTCTCTGTGGTACTTCGCCGAATCCGGTCCCAGCTCGTTCATGCCGCCCAGAATCGCCACTTTTCTCTTCCCTCTGGTATGTACCAGCGTGGAGATGGCGGCTTTCATGGAATCCGGCGCCGCATTATAGGTGTCGTCTATGACCCGCAGCCCGTTCTTTTCCATTACAGTCAGCCGTTTGCCTGTCAGCTTTATTTTCTCCAGGCCTGCTGCAGCTTCCTGCGGCGTTATGCCGAACACACCGCAGGCCGCTATGGCCAGCGCCGAGTTTAAGGCGTTATGTGCGCCCGGAATATTCAGATGGACCGGACAGTCCTGTCCCTTTACAGTCAGGATGTAGCTTACGCCGTCTGCACCCAGATCCTTCACATCGTGGACGAAGTAATCGTCTCCGGGGCCGCTTCCCACGTGAACCGTCCTGTAGCTTCCCGGATATTCCGATGCGGAAAGTATATCATTATCCTGGTTGATTACCAGGCAGCTGTCTTCGTTAAAGTAATCGGTGATCTCCATTTTGGCTCTGAAAATGCCCTGACGGCTTCCCAGGTTCTCTATGTGAGAGATCCCGATATTGGTTATTATTCCTACATCCGGTCTTATTATATCCACCAGTCTGTGAATTTCTCCCGCGTGATCCATGCCGATCTCCAGCACAGCCGCCTCCATGGAGTCGTCAAAGGAGAAGATGGTCAGCGGCACGCCGATATCATTGTTGAAATTTCCGACGGTGGTTCCGGCCGTGAATTTCTCTTTCAGGATGTAATAGACCATGTCCCTTGTGCTGGTCTTTCCGACGCTTCCCGTCACCGCAACGGTCTTCAGGTTCAGCCTGGCGAGATACCATGCGGAAAGGGCCTGCAGCGCCCGGGTAGTGTCCTCCACCAGAATCACACTGCAGTTTTCAAGGCCTGCAGCGCCGTCTTCTCTTGATGTAAGGAAGGCCCGGCATCCGTTCTCATATGCCATGGGAATGAACTTGTGCGCATCGTGGACCTCTCCGATGATGGGCACGAACAGCTCGCCTTCCTTCACCTTCCGGGAATCCGTACTGATCGCCAGGATCTCCCGGCTTCCTTTATCTGACAGTATCTGTCCCCCTGTAGCTTTTTCAATCTCTGTTAATGTAATCCTGTTCATATTTCACCTTTTCTATTGACAGCAGGACCTGTTCCCTGTCGTCAAAGTGTATTTTTCTGTCACCGATGATCTGGCAGCTCTCGTGTCCTTTTCCGGCAATCACTGCAATGCCTCCTGCAGGACATCTGCGAACAGCCGTCTCTATGGCGTCTCCCCGGTCTTCCACCACCAGGCAGGGCACATCGTAATGACTGATTTCTCTTATTATATCACTAATTATGGCTTTCGGGGATTCATTTCTTGGATTATCGGAGGTAATTATTAGAAAATCTGCATATTTTCCTGCCGCGGCAGCCATCTGACGGCGTCTTTCCGGATCTCTCTGCCCTCCGCAGCCGAAAACACAGATGAGGCAGTCCGGTTCATAGGCGCGCAGCCCCTTCAGCAGCTCCTCCAGAGCAAAACCGTTGTGGGCGTAATCGACCACGATCAGCTTATCCTCATCAAAGGAGAACATTTCCTGCCTTCCCGGTACTGCGACAGATTTCAGCGCCCTGCACACCGTCTCCCTGTCCGCGCCCAGATGCCTGCAGACCCCTGCAGCGGCCAGAGCGTTGAGACAGCTGAATCTCCCCGGCATGGCCACGGTGATTTCCCCGTTCATCAGCCCCCGCGCCTGAAAGGAGACGCCGGGTTTTCCCGAAATATATACCGTCTGCAATTCTTCCGCTCTGAGATCGTTCTTTTCTCCGAATCCGAAGGTTTCCACCCGGCAGGATGCCCCGCACAGGATATGCTCTGCCTCAGGATCGTCTCCGTTCACCACAGCCTGCCTGCATTGCCGGAAAAGCTTCGCCTTGCAGGAGACGTACTCGCTGAAGCTTTCGTGCTCCGCCGGACCGATGTGATCCGGTGAGATATTGGTGAAAACCCCGTAATCGAAGCAGATTCCCCAGGTCCGGTCCAGTTTCAGAGCCTGCGAGGAGACCTCCATGACCACGGCGCGGCAGCCTCCTGCAGCCATCTGCCGGAAATAGCGGTGCAGATCAGCCGCTTCCGGCGTCGTGCGGCCCCCGGGCACAGATTCAGTCCCTGTATCCACACAGATGGTTCCTATCAGTCCGCACCGGATGCCGCAGGCCTCCAGTATATCTCTGATCATATATGCTGCTGTGGTCTTTCCCTTTGTTCCGGTTATGCCTATGGTGACAAGGTCCCGGTCCGGATGACCGTAGAAGACGGCCGACATGACCGCCATGGCTTTGCGCACGTCCGGACACTGGACAACGGTGATCCCCTCCGGCAGAGGCGGATCGAAATTCCTGCTGCAGACAACGGCCTGTGCTCCTGCCGCTGCCGCAGCTTCTGCATAGTCGTGACCGTCGGCGCAGGCGCCGGAGATGCAGAAGAACACATCTCCCGGCTTCGCTTTGCGGGAATCATATGCCAGACCGCATATTTCCCTGTCAGGTTTTCCCTGCAGAATCCGGAAATCCGTGTTCTGCAGCATTTCATACAGTTTCAGTCAGATCCTCTCGATTCTATCATTCAGTCTATTCTCTGTAAAGGTATACCTCTCCGCCCTTCTTTATCTTTTTGCCGGCTTTCGGATACTGATCCACCACGGTAAAGTCCTTCTGACTGGTGGTCTTTGGAGATATGGTGTATTTCAGCCCGCTGCTTCCCAGTATGCCGATGGCATCGCTGCAGCTCTTTCCGGTAACATCCGGCACGTATACGTATTCTGATTTCAGTTCCTTTTCTTCCTCTTTCGTGTACTGCGGAGTCACGCCGAGATAAGGCAGGGCGTTCTCCAGGAATTCCTTTGCGATCGGCGCCGCGGTGGCGCTTCCGAACTGGACGCCCTTCGGGCTGTCGACGACCACCAGGACCACCAGCTGCGGATCGTCCATCGGCGCCATGCCGATGAAGGAGGAATAGGTATCGCTGGAATATCCTCCCGTTTCAGAAGCCTTGTCGGCAGTTCCCGTCTTGCCGCCTATCCGGTATCCGGCAATCTTCGCGTTGCCGCCGCCGCCTTCGGAAACGACATACTCCATGATTTTCTTCATCTCTTCTGCGGTTTTGGAAGAGATGACCTTGCGCACTTCCTTCGTCTCGAAGGTCTTCACTGTATTCCCTTCGGAATCGGTCAGTTCACTGACAATCCTCGGCTGCATCAGCACGCCGTCGTTTCCGATGGCGCATACCGCCGTCACCAGCTGGATCGGCGTCACGGCGATTCCCTGACCGTATGCCATGGTGGAAAGTTCCACCGGTCCGATGGAATCTCTCGCCTGCACCTGTGCTGTCGCTTCACCCGGCAGGTCGATGCCCGTCAGACTGGTATCTGTGATTCCGAACATTTCCAGATAATCATAGTATTTTTCCTTGCCCATGGCCAGGGCCAGCTGAATCTGCACAGGATTGCAGGAGTTTCCCACAGCCTGGGTCAGAGTCTGGGTGCCGTGGCCCACGGTGCTCCAGCAGTGCAGGGTGACTCCCGTCCCCGGAACCTCGTATCCCACATTGCAGACATAGGTTTTATCCGGCGTCGTCACGCCCTCTTCCAGGGCGGAGGAAGTGGTGATCAGCTTGAAGGTGGAACCAGGCTCATAGGTGTCGCTGACGATAGGATTCCTCCACATCTGGTTCAGATAGTTCACCTGCTCCTCATCTGTCATCTTGTCGAAACTCTTCTTTTCAGATTCGCTGTCCGGCTCCGTGGCCTCATTGGGATCAAAGCCCGGATTGGTCGCCATGGCCAGCACATCGCCGGTCTTCGGGTCCATGACCAGACACATGATCCGGTTGGCCCTGGTCTCTTTCATGCCGTTTGCAATGGCATTCTCCGCATAATGCTGCAGAACCTCATCCACGGTCAGAACCACGTTAAGTCCGTCTTCCGCCTGATAATACTTTTCTTCTCCATAGGCCAGCTTGTTTCCGTTGATGTCTGTATTCTTAATCCACCTTCCGGCAACCCCGCTGAGGTATTCGTCATACTGCAGCTCGATTCCGGTTCTTCCCTCGTTGTCGTCGGTGACGCTGCCCAGCACCTGAGAAGCAAAGTTGCCCAGCGGATAGTACCGCTTGGTGTTCTCTGCTATTTCCAGACCGTAAACCTCCAGATCTCTGACCTTGTCAGCGGTCTCCTTCTCCAGGTATTTGGCGATCCGGACCAGAGCCTGTTCTTTTTTCAGCTTCTCCTCCACTTCGCTGGCCTTCATATCCAGAATCACCGCCAGCCTGCTGCTGATTTCGGAAATCTTCTCATCGCTGTAGGTATCCCTGATCTGTGAAGGACGGGCCCATACCGTATAGCATGTGGCGCTGGTGGCCAGTTCTTCGCCGTTCCGGTCGTAGATGGAGCCCCGCTTTGCCTCCAGCGGAATATCGCTGGTCTGCTGCTCGGTTGCGATTTCGCTGTACTCCTCCGCCTTCACCACCTGGATCCACGCCAGGCGGAAGGCCAGCAGAATCAGCAGAAAGCATATGATCCCGAAAGTATATACGATTCTCTGTTTGTTTTTTCCTGATATCTTTGCCATTTATGTAATCTCCGTATTTTCCTTCTGTTCCTTTTGAAAAGAAAAAAGCCAGACGGATATCTCTATTTAGTTGTCTGGCTGTTGTCCTGCTATGAAATTTTCGGTGTGCCGCCTCCCGGTCTGCACCGCCGGGAAGCCCGTACACTCACTATTATACTCCTCCGGGTCAATTATATGCCTGCTCTTTGATGGCCATGGCAAAGTTCCCCTCCGGAGCATCCTCTTCGCTGATATAGACGCACTCGCCTTCGCTCGGATACACCATTCCCAGCTTGCCGGTTGCAACCTGCTCGATATGCTCGATATTGTTGGCGCTCTTTATCTTCACGCTCAGCGTATCGATTTCTCCCTGCAGCGCTTCGTTGGCACTGATCAGTCTGTTGTTCTCCACACGGAGTTCGGCGCTGTATGCGCTGACAACAACCATGATCACGCAGATCAGTCCGATGAGTACAACGCCGGTCAGTATTCTTCTTTTGCCTTCACTTCTCATTTGCTCACCTCAATATGATCTCTTTCTCTGCTTCTGCTTCTGCCTCTATTCCTGCGCGATCTTCTCGCAGACCCTGAGTTTGGCGCTGCGGGATCGCGGGTTGGCTTCCAGTTCCTCTTCCGTCGGCAGGATCGGCTTGCGGCTGATCTTCTTCACATCGGCCTTCTTTCCGCATATGCATACCGGAAATTCCTTCGGGCATGTGCACGGATCCGCCCGCCTTGCCATGGTCTCCTTGACGATACGGTCTTCCAGAGAGTGAAAGGATATGACGCAGAGTCTTCCTCCCACGCTGAGCACATCGCAGAACTCATCCATGGCTCTCTCCAGCTGACCCAGCTCGTCGTTGACTTCGATACGGATCGCCTGAAAAGTCCGCTTTGCGGGATGGGGTCCCTCCCTCCTGGCTCTTGCAGGAATGGCCGCCTTGATGATATCCACAAGCTGACCGGTGGTTTCAATGGGCTTCTCCTTCCTTGCGCCGGTTATGAAGGAGGCAATTCTCGAAGCCCATTTTTCTTCACCGTATCTGGAGATGATTCTCGTCAGTTCCTCTCTGCTGTATCCGTTGACCACATCGCAGGCGGAAAATGTGTCGTCCCGGCTCATTCTCATATCCAGGGGGGCATCCTGCATGTACGAGAATCCCCGTTCCGCATTGTCAAGCTGGAAAGAGGATACGCCCAGATCCAGAAGTGCTCCGTCGATGCTGTCAATTCCCAGCTCGCTGAGAACTGTCTTTATATCCGAATAATTGCTCTGTACAAAGTGTTTGCGGCACGGGTACTCTGAGAGCCGCGCCGAGGCTGCATCCAGTGCATCTCTGTCCCGGTCGATGCCGATAAAGACACCTTCTTCGGACAGACTGCCGCAGATATGCATGGCGTGACCTCCGCCGCCGAGGGTTCCATCCACATAGATCCCGTCCGGTTTGATATTCAGATTGTCTATACATTCCTGTAACAGAACGGAAGTGTGCTTGAACTCCATATCGGCCCCTTATTTCAAAACAGTCATCGCATCAGTTGTATCTCTTTAGAAATTGTATTTGCGCAGAGCTTCCGCAAAATCTCTGTGGTCCATCCGGCTCTCGTTGTCCGGATCCTCCCACTTCTCTCTGCTCCATACTTCTATCTTCTTCATGGCTCCCATGGTCACCAGTTCCCTGTCGATCTCCGCGTAGTCCTTCAGCTCCTGGGGGATGACGATCCTGCCCTGCTTGTCGAACTCCAGATCTGTGGCGTTGGAGCAGAAATGTCTGATGAAGGCTCTGATCTCCGGATCAGATTCCGGCAGCTGTGCGATCTTGTCCATCTGGCGTTCCCACTCGTCCATGGAATATATGTAAAGGCAGGTGTCCAGACCTTTGGTCAGCACACAGCGGCCGCCAAGCTGATCTCTGTGCTTGGAAGGCACGATCATGCGGTTCTTGGCATCTATGGAATTGCGATATGTTCCCATAAACATGGCTTGTCCTCCTGCACTTAGAGACACTTATACCTATACATTTTTGATTTTCTCCATTCTACACCACTTCACCCCACTTTTCAAGTCAAATTCCCCACCTGCAGGTAAAACCTCGCCACTTT
This sequence comes from Emergencia sp., assembly GCA_051882975.1. Classification (GTDB taxonomy): domain Bacteria; phylum Bacillota; class Clostridia; order Peptostreptococcales; family Anaerovoracaceae; genus Senimuribacter. The sequence continues at coordinate 27,448 of JBJESV010000024.1, forward strand.
TTTGGTTTTACCGCCCTGCGGGGAGCAATAAAAAAGCGCCTGCCACAACATATTGTGGTGCGCTTCGCCTTTGTGCCCAATTTTCTTCTGACGGATGCAGATCGCTGCCCCTGTGCACGCACCAGAGCGGCCTCTTCTGCATATGATAGAAGTGACTTACCTGTACATAGCCTTTTTCGGCTATAGACTTAAATCTGAAAGGTAATATAACAATGAACAGATGTAATGAATCAATGGTCTATCTGACCAAGGTCTTCTCAGACCAGCAGGTAAAGTCCTGTCCGCTGATGCGCACTCTGACCACTTCACCTGCCTGCTTCGACCAGCAGCTGACGCTGATGGAGGGCAGCGGATGCGGCTGCAGCAGTTCCTCCTGCTGTGCAGAGATCAGCGAAGATACCACCTTTGCCATCGAAAGCACCGAGGTCTTTATCAGTTCTTTCGACCTGGCTCATCCGGAAGATCTCATGGCGCAGGATGTGACCGTCAACGGTCTGCCTGTCGATAGCATCGAGACTTTCAACGAAAGATACATGGCTTCCACCAATAATCTGATGAGCAGGATCTCCGACTGCGAATGCATGGAAAGAGGCGAATCCACAAAAGGTTTCATGCTGGTTTCCTGCGCAGGTCCGTGGAAGGCCCGGCTGACCCTGGTCATCCGCGGCAGTCTCTTCACCTGCAGCGGATGCAAAAAATTCAAGCTGATCCTCACCAGCAGAAAAGGGACGGAAGTTACGATCCCGGGCACCAGCACCTTTGCTGCAGACGATATCTGTCTGCCGTGCACAACCGGCGGAATCGCCCCGATTATCAACTTCTCCTTCTCTGCGGAAGGCAGACTGCTCAATCCTGAGCTGATGCGCTGCGGCGAAGCTTCCGAGGAAAGATCCTCCTGTGCCCTGATCCTGACAGGCAGCCTGATCACAGAACCTGTCATTCATGTTCAGGTGACGCGGCAGACGCTCTTCAGAACGCCTGATGAGAGGGTGAAAGTTCCTTGTGACGATCTGGCAAGATGTGCACAGGCTCCGGGCAGATGCAGCTGCGAAGAGGATGATGACAGCAATGCGCTCCGTCTTTCCGGCAGATGCTGCGATGACGCCTGCAGAGAGGAAGAAGAGGAAGAAGACGAATGCCGCCGTGAGCGCAGACGCGATGAGGATGACTGTGGCTGCCGCCGCGAGCGCAGACGCGATGAGGATGACCGCAGAAGACGCTCCTGCGCAGATTCCGTATCCTTCCAGTGGAACGGATGCTGCGGATGCAGATTCTGATTTTTCCATCAGATAAATTCCAGAAAACAGAGCCGCGGACTGCGCTTACAGCGCAGCCCGCGGCTCCTTCACGTCGGTTATGATCTCATATTTATCTGTTTTATCTGTGGAAAATCATATCCTTCTTCCTGATGGTTCCCTTTCCGTAACGGATCCGGCGAACCAGTCTGACGATCAGCAGAATGATCAGAGCTATCACTGCCAGCACCAGGGCTCCTGCTGCCGTAATCATCCAGAAGAACCGGTTCGGACTCTTCAGCAGGCTCACAGGACCCCGTCCAGTCTCAGTAATCTTCCGGCCTTCCGGAGCAGCGTACTTCTCCGGAACTTTGTTCCCGTCGAAAGAATCGATATAGGAAGCCAGCGCATACCATTCCTTCAGCTCGCTTCCGTCCTTTCTGTATATGATATGCTCCTCGAAATCCGTGATTTCATTTCCGTCGGCATCCTTCGGAGTGACGGAAAGAAGTCCGTAGGACATGGAGTTTACCGTTCCCAGCATCTGGGCGGAATACAGATCCGCAACCACGCGGTACAGCCTGTCATCTTCGATTTCACTGACAGTTCCATCTTCGTCTGCCAGCACGATATCGTACGCTCTGTCCAGAATCAGGCGGTGAGGATTGTATGTGTAGTTCAGGCCGCTGAAATACAGTCTGGCAGGCTGCATGAGCTCAGATACGGAGGCATCTATTTCCGCAGCCAGCTTCAGCTCCTCTCCCGTCAGATAGACGCTGACCAGAGGATATCCGGCTATGCCGTCTTTGCCGGTGCCCAGAGACAGGGCGTTGAACGCATCTGCCACCGTTATTTCACCTTTGTCAAAAGAGCCTCTGATAACTCCCGCCGGAGCAATGGCCACATCCACGCTGACGTAGTCCTTTCCTTCGGCCTGTTTCACACCGTATCTGTAAGAATCGGCGATGAGGCTGCCCAGGGTATCCTCTCCCTGCTCCTGCGCAAAGGTGTCGATGCCTGTAAACTCGATTTCATTTTTCGCCAGAACCTGATCCCAGCTGTATCCGAAGTCGGCAAAGTATTCTCTGTCCACCAGCTTTTTGAAGCTGCTGATCAGACTGCTCACAGACGAATCGTTTTTCACCGATCCGTTCAGAGGTTTCAGTTCATAGCCCGCCATGACATAGTCTCCGTCCTTCCAGGTGAAAGTCACTTTGCCCAGATTGTCATTGTACTGTCCGGCAGAGGCTATGACCGTATCGCCGATGACGATGGGCTCATCCAGCTGAGTGTGGCTGTGTCCGCTGATGATCAGGTCGATGCCCTCCACCTCCCGGGCCAGGATCTCGTCCTCCGAATCTTCCGGATCATCGCTGGTGCCGCTGTGGGATATGCAGACGATCAGATCCACCTTCTCGTGGGCCTTGATCTCCTCCACCGTATCCCTTGCCGTTTCCACCGGGTCCAGGAAATATGTACCGCTTTCCGGCGCATAGCTTGCGGATTCTTTGCCGAAAATGCCGAATACGGCGATCTTTGCTCCGCCTCTCTCCACCACGGTGTAATTCTTCGCGCCGCAGGTCTCCAGAGCAGCCTGCAGCTTCTCTCCGTCTTCTTTCAGCGCCTCATCCCCCAGGGTCTGCTCCCAGTCGATGTTGGCGATGACCAGCTGCGGCAGCCTGTCTCCGGATTTTACCGCGCGGAGCAGCATCTGGGTGAGTCCTTTGGACCGGTAGTCAAATTCATGGTTTCCCAGGGTCGTTACATCGAATCCCACCGCTCCCATGGCGCGCAGTTCACTGGCCTGACTCTTGAAAATGGTCTGATAAGGGGTTCCCATGGAGAAATCGCCCGCATCCAGAAGGAAGGATGCCGGTGTGCTCTTCTTCTCAGACCGGAAGAGTGTCTTTATCTTCGGGAATTTTTCAAGATGCGAGTGCATGTCGTGGGTGAAAAGGATCGTGATGTCCCCGTTTCCATCCGCTGAACCTGCCATGACCGCCGAAGGCAGCGCCGCGGTCAGCACCAGCATCAGTGCCAGACAGACAGGCAGCATTCTTTTCATAATCTTTCTCAAAAATCTTCTCCTCGATTTCATAAAGTGTATTTACTGCATATTTTACCACAGTTTGCTGAAATCCGCCACAAGCAGTTCTTTCCTCGCCTTGGAAAGTTTCTTGATGGCGGCCTCCCGGCGCATGGCCTCCTCTTTCGTATCGAAGGTCTCATAGTAGACAAGTTCCACCGGAAGCCTCGATCTGGTGTATCTGGCGCCTTTTCCCTCGTTGTGGCAGCGTATTCTCTTTTCAAGATCATTGGTCCATCCGGCGTACAGACTTCCATCGCTGCAGCGGACCATATATGCGTAGTTCATAACAAAATCTCCCTGTATAATCAGCAGTCCGATCATGGAAAATATATAGAAGAAAATCTCATCTCCAGGAGGACTCCCATGCCGGACTACATGACCAGCCTGTCGCTGTTTATCTTTCCAGTCATCATCAGCCACGCCGTAACTGACCGCAAAGGTCTGGTCACGGGTCTTTTCGCGGTTCTGATCTTTCTCTGCTCGGGGAAGCCCGTTCTTCTGACCGTTCCCCTGGCGGCGGCATCCCTTCTCTGTGTGCGCAGACGCCAGAATCTTTCGGCTCCGTCTTCTGTGATCTATGTGAAAAATCCGGCGCTGCCGGTTCTGACCGTGTTTCTCACCACCATGGCCGTCTTCTGCGCCCTTTCGGACGCTTCTGTGTCATTCGCATCCTATGCGTCCCTCGATGCCCGGATCATTGCGCGGGGCCGCGTTCTGGCCGGCATGGCAGTCCTGGCCGGTCCTCTTGTCACCGGGATCCGCTGTGACAGAAAAGGTCCTTTCAGTACTGCGGTTCTGCTGGCTCTGGCATCTGAGATATCCGTTCTCTTTATCAGCGGCAGCCTGACTTCTCCTTCATTCTATCTGGCCGGCATCGTCCTGATGTACCTGTCCGTTTCCGGTTTTTTCGTCGTCATGCCCGTGATTGCAGGCGCCTTTTACGGCAGGGAGCAGTTTCCTCTTTCCTACCTTACGCTGCTCTTTCCCGTGGTGTCTGTCTGTTTTTCAGCCCGGTGGCTCTATCGCAGCCGCTGGACCGGCCTGGGCAATCCCGGAGACTTCCTCATCTGGCTTCTGTTCCTGTCAGCCCTGTCCGCACTCTTTCTGACCATTGCCTGGAAACACAGGATGGTGCTGGTCACAGACAGGAGGATCCGCTGACATGTCTCTCCTTTCAAAAACTGCCCTGACCGGTCAGCCGGCAGGGCAATGCGTCTGAAAAATGTGACCGGGCTCAGCGCCGGGTCAGAATCTCTTCGGTCAGTTCCGATTTTTCTTTCCACTTGGCAGGCGGAATACCCTTCCTGCGCAGACGGTCTTTTACATAGAGTCTGAACAGGGTGTACAGGACCGAGCAAAGCGGAATGAACAGAATCATTCCCGCAACGCCCATGAGGTTGCCTCCGATGGTGATGGCCGCCAGGACCCAGATGGACGGAAGCCCTACAGAGTTACCCACAACGTGAGGATAGATCAGGTTTCCTTCCAGCTGCTGCAGTATGAGGAACGTGATGACAAAGACCAGCGCCTTGAAGGGGCTGACCATAAGTATGAACAGGGCGCCGATGACGCACCCGATGAAAGCTCCCACCATCGGAATCAGCGCAGTGAACGCTATAAGCACCGAGATCAGCATCGCATAAGGCAGCCTTATGACGGACATGACCGCAAAGAACATCAGCCCCAGGATGCAGGCTTCCAGACACTGACCGGAAATGAATCGGGAAAAGGTCCTGGAAGACAGGCTGCATACATATATGATCTGCTCTGCGTGTCTCTCGCTGAACAGTGCGTAGAGCACCTGCTTCCCCTGAGCCGCCAGTTTTTCTTTGGCCATCAGAATGTAGATGGCGAAGATGAATCCGATGAAAAAGTTCACGATGGCGCCGATGATATTGGATACCGCACCGATGCCGCTGTTGACCATGATACCCGCCGCATCCTGCAGCAGCACGGATACCTTCTGGGCGATATCCTGCCAGTTCACAGTCAGCTTCTCCAGCATGGCCTGCAGAGCCTCCCAGCCTCCGATCCTGTCATAGACCCAGTTCAGTGCGCTCTCCAGCGCATCCGGTATCTGGGCGGCTATGGCTGTCAGCGTTACGGCCAGCTGCGGGATGACGATGTAAAGGGCGATGATGATGATGCCGATGACAAGGGCCAGCGTCACAAGGAAAGAGACAGGCCTTCTCGCCTTCTTCAGCTTTTCCGTCCTGTGGAAAAGCCAGTATTCGATCCGGGTCATAGGGACATTGAGGACAAAGGCTATGCCTGCGCCCAGAATGAACGGAAAACACAGATCGAGGATGCTGCCTGCCGCCTGCATGACGGTTCCGATATTCTTCACGCCCAGATAGAACAGGATGCAGGCGAAGATCACCAGAAGCGCTGTCTTGATATCTTTCTTGCTGAAATTCAATTCTTATTCCCCCTTTTGTCAGGTAATACTTTATTTTACCATAGCGACAGGGAATTTACAAATTATTTCACCAGGGTATATCCGGCATCTTCCACCACTTTTGCGAATTCCGCTTCGGAAATCTCTCTGTCTGCAGTGACCGATGCCGTGCCTTTTTCCAGATTCACTTCAGCAGTCACGCCCTCCATGGCGTTGAGCGCATCTGCCATGTGTTTCTGGCAGTGCATGCACATCATTCCTTCGATTTTCAGTTCGTATTTCATTTCCTTTTTCCTCTCTTTCTCTTTCATTTTTTCTTCTTCCGGTCCGGCTTCCCTCTTTACAGGTTTAAAACGTCTCAGCCGCAGGGCGTTGGTCACCACGCAGACGCTGGACAGACTCATGGCCGCAGCGCCGAACATAGGCGAAAGCTTCAGGGCAAACAGCGGATAAAGCACGCCTGCCGCAAGAGGTATGCCGATGACATTATAGAAGAAGGCCCAGAAAAGGTTCTGTCTGATATTGCGGATCACTGCCTTCGACAGCTTCACCGCTGTCACAGCATCCAGCAGATCGCTGCGCATCAGCACCGCATCGGCGCTTTCTATGGCCACATCTGTGCCGGCTCCGATGGCGACGCCCACATCTGCTCTGGCAAGAGCCGGCGCATCGTTGATTCCGTCGCCGATCATGGCCACCCGATGTCCCTCAGCCTGCAGAGATGCGATATGCTTCTCCTTGTCCTGAGGCAGCACTTCGGCGATGACCTTCGGTATCGAAAGCCGTCTGCGCAGGGCTTCGGCTGTCCTGCTGCTGTCTCCGGTCAGCATGACCAAATCGATGCCCATATCCGCAAATTCTCTGACAGCCTGCATGCTGGACCGCTTTTCCACATCTGCCGCCGCCATGATTCCTATAATCCTGTCTTCATCCGCAAAGACAAGAGGCGTCTTTCCCTCGTCGGCCAGAGCATCCAGTTTCTCTTTCAGACCGGACACATCCAGTCCTGACTCTTCCATAAAGGCCCTGTTGCCTGCCAGATACCTTCTTCCTTCGATTTCACCGCGGACGCCCCGCCCGAAAACAGCCTCAAAACCGCTGACCGCCGCCGGACGGACACCCTTTGACGCTGCGAAGTCCAGGACCGCTTCTGCCAGGGGATGCTCACTGCCGCTTTCCAGGCCGGCTGCGATCTCCGTCAGTCTTTCCTCCGAAACGCCTTCGGGCAGGACATCGGTCACACGAGGTTTCCCTTCGGTTACAGTGCCTGTCTTGTCCAGCACCACCGTGTCTATGCTGTGCATGGTCTCCAGAGCCTCTCCGCTCTTGATCAGGATACCGTTCTCAGCCCCTTTGCCCGTCCCCACCATGATGGCCACCGGTGTGGCAAGGCCCAGAGCGCACGGACAGGAGATGACCAGCACCGAAATACCGATGGAAAGGGCAAATTCAAAATCCTTTCCGGCAATGAGCCAGATCACAGCAGCCGCCAGTGCGATGCAGATGACCGCCGGGACGAAAACGCCGGCAATCCTGTCAGCCAGACGGGCGATAGGCGCTTTGCTGGCGCTGGCCTCATCCACCAGACGTATGATCTGGCTGATGGTCGTATCCTCTCCCACTCTTTCACAGCGGACTCTGATAAAGCCGGTCCGGTTGATCGAGGCGGATACCACCTTGTCTCCCGGCTGCTTTTCCACCGGGATGCTTTCTCCGGTGATGGCAGATTCGTCGATGCTGGCGGTGCCGCTGACGATCTCGCCGTCGGCAGCGATGCTCTGTCCCGGACGCACCGTCAGGATATCCCCTGCTGTCAGGCTGGAGGCCGGTATCTCCACCTCTGTGCCGTCTCTCTCCACCGTTGCCGTCTTCGGCGCCAGATCCATCAGTTTTTCAATGGCCTGGCTGGTCTTTCCCTTTGACCGGCTTTCCAGGTATTTTCCCACTGTGATCAGCGTCAGGATGGTGGCCGCCGACTCCAGATAGATCTCTCCTGCATAGTGATGCACCAGTTCCATATTGCCCGTCTCATAGCCGGCCGTCATGCGGAAGACGGCAAACACGCCGTAAAGGATTGCCGCAGACGCTCCCATAGCCACCAGGCTGTCCATATTGGGACTGCCGTGCAGCAGCGCCGGAAAGCCCTTCAGGAAAAACTTCCTGTTGAGAAAGACGATGGGAATGAGGAACAGCACCTGCAGCAGAACCAGAGTCAGAGGCCGCTGCATCATGGCCTCGTGGCCTCCGATGAGCATGGGACCCATGGATATGCACATCAGCGGAATCAGCAGAGCCACGGACCAGATCAGCCTGCGCTTCATCTGTTTTTCCTCACTCAGCGCCGCATCTGACGCGCTTCTGCCTGGGACTGCTTCTGCCGCGCCTTCTCCCGGTCCCTCTGCCGGAAATGCGCCGTATCCTGCCTTCTCCACAGCCTCTATGATACGAGCCTGATCGAGCAGGTTCTCGTCAAATTCCACCTGCATGGTACCCGTCAGCAGGTTAACGCTGACGGTTTCGGCGCCCTCCAGCCGGGAAACCGTCTTCTCCACCCTGGAGGAACAGGCCGAACAGGTCATGCCGGTAACATTAAATTTCTCTTTCATGATCAGTCTACCTCATCAGCTTCTTCAGTGTGTCGCACAGCTCATCGGTCAGCCTGCTGCTGCCCGAGAGGATGTCTTCCGTCACACACGTCTTAATATGTGCAGAAAGGAGAACTTTATTAAATGAATTCAGGGCTGCAATGACAGCCGACGTCTGATTGATGATGTCGATGCAGTACCTGTCCTCCTCCACCATCTTCTTCACCCCGCGGACCTGCCCCTCGATTCTGTTCAGCCTGCTGAGCAGATCCCGGTATTCCGCATCTTCTCTGTGTTTCGCCCGCTGCGTGCACGCCGGGCATGTATTCTTGTCCTGCATTTTCGTGCATCCTTTCTTCTGATATGTCTGATTGCCGCGTCCGGGCCGTTCAGATGTCCTGACGCGGTTTCTTTTTATACTATACCCCTGTAGGGTATATTTCAAACAGAAAAAAAACCGCCTGCCTCCTGCCCCGTCTATTTCAGAAAAGGCAGGCTGCAGACGATTGCCGCACACAGGATCCCCACAGCGATTCCTGCAATGATCTGGGGCAGCGTGTGTCCCATCATCTCATCCAGTTTTCCGGTCTGAACAGGTCTGCGGCCCTCTTCTTCATCCCGTTCCATCATTCTGTTGAGTATCTTCGCCTCCTGTCCCGTCTCGTAGCGCACTCCCATGGCATCGTAGATGACCACGATGGCGAAGAACAGCGCCATGGGGAATTCAAAACCCCCGGTACCGTACTTCAGCGCAGTTGAGACGGCCAGTCCTGTAACTGTGGCGGAATGAGCAGAAGGCATGCCTCCCCCTCCGGCCAGCCTCTCTGCAGAGAAACCGTTTCTGCAGAAGTCCAGAATCACCTTTCCTCCCTGAGCTATGAGCCAGGAGGCTGCCGCCGACAGAAAGACAGGATTGGTGAACAGATCTGTCATTGCCTGTTTCATTACTCCAGTCTCCTTCCCTATCTGTAAGGTTCACTTTCAGTATAAGGCAAAACAGAACAAATCACAACAGGAAATCCGGTCTTTTCTAACCCACGATCTTGTAGTACTCCCTGGCCGTCACCATGTAGACCAGCGCATAGATCACGGCAAAGGCAAGGAAGGTGCAGACCGTGCACAGCGCAAACAGCGGCACGTTGTTCATGGAGAAGATCAGCAGCAGCCGTGTGATCATCCTGAAGGCGGCCAGAACATGGATGCCCGCCATGACCAGAGGGACGAAGAACACCATCAGAACCTGTCTGCGTATGGTCTGTTTCACCTCGGTCTTGCTCATGCCCACCTTCTGCATGATCTCGAATTTGTCCTTGTCGTAGTATCCCTCTGAAATCTGCTTGTAATAGATGATCAGGGCGGCGGCAAAGGTGAACACCAGCCCCAGGAAAAGTCCCAGGAACAGGAAGCCTCCTACGAGTCCCTGATACATCTCCATGATATCAGGCCTGCTTTCCACGCGAAGAGAGTAATAGCTGCCTATGGCGCCCGGCTCGCCGAGATCATCTGTCAGCTGCACGGCCAGTCTGTCGATCTGTTCATCCGTTCCGTCAGTGAAGATGTCGAACTGCCACCTGATGCTGCTGGCATTGTCGCCATAAGCCTCCGCCTGCTTCTGATAGATGTCCCTGAGAACCTCGTCATCTGATACCACCACATAGTACAGATCCGTCATGAAGGCCTCCGAGTTTGCTATGGAGTCGAAGCGACCCAGCTCCCGGACCACATGGAAATCCGTCTGGCAGAGAGTGAAATGCTCGCCCAGCTCTGCTCCCCTGACGTAGACACCCGCCTCGTTTCTCTTCAGGCTCAGCTCTTTTCCGGTCAGGCTCTTATAGTCCTCTGCAGTCAGTATGACAAAGGTTCCTGCATCGCTCAGGTTCTGATCGTTGAAGCGTGACAGCTCAAAATCGTCCCCCTTCTTCAGGGCGGTGAACATCAGATATCTGTAGCTGCATATATCCGTGATCTCCACATTCTCCTTTTCTGCCGTATTTCTGATGACAGCCTCCGCTCTGGCCGCATCGGGTCCTTCCTCCATACTTACCGCGGACACGCCTATATCGCCTCTGACTCTGGTTTCAACGGCGTCATTCATGCCCGCATACAGGCTGACCGTGCCGGAGATCATGACCAGAACCATGGTGGACAGAATGCAGATGTTTGCAAGACCCACCGCATTCTGCTTCATCCTGTAGATCAGACCGGAAACCGCGGTGAAGTTGGCCGGTTTATAGTAGAAATTTCTGTTTCTGCGCAGAGCCTTCAGTATGGCTATGCTGCCTGCCGTGAACAGGCAGTAGGTGCCGATGATGACCAGAATCACCGCCACGAAGAACATGAACACAGCTTCCAGAGGAGATTCTGTCACTATGGCGATATAGTAGCCGGTTCCCAGACAGAGGAATCCCGCAATGGCCAGAGGCCATCTGGTCCGGGGCTCCTTTTCTCCTGCGCTGCTCTCCGTGAGCAGTTCCACAGGTTTGGACAGGCGGATGCTCATCTGGCTGAACAGCAGACAGGCCAGGAAGATCGCTGCAAAAAGCGCCAGCGTGATCAGCATTGCCGAAACGGAAATCTGCATGCCGAACGGCGGCTCCATGCCGAAGACCCTGCTTATGACCGTATGGATCAGTTTGCTGAACAGGATGCCGCAGAACAGTCCTGCCGCGATGGAAGCGGCCGACACGAAAAGGCTTTCCATGGCCAGAATCCTGCCGATGTGCCGCTTCTCCATACCCAGAATATTATACAGGCCGATCTCCTTTTTTCTTCTCTTCATCAGAAAACTGCTGATGTAGAACAGGAAGATTACGGAAAAGATGCCCATGACGATGGTTCCGAGGGACATGATCACCGCAAGAGTACCGCTCATTTCCCTGATGTCTCCGCTCATGGACAGAAAAGCGATGATATAGAACATGGCGATGATGCCTGTCGATGCCAGAAAGTAGGGAAGATAGAACTTCCGGTTGTTCCTGATATTGTTTACTGCCAGTTTCACTGCGAAAGAGTTATTCAATGCCGCCACCACCTGTCTGCAATACGGTGAGCGTATCGGAAATCTTTGCGAACAGCTCCTCGCTGGTCATGTTTGCTCTGTAAATCTGGTGGAACACCTCGCCATCCTTGATGAAAAGAACCCGTCTCGCATGGCTGGCTGCTCTGACGCTGTGGGTCACCATGATGATGGTCTGCCCCTGCCGGTTGATCTGCCCGAACAGGTTCAGCAGTCCGTCGGCCGCCGCCGAATCCAGAGCGCCGGTGGGTTCATCGGCCAGGATCAGCTGAGGCTGCGTGATCAGCGCTCTGGCCACAGCCGCTCTCTGCTTCTGTCCGCCGGAGACTTCATAGGGATATTTCTTCATGATATCGCTGATACCCAGCTGCTCTGCGATGGGTGCAAGACGCCTTGCCATCTCTTTGTACCCTTTTCCCGCCAGCACCAGAGGGAGAAAGATGTTGTCCTGGATGCTGAAAGTGTCCAGCAGGTTGAAATCCTGGAACACGAATCCCAGATTGTCCCTGCGGAATGCAGAAATCTCCTTTTCACTGATAGTTACGATATTTTTCCCGTTCAGCAGCACTTCTCCGCTGGTCGGTTTGTCCAGAGCCGCCAGGATGTTCAGCAGCGTGGTCTTGCCGGATCCCGACTCGCCCATGACCGCCACATACTCCCCCTCCTCCACGGAGAAGGACACATTGCTCAGCGCCTGGACCTGACTGGCGCCAAACCGCGTTGTATAGATCTTCTTCAGATTTTTCACTTCTAAAATCGACATGGTCTTAAAAACCCCTTTCTTAATTATCATACTGTAATGATAACAGAAAAGGGAATGCAGTTCCTGTACATTCCCTTACAATCTTTCATTCGAAGCTTACACTTTTGTAAGCAAGGCCGATCTTAACCCGGGTTCCTTTCTCCACCTCCGATTCGATGCGAAGGCTGTGCCCCAGCTTCCGGCATATCCTCCTGCACAGATAGAGACCGATCCCTGTGGATTTCTTGTCCGTCCGTCCGTTGTAGCCGGTATATCCCCGGTCGAATACTCTCGGAAGATCCTCCGGCTGTATGCCGATGCCCGTGTCCTCTATGACCAGGGTGTTCTCCTCCTCCGGATCCATGTATACGGATATGTCCCCTCCCGCCGGAGTATATTTCAGCGCGTTGGACAGAATCTGACCCACAACGAAGGCCAGCCACTTCTCGTCAGAAACCGTGCTGCACTCCGTCTTCTCATAGTGCAGGGAGATGTGTTTCCTGATGAACATGGCGGAAAGCTTCTTCAGCGCCTCTCTGATCACCTGATCCACATCGATTTCCCGGATCAGATAGTCGCTGGTGTCCGAATCCAGCCGCAGATACTGCAGCACCATTTCCACATACTGCTCGATCTTCAGCAGTTCCATCTGCATGGCGTCTCTGGAAGGACAGTTCTCCCCGTTCTCTCCCTGCAGCAGAAGTCTCATGGCTGCGATGGGCGTCTTGATCTGATGGGCCCACAGCGTATAGTAATCCGTCATGTCGCTCTGACTTCTGTCTCTCTCCGAAATGGTTTCAGAAAGCTTCTCGTAAAGCCTGCAGATGATCTGCTGATACTCTTCCTCCACATTGTCCACAGGCGGGGGCAGCTGCTCCGGCCCGAACTCTATGCGCGCCTTCACATCCTCCAGAACAAAAGTCCTCTGCCTGTGGCGGAACCAGCTGTATGCCATGAACACCGCCCCGAAGAAGAGGCAGAGAGCACAGGCGTAGATCAGTGCGTCCCACGGCATGCGGTACAGATATGCAATCAGGCAGAAGATGCCCAGATAGACGAGAAACAGCAGGAGCATTTTCTTCTTGCTGCGAAGGTATTTCTTCATCATTCCACCAGATACCCCATTCCTTTCTTGGTCTTTATGAAATCGGTGAGATCATATCCGTCCAGCTTCTTGCGCAGCCGGGCCACATTGACGGTCAGCGTGTTTTCGTCCACAAAGCTGTCCGTCTCCCACAGGCGCATCATCATATCGTCCCGGCTCACCACCCGGCCTCTGTTTTCCAGCAGGATCTGCAGGATCCTCAGTTCGTTCCGGGTCAGATCGATCTTTTCTCCCTGATATTCCAGGCTGGCATCCCCTTCGTTGAGGACCGCGCCGCGACACTCCAGCCGCTCCGTCTTCAGACTGAAGTCGTAGGTCCGGCGGAGCATGGCCTGCACTTTGGCCGTGAGCACGCCCAGATCAAAGGGCTTTGTGATGAAATCATCCCCGCCCATGTTCATGGCCATGACGATGTTCATGTTGTCAGATGCGGAAGATATGAATATGATCGGCACCTTTGAGACTGTCCTGATCTGGCTGCACCAGTGATAGCCGTTGAAGAAGGGAAGGCCGATGTCCAGCAGAACCAGGTCCGGTTCGAAATCCTCGAATTCGGCCATGATATTTCTGAAATCCTCCGCACACTTCACCTGACAGCCCCAGTTCTCTATATGCTGTCTGACAGCCGAAGCGATGATCATATCATCTTCCACAACATATATCTTGTGCATCCTTTCCGCCTCCTGTATCCAGATCCCGCTATTTCAGCACGATCTTCTCTTCCATGATCATAACTGCATAGATATTTCCGTAGCCGGTAAACCAGATATGCGCGCGCAGATCCTGTCCCAGACGTGATCTGACAGCGCTGTAATCTGATGCCTCGTACCGGATATTCCTGTGACGGGTGCCGTCCTCATCCACCGTGACGGTCACGGTGCAGATATAGAAGTCCGTCTTTCTGCCAAAGGTGTAGTCCTTTGCCATGCCGGACAGCTTGTCCCCGTCTCCGGTCAGATATCCGACCGGCGCAAGGCGCATACCCCGGCTGTCCATATCCAGAACCGCAGCTTCTGCCGTATAGGAGTCAGGATCCAGACCGTTCAGCTGTGAGAGACTTTCATTTCGGTTCTCAAAGCTCTGGATGCAGATCATGATGGTGCTGACCTTGCCGTTTTCTGTCAGCCACAGATTGACCACTGCAGCCCCTTCCTCCTCTATTTCCTTTTTCAGTCTGTCGAGAGAAGCGGTTTTGTAACTGACTGTGATCTCCTCGTCTCCGTTCTCTTCGATCACAGTCCTGGATTTCTGCATATATACGTCTGCTCCATCCAGGCACAGATAGATGTCGTTTCCTTCGTTGCAGATCAGATGGCTTCCATCGATTCCGATGCAGGTTGCGGCAGCATCGTAGTCTGCCGGATCCAGCCTGCCCAGAATCTCCTCTTCGTCTGCGCTCTGCGACCAGAGCCACACTCCGCCTGCAGCGACTGCCACGATCATCAGATAGACGATTATTCTTATGTTTCCCTTCATATCCCTGAGCCCCTCCTGTCAGTTATAATAATAAAAGAATACTACCTTTCCTTAAATATTATCATACTATGTTTTCAGCAGCTCATCAAGCACGAAATAGACATAAAACGACAAAATCCTGCAGGGTGTCTGTCAGGTCAGGCGGATGACCGCCACCTCCGGTCTGTTGAGGAAACGGACCGGAACCGGATAGCTTCCCAGGCCGCTGGATATGAACAGTTTCCTGTCGCCGTCGCTGTAGAGCCCCTTTATATATTTCGCATCGCCGCTCTTTTGTTCAGGAAGCCACACGCCCTGGTTGATCAGGCCTCCCAGGAAGGGCAGACGCACCTGCCCGCCATGGCTGTCTCCGCACAGGGACAGATCCATGCCGAAGGATGAAAAGGCTTCAAAATTGGCGATATGGGCAGCCAGGATATTGTAGTATCCTTCGTCCAGGGTGAACTCGTTGGCCAGATCAAAGGTCTGGCTGTAATAGACATTGGTGATGCCGTAGAGGCGTACAGTCGTGTCTCCTGCCGTGATGGTTCTCCATTCGTAATCCAGCACATCCACACCTGCCTCTGTCAGCCGCTCTTCGTAGTCCCCGTCGTTGTCGTGCTCTCCGTTGACAGAATAGACGGGATAATCTTCTGCCAGAGTTCCCAGCAGCTTCACCGCCGTGTCCTGCCCCCGCTCATCGCCTGCGGTGTACATATCGCCCGTCGCCACGATGAAATCAGGATCCGCCTCCCTGATCCGCTCTATGAGGCGGCAGTTGTCCTCTCCGAAGGTGTATCCGTGAAGATCAGTCAGCTGCACTATTGTTACCGGATCGCTGATCTTGCTGCTTTCTATAGTAATCTCTGTGGTCTTCAGCGTAAAGGTGCCTCCGTACCAGACTGCCGCGGCCAGAATGCAGAAGATCAGGATATTCCTGCATCCGCGGCGTTTTCTTTTTCTCTTTCTGCTCATTTTATCTTCAGACTGCGCAGGCGGTCCTTTGTCTCCTTGTCGATTCTTCTGCTCTCCACAGCCTTCTGCAGAGATTTGTTGTGGATCCACTTTTTCAGTGTTTTTTCCTCAAAGAGGGGGATAGTCGCATCGTACTGCCTGATCAGAGCGAAGCTGTAGTACCAGGCGATGGCCATGTTGACGTAGAACTCGTCGCTGCCGATCTGTGCGATGCGCTGCAGCATCTGAGGCCGGAAGGTGTCGTCATCCAGAAAATAACGCAGCTGGTTCACCAGGCCGTACCGGACTGTATAGGTATGCGGACTGTCCAGCCAGACCAGGGTCCGGTCAAAGAGCCGGCCGGTCTCCTTCTTCAGCGCCCGCGGTGCGAACATATCGCAGGTTGCCCAGTTGTCTATATACGGCAGGAACTCCTCCGTCATCTCCAGGGCTGTATCAAAATCTCCGAAAATCTCGCCGATCAGGAGACCATGGAGATTGTTTTCCTCGTAATACCTATGCGGCAGTTCCTTCAGAAATACCCGCGATTCCGGCTCCCGGGCCAGTTCTTTCGCAAGGGACCGCAGGGCCGGCGTTCTGACGCCTATGATCCTGTCCCTGTCATAGCCGGGCATCAGCCTGCTGTGAAAGTCCCCGTATTCCTTATCCTGAAGGGCAAACAGCCTTTCTTCAATTCTCTGCATCCTGTGCTCCTCCTTTTTTCTGTTTCACAGTATAGCATCAAACCTGCCGGCCTGCAAGCGGCCCACTGTGATGAAAAACTTAAGAAATTCTTACATCCGGAATCGGCCGCCTTTTACCTTGACGTTCCGATGCTCTGCGTAGTATATTAACCATATATCTATAAATCAGGGAGGGATCTGACAATGAAAAAACTTTCTTTCCGTCACTATCTGGCCATCATCGCCGGTGCCGCGCTCTGCATCGTCATCGTTCTGGCACTTGTCAGGGTTTTCACCGGCAGCATCTTTACGTCCGGCGGAAACGACCCGTATGAAAGCACTTTCAGTGAGGACGGCATCTATACAGTCTCCGCAGAGGAAATAGACTCCATTACCGTGGACTGGGTCTGTGGAAACGTGGAAATCTTTCCTTATGACGGAACGGATATCCGTCTGGAGGAGAGCTGCAGCGACGGCATAGAAGAAAAGACGTGTCTGCAGTACAGTGTCAGAAACGGAGAGCTCCATATCGTCGAGTTCAGCAGCACCCTGTCCATAAATCCTCCGGATAAGGATCTGATTCTGAAGGTTCCGGACAGCCTGGCGGGAGAAATAGACAGCCTGTCTCTGGATGCAGTCTCTGCCGATATCTCTTTCAGATCCCTTGGGATAAACTGTCTGGAGATCGACACCGTATCCGGATGTATCGAAGGAACAGATATTTCGGCTGTCACTGCTGATGCAGATACCACCAGCGGCGATATCGTTCTGAAGGCCTCATCCTGTCCGGAAGAACTGGAATACGATTCCGTGTCCGGAAATCTCCAGCTTATCCTGCCTCCGGAAAGCAGCTTTTATGCCGCATTTGACACTGTATCCGGCAGATTCCGCTGCGGGGATTTCGACATCCGCGTCCTTGAGCGGGACGACAGCAGCGCTGAATATCAGGCAGGAGACGGAGACAGCCGGTTTGAATTCAGCACCACAAGCGGAGAAGTCCGCATTTCTTCGGCTTCGTGACGCTTCTGTGAAGACATGGTGAAAGTAGTGTCAAACCTGTTCTGCGGCTTTGACCGGTCTGTCATTTTGTGCTAAAATATAATATCATTTACAGACAGGAGGCGGCATCCATGGGTGCATTTGTACAGTTCGAAAAGGTTAAGAAAATCTATCACATGGGCGAGGTTTCCATAGAAGCTCTCCATGATGCGACTTTTGAAATAGAAAAAGGAGAGATCTGTGTCATCGTCGGAGCCTCCGGCGCCGGCAAGACCACGCTGCTCAACATCCTGGGCGGAATGGACACCCTCACAGAAGGGAAAGTCCTGCTGGATGGAGAGGAGATATCTGCATACGACAAAAAGCGTCTGACAGCCTACCGCCGTTACGATATCGGCTTTGTCTTCCAGTTCTACAATCTGGTTCAGAATCTGACAGCGCTGGAGAACGTCTCCCTTGCGACGCAGATCTGCAAAGACCCGCTGGATCCGGCCCAGGTTCTCAGAGAAGTGGGCCTGTCTGACAGAATCGGCAATTTCCCTGCCCAGCTTTCCGGCGGAGAGCAGCAGAGAGTGGCCATCGCCAGAGCTCTGGCCAAGAATCCGAAGCTTCTTCTCTGCGACGAACCTACCGGCGCTCTGGACTACAACACGGGCAAATCCATCCTGAAGCTGCTGCAGGATACCAGCCGCAGCAGCGGCATGACCGTGGTGATCATCACCCATAACCAGGCTCTGACCGCCATGGCGGACCGGGTCATCCATATCAAGAGCGGAACTGTCTCCTCCATGGAAACCAACCCTTCTCCGACTCCTGTAGAACAGATCGAATGGTAAGAGGTGGGCCATGCTTAGGAAATCAACTTTCAGAGAAATCAGGTCCAGTCTGGGCCGCTATATCGCCATCCTGGCCATCGTGGCTCTGGGGGTCGGCTTCTTTTCCGGCCTGAAGGTCACCCGGGAGGCCATGATCACCACCGCAGGCGACTATCTTTCGGAGAGCAGCTTCTTCGATTATCAGATCATGAGCTCCCTGGGCTGGGAGCAGGAGGATGTGGATGCTCTGGCGCAGGAGGATCATGTGACTGCGGCAGAAGGCTCCATCAGCACCGATGTGCTTTTCTGCGATGAGACCGGCGGATCAGACCGGGTGCTGAAGCTTCATTCCATCACAGAAGATGTCAACACCCTTCAGCTGCAGGAGGGCCGCATGCCGGAGAAGGCCGATGAGTGCGTCGTCGACTACAAGCTCTTTTCCGAGAACCCTGTAGGAAAGACCATCATCATTTCCGAGGGAAACAGCGACGATACCCTGGACATGCTGAAGTACAGAGAATACACCATCACAGGCACAGTGAACTCACCGTACTACCTCAACTTTGAACGGGGCTCCACTTCACTGGGCAACGGCACTGTTGCCGGATTCGCCTACATACCGGAGAGCGGCTTTGATACCGATTACTATACGGAGATTTTCCTGCGTCTGGATCAGAACTATCAGATCTACAGCCAGGAATACGATGACCTGATCGATGCCTCCGAAGACGGAATCAAGGCGGCAGCCGAGGCCAGATCAGAGAAGCGCTACCAGACTGTTCTGAAGGACGCCCGCAGGGAGCTGGCAGAAGGTCAGAAGGAATACGACGAGAATTACGAAAAATACCTGTCTGAGAAAGCCGATGCCGAGAGTCAGCTTGCTGACACCTGGCAGCAGCTGCAGGACGGACAGAAAGAGATAGACGACGGCCGCAGGGAACTGGACAAGAAGAAAAAAGAACTGACAGGCTCCCGCAGGCAGGTCCTGGCCGGCATCGCCGAGACTGAACAGAAACGGCAGGAGTTTGAAGCAGGAAAGGCGTATATGACAGAAGAAGAGATTGCCCAGACGGAAGCTTCCCTTTCTGCCGCCGAAAAACAGCTGAACGGCCAGCTGTCACAGATCGACAAGGGTCTGGACCAGATCGATGACAGCCGCAGGGAGCTGGACAAGGCCGAAGCGGAAATGCCGGCAAATCTGAACAGATACTACGAGGCAAAAGCAGAAGCCGAGGCGGAATTCGCCGATGCCGAAAAGGAATTCGCCGATGCCAGACAGGAACTGAAGGACGCCGAAGACGAGATCGCCGATATCGAACCGCCTGACACCTATGTTCTTGACCGCTACACCAATGTGGGCTATGCCTGCTTCGAAAGCGACTCCACCATCGTGGACAGCATTGCGAAGATTTTCCCTGTATTCTTCTTCCTTATCGCTGCTCTGGTCTGCATGACCACCATGACCAGAATGGTCGATGAACAGCGGACCCAGATCGGCGTGCTGAAGGCGCTGGGATACAGCAGCGGACAGATTGCAGGAAAATACCTGTTCTATTCCGGCAGCGCCGCGCTGATCGGCTGTATCATAGGATTCTTTGCATGCTGTTATGTGTTCCCGAAGATCATATGGATCGCCTACGGGATGATGTACGATTTCAGCGCAGATCTGTGCTTCATATTCAACACGCCGCTGTTTGTCATCTCCCTGGCAGTGTCCCTGCTCTGCTCCATGGGTGCCACCATGTTCTCCTGTTTCAGTGAGTTCAGAGAAGTGCCTGCCCAGCTGATCCGGCCGAAGGCGCCGAAAAACGGCAAGCGCATCCTGCTTGAGAGGATCCCGCTGATCTGGAACAGACTCAGCTTTCTCTACAAGGTTTCTTTCCGGAACATCTTCCGTTACAAGAAACGGTTCTTCATGATGGTGCTGGGTGTCTGCGGATGCACCGCCCTTCTGCTCACCGCACTGGGGCTGCGTGATTCCGTAAAGAACGTGGTCAATTACCAGTTCGATGAGATCCAGGTCTATGACTGCGGCGTCACCTTTGATCGGAATATGACGGCGGAACGTCAGGACAGCTTCAGAGAAAAGGCTGAAGCATACACGGATGATATCCTCTTCCTCCACCAGGGCAGTGTGGACCTGGAGACCGGAAAGACCACCAAGTCCATCACCATGATGGCGGCAGACGACGACAGCTTTGACAGCTTCATCCATCTGTTCGATGAAAACGACGAAAAGATTTCCTATCCGGGCAGAGGAGAAGCCGTACTTTGCCGGAAACTGGCCGATGATTACGATCTTTCCACAGGTGATACCATCCTGCTCCGCGATGAGGACGGCAGAGAAATGGAACTGACCCTCAGCGGCATCTGCGAGAATTACGTTTACAACTATGTCTACGTCTCCCCGGACTCCTGCCTGGAGCAGTGGGGATACGAACCCGATACAAAGAGCGCTCTGGTCAAAGCCGCGGTGACCGCTGATCCTCAGAAGGAGGAAGACGAATACGCACGGCAGATCCACAGCGCTTCGGCAAAGATACTGGATATGAGCCACGTATCCACCGTATCCGTCAACCTGGATATGCGTGACCGTATAGACAGCATGATGAAGAGTCTGGACTACGTCATCGCACTGGTCATCCTGTGTGCCGGAGCTCTGGCCTTTATCGTGCTCTACAATCTGACCAACATCAACATCACAGAGCGGGTGCGCGAGATCGCCACCATCAAGGTGCTGGGATTCTTCCCGGGAGAGACATCCGCCTATGTGTTCCGCGAGAACATCTTCCTTACAGCGATCAGCGCCTTCGTGGGACTCGGTGTGGGAAAATGGCTTCACAGCTTCGTCATGTACAACATACGTGTGGACATGATGTGCTTCGATGTGCGCATCTCAACGCTCAGCTATGTGCTTTCTGTACTGCTGACCTTCCTGTTCGCCTTTGTTGTCAATCTGGCCATGTACTACAAGCTTGACCGGATCAGCATGACAGAATCCCTGAAGTCCATCGAATAGACTTTTGCGAGACTGAAAAAGGAGTGCGGCGCGTCACTCCTTTTTTTCGTGTTTCCGCTGTTATGATTCGATATAACCGAGGATGTCCCCGGCTCTGAAGACGAACTCGTCTTCAATGCATTTCTCGCAGAGCACGCCGCTGACAGGCGCGGTAATCTCCACGGTCTTCTTCTCCACTTCGCCTTCGCAGACGGTCTGTCCCTCTTCCACTCTGTCGCCTGTCTGGCAGATCCATGTCAGGGTCCCCTTCTTCTCCGTCAGATCGACGGGTTCCTTCATGCACTGGCAGTTCCTGTACGGCAGCGGCTTCGGAAGCAGACTGTCGGGAACGATGATCTCTGTTCTCATGGTCAGTCCTCCTTCTCTTCTCTGTAAAACGGACACTCTGTCTCAAGACACTCCGCATTCTTCTGGTGATATCTGCACCGGATCTCTTCGCTGACCGTAAGCGGCAGGCCCAGCTTCTCCGAAATGAAATCTGCCGCCTCCTGCGCGCTCAGGAAAAGGGTCCTCTTGCAGCACCGCGGTCCCGGAAGGGAGGAGATTTTCAGAAGACACCTGCCTGTGATCTCATTGGACAGATTCCAGTTGTCCCGCTTCTTCGGAGCGGCGCCTGTATATACGCTGAAAAAGATGCCGCAGCCCACGGCAGCGCCGCAGGTTCCGCAGTTGCCGCAGAAGCCGCCGGGAACGGTTACTGCCCGCTCCATGGCCGTCTTCAGCTGCTCTCTCAGGGCTTCTTCCTTCTCACCTGCCGCGACAGCCGCCAGTGTCAGCAGAGCCGCCGGCATGATGTAATGGTGGTACGGATAGTGCATGGGAATCCCGGGCAGATCCATGAGCCGCATCAGGGCCTGATCCACAGGCACCATCTTTCCTTCCCTGTAAAGCTGCAGGCATTCTTCCATGATGCTGTCCAGTATTTCCTGTTTCAGTTCAATCTTCATCTTCTATGCTCCTTCCCAGAATCAGGTCTCTCACCTTGCTTCTGTCATCTGTACGGAATATTTTCTCTATGTCAAAGGGACCGAGGGCAGCATCCACTGCCTCCGCCTCAAATCTGACTCCTGTTACAGCTCCGGCTATTATCCCCAGGTCAAAGGCGGTCAGATAATCCCCCGAGAAACTGCAGTCTGTGATGCATCCTCCCCGGACGCTCACAGATGCTTCAACGCTTCCGATGGGAAATCTGCAGCTGTTTTCCACCGAGGCCGCAGGATTTCTCCCGAAGTTCCACTGCCAGGTCAGATACCGTTCTTCCATGAGCCGCCTGATCTGCCGGGTCTCATGTTCCGTTTCCTCCCTTTCCGGTGTCTCTGCGCCGGAAAGCCGGAGAAAATATTCCGCCATGGACCGGAAAAACGCATCAGAGGTCATGGCGGATACCCGGCTGCAGACCTCTTTCAGGTTCACCGTCCTCTGCCGCACAGAGGCGATTCCTTTGGAACGCAGCTTTTCTGCGGAAGGCGTCAGCACCCTGCCCAGCATTTTCATATCCGCATCAAAGAGCAGGCATGCATGGAAGATTCCCCGGTCCTGCCGCTGTGTCATGGCAGTTCCGGCTATCTTGCACAGCTTCCCGTCCTGCCGGATGCATATATCATTTCTGCCGGTGACAACAGGCTCTGCGCCAAGACTGCTGAGAAAACCGGTCAGCAGCTCCGTCCCTCTGGCGGCTCTGTCATCAGAGTCTCCGCCGCAGGAGATGAAGGACAGATTGACGTTGCCCTCATCGTGATACACCGCTCCGCCTCCTGTCAGCCTCCGCACTGTCTTTATGCCCCGGGCCTTAGCGAAATCCAGATCCACCTCAGCCTGGGTGTTCTGGTGACGCCCCACGATGACAGAAGGCCGGTTCCGCCAGAGATAGACCGTATCCTGCTGACAGAGGTCCAGAAGAACCTCTTCCCGGGCGAGATTGTGATGCGGATCGGTGTCCTGTTCCACGATCAGCCGAAAGCTTCCCATCGCGTATCCCACTCCTTTCACACATATCGTTAGACATTGTCTATTATATTACTGATTCTATCACCGGAAGAAGACCAGTGCTACGATGATTTCTATATAAAGTGGTAAAAATGTTGCCTTTTTCAGATGGCAGAAGAAACCAGGGCAGAAAAACAGCCTGCGGACCGGTTCTCCGCAGGCTGTTTCAGATGCTTTATATATTGTCTAAATCAGGTTCTGTTCTTCCAGCCAGGTCCGGGCCACTTCGTCCGGATCTCTGCCTTCTTCGTCGACCTGATAGTTCAGTTCCTGCATGACTTCGTCGGTCAGATAAGAGGAAAGTTCGTTTATTACGCTCTCCAGTTCAGGATACTGGTTCAGAACGTCCTCGTTCATCATCGGGATTGCATAGTACGGCGGGAAGAAGCCGTCTGTATCCTCCAGGGTGATCAGTCCGAACTTCTTCAGGAGTCCGTCCGTTGCGAAAGCGTCCACCACATCCACTTCTCCGTTTTCGAGGGCTGTGTATCTGGACGAGCCGTCGATGCTGACCACATTTCTGAAATCAAAGCCGTATTTCTTCACAAGGCCCGGCATAGCGTCTTCTCTGTTCTGGAATTCCAGTGTAGTGGCGATACCCAGCTGACTGTCGCATTTCTTCAGATCCGCGATGGACTTCAGACCGTATTTTTCCGCGGTTTCCGGATATACAGCCAGCGTGTAGGTATTGTTGAATCTGGCCTGCTCCAGTACGGTTATGCCGTACTTTTCGGACATCTCGCTGCTGCACTGCTCGTACACCTTGTTCATATCCGTCTCCACATCGTGGTTCAGGATGTTCATGTACACTGTGCCGGTGTAGTCCACATACATGTCGATCTCGCCCTTGCGCATAGCCTCAAAGCATACCTGGCTGCCTCCCAGGTTGGACTTTCGCACCACTGAGATATCCGTCTTATCCTCGATATAGTCCGCATACAGATTGCAAAGAACCACCTGCTCTGTAAAGTCCTTGCTGCCGATGGTCAGGGTTTTTTCCTCCTGGTGCATGCCGCCCAGCAGGGTGTTTGCGCCCAGCACGACGATGAGGACGCCCGCCACGGCAAGGATAACCTTCTCTCTGCGGCGCTTTTTCCGAAAACTGTCCGTGACGCCGGCAAAGCCTTTCTGCAGGCTGACCGGTGTGACCAGCTTTTCCACCAGTCCCATGAGCCAGTCTACCAGCAGAGCCAGAATGCAGGCCGGAATCGCACCGGAAAGGATCTGCAGGTTGTTGACCGTCCGGATACCGGAAAATACCAGATAGCCCAGACCGCCGGCACCGATAAAGGCTGCCATGGTCATGAGGCCCACCGCGGTTACGGCAGAAATTCGGATGCCTGCCATGATGACCGGCAGAGCCATCGGAAGCTTTACTTTATACAGGACCTGCCAGCGGGTCAGTCCGATACCTCTGGCTGCCTCCACGATTTCGGGATCGATGCTGCTGATACCCGTATAGGTGTTCTTGATGATAGGCAGAAGAGAATATATGATAACCATGACGATAGCCGGAAGAGCCCCTATGCCCAGCAGCGGAATGGCCAGTCCCAGGAGAGCCATGCTCGGAATGGCCTGCACCACGTTGGCAAGGCCGATGATCGGCTTGTCCATCTTCTTTACATAGCTGATCAGAATGCCGAGGGGCACACCGATCACGATGGCAAGGAGCACCGCTATAAGTGTCATCTGGATGTGCTCCAGCAGAAGCTGCAGAATCTGGTCGCTGTGTTCTGCCATGTATCTGAATAATGAGATCATGCCAGTACACCTCCTTCCTCAGCAGGCGCTTCGGTCAGGAACTGTCTGCTCAGGGTGGATACCAGGCTGCTGCTCGTAAGCAGCCCTGCCAGCCTGCCTTCATCATCGACTACAGGAATATTGCTGACGTCGCTTTCCTCTACAATCTTCAGCACATCGACGATACTGTCGCCGGTATGCACAACATATGCCGCCTCATGCATCATAGCAGCCGCTTCGCTGAGCGGGCCGGCATGGAAGAGATCTTTTCTGCCTATGATGCCCTGCAGACGGTCTTCCTCATCTGTGACCAGAAGCGTGTCCACATGGAAATTTTTCATACGGAGTATGCACCGGTTGCGGTTCATGGTTCCGCGGCATGTGACCGGCGATTTGATCATGAAATCTTCGACTTTGATATATTCGGGAGAATCCCAGATACGGCCTGTACCGACAAAGTTGGCGACGAAGTCGTCGGCAGGCTTCCTCAGGATCATTTCAGGTGTGTCAAACTGGAGAATATGGCCGCCCCGCATGATGCAGATTCTGTCGGCAATGCGGATGGCCTCGTCCATATCGTGGGTGACAAAGACCATGGTCTTTCCCACCTTTTCCTGCAGTTCGATCAGTTCCTCCTGCAGGCTGCTCCGGGTCACCGGATCCAGGGCGGAAAAAGGCTCGTCCAGCAGAACGATATCCGGATCGTTGGCAAGAGCCCGGATGACTCCGATTCTCTGCCTCTGGCCTCCGGAAAGTTCTGACGGATACCTGTCCAGATACTCCTCCGGATCCAGATCCACCATCTTCATAAGCCTGGCGGTATTCTCCACGATCTGCTGCGGATCCTTCTTCTCCATCTGCTCTATGATCTCGATATTCTGCCTCACAGTCATATGCGGGAAGAGGCCTCCCTGCTGTATGACATAGCCCATATTTCGCCGCAGCTCCACAGGGTCGATATCTCTGATGTTTTTTCCGTTGATTGAAATGTCGCCGCTTGTTGCCGGAATCAGCCTGTTGATCATCTTCAGCGTAGTGGTCTTGCCGCAGCCGCTGGGTCCGATCAGAACGGTCAGCTGACCGTCGCCGATTTCCATAGAAATGTCTGATAGAACGGTGTTACCCTTGAATTCTTTGGTAACATGACTTAATTGAATCAAAAAAAATCCCCTCCTTTACTCTCATTAAAATCTCTCCCATAATAAAATTATACCACAATTTCGAATCTTGTCAAATTCCGCAGAAATCGGTCAAAAAAGAAAACAGCGAAAAGAAAACTGCCGCCTGACCGTTATACCGGCCCGGAGGCAGTTTTCCTCATCATAATTATTTTTTATTCGTCGTGTTTCATCTGGTTTTTACAGAATGGCGCTGTATTCCTCTGCGATATTCAGGGCGTGGTCCCCGATCCTCTCAAAGTCGGTAACCAGTTCTGAATAGAGGACTCCGGCTTCTGCGGAGCACTGGCCTTTCTTCATACGGGATATCTGATTCTCCCTGAGCTGACGGCTCATGTCGTCGATCCGCTGCTCATACATGGCTGTCATCTTCAGCATCTGGCGTCCGTCCTTCCCGCTGCCGTCTTTCAGCTCCTGCAGAGTCGTCATACAGAGTTTTTTCATATCTCCGATCTCCTGCAGGGCCTGGGGCGAAAGCCTTTTTTCCCCTTCACAGAGGGCGCAGGCATATTCGCCGATATTCATGGCGTGATCTCCGATTCTCTCCAGATTGCCCACAATGCGGAAATAGGAGCTGACTCTGGCAGAATCCTCTGCAGACAGATCCAGGTGAATCACCCGTGCTATATATCCGGATATCTCGCTGTTGAGAAAATCTATGTACTCTTCTCTATGTCTTATCTCCTCAAAATCATCGCATCTGCATCTGAGCACATCGCTGAAGGCTTTATCCACATTCTGCTCCACCTTGTCAAACATGCGCGAGATCTCTCTGTCCATGGCGCTGACCGATACGGAGATCTGCCCTATCTGACGGCTTCTGCGGCTGTCGATGTCCTGCAGATAAACCAGTCTGAATTCCTCCTGCTCCTCTTCTTCATCTCC
Organism: Emergencia sp.; assembly: GCA_051882975.1. GTDB lineage: Bacteria > Bacillota > Clostridia > Peptostreptococcales > Anaerovoracaceae > Senimuribacter. The sequence goes on from JBJESV010000024.1 coordinate 54,332, forward strand.
CGGCAGGATCTTCACGGCCAGTTTTGCCATGGCGCCGCCGAAAGGCAGCAGAATCAGCGTGGTCACCACATTGAACACGGTATGTACATTGGCGATCTGTGCCATGGGATTTCCCGGAGTCAGATTCTCCATCCAGCTCACGAAAGGCGTTGCAAGACAGATGCCCGTAAAAAGGATCGTTCCGATCACGTTGAACATCAGATGAATCAGCGTGGAACGCCTGGCATTGATCTTCGTCCCTATGGAAGCCAGCACCGCCGTGATACAGGTTCCGATGTTCTGGCCGAAAAGCACATAGACTGCCTGGGGCAGACCGATAACGCCGCCTGCAGCCAGTGCCTGCAGAATTCCCACAGATGCAGAAGAAGACTGGATCAGTGCGGTAAAGACCGCCCCCACCAGAATGCCGATAACAGGATGATCGAAACTGGTCACGATCCTGATAAAAGCCGGCGAGTCCTGCAGCGGTTCCATAGCCGTGCTCATCATATCCATACCGATGAACAGAACGCCCAGACCGGCGATGATATTGCCGATATGCTGCGTCTTCTCCCCTTTTATGAAGATCATCATAACGACTCCGGCGAAGGTGATCAGAGGGGCGACAGCACTGACATCCAGAGCGATCAGCTGTCCCGTGACTGTCGTTCCGATATTTGCCCCCATGATGACTCCCACGGCCTGATTCAGGGACATAAGTCCGGCAGATACAAAACCGACCACCATGACTGTGGTCGCAGAGGAAGACTGGATTACAGCCGTAATACCCGCTCCCACCAGGACGCCTCTGATCCTGCCTGAAGTCAGCTTTTCCAGAATGCTCTTCATCCTGTTGCCTGCAGCTGCCTCCAGACCGCTGCTCATCATCTGCATTCCGTACAGAAACAGCGCCAGTCCGCCCAGCAGCATCAGAAAATCTCCTGTCTGCATGTTGTCTTCACCTTTCCCCTCTCTATGCCGGAAGTGGAATCCGGCTGAATGATTCCGGGTTATGGTAACACAGCGCGTACTGAATTTCTATTGAACTTTAGTATGATTTTGTCCGGTCTCAGCGCACCAGCCCCTGGCCCAGGTAAATCCCGGCCACACATGCTGCGACGCTGAGAATCATATAGCAGGCTGCAGTCAGATGGCTTCCGCTGTGCAGCAGGTCTGCAGATTCCAGCGCAAAGGTGGAGAATGTGGTGAAGCCGCCGCAGATGCCCGTCTTCAGAAACAGAATCATCTGCGGGCTCACCGTCTCGTGAACCTGGGCGTATCTGGCGATGACGCCTATGAGGACTGCTCCGGCGATGTTGACCAGCAGCGTGTGAAGGGGCAGCGGACATCTGTGAAATGCCGGAATCAGGCTGATCAGGTAGCGGAACACCGATCCGGCAAAACCGCCTGCTCCGACTGCGATACAGTTAAAAAACATGATATTCTCTCCTGTCTGTTTATTTTTTCTCAGGAAAGTATATCATAAAAAACAGGGTATTTCCATTTTCATTTTTTTGTGTTATACTATACGGGTAGTTTGATGCGGACATAGTTCATTGGTAGAATATCAGCTTCCCAAGCTGAGGAGGCGGGTTCGATTCCCGTTGTCCGCTCCATTACCGGCGGGAGTGATTTTTCACTCCCGTTTCTTTTATGCATTGGATTTTTAACGCTCTGCGCACCTCGCCTGCCGTTTACAATACAGGGCCGCCAGTTAACGAAGACCGCAATGCTTTCGCCATGCGGTCTTCACTTAGTAGATATATATCGT
>JBJESV010000025.1:0-14510 GCA_051882975.1 Emergencia sp.
ATCTGAAAAACAGGATTTCCACCGGCTGGAAATCCTGCAGTAACACTTTCGTCGAAATAAATGTCGTTCCCCACACAAAAATTGTAAACAGCGCCGCCAGATGGCCTGCTGTCTTTGCATCTCTCATCAGATTCTTCCTCCTTGTGTGAATTGTCCGTTCATTTTTGCTTTCTAATTATCTTAACCGGATTCTTCGACGGTTTCTTGTAAAATATTTTCTTTTTCCGGTGTTTTTTCTCATACGGAAGTCATCCAACCTCACTGCGCAGCGGTATAGACGGCGCAGCGCCCGGCCTTGTCACTGCAATGGCTGCAGCCTGCGATGCAAGCTTCAGCGCATCCTGCACCGGCATTTCTTCTGCCAGTGCGGCCAGGAAATATCCGGTAAAGGTATCCCCCGCCGCAGTGGTGTCCACAGCTTTCACATGCAGTGCCGGCTGACGGAACAGCGTATCCTGATACTGGCAGATACACCCGTCTCCTCCCAGAGTCAGAACCACCCTGGCGCGGGGATATTTTTCCTTCATGGCCGCCAGAATCTCCTCCGGCTCCTTTTCACCGGTCATCTGCCAGCCTTCCACCTCATTGACCAGGAACAGAGAAACCCGGTCCATGGCACAGTCCGAAAGGCTGCTGTCAAAAGGCGAAGGGTTCAGCGCGATCTCCATTCCCTTTTCCGCAGCCCTGTCTATGATATAAGGGAGGCAGCTGATCTCATTCTGCAGCAGGAGCATATCCCCCTCTCCGAAATTTTCGAGAACCTGATCAGCGAAAGCTTCCGTCACCGCTCTGTTTGCTCCGCCGTAAAGGAGAATGCAGTTCTGTCCTGTCCTGTCCACCTGTATGATGGTATGCCCTGACCGTCCGGAAACTGTCTTCACAAATTCACAGCGGACGCCCGCCTCTTTGAGCGCATCGAGGAGAACACCGCCCTCCCCTCCGATCAGACCTGCATGCCAGACCTCTGCCCCTGCTCTGGCAAGGGCCACGGACTGGTTCAGACCTTTTCCGCCGCAGAAAATCTCCATGCCGCCGCTGGCGAGGGTCTCGCCGGGACACACCATGTGATCCACACTGTAGACATAATCCAGGTTCAGGGAACCGAAATTCAATATCTTCATCTTTTTCACCTCTGTCGTTTCCTTCAGCTTATCTGCAGAGTTCCTCCACGAACCATGCTTCGAACTTCTCGCTGTCGATGTCCATGCAGACATTGACTTTCGGTTCTCTGTCATCCTCCCGGATCAGGTTGGAACGCATAACGGAAGCGCCCATTGCCGGCCCTTCTGTGGCGATTTCCACAAAGCGGCTTTCTGTGCGGAAAAATTCCGGGTGCAGCAGATAACATATAGTGCAGGCATCGTGGATCCGCAGGCCTTCCTCCAGCGTGCCGCCTCTGTAGAAGCTGAAAAGATCGAAAAGCATCTCACCCACTCTGCCGCTGGCCTTGATCTTCTGCGCGCCCTCCATGTGAAGCAGGGCATGATTGGTCACATTGAGTCCCAGCATGGTAAGGGGCACGCCAGACCGGAACACCATGGCCGCCGCGTGGGGATCGTTATAGAAGTTGAATTCGGCTGCCGACGTGGTGTTGCCGGCTCCGATGCCTCCTCCCATGGTCACGATCTCTTCGATGTTCTCCTTTACCTCAGGGTACATGCGCAGCAGGATGGCGATGTTGGTCTGGGTCCCGATGGGAACCAGGGTGATCTTTTCCGGACTCTCCAGAATCATCTCTCTCATGACCTCAACGCTGTGACGGTTCAGGGGTTTTCTGGTCACAGGCGGAAATTCATATCCGTCCATACCGCTTTCTCCATGGATGTGGCTGGAAGGCTCCAGTGTCTTCAGCAGAGGCGCGTCGCAGCCTCTTGCAACAGGCACGTCTACATCCAGAAACTCTGTCAGTTTCAGTGCATTGGCGGTGGTCTTGTCAACCTCAACATTGGCCGCAACGGTGCTGAGCAGCTTCACATCCAGCTGCGGATTGCGCAGCGCGATGACCAGTGCGGCGGCATCATCGATGCCGGGATCAGTGTCTATGATAATAGGTTTTCTCTTCATTTTTTCCTCCTCGCTCTCTTTTTTCCGGTTATGACAGCAGATACATATCGTCCAGTCCAAGCAGATCCATCAGCGCCAGAACCGCCTGGTTGACTTCTTTTCTCGTATTGAAATATCCGAAGCTGAAGCGGGCCAGCCCCTCACCGGCTCTGCCCAGTACCTCCAGCATCCTGGTGGATCCCAGTTTTTCCGTGCCTGCTTCGCAGATGATACCGTTCTTTTCCATGTGTGCTCTGATCTGCTCCGGTGAAAACCCTGCCGCAGAGATCGAAACAGTTGGTACGCGGACGCTGGTTCCGAAATTGCCGTAAACCTCCACACCGTCCATGGATTTCACCGATTCGAAGAATCGCTTTGCCAGCCTGTGGGGATAGATGGAAATGCCGTAGTCCCCCTTTTCCATGACAAAATTCAGTCCTGCACAGAAGCTTTTCAGGGTTTCCCCTTCCAGCGGGTGCAGGGGACTTCTGTCCCCGACTCTCAGAGTCTCTGTCAGTTCCGGATGCTTTGCCGCCGTCTCTCCAAGTCCTTTCTCAAAAGCCGTCCTGCAGCTTTCTCTGATACAGATTCCGCCCAGACCTGCCGGCCCGAGGAGCTTCTTCTCTGCAGTGAAACAGTAGACATCCACACCCAGTTCCTCCACACTGACTTCTGCCGCCCCGGCAGTCTGACAGCCGTCCGAGATGACCGGAAGGCCATGGCGCCTTGCTATGGTGCATACCCTTCCCAGGTCGCTGATGTTTCCTGTGACACTGCAGCCGTGGGCGCATACAATGGCGCAGGTCTGCGGCCGTATCATGGCTTCCATCGCATCACAGTCCAGAATTCCGTAAACATCAGCCGGTATGAATTCGATCTCTGCGTTCCGTTCTGCCGCCAGAGCCTCCAGCACTCTGCAGGTGCTGTCCTGCTCCATGGGCGATGTGATGACATGGGCGCCTTCTCCGATCAGAGCGCGCAGAGCCAGCTCCACTGCAGCTTCGCCTCCACGAGTCAGAAAGACGTTCTCAGGTCTCTTCACGCCCAGAAGCCCGGCCGTCATCTTTCTGGCTTCGGCTTCGTCTGCAGGGCCGGCATATGCGGCTGGATCCGGTTTCTGCATGGTGCATTCTGCGTTGTTAAGATAGATCATATCTGTACTTCTGCCTTTCTTTTTCTGCTTCTGCCGGTACGGCGCAGACCGTACCGGTATTGTTTTCATCATAGCACAAAGGGGCATTCCGGGCAAGAGCATAAGGTCTCAGCGGCATGCCCGTCATACAAGAAAAACCTTGCAGAATCATCTGCAAGGTCTCACAATTGGTACACCATCAGGGGCTCGAACCCTGGACACCCTGATTAAGAGTCAGGTGCTCTACCAGCTGAGCTAATGGTGCATATTATGTAATTACCCGTACTCATGCCGGGCACATATACTATATTAACATCGGAAAATGGTTATGTCAACAATTTTTTCACAGGAAAAAGGATTTTTTTCTCGCAGTGAAAGCCTGCCGAAATTCCTTTTATTTCGATTTAAAAAGCGCTTCCCGTATGTGATGCGGGAAGCGCTGCAATTTTCTTCAGACAGACCTGCTGTTACAGAAGTTCCAGCATGTTCAGCAGCGACGGATCAGTTTCTGTCGGACTCTTGATCTCCTCGGAAGCCTTCCTGTAATTCTTCATCATGCCCTCGAAGATATCCGCAGTCGAAGGCGGCGTATAGCTGATGGTGTTGGCTCCGGCCTGAATGGTCTCCAGAATCGTATCATCCGTAGGGCCGCCCGTTGCGATGATAGGCACTTTCGGAAAATCAGCCCGTATATGTCTGACCAGCTCCGGTGTCTTCGCTGCGGCGGATACATTGAGAATGGAAACGCCGGCCCGAAGCCGCGCATCTATATCGTCCTTCTCCGACACGACGGTTGCCACCACAGGGATATCGATGAATTTCCTGATCAGGGTGATGTTTTCGTTGCTCATCGGCGAATTGACAACCACCCCGAAGGCGCCCTGCGCCTCTGCATCCTTTGCCATCAGCGCGGAACGTGCCCCTTTGGTCGTTCCCCCGCCTACCCCTACGAGCACCGGTATGGACGAGGCGCTGATGATGGTCTGCGAGATGATCTGCTGCGGTGTGAAAGGATAAACTGCCAGCACTGCGTCAGCATTGCAGTTCCTGATAATTGCTATGTCCGTTGAGAACAGTACGGATTTCATTCTGCGTCCCATGACCACAATCCCCTTGGCCTGCCAGATGACCTCAGGAATCTGAATGCTCTTGGCCCGCAGCGTTCCGCTTATTCTCGGAATATCTCTATCTCCCATATAGACCTCCTGTTCACAATGATTCCTTATATTCTCCTTATTCTCCCTGATAGGGATAAATTATTATACACCTCTGATTTGCAAAATTCAATTATTTTTTAGTTTATGTGCACACTTTTTTGTGCTATACTGATATTCATGTGGAAATATTTACATCATCGAAAGGAGCACACGACATGACATACAGATATAAGACACGCGGCACCTGTTCCGCTTTCATCGACGTGGAGATGGAAGGCAATGTTCTCAAAAAGGCCGTCTTCCACGGCGGCTGCAGCGGCAATCTGCAGGGAATAAGTTCCCTGGTCAGCGGCATGACGTACGAGGAGATCAGAGATAAGCTCTCCGGTATCCGCTGCGGCTTCAAACCGACTTCCTGTCCCGACCAGCTGGTCAGAGCCATGGAGGAAGCCATGGAATCCGAAGAAAGACAGTGATCCGGGAGGTGTATCATCATGAATCAGTTTCTCTGCAGAAAATTTGTCAGAGACAGCGAAAATATCTCTGATCCGGAAGTCCGCGAGGGTTACGGAAAATTCGCCGGCATCGTGGGGATTCTGTCCAACACCGTTCTATGCGCGGCGAAGATTCTGGCCGGACTGCTCTCCGGCAGCATAGCTATCGTAGCGGATGGTATCAACAACCTGGCAGACGCCTCATCATCCGTCATCACTCTGGCCGGATTCAAGCTGGCCTCCATGCCGGAGGATGAGGACCACCCTTACGGCCATGCACGCTACGAATACATATCCGGTATGATCGTTTCCGTCCTCATCATTCTGGTCGGATGCGAGCTTCTCAAGTCCTCTGTGGGCAAAATACTTCACCCCGAACCTCTGGAATTCAGCTGGACCATCGTCATCGTGCTGATACTTGCCATAGCCGTCAAGATATGGCAGGCCCGCTTCAACATCTTCGTGGGGAAAAAAATCAGTTCTCTGACACTGGCCGCCACCGGTGCGGACAGCCGGAACGATGTCATCTCCACTTCGGCCGTTCTGCTCAGCGTAATTGTCGGAAAATACACCGGCCTGATGGTTGACGGCTATATGGGAGTGCTGGTCGCCCTGTTCATCATCTGGTCCGGCATCGGTCTCGTCCGGGAAACCATCAGCCCTCTGCTGGGCGAAGCCCCTGATCCCGAACTGATCAGGCAGATCAGAGAAATGGCCCTCTCCTACGATGGCGTTCTGGGCATCCACGATCTGGTCGTGCACAACTACGGGCCCGGAAAGATCTTTGCATCTATCCACATTGAAGTGGACGCCGACGGCGATCTGATGGAAAGCCACGATATGGTGGACAATATAGAACGAGCCGTTTCCAGAAAGCTGCATATTGAACTGACAGCTCACCTGGACCCGGTCCGCATCAGCGATCCTGCAGTCAGGCAGATGACGGTCCTTGCAGAGAAAGCGGCGGACACCCTGGACGGCGTGTCAAACGTCCACGATCTCCGCGTGGTACCGGGGCCCACTCACACCAACGTTATCTTTGACGTCGTGGTGGCGCCTGACTGTCCGCTGACTCACAAAGAGATCCATGCAGCCTTTTCCGATGCAATCAGGAATGAAAATCCACAGTGCTTCGTAGTCATCAACTTCGACAAGCCTTATGTAAAACAGTAACAGATCAGAAGTTTCTCAGGGGGAACACCTGTCACGACAGGATGTTCCCCCTGCTGTCTATCATCTCTATATTTCTGTCTCTGATCAGATTGCTCATGCTGTACAGCACCAGCACCTCTGTGATCTTATTCTCTTCCATATATTCCTGCAGGTTTCCGCTGAAATACCGCAGATCCACCAGGCAGACCCTTCCGAAATACTCCGCCGCATAAGGAACCAGACAGTTGGCAAAGGAATCCTTGATGATCAGCAGATTCCCTTCCCTCTCTGTTCCGGTGTCCAGTTCCAGCCGTCCGTAGTTGCCTCCCAGGTACACCGCGTATTTGTCTTTCTCCTCCAGCTTATCCATCTGATACATTCCTCCCTCCAGAGGTTCTCCCTCCGCAGAGATGTCATACTGCTCCGGTCCCCTTCCGTAACCTTCCACCGTGTCCCGCACGCCGCTGTCCCAGAGAACTCTGGAATACATGGTTCCCTGAAAATCCCTGCTCAGAGGATATCGTTCCCGGGTCAGTTCCGCCTCCGGTTTCCACGTTCTGAATGCCAGTTCCGCTCCTTTCATGGTCCAGTGATGATCCGTCCTGTAATAAAGCTGCTCCGACCTGCCTTCGAAGGCGCTGTACAGATCCACCCATCCGCAGCGCTCCAGCGCTCTGCAGGCCTGATCGCTTACAGACCGTTCATCAAAATAAGGCGCATTTTCCGGAAGTTTCTCAGCCAGCATGCAGCCGGAGGTAGGCACTATCATCACCGACATGTCTATGTCAGCGGGAAGGGTTTCTCTGAAGTTCTCTATGGCAGACAGATTTTTCTGCAGCTGATCACCGTCCACATCCTCCGGCAGAATCCTCTCTATGAGGTAGCCGTCTTTACCGATATAGACCCCGTTTATGTCTTTTCGTCCCTCTGCAAGCCGCACGGATGCAGCCATGGCCGTCCATCCGTCCCGCATAGGAAACTGGTCGTTCTCATACTCCTGGAACGCTTCTGAGAAATCCCCGGAAAACACCGAGGCAGCGCTGAGCTCCGGCAGCTGCTGAAGCATTCTGTTCTCATCAGGAGAGAAATCCCTGTCTTCCGTCAGGAGGCCGCCCAGCAGGCCTGCTGCCAGGAACACGGCAAAAATGCCGACGATTATGCAGTCCTGTATCTTCTTCATAACCCCTCCTCCTAAAACCTGAAATACAAAAACGGATTATACGTGTCGCTGACAAGAAAGGCCGTCGAAAAAACCAGTACCAGAAGGCAGAAGCTTCCGGACAGAACCGGCTCCGCCACAGGATGATCCTTCAGATGTTCTTTCAGTCTGCGGCAGCATCCTGCAGGCAGGGCTGTCGATCCGACCGCCATGACCAGAATCAGCAGTCCCCAGGTTTCCAGCAGATAAACCGTCCTGCCGTCCGCGATGCCGGCCTCTCCGACCATTGCCAGAAAGTATGAAGCGATGCTGCTTCCGTCTTCCAGAGCAAAGATGACCCAGCCGCAGATAACAAAAAACATGGCGTAGACATGCCGGACCAGAGCCGGCAGTTTCTCCAGAATTTTCAGCAGGAACAGCTTCTCCGCGATGAGAAGCAGAGCAAAATAGACGCCCCACCACAGGAAATTCCAGCTGGCTCCGTGCCAGAGGCCGGTCAGCGCCCAGACAATAAAGATGTTGATAATCTGCCTTGCAGCCCCTTTCCTGTTGCCGCCCAGCGGAATATAGACATACTCCCTGAACCAGGTTCCCAGGGAGATATGCCATCTGCGCCAGAATTCCGTGATGCTCCCGGATGCATAGGGATACCTGAAGTTCTCATCGAAGGTGAATCCGAATATCCTTCCCAGACCTATAGCCATATCGGAATAACCGGAAAAATCAAAGTAGATCTGAAAGGTAAAAGCCAGCGCGCCCAGCCAGGCTGTCGCTGCGGGAAGATTTTCTGCAGGGATGCCGCTGATCTCCGTCCAGATCAGCCCTGCCTGATTGGCCAGCAGGACTTTTTTGCCAAGCCCTGTGATAAACCGTCTGATTCCCTCTGCCGCGCCATGCAGATCTGTCTGCCGCATTCCGAGCTGCTTCTCGACAGATGCATAGCGGATGACAGGACCTGCGATCAGCTGTGGAAACATGGTCACATAAAGAGCGAAGCGGACAACACTCTTCTGGGGCTGCACCTTACCCCGGAAGACATCGATGACATAACTCATGGCCTGAAAGGTATAGAAGGATATACCGATGGGCAGCACGGCATGCACCGCTGGAATTCCAAGATCAAATCCCCGGTTCAGATTCTCTGTGATGAAATCGGCGTACTTGAACCATCCCAGCAGAACCAGGTTTCCGAAAACAGCAAAGGCAAGCATAGGCTTTGTAAGCTTATGCCTGCCCTCAAATTTTCCTATTGCAAGACCGCATATGTAGTTCAGCCCGACAGAGCCTGCCATGACCAGTATGTATACCGGCTCTCCCCAGGCATAAAACAGCAGACTTGCCGCAAGCAGCACGCCGTTTCTCAGTATCGGAGGGGAGAGGAAATATATGCCCAGGGTCAGCGGCAGGAAGGCAAAGAGAAAAACCGTACTACTGAAGACCATAGATGATCTCCTGCAGCTTTTCCAGAACCTCAGTATCCTCGTTTCCGCCGCCTTCACTGTAGATCCATCTGCAGAAGGTGTAGATCGTCTCCGAACCCACGATCATGGTATTCCCTGTGGACAGTTCTCCGTCTGGCACAGGGAAGTTCTGTGCGATCAGATCTGCAGCCGCCTGTGTATATTCGCTGCTGTCTTTCAGCCTGAAGGAAATGAGGATTTTTCCCTCTTCCAGCTGCTCTTTCACGTAAGCAGGAACAGCATATACATCGTCCAGTTCTTCCGCCTCGTTAGCGATGAGACAGTATTTCGTCCCGTCTGCCGCCGGAATCACCTCATGGTTCCACGGATAGCTTCCGTCATCCTTGACACTGTCCGGCACGTTAAAGTATGTATACGCAGGTACGCCGCCGCTTCCGCCGTCAAAGGTCACATCGCAGTGATACCATTCTCCATCCAGCTTCACCAGGTTCCAGGCGTGTTCGCCCTGCTCCGTGGAATGGATAATCTGGTTCTCGATGCCAAGCATATCCAGGAAAAGCTTCATCGTGGTCGCATTGCCGACACAGATGGCCTCGTGATACTTGAACACGCCGTAAGGTTCATGGCTGTATTCGCCTCCTGAGGATATCGGCGCCAGACTTCCCTCACTGTACGCAGTGTACCCGATCAGCCAGTCGTAGACAGCCTTTTCCTTTTCATAGTCGGACATGTCCTCTGTGATGTTCTCTTCTATAACCTGCTTCGCCGTTTTCAGAACATATCTGTCCTGCTCGCCCAGCGCGGAATCATCTCCGCTCTCATAGGCCTCCACCACCGCAGTGTCGTCATAGATATCGTGTACCTGGCCGCCGGATGCCACATATTCTTTTACCGCCTTCGACAGGGACAGATTCTGGATGCAGAGAAAAACGATTCCTGCAGCCAGGATCACCTGCATGGCGATTACCAGTCCCATGATAATTTTCTGTTTCTTTTCCATATCTCTTCTCCCTTAACTGTTCAGTGCTTTTTTTATTTCCGTCTCAATTTCCGCAGACCGGTCAGAGATGATCAGAAAGACATAATTCTTCATGACCGCAACTCTGCCGTTTTCGATCTTGCTGACTTCTTCCGGCTTATAGCCGGAAAAATCATGCAGTCTCTGCTGCAGCCGTGCCTCCATGTATTTTCTGATTTCCGAAGTACTGCTGCTGTCATCGGCCATGACGATGGATATCTCATCGGCAGCCCCGCCATCTGCAGCATAGGCGATGGCTCCGCCTCCGACCTCATTTATGGAGAAGTTGTACAGCCGCTGGAAATTATCTTCGTAGATTTCTTCGCCGTAGGCCGCCACCGTATCCAGTTTCGTGCTGTCCCCCAGCATTTCCATGGCCGCCTCCACAGCGCTGACACATCTGTCCTCCGCTTCTTCTTCTCCGCATCCTGCAAATGAAGACAGCAAAAGTACCACTGCCGCAGCGGCAGCTGTGATTTTCAATATTTTTTTCAATCTCATTCCTTTACAATCTCCTCTTCGTCTCTTTCTTCATTCGCTTCTTTGTTCTCTTCTTCGTTTTCCGCTATTCCCCCCGCCGGAAAGAATATCTCCACGGCAAAGATGTCGTCCTGCTCCTCGTAGGTGAAGCTTCCCTGCAGATCCCTGCAGATCTTTTCACATGTCTTCAGACCGATCCGGGTGCTTTCCACCTGTCTGGATTCCTGGAGAACCTCGTTTGCTATCCGGATATGGATTTTTTCTTCCGTTTCCTCCGCAGTCACATCTACCGTCGTCTTCTTGTCGGCATATTTCATGATATTGGAGAAGATGTTGTCGAAGAGTCTCTTCATGCTGGAGATGTCTGTCCGGATGACAGTCTCCGGAATGGTGAACTGAAAATTCACCCTGAATCCGTAGCCCAGTATCTCCGCGCAGTGCTCCGTCAGCAGCTGCTGGAACAGAATCCCGGCGTCGTACTCCTCCAGGTTCTTGTCGATTTCCTTGCTGCCGAATACCAGGAAATACTGAAAGAGCTTGTCGGAGAGATCCTTCAGCTGGAACGCCTTTTCCCTGCACGAGGAGACGTATCTGTCCAGCTGCTCCTGGTTTTCATATTTTTTCCCTTCTATGATATCCAGATAACCGATCATGGAGGTCAGCGGTGTACGCACGTCGTGGGACATGGCGGTGATCAGCTGGGTGTTTGCTTCCCAGGCCTCCTTCTCGTGCTGATGTTTCCTGATGATGGAGGTGCGCATGTTGTCCACGCTTTCGGCCAGAAGTCCGATCTCGTCGTTGTGCAGCGCACTGATTCTGTAGTCCAGTTTTCCGTCACTCACCTGCTGCACCTGAGAGGAAAGAAATGCGATTCTCTTGATCAGGCCCCTGTGATAGATCAGAAGCGTGATGAGCAGGGCAAGAAACGCCAGGACGATAGAGACCATCTGCATGATTTCCTGCAGCCTCAGCTCTTTGTACACGTCCACATATACATAGTATTTGCCGTCGGCAAATTCCACAATGCGCTCGCGCACGTTCTCGCTGAAAGAATCCTCGTCTATGCGCGGCAGATCCGTATCATAGGTTCCGGGCATTGTTTCGTTCTCTCCGTCAAGGATATCATATTCGTTGTATGCGTTCTCCCACCATCCGGCCTCAAATACATTAGTGTAATTGTCATAGATGAAAAGGTATGTATCCTCCTGGTCTTTCATCCAGCTGGAAAGAGCCTCATTGTCTGTAGCCTTGACATGCTCCCTCTCTATGTATTCCTCCAGCGCGTCATATACCGCATCCACGTTCCTTTTCAGTGCCTCTTCGCTGGTGTATCTGACTTCACAGACATAACTGGTCACCCATCCGCATGCAAGATATGTGCATGCAGCCAGGAGCAGTCCGATCAGGAGCGCTGCGACCATCTTCAGGTTCAGGGAGACAAAAGGCCGCTTTTTCTTACTCAACTTTGTACCCCTTCCCCCAGACGGTCTTGATCAGCTTGGGATTGCTGACGTCCTCCTCCAGTTTCTTTCTCAGATTCAGCACATGAACCATGATGGTGTTGCCTGCGGAAGGCAGATATTTCTCTCCCCAGACGCCTTCGTAGAGGTCCTTGTTCTCCACAATCTCTCCTCTGTGGTCCATGAAATACTGAAGAATATCATATTCCTTATCCGTCAGCGGAATCTTCCTGTCGCCCTTCCGGGCTGAACGGGTCTTTGCATCGATGGTGATATTGCCGCCGATGGTCGGGATCTCAGGTGTAGCCGCAGAGTCCTGTCGCAAACCCTGATATTCTCTGTACCGGCGCAGCAGAGATCTGACCTTCAGCAGAAGCTCTGTCTGGGAAAACGGTTTTACCAGATAGTCGTCTCCGCCTTCCGTATATGCCTCCACCTTATCCTGATCCTGGGACTTGGCTGTCAGAAACAGGACAGGCACGCCGGTGGTTTCTCTCAGCTTTGCACAGACCTCCACCCCGGACATTCCCGGCATCATGATGTCGAGGATCACCAGGTCGATACTCCTGTCTGACGCGATTGTCTCCAGAGCGGTCTCCCCGTTCTCAGCCTGCTGCACTGTATAGCCTTCACTTCCCAGCAGCACGGACAGAACCTCCCTGATGGCTGGATCGTCATCGACGATCAGTATCGTGTATCTATTCATAAAAAATTCCTTTCTTTTCCCTTCTGCAGCTATCATTTTACCCGTTTCCTGTGCAAAAATATATAGTTTTTCCCATATTTAAGAATTTTTAAGATTTTCAGACACACAAAAAAGCCCCCGGAGGGGCTGATAAACTTATCCTCGCCGCGCGGTGTAGAACTTTGCGGAAAGTCTGACAGACACAATCTGCGCGAGGATCGTGATGCACAGAAAACCGATGATATACATCCTGGCAGAGAGATGCCATACAGGAAGATCCATCTGTACGGATGCAACCACCATACAGGCGACAACCACGGTGAGGATCAGATAGACCATGCGTCCCTTCTCCGATCCCATCCGGAATACCACCGGCAGGTTGACAGCCATGATCAGAAGTCCCACGCATACCAGCACAAGGTCGACTGTCAGCTGGCTGCCCAGCATATCAGAGCTCTGATGTCTGATCAGTCCCCAGACCAGTATGGCTGCCGCTTCCAGAATCCCGGCTCCGGCGGTCGCTCCCAGGCCGATGAGATATTTGGACAGAACCAGATCCATACGGGAATAAGGCATCATCTCCGCGTAATAGTCCCATTTTGCCTGATCATCATAGGCGATGGCCGTGATCGGCAGCATGGATGCATACATGATGGCAAAACCCCGGGTGAAATCATTGTCCACAATGATGAACGCCAGCATGAGAAAAATAAACAGTCTCGCCTGCGTCTTCAGCACGCAGATATCCTTGATCAGCAGTCCCTTCATTCCGTTTTCTCCCCCTTCACCATATACAGCATGATATCTTCAATACCCGCTTTCTCGATTTCAAATGCCGGGCTGACCATCTCTCTTCTGACCAGACAGCTGGCGCCGTAACTGCTCTGCCGTTTTCCCAGAACCGCTTCTGCCGGGACCTCTGTCAGCTGCTGCTGCGTGCACTGCAGAATACCGAAACTGTCGATCAGCCGGTCTTTTTCCTCACAGAACAGAAGTCTGCCCTTGTGCAGAAATGCGATATAGTCGCAGATTTTCTCCAGATCGCTGAGAATGTGAGATGAAATCAGAACAGAGTGATTCTCTTCTCTCGTAAATTCTATAAAAATATCCAGAATCTCGTCTCTGACGATGGGATCCAGGCCGCTGGTGGCTTCATCCAGAATCAGCAGTTCCGGATGATGAGCCATGGCCACAGAAATTGCCAGCTTCATCTTCATTCCTCTGGAAAAATCCTTGAACTGCCGGTTTTCCGGCAGTTCAAGCCGGTGTATATACCCGAAGAAAAGCTCCTCATCCCACTGATCATAGATTTCTCTCATCATCCTGTTCACCGTGCGGGCATCGATGACCGCCGGAAAATAGGCTTCGTCCATGACTACGCCGATACGGTTTTTCAGTTTCTGAAACTCCGGCTGACTGTTGTCCATTCCCAGCACCTTCACAGTTCCCCCGTCTCTCTGCATCGTGTCCATGATCAGGCGGATCGTCGTGCTCTTGCCTGCTCCGTTTTCTCCTATCAGTCCCAGGATACAGCCGGCAGGCAGGTCAAAACTGACATTGTCCAGGGAGAATTCTCCGAAGGAACGGGTCAGATTTCTCACCTCGATGGCATTTTCGTAATCCATTATCTACTCCTCTTCTGCCAGAAGCCGCAGCATTTCCGTCACTTCATCCAGTTCCATATCCAGTCCGGCGGCCAGCTGCAGAATCTCCTGCATCAGCTGTTCCATCTTCTTCAGATGATTTTCCCTGATAAGCTGGGTATTCTGCTCTGCCACAAAGGAGCCTTTGCCTGCCACGGTACAGATAAACCCTTCGGCTTCCAGTTCCTCATATGCCCTTTTGGTGGTGATGACACTGATTTTCAGATCTTTTGCCAGGCCGCGTATGGAAGGCAGCGCATCCCCTTCCTTCAGCGCACCCGAGATGATGTGATTCTTCAGCTGCGTGCTGATCTGCTCATAAATGGGCTGATCGCTGGCGTTTCTAATGATGATATCCAATCTGAGAGGCCTCTCTTTCGTCTTTTCTGACTATGTGCAGATGTGCGGAACCGTGCGCCTGTATCCGGAATGCGCAGCATCCGTTCACCTGTGTATATATACAGTATATACAGTTATAACGGTTTGTCAAGGGTTTTTTAGAAAAATCCGCTGGATCGCTGCAGCAAGGTAGATATCGTAGGCCATAGGCATCTCCTTCAGATCGCACCCGAGAAGGCTTCGTATCTTGTTGAGGCGGTACAGAATGGTATTTCTGTGCACGAACAGCGCCTCTGCAGTGGCCTTGATTTCTGAATTGCAGTCCAG
>JBJESV010000025.1:14610-22426 GCA_051882975.1 Emergencia sp.
ATCCTGTCCTTTACAGATGCACCGCTCTGATATATGATGACATAGTAACTGCCGAACAGATCAAAAACAGCCTGCCTGCCTGATTCTGCAAAGAGTTCCCGCAGGCCCTCCGCAAAGGTGCCCCCTCCGGAAAAACCTGCAGAAGAGCTGATCTCCAGGAGCAGCATTTTGGTCAGATTCTCCCCTCGCAGATGATTCCGTCCGCAGATATAGCGGACCAGTTCGGGCTTTCCTCTCAGCATGGCAGGTATCAGAGACTTTGGCGTGTCCGGATTCAGATTGTAGTTCCAGAGCAGGGAGAACAGCTGGACCGCTTCCACCACTTCGCCCAGGATGCCTGCATTGAGTTTTTCATTCTGCGTCGCCGCATACAGAACCAGCTCCGTGTCCTTTTTGTCCCGGAAGCAGCGGCGCATCACCCGGATTCCGTCCTGCTCCCCTTCTGCGTAGATACGAGCGACTTTTTTAAAATCAATGTAATTTGTGGCTGGCCAGAAAGAAGATGCAATGGGGTTCTCATATTCATCGCAGAGGAAGAAAGACGCCTTGGCATAGCTGCCTGCCAGTTTGAGAACCATTGCAGGAGTCCGCTCCTGTTCCGGGCTCTGGGAAAGCAGCTGCATGGTGTCGCTGACAAAGTAATGCTCGGCATTTCTCTCCATATAGATGGCCTCTGTCACGTCGCTGATCACGTCACTGTATTTCAGTCCCATATCATCGGCCGGCATCATGATGACCGGGAAGTTCAGATGATCCGCAACGCGCAGAAATCTCGGGCTGATCTCACCCAGAATCAGATCAGAGTAAAACAGCACGAGTCCCACATCACCGCTGCGCCGGGCTTTCTGTATGAGACGGCATTGTGCATCCACATCACCCTTTACGCAGAACAGCGCCGAAATGAGAAGTTCATTGGGACTGACTATATCCTCTTCGTCTGTGTCGTTGAATTCCATGACTGATACATTGGTGACGATGTTGTCCAGTCCCCCGTGTCCTGCAATGACCCTACCCAGACTGAGGGAAGGCAGCTTCAGGCAGTCTTTTACCGTTATGCTCATACATCTGTCCTCCTTTTTTCTTCTGGGTTTATCTTAGCACATGAAAGAATGCGATACAATAACGGATTGTGCATGAGCACAAAATTCAGAACTCTATTTTAACTTCTGCTCAATGACAAAGGAGCTTTTCCCGTGCTATACTCTGGAAAAAATCCGAGAAAGGAAGGGAGACAACGATATTATGGAAAAAAAGAAAAACGCTGAAGTAAATGCATTGACACCGATCGGAAAAGACGAGCGTCAGGGATGGGTTTCCCTGGCTTTTGTCCAGGCCGGCATATGCGTATGCGCATCCTCATTCTGGGAAGGCGCCATTCTGGCTGAAGCCATGCCTCTGTGGGAGGCCATCGTGTCCGGGTCCATAGGCTATCTCATCGTGGTTATTCTCATGTCGATCCTGGGTATGCAGGGAAGCGATCTGGGAATGGCCTCCTGCACGCTGGCAGAATCCACATTCGGAAAAAAAGGCGCCCGCTATATTGTCAGCAGCATCTTTGCAGTGAACCTCATCGGCTGGTTCGGCATCAACAACGGAATCTGCGGCGACGCATTCGTCAACTTCATGGAACAGGTGGCAGGAATCAGTATTCCGCCTTTCGTGTCCAACCTGGCATGGGGTGTCATCATGCTCATCACGGCTGTATTCGGAATGAAAGCCATGGAAAAACTCAACTTCGTGTCAATTCCGTTCCTGATGCTGGTCATGCTTGCGGGAACCGTCATCGCACTGAAGACTTACGGAACGGAAGGAATCAATTCAGATGTCGCACGTACCATGAGTTTCATGGGCGGTGTCAGCCTCTCCTTTGATTTCTATGCCGTAGGCGTCATCACAGCGGCAGACGTGGCCAGATTCCAGAAGAACCGGAAGGAAACGCTGAAATCCACCGTATGGGGAATCTTTCCTATGGGTGTTATCACCCTTGCTCTCGGCGCCATCCTCACCAAGATCGCCGGCGAGTACGATATCAGCATGGTGCTGATCCAGGTAGGCCTTCCTGTTGTAGGCATCATCTCCATCATTCTGTCCACCTGGACCACCAATTCCTCCAATGCGTACAGCGGCGGCCTGGATATCGTCATGGCATTCAACATCCCGGACAACCGCAGACGCGAGGTAACCATCGCTGCCGGTCTTGTGGGAACTATTCTGGGAGCATGCGGCATCCTGAATCATATAGAAGGGTTTCTCAGCTTCCTTGCATTTCTGGTATGTCCGGTCGGCGGCATCATGCTGGCTGACTACTGGGTCATCGGAAAGGGAAAGCCGGAAAACTGGCATTCCCGTGACGGAATCAGGTGGGAAGCGGTCATCATATGGGCAGTATCCGCAGCTCTGGCATATTTCTGCGGCGTAGGCTACTACGGCATCGGCTTCGCCTTTGTGCTCTACCTGATCGTTGAAAGGTTCATTCCGTCACCGTCGAGAGGAGGTCTGGACAGCAATGAGAAAGCTTGAAAAACAGGATATCATCGATCTGCTCTATGGATGCGCCCTGCTGGGAACAGGCGGCGGCGGCAGCCTGCAGAAAGGTCTTGATATGATGGCAGGTGACTTTGCGGCCGGAAAGGTTCTCTGGCTGGCCGATCTGGATGAGATTCCTGACGACGAATTCGTAGCCGCACCTTACGGCTGCGGTGCTCCGTCCGCCAGCGGCGAAGGTCTGCCGGTTCTGCCGGAAGCTCCTGCAGTGACGGCTTTCCGCACCCTGGAGAAATACATGGGCAGAAAGTTTGCCGCCGTCTCCTCTACAGAACTGGGAGGTGAAAATACAGCAGAAGCCGTGCGTGTCGCCTGTCAGCTGGGGCTTCCCCTTGCGGACAGCGATCCTGCAGGACGTTCTGTTCCGGAACTGATCCATTCCACCTTTTATCTGCTGGGCAAATCCATCGCACCTCTTGCCGTAGCCACAAACTACGGCGACACCGCAGTCTTTGCCCAGGTGCAAAGTGATGAGCGGGCTGAAGCCATGGTCCGGGCTGTAGCCACGGCCAGCGGCAACGAGGTCAGCGTCTGCGACCATCCTCTCTGCGGCGCCGAATTCCGCACATCTGTCATACCGGGAGCCATCAGCAGTGCCCTGGAAATCGGAAGGCTGATGCGCCAGGCCAGAGAAAACGGCGAGGATGCCGCTTCAAAGGTGGCAGATGCCATGGACGGAAAAGTCCTGTTCAGGGGCAAGGTCACTGATCTGCCATGGGAAAGCCGGGACGGCTTTGATTTCGGCAGCATCTTTCTGGACGGAATCCGGGAATTCTCTGATCACCGGTACAGGATCGACTTTCAGAACGAAAACTATGCCTCTTATCTGGACGAAAGGCTGGATGTGACAGTTCCCGATCTTATCTGCATGCTTGATGCGGGCGGTGTGCCTATGACTAATCCGGACTTTGCTCCGGGAGATGAAATGCACGTGATCGCCCTGCCGGCACCGGAGATCTGGACTACGGAAAAAGGACTGGAAATTTTCGGGCCGCGTCATTTCGGTGTGGATGCCGACTATGTGCCGTTCCTCTCCGGGAGACAACAGCCATGAAAAGCATGATCAGAGATGATATGATAAAAGACATCTGCCGTCTGATCTCCATCGAAAGTGTCAGCGGTCAGCCGGAGGGAGCTCTCCCTTTCGGCAGAGGTCCATATGAGGCTCTGCAGGCTGCACTGGATATCTGCAGCCGGCTGGGCATGGAGACAAAACTGTGCGGCCCTTTCACCGGATACGCCCAGGCCGGCAGCGGGGAACGGCTCATTGCGGTGCTGGCCCATGTGGATGTGGTTCCTGCCGGCGAAGGCTGGGAGACGCCTCCTTTTCAGGGCATTGTAAAAGACGGCAGGCTTTACGGGAGAGGAGCCCTGGACGATAAAGGCCCTGCCGTGGCGGCAATCTATGCTCTCCATGATCTTCAGGAAGAACTTCGATCTTCAGGTCATATCCTCGATAAACGCGTACGCATCATTTTCGGCTGTTCAGAGGAAAAAGGTGAATGGACCGATATGGCCTATTATCTTCAGACGGAAGAGGCGCCGGATGCCGGTTTTACTCCGGATGCCGATTTTCCTGTCATATTCGGAGAAAAGGGCATTGCCGAGATAGTGATTTCTTTCCGGGAATCGGAGGGAGGACTGTTCTCTGTCAGCGGCGGCAGCGCCGTCAACGTGGTGCCCTCCTCCTGCTGCGCCCGGATCAGAGACTCTGCCGGAACCGTCAGGGAGATCAGTGGACAGGGGGTCCCCGCTCACGGAAGCACTCCTGAGAAAGGAAAGAATGCCATCTTTTCCGTCATGAGGCAGCTCCAGGAGATGAACAGAGTCGGTCAGTGCAGCTCCGCCTTTGCAGACTTCTACATGAATCACTTTGCCGACAGCACCGACGGTTCCCTCTGCGGATGCTTTCTCCGGGATGATGTCAGCGGACAGACTACGGTGAATCCGGGACTGATTTCCATGGAAGGAGATACGGTGAAACTCCATCTGGATATCCGCTATCCTGTCAGCTTTACAGGCGCACAGGTACTGGCGGGGCTCAGGAGAACTCTGGGAGATCAGGCCGATGTCTCGCTGGTCGAAGAAGAAAAACCTCTGTACATCGAAGAGGACAGCCATCTGATCCGTACCCTTGCTGACGCCTACACCAGCGTCACCGGCGATACAGCTCAGCCCGCTGTCATCGGCGGCGGCACCTATGCCAGGGCTATGAACAATATCGCCGCCTTCGGGCCGGTCTTTCCGGGCAGAGAATGTACCGAGCATCAGTGCAACGAGTATATAGAGCTTGAGGATCTGTACACAGCCCGCCGCATCTACAAGGAAGCCCTGAAGAAACTGTAATACCTCAAAAGCCGGAAGAGACCTTCCTGTCTCCTCCGGCTTTCTTTACATGTTACGGGTATCGTTCCTCTCCCCTCTATCTTACCGGCACGATCTCCATCCAGTAGCCGTCAGGATCCTCTATGAAATACACCTGCAGTTCCTCGTTGTCAAAGCATATGCATCCCATCTCCTCATGGTGCTTCTTTGCCGCCGCATAGTCATCGGTGCGGAAGCCGATATGGATCTCGTTGTCGCCCAGATCATAGGGTTCTTTCCGATCCGCATACCAGGTCAGTTCCAGCTGGCACGGCGCACCTTCTTCTGCCGCCATGAACACGATCTTCCAGCCGTCTCCCTCCATGTGCCGGACTTCCCTGAGCCCCAGGGCCTCTTCGTAGAAGCTGACGGACTTTTCCAGGTCCAGAACCGTGATACAGCTGTGATACATATTAAATCTCATAGTTTTTTCTCACTTTCCTCTGTTTTTGTGATAAAATATCTGTATCTATTTTAGCACTGAAAGGGGATATCTGCAATGAAAATGACCGCAAGAGAACGGGAATGGAACCATCTGATGCGGCAGGAGCGGGCTTTTCTTTCAAAGGGCTCGTCGCGAAAGGACAGCCGTCTGAACCGGCTTCTGGCCGACAAGGTTCCCGAAAAGCTCCAGGAGACCCTGGACACCGCCTTTGCCAGGGCCTTTGAGATGATCTTCGAGAAGGGAACCGGCATCATAGAGAAAACATATAAGAAAGACGAACTGGAGCATCAGTATCAGGTCAACGCCTATTCTGCGGATCTGGAGGAAAACCGCAGAAGTCTGCGTCAGTTTTCCAGAAAGAGCGGCAGTTCCGGCGCAAAAAATCTGGTTATCTCCAGCGTGGAGGGAGTAGGCCTGGGTGCGCTGGGCATCGGTCTGCCGGACATTCCCCTCTTTGCTGCTGTCATGCTGAAAAGCATCTATGAGACCGCCCTGAGCTACGGCTATACCTACGAGAGTCCGGAGGAGAAATACTTTATCCTGAAGCTGATCGAGACTGCTCTTTCATGCGGTCCGGCGCTGAGAGCATGCGACCGGGAAGTCAATGCTTTCATCGAAAATCCGGTCCTTCCGGAAAACTACAGTCAGAGCAGCCAGATCGGCATGACCGCGGCCACCATGTCTACGGAACTTCTCTACATGAAATTTCTGCAGGGCATTCCTGTCGCAGGGGCTGTCGGCGGCGCCTACAACACGATCTATCTGCAGAAGGTGCTGAAATACGCCAGACTGAAATACTACCGCCGCTTTCTCACAGACAGAGACAGCGACGGCTTTGAGCCTGACGATGCCTGCTGACATATTTTACCGATATATTAAAGGAGGACAAATCCATGAATCTTGAAAAAACTGTCACATCACTGAAAAAGGCCGGCTACAGTGTCTCCGTCTTTCCTGACAAAGCTGCTGCAGACCGTTATCTGAACGAAGTCATCGACAGCCGGACCGTTGGCATCGGCGGTTCCATGACCATAGAGGAGATGGGAACCTTCGATACCCTGTCCGCCCACAACCAGGTCTTCTGGCACTGGCATCCCGCAGAAGGCATGACGCCGGATCAGACGCGGGACGCCGCCGCGCAGACAGAGATTTATCTGACTTCGGCCAACGCCATCAGCGAGGAAGGGGAAATCGTCAATGTGGACGGCTACGGAAACCGCCTGGCCTCTTCCCTGTGCGGCCACGAAAAGGTCTATTTCATCGCAGGAACCAACAAGATCGCTGCGGATCTCTACCGTGCCGTGGACAGAGCCAAGGACATCGCATCTCCGATGAACGCCAAAAGGCTCAAATGCAAGACCCCGTGTGCCGTTACAGGAGAGCAGTGTTTCGAATGCAGCAGTCCTGAGCGGATCTGCAACGCCATGGTGATCCACTTCCGCAAGATGCAGAGCTGCGAGATGGAAGTGGTTCTGATTGAAGAAAACCTGGGATACTGATATGGATAGGGAAAAAACAGAGAAAAACTGCAGTTCTGTCCGCATCAGGCGGGCTGAAGAAGCCGACCTGGACCGGATCGCAGAGATCGAACATGAATGCTTTCCGCCACAGGAGGCCGCATCCAGAGAGAAATACGCATGGAGGCTCGCACACTATCCGGAGCTTTTTCTCGTCGGAGAAGACGATAACGGTCATATCTGCGGCTGCATCTGCATGATCTCCATGGATGCAGCCCTTATCACAGACGAAGTCTTTGAGACAGAACCGATTCCCGGCGGCAGAGTCTGCGCCGTGCTCACTGTCATGACAGAAAACGCCTGGAGAGGCCAGGGCATCGCAGGCCGCCTGCTCACTGCCGGAATCGAAACCGCACGCAGCCTGGGCATGGAATCCATCGTCCTGACCTGCAAAGAGCATCTGATTCATTTCTATGCCCGGTTCGGCTTTGAGAAGCAGGGTGTCAGCGCATCAGTTCACGGCGGCGCCACCTGGTATGATATGGCGCGGAAACTGTAGGAAATATAAAGGAACCTGAAGCTGCAGCAGCTTCAGGTTTTTCTGTTCTATCCGGCCGGCATACTGCGGCATCCGTTCACTTTGCCTTTCTTCCCAGACGATCTACAGTCAGAAGGATGATCAGGGTTCCCAGCGCCGTGGCTATGGTTGCCACCAGAGTCAGCATCTTCGCGCCGCTGACATCCAGAATCACACCGCCGATGAGGCTGGACACCATGCTGGTCACCGTCACCATCATGGTAAAGAGCGCCTGTCCCTTGACGGCTTCCCCTTTGCTCATGATCTCATCGATGAAATTGACCATGGCAGGCAGGAACAGCCCGAAGGATACCAGCTGGAACAGCTGTGCAAAGTAGATCATTCCCACCGATGTGGCGATATAGCAGATGGCGATCTTGACCGTGAATCCGATGGCGGCAACTTTCAGCAGAAACTCACAGGATGTCC
>JBJESV010000025.1:22526-56034 GCA_051882975.1 Emergencia sp.
ATCATCATCATCACCGACATGATCTCTATGATCCCGATCAGAGAAATCTTCTTCGTCCTGTCTGCAAAGTCAGCCAGAGGCGGCTGCATGACCACCGCCAGCACGTTTCCCACCGCCAGGATCAGGCCGATCTCAGAATTAGAATAGCCCCTTGCCAGCAGGAAGACCGAAGCAAAGCTGCCTACCACGCCGTAGACCATCCAGTATGTACCCTGGATGCATGCATATTCAAAGTTCAGTAATTTTTTCATTTTTACCTCCCGAGATTACACCAATATAAATTATACATACTTTGCCTGGAATTTGTAAAGAGGTTTTCCGTTTTTCCGCCGGCTCCGGTTGTCGGAAAGCATCATTTTATGGTATGATATTAGGATAGAAAACGCAAGGAGGAATTCGGATGCCAGCAATCAGAGATGTCATTACGAACAATATAACGGACACTTCAGCCGGTCCTCAGAAGATCACCGGCAGGAACGCGGCGGCCAGGAGAATATTCGGTTTTCTTGCAGAGCATAGCGGGCTTGCCTCTGAGACTGTACTGGCTGCAGAGAACGGTCTGATCCTCGGCTCTTTCCCTGAGGCGCCCGGAGAGAATCTTTCCGGATACATGACGGATCTCTCCGCTCTGGAGAAAGCAGATGGACCTGCAGTGCTTCGAATATCAGCAGGCGGCTGTCTCATCATCACTGCAGAGAAAGAAAAGGATACGGCAGATCAGATTGCAAAGGACTTCGAGGCCCTTATGGAGATCTTTGACGAAAACGACTCTGAAAACGGCCGGCTGCTCCGGTATCTGGATGCAGCGAGGAGCTCTATTTCTATCTATGACAGGGAGGCCAATCTGCTCTTCGCAAATCAGGATTTCTGCAGAACAATGCATATCGCCGACCGCGATGCCGTCATCGGCATGCAGATAAAAGACATCTTCGATCAGTGCGGCATGAAGGTCCATTCAATGGAAAGCAACTCCAGCCACATGAAGATGATGGATGTGCTCAAAGACGGCCGGGAGGCTCTGGACTGGGAAGTCCGTCTGGAGCACCAGTCCCCGTCTGAAAGCATACAGCTGGTTTCCAACGACATGTATCCCGTTCTGGATGAAAACGGACAGGTTCAGGGTATGGTGGAGCTGATGCGCTCGCGCCAGCAGGACATGACGCGTACCAGAAAATTTGCCGGCCTTGCTGCCGAATACTCCTTTCAGGATATCATCGGAAGCAGCGGAATCATGAGAGAGAAAATAAATATTGCCAAGGAGTTCGCCAACAGTCCATTCAATTTCCTGATTACCGGCGAAAGCGGCGTGGGCAAGGAACTTTTCGCCCAGTCTATCCACAACTACAGTTCCCGGCGAAAAGGACCCTTTGTCGCTCTCAACTGCGCCAACTTCTCTGAGGGACTGATTGAAAGTGAACTCTTCGGTTATGTGGGAGGCGCCTTCACCGGAGCGTCCAGAAACGGTCAGGTTGGAAAGTTCGAGCTTGCCGCCGGAGGCACCCTGTTCCTGGATGAGATCGGGGAGCTCCCTTTCCATTTCCAGTCAAAGCTGCTGCGAGTTCTCGAAACCCGCATGATCACCAGAATCGGAAGCTCCCGCCAGATTCCCGTGGACGTCCGGGTCATCGCTGCAACCAACCGGGACCTGGAAAAGATGGTGGAAGAAGGACTGTTCCGCCAGGATCTGTATTATAGGCTCCAGGTCCTTACAGTGGAGATCCCTCCGCTGCGGGAACGCCGTGAGGACATAGCTCCTCTCGCGGAATCCTTTCTCCGTCAGGCTTCAGAACCCATCGGCGGTCTTCCAAAGAAGCTGGATGCCCAGGCGCTGAACGCTCTGATGGAATATGACTGGCCCGGAAATGTCCGTGAGCTGAGAAACGTCATCAACAGGGCAACGGTTCTGGCAAAGACAGACAGAATCAGCCGTGATATTCTCGAATCCTCAATTTATTCCAAAGGCTTCACAAAACAGTCCATCTCCGGCGGCACCCCTGAGGAGAAGCTGGAAAAAAGACGAAAAGACGTGGACAGTGCCTACAGCGCCCTCCTCGAGGAGGCGCTGGAAATCAGCGGCGGAAACAAGAAAAAGGCGGCGGAGCTTCTGGGCGTGTCAAGAAAGACCTTTTACAGAATGCTTGAAAAATACAATAAGACCTGAAGTCAGCTTCGGGTCAAGGGTTTTCCGAAAAAACCGTTTACAAAAAACCGATATGAGGATATAGTGGATTAAAAACGAAGACAAACTGTTTCTGTAAGGAGAGATTGAAATGTTAGAAATGAATTCAGTAAAACTGGGCTTTATCGGGTACGGCAATATGGCAGGCGCCGTTTCCAGAGGGCTGATCCGTTCAGGTGCAGTCAGGCCGGACCAGATCTACGCCTGCGCCCGTGATTATGAAAAACTGTGCGGCAAAGCCGCCGAAGATGGGATTCATCCCTGCGAAAGTGCGCTGGATACAGCCGGAATCTGCGATGTGATCTTTATCGGCGTAAAACCCTATATGATAGAAGAAGTTATGTCCCCCCTGAAAGAAGCCCTGGAGGGTAAAATCGTGATTTCTCTGGCCGCCAACACCTACAGCGACAGGCTGCAGGAAATCCTTCCGGCTTCCCGTTCCGTGGCAACGCTGCCCAACACGCCGGTCTCAGTCTGCGAAGGTATCTTCCTCTGTGAAACGGAAAACTCCCTTGCTCCTGAAGAGAGAGAATTCACAGATGCTCTCCTCTGCAATCTGGGTGCCGTCTTCTGGATGGACAGAAAGCAGATGGACATCGGAGGCGTCCTCGCAGGGTGCGCACCGGCTTTCGCCGCCATGTTCATAGAGGCTCTGGGTGATGCGGGATGCAAACACGGACTGTCCAGAGATACGGCATATAGGCTTGCCTCCCAGATGCTGGCCGGAACGGGCAGAATGGCAATGCAGTCAGGAGATCATCCGGGCCGAATGAAAGATGCCGTCTGCTCGCCGGGCGGAACCACCATCGTCGGCGTCTCCGCTCTGGAAAAAAACGGATTCCGATATGCTGTCATCGATGCCGTCGATCAGATTGAAAACAAAGTTCAGGGGAAGCTGTGAAAAGCTTCCCCTTTTTCGTTTCTGTCATTGTGTTTCAGTCAGACGGTTTCTTTGTCCGTCTGCAGAAGCCAGGAGCCCTGCCAGGCATCTGGCGAAAGACAGCGTATTAGGGGCCCATATAGTGAAGAAGATCTTTTGAAGGGATAAAGGTTATGCCCCATAAAACAACCGCTGAAATCAGCGCTGCTCTGCCCATTGTCCTTCCCCCTTTCCTGTCTTTTCCTGAACTCCGGAAGTTCCCGGAGCACTGTTGACCAGTATGATCCCTGTGCTGACCAGAATCAGCGCAAGCAGACTGTTCCAGGTGAAAATTCTCTCATGAAGAAATATCCCTGAAAAAGCTGTGCCGAAGACCGGTATGGTGAAACCGTATGGAGTGACTTTTCCCACAGGATTGTACTTCAGCAGCGCCGCCCAGACAGTGAAAGCCACCGTGGACAGCATGGCAAGATAAAAGAAGAGAACTGCCGATGCCGGCGTAAACCTGCCCATGGAGCCGCCTGCCGCATATCCTGCCGCGATCAGCACCAGCCCTCCGCTCATCAGCTGCCAGGCGGTGACCGCCTCCGGCTTCTCTCTTTCCGTAAGCATCCTGGTAGTCACATTGCTGATTCCATAGGTCACTGCGCAGAGAAGTACAAAGCCCTCTCCGTTCCATGAGACTGCGCCGCTGAGGCTGTCCGGTGACAGGTTGACCAGTACCACCCCCGCAAAGCCTGTGATGCATCCCAGAATCTTCCTGCGGGTTATTTTTTCACCCTTTACAAAGAAATGGGCGATGATGATGGAGAAAAACACATTGGAGGCTGTGATGACCGAGCCTCTTGTCCCCGTTGTATTGGCAAGCCCCAGATAAAAGAAAAAATACTGCACCGTGGTCTGCAGAAGTCCCTGACCGAACACCGCGGGCACGGAAGACCTTCTGATGGTCAGAAGTCTTCTGTCTTTCATGCTGAAAAGCAAAAAGGTCAGGACCCCTGCAAGAAAGAAGCGCCATCCGGCAAACAGAATCTGACTGCCGGCTCCCTCAATTCCAAACCACGCATAACCGATTTTTACGCAGGGAAACGCACTTCCCCAAAGGATGCAGCAGAGTACTGCCAGCACACCTATTGTCTTTGTATTCTGCAGTTTCATTTCCACCTCCGAATCCGAAAAAAGATAAAAAGAAAAACCGAAGACAGCGCCGGAATCATGTCTGGCGCTGTCTTCTGATTTATTTGAGAGTAACTATTTAATGGAGTTGGCTTTTTTAACGGCTTTGTCCACAGAGGTCATCACTGCGGAAGCAAACCCCTCATCCACCAGGGACTTATAACCTTCGATGGTCACGCCGCCCGGCGAACACATCTCACTTACCCTTGATTTCGGCTCATCGCCGCTCTCATCCAGAATCATGGCCACACCAAGCATATTCTTGATCACCATGCTGCGCGCATCTTTCCGGCTGAATCCTGCATAGACGCCGGCATCGATAAGCACATCGGCCATCTGATACAGCCACATAGGTCCGGAACAGCTGAATGCGGTGAATTCACCGAACATGGCCTCCGGCAGAACGATGGTCTGGCCCAGAGCGCCCAGCAGTTCCAGCGCCGACTTTCTGTCCTCTTCACCCACATTGCCGTTCAGGCAGACTGCGCTGTGTCCGTTTCCGGACTGGCCCAGCGTATTGGGCATGACACGGATAATCTTTCGGTCAGCGCCCAGAATCTTCTCCAGTGTTTCGATGCTGACTCCTGCGGCGATAGACATGATCACGGCATCCTCCCTGATAACACCTGCCAGCGATTCGGCCACCGCCGGCACGATTTTCGGCAGCACCGCTATGATGATCAGATCAGCTGACTTCATAGCCTCTGTCGCGTCTGTCAGCGCCGTAACGTGATAAGTGTCGCTGAGGTAGTCACAGCGCTGCGGATTCAGCTCGCTGACGGAGATATCTGCGCTGTCAGCGATACCTTTTTTCAGCACGCTTCTCAGAATTCCTTCAGCCATGTTTCCGCCGCCGCAGAATAAAATCTTCTTGCTCATTTGCTTTCTCCTTGCAACCTCTTGAATTTTATTTGTATGATTATATTTTTTACAGTTCCAGAACCGCTTTTACAAAGGCTTCGTCGGTCTTTGTCTCCTCTGCCAGGAATCTGATATCCTCTTCCGTCAGGTTCTGCGGTTCAACGCCTGCATCTCTGCAGGATCTTCTGATCATGGATTTCCTGAAGTGATCGATGTCCGCCTCCTGATGCCTTATATATCCGGGATCTGCCGGCAGGATGATGTTCTCTCCAGGTCTGTCCTCTTTCTGCGGATCTCCAAATCTGATTTCGATACCGTTTTCTCTCGCAAAGGCCAGCTGCGGCTGAATATGCTTGCCTGCCCCGGTGTATTCGGTCTCGCTGATAACGATGACCGCATCCTCCGGCATATCTTTTGCCAGAGAGAATGCTGCCGCAAGGGCGGTGTTTCCCGCAGGTCCTCTTTCCAGTCCTTCCAGGTTGGCAAGAGCCTCTGTCATGTACATGACTTCACCCTGTTTCACTGTCACATATCTGTCTGCGTATCTCAGGATTCTCGCTGCTGAGCGCGGTGTATCGGAATGGTCAGGACCTGTGGCATGGGGTACTCCGAAACCGGTATGTCCTGTTGTACAGGACTTCCTGTTGAACTGGGTATCTGACGCCATGTGCAGTCCGGTCAGGTCGATGGATGCGGCGATGATTTCTGTATCTGTCGCACCTGCCTTGATCAGTCCCCTTGCCGTTCCCGTAATCATGCCGCCGCCTGCTGTAGTGCATACCACCGCATCGGGATTCTTGCCTGTCATGGCTCTGCACTGCTCTGCAATCTCATATCCCAGGGTCTCCACCCCGGCGATACCGAACGGAGAATAAAGAGATGCGTTGAAATATCCTGTGTCTTCCAGTATGGACAGGAAGGAGTAGAACAGCTCCGGTCCTACTGTCAGCTGTACGACCTCTGCGCCGTAGGCTTCACATTTTCTGGCTTTCTCAATGATTTCCGGCTGGCCCACACCCTTGGAGTCATAGCACTCCTGTACGACGATGCACTCCAGTCCCTGCATGGCCGCCTGAGATGCCACTGCAGCTCCGTAATTGCCGGAAGTTGCAGCCATGACGCCCTTGTATCCCAGCTTTTTCGCATGGGCCACAGCGCAGGCTGCTCTTCTTGCCTTGAAGGATCCGGAAGCGTTGGCCGCTTCATCCTTGGCAAAGATCCTTGCGCCCTTTCCATGCTCGGCGTATTTTCTTGCCAGAGCAGTCAGATTTCTCAGCTCGATGAGCGGGGTATTGCCCACTGCCGTCCTGGACTGTATCTTCGCAACTTCTTCAACGGTATATCCGGTCTTTGCCATGAGTCCTTCATAATCGAAGGCCACGGAGCCGGATTCAAATTCATTATAGTCGATTCCCAGGGCCTTCAGATTGATTTCATTGGACCTGGCCATGACGGAATCGTAGTCTTTTGGCAGATTCATTTTCTGTCACCTCCGAACATGATTTCTCTAAGCTGTCTGTCGATTTCGATAATTTCAGGTACGAACTTTCCGTAGCTGTGGGTATAGTAAGGTCCGACCTCCAGCAGTGTGCCTTTCACCTGTCTGCCCACCGCAGTTTCCACAGTCACTTCGTCACCGATTTCTGCGCTTTCATCCAGCAGCGTTCCTTTGGTCCACTGCTGCAGATCACATTTCTGCGTATCTTCCGGCAGTTTCGCAGTTCTTTCCTCAGCCTTCAGCACGATGGAATGAATGCGGACCCAGTCTCCTCTCTTCGCCATTTTTATAATTCTCCTTTTCCAGTCTGTTTTTTCATCTTTACATATTCAGCAATCGTATCCACAATGGCATCCACATCGTTATCCACGTTGATTCCCAGCCGACGCATTTTATCCGTGCAGTCAACAGGAACATCGCTTCCGTCCAGAGGCTCGTTAAGTCTGCCTCCCATGAGGATGTGAACGTCATCCAGTCCTTTTTCTTTCAGATCCTTCACCAGGTCTCTTGCAAAGCTGTATGCCATTCCGTTGTATGTGCTCATGCAGACAATGCTGCTTCCGGTCTCGATCAGGGTATCGGCAATCTCCCCAATGGACACAGTGGTTCCCAGGTCAAAGACATTTGCCCCCGCCTTTTTCACCACATTCTTGATGACTTCCTTGCCGAACTCATGGACATCTGTAGACCCTACCACGACATTGGTGCCTGCCAGAGGACCTTCGTTCTCCACCTTAACCTTCGCCAGCGCATCGTCCTGGATCTTGTTGATTGTCTGAACGATGCTGGTCGGTCTGACCGGCACTCTGCCTCTCATGGCGTCCCTTTCTTTCCGGCCGGCTCCAAAGGCTGTCTCCAGCTGCTCAGGACCGATGGCCTTGACAACAGCTGCAATCTCACCTGCATGCCCGATGTCGACACCCAGGTCATCCAGAGCATTGATGACACGCTCAAAGAACACGTTTGCTCCTGCCGCCAGAAGCTCTGCGTCGGAATTGACCTTGTCCCAGTCGATGTATCTCGCATAGTACGGAGCCTTCTCGATGACCATATCCATGGTCAGCTGGCCCTCTATGATCTCTTCCGGCGTAGGAATTCTGATAGCTTCCGTAAACGGAACCGGTGCAACCGCGTAGCCTGTCGGGTAGGTCAGCTGGCAGGCCGCATCGGCGATGGCGTAGGAGCACAGCGCCGCATAGTTTCTCGGCATGCTGAAACCGTAGTCGATGGTGTTGCCGTTGACAAAGGTTCCCGGCGTGTGATACTTGTCGATCATGCTGATGGCGCGGTTGAACACCACGCGGAGCATGGAGTCGCTGAACAGATTTCCGTAGCAGTGAGCGACTCTTCCGCCCATCAGATCCTCTGCTATGTATCTTTCCAGCTTTGCCCAGCCCAGCAGATTGGCCACATCATGGAACTGGGCGCCGTACCCGTCATCCAGGTTACAGTGCATGCAGACGCCCTGGTCTTTGAATTCTCCCATGACTGCCATGGCTTTGATATAATCTTCTGTACGATAGGCCTCCATATCCAGACCCGGATACTCATAAGTGAAATACTGAGCCAGGTTTCCGATGGTGGTGACTCCGGCATTAAGTCCATAGGTCACGTTCTCCACGCCGTTGAGAGAGCCGATCATATGATCGCCCAGATGAGGTGCGGCAGGTACCACCTGACCGATGGCATTCCACTCTTCCTGAGAATGGAAGATCAGACTGCCTCCCGCCTGGAATCTGTCCCTGTACTGTTCCGGCACGCCCATGATCCAGTCGCAGCAGATACCGAGACGGTCGATGCCGGAGCCCGCTTCTTTTAATCCGTTGTATACTTTTTTGATGCCTTCTTCTGTTACGGACCAGGAATTCCAGCCGATAACAGAATGCTTCATAATTTTTCCGGACTCCATCATCTTTTTCTTGTACTCTGCTTCCGATCTGACGCCGTGCTCTTTCATGAACAGGGTTTCGCCGATGGTGATACCTGATGCAATCTTCTTTGCTTCATCCTTGATGGTCTTCATATCAGGCAGCTCTTTTTCGTTAAATCTTCTTTTGATCTGAATATCCACGTGAAGTGTCTCCTCCTTTTATGTTACACGCCGAGACTCTGCTTCATAATTGCAAAAGCCGCATCTTCATCATATTCCCGCAGAAGTCCTGCAGCAAACAGAACATAGTCGCGGTCAACGAGTATCCCGGTCTTTTCCGGCAGAAGAATCCGGTCCTTCTCCGATTCATCTGCACAGACGTTTCTCAGAATACTGCCGGGATCCTCGTTATTGACAATAATTCCTCCGGTCCCGATGACCGTTCTGATTCCGGTCAGATTCTTGCCGTGCTGGACCAGATATCCTCCGGAGCTGAATTCTCTGGTCACATAGCCCGCATGGCGTCTTGCCGAAATTCTTACCGCAGCACACGCGATATTTCGGTCGATTTCTTTTTCCTCTTCACTGTCAGCCAGATAATCCGTCTGAGTTATTCTTCTGGTCACAGCCTGTTCAAGCCGGCTTTCCGATATGCCGCACATCTGTGCAAACCGGGCGCTGCCGGTCTCCTTTACCAGACACACGGAAGATTCTCTCATTCCCATATCCCCTTCCACCGTGCGCCTGGCAAAAGGTTCCTGTGCACCGACACATTTTGCCCCCGAAAAGCTCTCGTTTTCGGCATACGAATAGATATCAGTGGTTGCTCCGCCGATATCCGCCATCATGAACGGCCCAAGCCCTTCCTGCCGCGCAGTTCCTGTACTCAGCAGCTCCCCTGCCTGCAGGACAGCTGCAGGGGTAGGGATAATCGGTCCGTCCAGTCTGTTCTGAACAGCTCCAACGCCCTTCATATTGGTGATGCGGTTCATGAAGATATTGCGGATGATCTCTGTTGTCGATTCTATATTGAGTTCCCCTATAGCCGGAATGATGTTTTCTGCCAGGAAACACTCTTTGCCGCTGCTCTGGAACATCCCGCGTATTTCTCTGGCCACCATGGAATTTCCGGCATAAATCACCGGAATGGTCAGGGTGCTCTGACTGAGGATCTTTGCATTGCGCAGCACCATTCTGGTGTTGCCTCCCTCGTAACCTCCACACAGAAGAAGGATCTCTGCGCCGGCTTCTTCAGCTTCTCTGACCATCTCCTCTGTGACAGAACCCGACATGGTGCAGACGATCTTGCCTCCGGCACTGAAGCTGGCATTTCTGCCCGCTTCAATGCTCAGAGACTCAGTCAGTCCTGATACGGCCATTCTCAGACCGCCCGCGGCGCTGCTGGTTGCCAGCTTTCGCGCCGCGCTGAACTCTTCTTCACCGATTACGGCCTTTACAGCATCGAAACACTGATTGAGACCGATTTCCGCATCCAGGTGGACAGTCGAAGGGAATTTGTCCGTGAGCACGATACGTCTTTCCTCCAGGTCAACACAGACTACTTTCGTATATGTACTTCCAAAATCTGCAAGAACTGTATATTTCAAAATATCTCTCCCTTCTTTCTACTGTCCGCCCTTTTCTCTGTTTTAGAACAGTGACAATACTGCAGTGATTGTGAAATATCCTAAAGCGATAACTACGACATATTTGTACAGGAAGTCGATAGCGCCGCCCCACTTGATTGCGGAAGTCGGCAGATACCACTCTTCTCTGACTTTCTTTGCGCCGACCTTCCAGGCCAGGATCACTGCAAGTCCCAGTGCGCATACACAGTAGCCGATATTTCCGACCACGTTGTCAAATACTGCGAAGAAGGCGTCGTTCCATACACATGGAATTGCAACCAGTGCAGCAATGATGTAGCATACCAGCGATGCCTTCTTTCTGCTCATTCCCAGTCCCTCTTTATCCATGAATGCGGATGTTGCGATCTCCACCTGGTTCAGGGATGAGGAGATCCCTGCAAACAGCAGTGCGATAAAGAACAGGATCAGGAAGAATGCGCCTCCCGGAATAGTTGCGAATACCTTAGGCAGAGCCACGAACATGATGCCTTTGCCCATGAGAGGATCCAGACCGAATGTTACGACAGCAGGGATGATAACAAATCCTGACAGCAGGCAGATGAACAGCTGTACCACATTGACTGTGATGAAGTCTGTTGCGATATCCTGTTTTTCGTCTACGAATCTGCCGTATACCAGCAGGCATCCAGGCCCAAGGCCTACTGCAAAGAGAGCCATGCCTGCCGCTGCCGCCCACATCTGCGGATTTGCAAGCTGTGACCAGTCAGGCTTGATATAGAATTCAATACCTTCAGCGATTCCCGGAATCATGCACACACGAACGATCAGAACGATGAGGATGATAAACAGGAGCGGAAGCAGTACTTTGCATACCTTTTCAATTCCGTTTGCGATTCCCCTGCTTCCGATATATGCCACCAGAGCCAGAACTGCGATAACGATGAGGTAGATCACCAGTCTGCTGTCATTGGTAGACTCATAGACAGCCTCTGCATTGGATGCATAGTCGATGCCGCCCAGAGATTTGAAGATATAGCAGATTACGATAGCCATGATGGCAGGATAGTAAGCCCATACGCCGATCTGGTCGATACTCATGATCCAGCCCAGGATTTTTCCCGGCGTACCTGCAGCGTCTGCTCCGCAGCCTACAGTTCCTTTTCTGTAGTGTCTGCCGTAAGCGATTTCAGCCCAGCCGGCCGGAATAACGATAACGATACAGATGATAACGAAGGCGAGCACGAATGCACCGCCGCCCCACTGGGCGCACATCATCGGGAAACGCCACATGGCGCCTACACCGACAGCCATACCGATGGTTGATAAGATAAATCCGATTCTTGAGCCGAATCCATCCTGCTGACCTTCAGCAACAGCAGTTTCTGCGCTGTTCTTCTTGGTCATGGATTTGCTGATGAGGAAGATGCTTCCTCCTCCGAATACTACTGCATAAATCAGCAGCATCACGATAGTAATTCCTGACATTTTTCGTTCCTCCTACTGGAATCTGCAGATGCATAACTGTATTATACCTGAGATTCCTTTGTTATGAAATAAGTTTATTGGTTTGTCTGAGCGGCAGTGAGGTACAGCTGCCGCTCATATATATCATGCACAGAGTGCAATGATGTCAGTTTCTGCTTTGCCTGCGCTTACAGGGATTGCTGAAGCGTTCTGGCAATGATATTGTCCTGGATATCCTTTTCCAGATCGACGAAATAGGCGGAGTATCCTGCCACGCGGACCAGAATGTTGCGGTATTTCTGAGGTTCCTTCTGTGCCGCACGCAGGGTCTCGTCATCTACAACGTTGAGCTGGATGTGCTGACCGTGTTCTTCATCAAAGTAGGTTCTGATGACGGTTTCGATGATCTCCAGGCCTTTGTCTCCCTTAACAACGGCCGGATCAAATCTCTGGTTGACCAGGATTCCGCTCTGTGCGATGAGGGGATCCGTTCTTCCCAGGGACTTCATGACTGCAGTCGGTCCGTTGACATCCATACCGATCATCGGTGACGCATTGTCAGCCAGAGCAGTGTAGGCTTTTCTGCCGTCCGGCAGAGCACCGATCAGCTGTCCGAGGACAACATTGTAGGACTGGGTGGACACGACCATAGTGTATTTGCCGTCACGACCGTCTGTATGTTTGCAGATCTGATCGTTGCAGAGCTTCGTCAGCCAGTGTGCGTAAGCGTCCACTTCCTCAATGTCATTGCCGTATTTCGGCGCCTTGTTGATCAGGAGCTGACGCATGTTCTCTTTTCCTTCAAAGTCGGATGCCAGCAGATCCATCAGCTCGCTCATGGTCAGATAGTTCTTCCTGAATACACATTCGTCGATGGCTGCCAGAGAATCGGCAATATTGGCAATGCCGGTGATAGCTACGGCTGAATATCTGTGATCCGCGCCTTTTCTCTGCAGAACTTTGCCCTTCTCTATACATCCGTGGGTGAAACAGGATCCTGTGATCGTCGGCGCCGTCCATGCATGGCAGGATACGATTCTGTCAAAGAGGGTCACGAACTTGTCCATGAAGAAATCCTGCTGTTTTGCATATGCATCCATGATCTGCTCTACTGAAGTGAACTCTCTTACATCACCAGTCTGCAGTCCGATCTGCTTTCCTGTCAGCGGATCTATGCCGTTGTTCAGCGTGATTTCAAAGACTTTGCTCGGATTGAAATAGCCTGCATTGGACTGGAAATCCGTGATTCCCGGCACGCTCGGCTCGATGCATCCGCAGATTCCCCAGTTTCTGGCCTCTTCCAGAGTGTGCCCCAGAGAGAGCAGATGGGAGATATTGGTGCTGTCGTTGAAGAAGGCCGGGTGGCTTCCTCCTTTTCTTGCAACAGACAGAGCCAGTTTGAAGGTTTCTTCGTCAACTCCGTCATGATAACGGAAGGATACGCAAGGTTCCTTTGTCTGCAGATCTTCCATACAGTGAAGAATCAGTCTTGTCAGATCATTGCATCCGTCGCTTCCGTCAGGAAGCACACCGCCGATCATCATATGGATCCACAGCGGGCATCCCGGATATGCGATGGATTCCCGGGTGGTTCTGACCTCCCACAGCTCTGCAATCTTCAGTTTGAACTCATGGATGATATCTGCGATGAAAGCTTCGCTGACACCGTCAGCCAGGTCTTTCTCGTAAAACGGATACATGTACTGGTCAAAACGCCCCAGACAGTTGTCATTGCTGTTGTACTCCATCATGATGGCCAGATGGGTGAACCATACAAGCTGTGCCGCCTGATAGAAATTCTGTGCAGGATTCTCAGGCACGGTTCTGCAGTTTTCCGCCATGGTCAGCAGCTGGGCCTTTCTCTCCGGACTGCTGCATTCTGCCGCCATCTCTTCTGCCAGATCCGCATATCTGTGTGCAAATCTGATAATCGCCTCCATAACGATAATCATGGCTTCCCAGGTATAGCGCTGCTCCATTCTGTCGATGTCCATATGATCAATGGACTCGATGTTTGCTCTGCACTGGTCAATGTAATAACGGTAGCCTCTGTTCACCAGTTCGTCGTAGAACGGAGCGTGGTTCATGGTGGACTTGTTGGAAACCCCTTTTGTAAACACGCCTATATCCACCATGGTGTCTATGGATTCGTCGGAAAGGGCTGCAGTCATATCTCCGAAAGCTCTGCCTTCCCATTTCTTCACAATTTCTCTCAGTTCATCCTTTTCTCCCGGGAGAAACTGAAGGTTGTCGGATTTTCTGGTGTCCAGCTCCTCCAGGTCATCCCTCAGCCAGGCTGTCATATCCGGATAAAGGGGAGCTCCGTGGAACATGGAGGCCAGATGGCCTGCCAGGATCGAGTCATCATCGATAAATATCTTCTTGTTATCCAGTACATAAGCGAAAGATTTCGCGCGCCGGATCATGAAAGGTTCCATGGAAGGCTCGCTGTAGAATTCTGTAATCAGTCTGGCCCTGTCCAGGCATATGGTTACCGGTGTATCTCTCACCTTTTCACTCAGTCTGACGATTCTTTCTGAAATCATTTTATTACCTCCTTCTTATTGTTTTTTGTCCAAAAACATTCTTTCCCCGATCCGTCCAGTATGCGATTTGCGCGTCTGACCAGATCGTTCATTTTCTCGTTGTCCGGAACCGGCACCTCATCAAGAGCATAGGCACGGCCGAGAGACCGGTACTTCGGCTTGCCGAACTGATGGTAAGCCAGAAGCTCATACTCTCTGATTCCGGACAGATTTCTGATGAATCGGGCGATGCCCTCTATATTTTCTACTGAATCTGTATATCCGGGTACCACCGGAGTCCTTATTGTGACCGGAACGCCGAAATCTGAAATCCTTCTGATATTCTCCAGAATCTGTTCGTTTCCCACACCGGTCATTTCTCTGTGTTTTTCTGAATCAATGCATTTGATATCTATAAACATGGCATCAATATAGGGAAGGGCCTCTCTGAAACCTTCGTAGTTGCCGAAGCCGCAGCTTTCCACAACCACGTTGATTCCGCTGCTGTGACATTTCTCTGCGATTTTTTTCAGGTACGCGGAATGGGTAAGGGGCTCCCCTCCGGAAAAGGTCACTCCTCCTCCGTATCTGCGGTAGAATCCGCGGTCCTTATCTATCTCGCAGTAGAGTTCTTCTACGGTATAGTCCCTGCCTGCGATCTTTTTGGATTCCGCATAGCATACATCTATACATTTCAGGCACCCTGTGCACCGTTCCCGATCTATTCTGAAATCCTCACCAATGGCATTTTCAGGACAGACCGCCGCGCATGCACCGCAGCCTATGCACCTTACCGGTGACTCCATGATTTCCTTCTGATAACTCTGAGATTCCGGATTGGCACACCACGGGCAGTGCAGCGGGCATCCCTTAAAGAACACCAGAGTTCTGAGTCCGTTCCCATCGTGTATGGAACATTTCTGAATATTGAAGATCATCGGACGCCGTTTCCTCCTTTTTTCTTTGCTGCCGTAATATAAAGCAAATTGCGTGCCAACCCTTTTCCGTTGTACGGGAAGGGAAAACGTGATAAAATAAAACCGAAAAAGCGATATTTTTCCATAAATTGTATTTAAAATCCATTTTATGGAACGAATCCTGCATGCCTGATTTCGGTCCAGGGAAGGTGTGTGTATTTTATGATACACTTTATTTCTGCGGTTTTTCTGCAGAAATACACGGTCGGAAAGGTTTCTTCCCATCGAGTCACAGACTTCCACCTCAATCTGTTTCTTTTATGACTCACTTTTGTCGGAATAGTGTATATTATATGACACATATTCCTTTTGTGAAGGGCCGATTCGCCGGAAAGCACCTTCTGAACCTCTGTTTTTCGACGTGGCATGTTTTTTGCTTATAGTATTTATTGAAAGTTTGTAAATGTCTGAGCCAAAGACAAGTATTGAAAGGAGTTTGATATCATTGAAAGCCAGAAAAGTTTTCAGAACCATTGAGACACATACTCTGGGACAGCCTACCCGCAATGTGGTCAGCGGGTTCAGACACGTCCCCGGAAAGACCATGCAGGAAAAATTCGAATATATGAGAGAATACCAGGACTGGTTCCGCAAGGTTCTCATGTTTGAGCCCAGAGGAAGCGAGATTATGTCCGGCACTCTGATCACCGAACCCTGCACACCGGGAACGGATGTTGGCGTGCTCTATTTCGAATCCAGCTGCTGGATGCCTATGTGCGGACACGATACCATGGGTGTAACGGTGGCTCTTATCGAGGCCGGACTTGTGGATGTGGAGGAACCTGTCACAACGATCAGGCTCGATACGCCGGCCGGCGTCGTCACTGTGGAAGCAAAAGTCACCGACGGCGTGGTGGAAGAGGTTTCTTTCATCAATGCGCCTGCTCTGGTCCTCAACAGAAACGTGGAGATAGATTCTTCGGAATTCGGAAAGCTGAACCTGGATATCTCCTGGGGAGGAAACGTATATGCGATTCTTCCTGCCGAGAAGGTCGGCCTGGATATCACGCCGGCCAGCTGCAGCCGGTTCGTGGAAATTGCCCGGTCCCTCGCTGCAGATATCAACGCCCAGGTCAAAGTCCGTCATCCGGAGCTTCCGTTCGTGGACAGAGTGACCCATGTGGAGTTTTCAGGCCCTGCAAAGAGCGAGGGTGCCGACATCCAGAATGTGGTCGTCGCTCTTCCGAAGGTCATCGACCGTTCACCGTGCGGTACGGGAACCTCCGCGAAGGCTGCGCTTCTGTATGAGGAAGGCAAGCTGAAAGTCGGCGAAAGCTTCGTCCATGAAAGTGTCATCGGTTCCAGGTTCAGATGCGAGATCGTAGAGGAAACCACGGTCGGCGGTGTCCGCGCCATCGTTCCTAAGATCACAGGCAATGCCTGCATCACAGGATTCGCATCCTGGATCCTCGATCCGAAGGATCCGTTTCCTGAAGGTTTTCTGCTCGATGTATAACTCCTGCTGTAAGGCCGGCGCCACAGGCGCCGGCTTTTTCCTTTTCTAACAGAAAAAATCCGGAATTCTCTCCGACTCTGGCGAAAATTCCGGTTTTCTGCTGTATACTTATTTTTACGCTTATTCGAAGGATCTGACTGCACGATACATGGCTGCAAGATTTTCTCCAGGTACATCCGGCAGT
Organism: Emergencia sp.; assembly: GCA_051882975.1. Taxonomy (GTDB): domain Bacteria; phylum Bacillota; class Clostridia; order Peptostreptococcales; family Anaerovoracaceae; genus Senimuribacter. The sequence continues at coordinate 39,186 of JBJESV010000025.1, forward strand.
ATATTGTGCTCCTGATTGAATACGAAGCCCCCGCCAGGAAGGAATATCTCTATCATTCTGCAGCAGTAATCATACACTTCCTGAGGTGTTCCCTGGTTGAGGACCTCTCTCGTGTTGCAGCCGCCGCCCCAGAAGGTCATGTCCTTTCCGAATTCCTTTTTCAGTTCCGCAGGATCCATTCCCTTTGCAGAAGTCTGCACCGGATTGATGATGTCGTATCCGACTTCAATGAAGTCAGGGATAAAGCATCTCACCGCACCACAGGTATGCAGCATGGTTTTCATGGAACTGTGCTTGTGAACATAATCGCATAACTGTTTATAGCGCGGTTTGAACATCTGCCTGTACAGTTTCGGGGGCATGAGCGGGCCGCCGTCCATTCCCAGGTCATCTCCGAAACGGAGAATATCCACTACATCTCCCACTGCTTCACATACCTTTTCCAGAGTAGCCAGGTGACGCTCCATCAGCTGGTCAAGCAGACGCTCCACTTCTTTCGGCTGGGCGATAAGATCCATCAGGAATTTGTCCATACGACGGAGGAATGTACCCCACTCAAACAGATTGCAGCCGCACGGCATGACCAGCGCCCTGTCTGTCGTCTTTCTGAGATACAGAGCCTTCTCTCTCAGCTGATCATAGAAATCAGAATCTGAACCGTGATCCCACGGCGCACCTGCATATAAGGACCAGAGAACCTTGTCCATCGCTTCATCGAGACCGCTGTAGTCTTCCGGATACCCATCCACGTAAGGGAAGCAGGTCTGGTCGAAGAATGTGGCTCTGTTTGACATTTTGGCAATGGCCAGTCCGTCCTGGTTAAAACTGATCCAGGAACCGTCAGGCTACTCAACCGGTCTGAACCAGCGCGGAAACTTTACTTCTGTACCTTCAGGAAGTTTAAAATCATACCAGGCATCATCCGTAGTATTGAAGGCACGCCCTATGTCCAGAACATCCACTCCAAGTCTGTCCAGAACCTCTTCCTCCGGAATCGCCAGCTGCTGCACCACATCGTAAACGCGAATATTTCCTCCAGTGATACCCAGCTCCTTCTTCAGATTTCCATATGCAATTGCCGAAATACCCGAACTTGTAGTGCTTCCCAGGTCCAGAGGCACTCTGTCCGGTTCCCTATGCTCAATACTGGCAAGTATTCGTTCTCTTGAATTCATCTCGTTACATTTCCTTTCGTTTATCATGTCGGAGTATTCATAAATCACCTATGATTTGTGTTATTTAATTTATATCACATTTTTTCTCATTCGTCAACTGTATCCGCTTAGTCTTTAACAAAATTCCTAAAATTTAACGGGATATTTCTATCTATATAAGTTTTATTTGATTTGTGTCAGCTCATTTTATATTCTATCTCTGCCGAACTACATTAGGGATCTTTTGCTTCCCAAACAAAAAGAATCCGGAAATTCCGGATTCTTTCTGAACAATTTAAAATGTCAGGAAAATTGTTTATTATTTAATGCGGCATCACCTCATCTGCCGCACTTACCTCACTTATATTATACTTCTAAATACAGATTTCGCATAGTGAGAAAAGGGATACACGATATTTCCTTCTTTTCAAGCAAGATATGCATTTATAGTTGATTCCATCCACTGAATACAACTTCTGTTTTCGCTTCTCCGATAGAGAACCTTGCCCGTTCTGCAAGAAGTTCTATATGCCTCATATCGACAGCCGGATTCCACATTGACTGATTTACAACGCCTGCATTGAAGTCTGAACAGCTTTTCCTGGAGAACGGAGCAATTTCAAACCTCGCTACTCCTTGCATTGCTGCATACTCTGCAGCTCTGCATATATTTTCCACATCATCATTAAAACCTGGAATAATCATAACTCTTACTGTCACATCGACATGTTTTCTCGAAGCAGCTGCCAGATTAGCCAAAGCAAGACTGTTAGATACACCTGTGAATCGTCTGTGCAGGCCGTCATCCATATGATTCAGATCATAGCAGAGCATATCTATATGCGGAAGTATCCTCAGAAGGGTTTCAAGATCGGTCATTCCGCCTGTTTCTACAGCAGTCCGCATTCCTTTTTCTCCGCAGATTCTGAGCATATGATAAAGAAAATCCGACTGTACAAAAGGTTCTCCACCCGAAAAAGCTACCCATATGTCACCACTATCATTTTTTTCTCCCATCTTCAGAATTTCTCCATATAGAGCCTTCTCTCCGTATACACTGCCATGTTCCCCAGTTCCCTTACACCAAACACAATGCATCGAACATCCACCAAGAACAATTCTTATCCAGGTTCCTGATACATTTGGATGTTTTTCTTTTCTAATACTTAAAACAGTGCCCTTCGTATACATACGCTGCGCCTTTCCAGAAAGTTATCCGAGTATCTTTATGCATATCTTATCAGAATCCGGTTCTTTAGAAAAGTGAACATCTGGATACTTGCTGTTTCCATCCTTTCTTTTTCATACATACACTCTGAACCACAAGAAAAACAGACAGGCCCTACGCTACCGTTTTCATCTGGACCTGTCTGTTATATCATTGGTCTACAGTTCTTCTATTTCTGTCTCTATTCCATATTTTCCCTTGAGTTCCATCAGTCTCAGAATATGCGGCAGACCGTCATGATATACTTGTGACGCCCTGTCTTTCCATTTCTCGAGAATGAGTATCTCATTGTCCCGCTCTGCCGAAAAGAAATAATCATATCTCAGATTTCCCTCTTCAGCCTGCGACACTTCGATGATGCCGGCATCTTTCACCTCAGTGTAGAAATTCAGCAAGGTGTCATGATCTTTTGCTTTATAAAAAACATGCAGATTATACATACTGTATATTCCTTTCTCACACGATTCAGAGTGATTTCATAACGCTGACAGATGTTTGTTTTTCGCCGATGGCTTTTGTGGCACTTTCTGCCAGTTCCGACATATATTCAGCTCCAGGCTTTTTCACGTCAGAAAGCGCATACTCTCTTCCAAGCTGGCTGTATTTGACTTCTCCAAGATTATGATACGGAAGCAGTTCCAGACAGGATATGCCAAGCTCCGCAGCATATGCAGCAGTTCTACAGATATTTTCCACATTGTCGTTGATTCCCGGCACCACCGGAATACGGACTGTGATATTAGAGTGCACTTTCGCTAATGAGGCAAGGTTTTCCAGAATTATTTTATTTGAAACGCCTGTCACTTCCCTATGGATCTCATCGTCCATGTGTTTCACATCAAAATAGATCAGATCCAGATATTCCGCAGCCAGCAGAAGCAGCTCGGTTTTTGTCACCCCAGTTGTCTCTATGGCCGTATGCACACCGCCCTCTTTGCAGCGCTTCAGCATTCCAATCAGAAACTCAGCCTGCATAAACGGCTCTCCCCCGGAAAAGGTCACTCCGCCGCCAGAAGAGTCATAGAAAGACTTATCTTTCAGAATCTCCTGATAAAGTGTCTCCTCATCATATGTCTCTCCGATCAGCTTTTTGCCGCCGGTGCAGCATTCATCAACACACCTCATGCACAAATCGCAGCTTTCTCTGTCGGTGATTCCGAAGGCACCGTCCTTTTCGATAATCTGTTCAGGACAGACTTCGGCACAGTAACCGCAGCTTATGCAGCGAGTCTCAAAACATGCGATTTCCAGCTTCTGACTCTGGCTCTCCGGATTGGAACACCAGAGACAGCGCATCGGGCATCCTTTGAAGAAAACCGTTGTCCGGATTCCGGGACCGTCGTGTATGGACATTTTCTGAAGATTAAACACAATTCCTTTCGTACTCATGTATCAGCCTTTCTTCATTCAGCAGCAGCCGCATCCCACATTGGTATGTGCAGTTCTGCCGATGATGTTGTTCTGAACCTCTCTGTCCAGTTCGATAAAGTAGGCTGAATAACCTGCTACTCTCACCAGCAGATTCTTGTATTCCTGCGGATGTTCCTGCGCGTCTTCCAGCGTTTCCGCATCGACAACGTTGATCTGGATATGTTCTCCGTTCATTGCGAAGTAGGACTGGATCACATTTCTCAGAATCTCCTTTCCCTCTTCTCCCTGAACAATGTTTGGATCAAACTTGATGTTGAACAGTGCGCCGTTGTTACAGTCACACTGATCGATAGAAGCAACGGATTTGATGGTTGCGGTCGGGCTTGTAACGTCTCTGCCCACCATCGGGGATGCATTGTCGGAAACAGGCTCGCCCGCCAGTCTTCCGTCCGGAGTCGCTCCGATGGTCTTGCCCTGCAGAACATTGAAGGAAGTAGACAGGATGCAGTTTTCGTAAGTACCGCCTCTGCTGTCTCGATATTTCACCATTTCTGCATTGTATGCTCTGATCATGCGGTTTGCGTATCCGTCAACCTCAGGGTTATCATTTCCGTATTTAGGCACTTTGTTCAGGATGATATTTCTGAGTCTTTCTTCGCCTTCGAAGTTATTGAGCAGAATTTCATTGAATTCCTTGATTCCCATCATCTTCTTCTGGAATACGATATAGTCGATTGCTTCCAGACAGTCTGCACCGTTGGCCATAGCAACAAGGAAAACTCCAGATGAGTTGTACAATGCGCCACCTTCTTCCAGAGACTTCCCACGTCCGATACAGTCAGTAACCAGTGCAGAGGCATATCCTTTCGGTACATAAAGGGCGTGCATTGCACAGACTTTGGTGTATGCTTCACACATAACCTTTACAAAATGTACAATCTGTTTGTGCAGTGCATCTTCAAAATCTTTAATGCTGGTGAAGGTTGACGGATCCCCCGTTTTCAGGCCCATTTCACATTTCGCAACAGGATCCCAGCCATTGTTCAGCACCAGTTCGATACATTTTGCAGCGTTTACATAGCCCACATTCGGACGGCCGTCAGATTTGCCCTGAACGTACGGTTCAACACAGCCATGGACGGTCCAGTCTCTGGAATCCTCTACAGTTGCTCCCTTGTTCTGAAGCAGCCGGCATACCAGATTGTCACTGTAGAACGCAGGGATTGCATAGCCTTTCTGTACCATACCCAGAGCCACATCCATCAGCTCTTTCGGTGTGTTGTCGTGCACCTGCATCGCCATGGTGGGCTGTACAGTCTTGACCAGATCCCATGCTCTGAATACCGCGTAGGTCAGTTCATTAGTCGCATCCTTTCCTTCTCTTGTCAGGCCGCCGATTGCCATCTGCTGCCACATCGGATATGCGGCAAATGCCAGGGAGTCAAAGCTGTCACGCAGCTTCAGGATCTCAGTACACTTGATATACAATGCTGCCAGAAGTTCCTCTGCATCTTCCGCAGGAAAATCCCCCTCCAGTACGGACTTTTTGTAATATGGATACAGATTCTGGTCCAGTCTTCCGATTGCTATGGAATGGCCGTTATCTTCAATCTGAATAGTCAGCTGCAGGAACCATACGAACTGAACAGCTTCCCAGAAGTCTCTCGGCTCATTTTCCGGAACATTGGAGCAGACATCTGCAATCTTCAGCAGTTCTGCTTTTCTCTTCTCGTCTGTTTCTGTCTCTGCAAGCTTTGCCGCATGTTCCGAGAACTTGTGTGCAAAGCGGATAACTGCCTCGCAGGAGATGATATTGGCATTCCAGAAATCCACCTTCTTCATGTCTTCCGGTGTCTGCACAGTTGTCTTCTCAATCATTTTTTTTGCCCGATCGATGACGCCTCTGAGTCCGTACGGCAGTATCTGCGGATAATCCGGAGAAATGTGTCCCATTCCTGTGGTCCTTGCACCTACGGAAAGAACACCGCAGTCCTGTGCTCTAAGCACGTATTCGTCAAGTACTGCTGTAGACTGCACATCAAATGTCTCCTCGCCCCACTTCTCCAGAATAGGAACCAGCTCAGCCTTGGTTTCAGCCGGAACCACAATCGGATCAGTTCCACGAATCGGGAAGAGATCGATTTCATCGATGATCCATTTTGCACCAAATTCAGGGAAAACAGGAACACCTCTTACTCTAGTGGTCTGACTTCCGACAATCAGTTCACCCTCCTGCATGTTCGGAACCATATTGTCGAGAATATACTCGAAAGCCTTTGCTCTGCGAATGACCGGTGTGCAGGTTGAAAATTTTTCATATGCTTCTGTTACCAGTCTCGCTCTTTCTACATCCAGCTGCGGTTTTGCATCCTTCAATCGGTTATTCATCATTTCTATTCTGTTTCTATCCATTGTTTTTACTCCTCTTTTCATAAAAAGTATGATTTATCATACATAAATCATACTCTAAAACCGCCTTTTACGACAGCGGATATATGTCACGGTCAAGTTGACAAAAGGTGTCGCCATTTCCATCAGTACCTGCCCTTTTTCACATATTTGAGCAGCTGCCTGACAGCAGGCGATATCCTGGTGACATCTCTAACAGCAAAACCTATTTCTCTGTTGACATCCACATCCACCGGCCTGTAATCCACCTCAAAGATGCCGCTCATCATTGAAGCAAACATTTCGGGAATCAGTGCTACAAAACCCAGCTGCTCCACCAGCCGAGTCACCGTAAAGTCTGAATTGCAGGTATATTTCGGGATTTTGTCAGTTTTGACATACTTCATGACTTTGATCACATCCTGGTCGATTCCTTCGTGTGATTTAAACAGAACCAGATCTTCTTCAAAAAGCTCGCCTGCCGGAACCACATCCATCTCCGCAAATCTGTGATTTTTCGGAAACAGCGCCACATAGTATTCTTCACGGATTCCCACCCAGTCATAGTTATGATAGGGCTGTCTGCTGAATACTCCCACATCGATGATGCCCTGGTTCAGCCACTGCTCCAGATTTCTGATACTGTTCTCCTCCGTTACTTCGATAGCGATATTCGGATGCTCGTCTTTGAATGCGGCAATCAGCGAGGAAATCCATCCGAAAGAGACAGTCGGAAAGCATCCGATTCTGATTTTACCGCTTTCAATCCCCTTAATCAGGGAAAATTCCTCTTCAACTACATTTTTGTAATTGATCAGCTGATGGATCATGGGCAGAACCTTTTCCCCGTCCGGTGTCAGACTGATACCTTTATTGGTCCGGGTAATCAGAGGAATTCCGATTTCATCTTCCATACTTTTCATCATTTTCGAAATGCCTGACAGTGAGTATCCACGATCCTCACATACCTTGCTGTAACTGCCCCTCTCCACAATATCCAGAAAAACTTCGTATTTGACCAGATCCATTTTTTCACCTCTCTCCATGAGATGCGGTACAGGCGCCAGAGGACATATCCTGCCGACGCCTGTATCATTGTTATAATATAAGTAATGGGCTTATTTTTTTGTTTTTGAATGCTTTTCTCTGCTCTCAGCCTCAGCAAGCTTCTCATTCTCCGCAATAATTCTATCGAGTTCATCCTCTATTGTATTACTGATGGAGTAGCTGTGTGCCTCCAGAAGCTGATCGATCCGTCTGCAGGCCCGCTGCCGGAGACTTTTGCCTTCCTCATCCTTTTCCCAGATTGAAAACGTTCTTCTGTCAGTCACATCAATCGGCATCCATTCCGTACGATAATGCTTTCTCGTATGTTTTGATTTCAGAAAATCCGCATCATCTTTTTCACAGCATTCAAACTCTGTAACATTATATGCCAGATGTTCTTCATCGACCGTTGCCCCGGCAAGAACCCGCTTCACACACCGCACAATTTCACAATCAATAACCAGTGCTTCATGACTAAACACATTGAGCTGTGAGAGCATTCCCAATCCATGGGTCTGATTCTGTTTTGCCTGCAACGCACAGATACCTGTCATAAACTTTTCCCAGCCGCATTGTGCATCAATGGTATTGGCATCAGTCAGAAAACCGCCGCCACCAGAGGGAATGTCCACTCTTTTACACAACTGTGTGATAGCAGCTCTCATCAGGCCGTATTCCGGTGTGCCCACTGTACACGCAACATATTTCATATCAAATATTCTGCTCCAGCTGGCCAGAACCACTGGTGATCCAGGATTATAAAGCTGCAGCAGCGCATTGTGCGCAAGCAGTTCTGCCCACGCCTGAGATACCTCACCAGCCAGTGTTGCTACAGAAGTCGCTCCGCCCATCGGACCAGAAGAGAAAAAGCATGGAACACCAAATTTTGCTGCTTCTCTGATAGCTTCACATGCATCATCCCTCATTTTCAACGGGGACAATGTACAGATATTGAACATCATATGCGGCTTTTTTTTAAGCACCTCATAGCCTCCCATGACAGCCGCATTCATATCGATTTCCGCACGAGCACTCCGTGCATTCATCGGCCACAGATGCAGAGGCTTTCTTGTGTTCATCAGGCCGCACTTTGTCATATAGAGTTCCTGCACATGCTCGGGCATATCCGTCGGCTGAATAGATGTCTGGATATGATTTGCCTCATCCAGCATCTCCAGAAGCTTAATTTCTTCTTCTAATGCTTTGTATGTTCCGGATTTAATTGTATCATCATGTCTATCCAGATAAAATGCGGCAAATCCACTGGTTCCAATTGTGATTTCATCTCCTCCCATTGTCAGATAATAATCCCCGCGGGAATCATACATATCAAATTGTGAAGGGGAATCCGCAAGCGTCTTTTCAATAAAACTGCGTGAGTAATAAACTCTCTGTTTTTCCTCATCTACTCTGCATCCTGCATTTTTCAGGTCTTCTCTGGCCTGCCTTTCCTGCACCTCAACACCTATGTTCTCCAGAATCTTCAATGTATTTTCATGGACGCAGGCAGCATCCGCATCAGACCAGAGCTTTTCGCCATAGTACATATTACTTTCCACCTTTCGACTGTGTGTTACATAATTCTAAATGTTTTCTATCAGTCCTCTACAAAAGACTGGGCATACTGGATATCTTTCTGCCCTTCTGGACTATTGAGTCTTTCTTCCACACTTCCGCTCGCAAGTTTAAATACCCCGGCAATGATAATAATAGAAGTAAATGCCAATACTGCACCAAAAGCGACTGACAGACTCTGTAACGATGACATACCGACTTCGTCCAGCACGAACAGACATACCAGCGTTCCCAATCCGAGTATTGCGCAGAAGAACAGCCTCAGAGCAACTGGGGTTTCTCCGTTTCTCTTAATCTTTTTCTGGCACATTCCGGCAATAATGTTGGATTCTGCATCAACCAGAGTAACGAAACCGATCATAACGCAGAACAGGATCATCGGAATTGTCAGCCATTTCAGAGGAAGATAATCCAGAACGATAAAGTTGGCAACAGGTGCTCCCCATTCTCCAATCACATCCATGACATTAATATTCATAAACGCCATCATATTCATAGCGTCTCCTCCCCAGAAGCAGAACCACAGGAACAGGAACAGTGTAGGAACAACTGTACTTGCTGCAATAAACTGTCTGATTTTACGACCCTTAGATATTTTTGCAAGATACATTCCGCAGAAAGGACTGTATACCAGTGTCCAGAACCAGGTGAATCCAGTGTTGTTTACATTCCATCCATTTCCATCCCCCATGAAGTCTCCATTAAATGCCATCGGGATAAAATTGTCCAGCAGAGCTCCCATAGAACCAAGTGCCAGTTCACAAAGTTTAAGAGTAGGTCCAAAGCAGAACAGGACTGCCAGAAGAATCAGATATCCTGCAACATTGATATTGCTTAATACTGCCAATCCTTTCTTAAAACCTCTGGAGCTGGAGAAACACAGTACCAGAAGGGTGACAGCAACAACAATAATATACATGGTATTATTCACTTCCAGTCCGGTATTATATGCTAAACCGGTTGAAAACTGCATAACGCCAAACCCGAAGCCTGTAATGATTGCAGCCATAATCGCGATGAGACAAATTACATCATACACCGTTCCTAAAGCGCCAAAGGTCTTCTCTTTCAAAATCGGATAAAGGCCTGTACTTGGACGGAACGGCATCCCGTAATTTGTAAAGAGAAATACGCTTGTAAAACCTATTACCATATTAGCAACCCAGTTAAATCCGCCCCAATGGAATGTCGCCTGTGCAACAGCCAAATCAGCTGCTGCTGTGGTCTGGGATTCAACCCCCCAGAAAACAGGTGCATCACTGAAGAAGCTTACCGGCTCGACCACTGCATAGAACATCATAGCTATTCCGATATTTCCGCAAATGATCATTGCCAGCCATGTAAACGTGCTATATTCCGGTTTTGCATCCTCTCCGCCGATTTTCGTATTGCCGAACTTTGAAAAAGCCATATAAAGACAGGCAACTACACAGGCTACAATGATAAAATATGCAAGCCACGCGAAATGGATCCCTACCCAGTCCTTCAGCGCCGTCGTCATTGACGCAAAAGATGACGGAGCAGCGATTCCATAAATTATAAATGCAATAATGAAGACCGCTACCGGAGCAAAAATCTTGTAGTTAATTGATTTCAACAATTTCATTTCTTTGCTTTCCTTTCTTTTGTTCTTTCAGGTTACATTAGTTCAGGGATTATATAGGGGGCCCCTTTTTGTGCATTGTAGCAAAATTCTAACAATTGTTAAAGCGAATGAATCGACACAAAAAGTTTCCAGTTCGGACCCGATCTATTTACTAAACAGCAAAAAACAGAAAACAGACAGATTTTACGAGCACACATCCCGTATATCTGCCTGTTGTCCGTCCAACATTTTATATATTTTTTGCATACTGAAGGAACTTGCTGACCATTGGTGAGACTTTAGCTTTATCTTTAACCGCAAATCCCATTATTCTTGTGATTTCTGTATCTAGATCTCTGTATTCTACCGGATAGACTTTGGAAGCATCCCTGGCCATAGAAAGAGGGACAATTGAAACACAATCGTTTTCCATAACCATTTTCTCCACAAGATAAATAGAATTGGTACTGTAATCCATTTCTTTCTTTCCCATAATCAAATCGTGGATTTTTATCATATCCTGGTCATAGCCCTCGTGAGACTTGAACAGAATCAGCTTGTAGTCAAACAGGTCTGCCACCGGTATGATTTTCTCCCCTGCCAGAGAGTGTCCTTCAGGTATCAATGCCACATAAGGTTCTTCCATTATCTCGATCCAGTCAAATTCGTGATATGGCTCCCTACTGAAAAAAGCCACATCAATGATTCCCTGTTTCAGCCATGTCTCCAGTTGGCGAAGACTGTTTTCCTCCACTACCTCCAGTTGAATTCCTGGATACTGCTCATTAAATCCTTTAAGAATGTCCGGCATCATCAGATATGCCATTGTCGGAAAGCAGCCGATTCTGATTTTCCCGCAGGCGATACCCCGAATCAGAGAATACTCCTCTTCCAGAACCGCATTGATTCTGACCAGTTGACGAATCAGCGGTATAACTCTTTCTCCTTCCTCGTTCAGAACGATACCTTGCCTTGTTCGCTTAACAAGGGGAAATCCAATCTCTTTTTCCATGCTTCCGATAATCTTGGAAAGTGCAGATCTTGTATATCCCAGATCTTCAGCCGCCCTGCTGAGCCCTCCCCGATCAACTACATTCAGAAAAACCTCATACTTTGTAATATCCATATAAACCTCCCCTCAACATATTGTATTATACAGCTTTCTCGTGTAAAAATATATATTAGTTTTTTCGCCTTGACAGAAACCACTCATGCCGAACCAAAACAGGCGCAGTATTGTTTTTATCATCATACTGCGCCTAAGGTCATGCTTATTTCAGTTTTTCCTCTATCATACCGACAATATCCTCAACTTCTTCATCAATATCTTCCGCAACCATCGGCTCTCCACACCCCAGAAAAATATCCCGGGTGTACTTTGCCTGTGCGGCCAGCATAGATAATCCTCCTGCGCTGCAGATTCCTGCTGCCTGCGCTTCATGGACAAGTCTGGTGGGATAAGGATTATACACCACGTCAGCCACATATTTTATATTCGGAAAATCTGTAATACAAAGAGGCACTGCATCAATATCAGGATACATACCCACAGGTGTAGTATTAATCAGCGCTTCGATTTCCTCTGATCCTTTAATAGACTCGTAATTGATATCCGATGAACGTGATACTACCAGAATTTCTCCTGCTCCTGCGTCTGCGGCAGCAGCCTGCGCTGTTTTGCTGGTCCCCCCGCTGCCGAGTATGGCCACGGTCAGACCATCAAGCTGCATATTATATTTCGCCAGAAGATAGCGCAGACCGTAATAGTCTGTGTTGTACCCGCGGAGCAGGTTGTTCACATCCTTATATACCACATTAACACTTCCGATTTCCGCTGCTTTCGCTGACAGTTCAGTGCAATACGGTATAATCTTCTGCTTATATGGAATTGTCACATTCAGTCCCTTATAGTCTTTCGAACTGACAAATGTGTCAAACTTTTCTTCTGGAATGCTGACCAGACTGTAATCGTAGGGTGCAATTTTTTCATGAATTACCTTCGACCAGCTGTGTCCCAGTGTCTTTCCTATCAGTGCATATTCTACGGGCATAACAGTTTCACCTCCAGATGTATTTATATTATAAAATACTATTTTCCATCTTGGAAGTGCCGAAACGTCAACGCTATCTTGACGATTTCTGCTGCCCAATCGCCTTCTTCAGTTTTTCAATCCCCTCATCGATCTGCTCATATGTGATCACAAGGGGCGGCAGCATTCTGATCTTATCCTTTGCGGTCAGAAGCAGCAGTCCTTCGGCCATGGCGCTCTTCACCACATCGCCGCTGGCTGCACCCTTCGCCCGGCATCCCACCATGAGACCCTTTCCGGTGATATCATATATTCCGGGGATTTCCGCCAGCTTTTCAGACAGATACTGTCCCTTTTCCCGTACCTCCTGCAGAAACGCCTCGTCCAGACGTTCCAGGACTGCGCAGCCGCCGGCGCAGGCCACAGGATTGCCTCCGAAGGTGGTTCCGTGATCTCCCGGCTGCAGCACATCGGCCGTCTTCTTTCCGAAAAGCACGCCTCCCAGAGGCAGCCCGCCTCCGATTCCCTTTGCAAAGGTGACCAGATCCGGCTCCAGACCATACTGCTCATAGGCGAACAGAGTCCCTGTCCGGCCGATACCTGTCTGCACCTCATCGACGATCAGCAGCATCCCCTTTTCTCTGCAGAGGGCCTGGCAGTCCTGGACAAACTCCCGGCTCAGAGGAACCACTCCTCCTTCTCCCTGGATCAGTTCCACCATGACCGCACAGGTGTCTTCGCCGGCAAGTTCAGCAAGCTTCTGCAGATCCTCCGCAGGGCAGTAGTCGAAACCGGGCAGAACCGGTCCGAAATTCTGCTGCAGTTTTTTCTGTCCCGTGGCAGTCAGTGCGCCCATGGTCCTTCCGTGAAAAGAATTCTCCAGAGTGATGATCCGGTTCTTCCGGCCTCCCGACTGCAGATTTCCGTATTTTCTCGCTGTCTTCAGCGCACATTCATTGGCCTCCGCGCCGGAATTGGCGAAGAAAACCTTCTCCATGCCGGTCCGCCGGGTCAGCATCTCTGCCAGACGGATCTGCGGGCCTGAATAAAACAGATTGGAGATATGCTGCATGGAGGATGCCTGCCTGCTGACAGCTTCCGCCCACTTTTCATCAGCAAAGCCCAGGCTGTTAACGCCGATGCCCGATGTGAAATCGATGATCCGGTTCCCTTCTTCATCAGTGCAGACCGCGCCCTTACCGCTGACGATGAGTTTTTCATATCTCCCATAGGTATGTGCGATGCACGCCCGGTCTTTCTCCATATAGTCTCCTGTCTTCTCAGTTATGTAATCAGTCATGATAGAATTTCTCCTCCTTGTCTCCTAAAATCGCCGTTCCCACGCCTCTGTGAGTAAAAATTTCCAGCAGCAGGCAGTGGGGGATCTCCCCGTTCAGTATATGCACCCGCTTCACGCCGTTTTCTATGGCATTGATGCAGTTCTCTATCTTCGGAAGCATGCCGCCGGAAATATTTCCGGAAGCGATCAGTTCCCTGGCCGCAGTCACATAGAGCTCGCTGATCAGCGTATCCGGATCTCCGGCCTCCTCGTACACGCCGTCCGCATCGGTGAGAAAGGCCAGCTTCTCCGCGCCCATGGCCTTGGCGATTTCACAGGCGGCATCATCTGCATTGACGTTGTAGGCCTGCCCGTCCTCATCTGCCCCGATGGAGTAGACCACAGGCAGATAATCCGCTTTCAGGAGATCCCACAGAATCTTTGTGTTCACCTTCTGAATCTCGCCTACAAATCCGATATCCTGCCCTCCAGGCTGTTTCCTGCTGACGGTGAGAAGCCCGCCGTCCTTTCCGCTGACGCCTGCCGGCAGGACCCCCAGGCTGCGGATCATGCTCACCAGTTCCTGGTTGACCTTTGCCAGAACCATCTCCGCAACTTCCAGGGTGTCTTCATCTGTCACGCGAAGCCCTTCTGAAAAACGGCTCTCGATTCCGACTTTTCCGCACCAGCGGCTGATTTCCTTTCCGCCTCCGTGGACGATGACCGGCTTGAACCCAACCAGCTTCAGAAGTACCACATCCTCCATGACTTTTTTCTTCAGATCATCGTTCTCCATGGCGCTGCCGCCGTACTTGACCACGATGACTTTCCGGTTGAACTTCCGAATATAAGGCAGAGCCTCGATAAGTATCTCCGCCTTGTCCAGCGCCTTGTCCATATTCAGTCTGCTTACCATGATGCACCTCCTCAGGAACGGTACGCGCTGTTGATCTGCACGTAGTCAAAGGTCAGGTCGCAGCCCCATGCCGTCGCCTGTGCGTCCCCCTGGTGAAGATCCACTGTGACTGTGATCTCCTTTTCCGAAAGGATCCGGGACGCCTCCTCCTCGTCAAAGGCCACATGTCTGGAGCCTCTGCATACCGCTATGGAGCCTTCGGGGGAGGAAAGGGTCACATCCACATTCTCCACGGAGAAATCACCCGGCGTATACCCCACTGCACAAAGCACTCTTCCCCAGTTTGCATCCTCTCCGAAAACCGCCGCCTTGACCAGGCTGGAAGATGCCACAGACCGGGATACGGCCCGCGCTGTTTCCCGGCTGTCTGCATGTTCCACCTGACAGATCAGCAGTCTGGAGGCGCCTTCTCCATCTGCCGCTATGCGCTGCGCCAGATATACCGCAGCCTCCTTCAGCGCGGCGCAGAAAACCGCAAAGTCTTCTCCTTCCTCACAGATCAGATCATTTCCGGCCAGACCGCCGGCCATAATCACGGCCATGTCGTTGGTGGATGTGTCTCCGTCGATGCTGACCTGATTGAAGCTTTCCGTCACGGCACTGCGCAGAGCTTTCTCCAGCAGCTCCGGTGAGACTGCTGCGTCTGTGGTGAAAAAAGCCAGCAGTGTTGCCATGTCCGGATGGATCATGCCGCTCCCTTTGGCGATTCCGCCGATGACGCAGGTTTTTCCTCCCAGCTGGAAGGATACAGCAGTCTCCTTTTTCACCGTATCCGTCGTCATAATGGCTTCTGCAGCCTGGGCAGAGCCGCTGTAGGTCAGACTTTCCGCCAGAAGGGGGATTCCCTTTTCAAAGGGTTCCATGTCCATCTCTTCTCCGATGACGCCGGTGCTGGCGACTGCGATATCCTCCTGCAGACAGCCGACAGCTTCCGCTGCCAGGACACAGGTCTGACGGGCGATAAATTCCCCGTTATCTGCGCAGGTGTTGGCATTGCCGCTGTTGCAGATCACCGCTCTGACATGTCCGTCAGCCAGATGCTCCCTTGTGACTTTCAGCGGAGCACCCTGCACCTTGTTTCTGGTGTACATGGCCGCTGCGCTGCACTGCACATCGCTGACGATCATGGCCAGATCCTTTTTCTCTGTATTTTTTCTGAATCCGCAGTGCACGCCGGCGGCCCTGAAGCCTTGAGGCGCGCACACGCCTCCTTCAATATATTTCAGCATATCATTTCCTCCATTCACTTCGATATTCCCAGCATGAGTTCCATGTTCTCCACGGCTGCCGCCGCCGCACCTTTTCCCAGGTTGTCAAAACGTGCGCTGACCACAGGTCTATCTTCATTTCCGTATACCAGGATCTGCAGACCGCTTTCGCCCGACATGGCGCTGCTGTAAAGTGTGCCCTCCGGCTGTTCTTCGCAGACTGTTACTGCTATGGACTCTCTGTAACATGCGCTGTACAGCTCCCTCAGCTCCTGCAGGGAAAACATTTTTTTCATCAGCTGTCTTTGCAGCGGGATACTCACCAGCATGCCGCTGTAGTAATCACACACCGCGGGCAGAAATGCCGGCGGGACATCCAGTCCGGCATACAGGGTCATCTCTTTCAGATGCTTGTGAGTCTGTTCCAGGCCGTATATGCCCGGACTGTCCAGTTCCTGCGGCCTGTTCTCCTGGCGGTAGCGGGCAATCATCTTCTTTCCTCCGCCGCTGTATCCGGTCAGGGAAAAAGCCGAAAGGGGGCAGTCCCTGCCTATCACACCTGCCGCAGTCAGGGGCGCAGCCAGCAGAATGAACCCCGTCGCATGGCAGCCCGGGTTTGATACGCGGCGCGCCGATGCGATTCTTTCCCTCTGGCCTTCCGCCAGTTCCGGCAGACCGTATACCCAGTCCGGACTGGTTCTGTGGGCCGTGCTGGTATCGATGACCCTGCACCCTTCCGGCAGTCTTCTGCAGACCGCTTCAGCCTCCTCATCAGGCAGACACAGAATGGACAGATCCGCCTGTTCCATACACCTGAGTCTTTCATCCATCTGTCTTCGCCTGTCTTCATGAATGTTTATGATATTGATTTCTTTTCTTTTCGATAACAGTTCGTGAATCTTCAGTCCCGTAGTTCCGGAACTTCCGTCTATAAAGACGTTGAATTCTTCCATTTACCAGTCCTCCTTTTTTAAAAAATTAAGCATAATCATACACCTTTAAGAATAAAATGTCAATGCACTTTCCGCAATAAATTTACATTTTTATGTATTTTTATGCGTACAATTG
>JBJESV010000026.1:0-16666 GCA_051882975.1 Emergencia sp.
TACCATGGTCTACGTGACCGATTGTTCCGATATTGATATGCGGTTTGGTTCTCTCAAATTTCTGTTTTGCCATTTTTATTCCTCCAATAACAAAGGTTATTTCATATCTGCTTATTTGCCGACTTTTTCAACCAAGCTGTCAGGCAGCTTTTCGAAGTGGTCGAACTGCATTACATATACACCGCGGCCCTGGGTCTTTGAACGCAGGTCTGTAGCATAGCCGAACATCTCTGACAGAGGTACCATACCTCTTACGGCTACTGCACCGTTGTTCATGTCTGAACCTTCGATTCTTCCTCTTCTGGAGGAGATATCGCCGATTACATCGCCCATGTATTCTTCAGGAACGGTAACTTCAACTTTGAAGATAGGCTCCAGAAGAACCGGTTTTGCCTTCTTTGCAGCTTCTCTGAATGCCATGGAAGCGGCAACCTTGAAGGCCATTTCTGAGGAGTCGACTTCGTGGTAGGAACCGTCGTACAGCTCTACGCCTACATCGACAACCTGGTATCCTGCGATAGGACCGTTTTCCATAGCTTCTTTGATACCGTCTTCGATCTTAGGGATGAATTCCTTAGGAATTGCACCGCCCACGATGGAGTTGACGAATTCGAAGCCGGAACCCGGCTCTCTCGGGTATACCTTGATCTTGACATGACCGTACTGACCGTGACCGCCGGACTGCTTCGCATACTTGTGGTCAACATCAGCAGTGGATGTGATAGTCTCTTTGTAGGATACCTGCGGCTTGCCCACGTTTGCCTCCACCTTGAATTCACGCAGCAGTCTGTCTACGATGATTTCCAGATGCAGTTCGCCCATGCCGGCGATGATGGTCTGTCCGGTATCCTCATTGGTGTAGGTCTTGAAAGTAGGGTCTTCCTCTGCCAGTTTGGCCAGCGCGATACCCATCTTTTCCTGACCTGCCTTGGTCTTCGGCTCGATGGCGATTTCGATTACAGGATCAGGGAATTCCATGGATTCCAGAATAATCTCGTGTTTCTCATCGCAGAGTGTGTCGCCGGTTGTTGTATCCTTCAGGCCTACTGCGGCAGCGATATCGCCGGAGTAAACCTTTGTGATTTCTTCTCTCTTGTTTGCATGCATCTGCAGGATTCTTCCGATTCTGCCCTTCTTGCCCTTTGTTGAATTGTAAACATAGGAGCCGGATTCCAGGGTTCCGGAATATACTCTGAAGAATGCAAGCTTGCCTACGAACGGGTCAGCCATGATCTTGAATGCCAGTGCTGAGAACGGCTCATTGTCGTCTGCATGTCTGACATCCTCTTCGCCGGTATCAGGGTTGATGCCCTTGATAGGCGGAATGTCAACAGGAGACGGCATATAGTCGATAACAGCGTCTAACATCATCTGGACGCCCTTGTTTCTGTAAGCGGAACCGCAGAGCATCGGAACCATCTCGCAGGCAATGGTCTGCTTTCTGATGGTGTCCTTGATCTCCTTGACGGTCAGTTCCTCGCCTTCCAGGAATTTCATCATCAGTTCCTCGTCGCATTCTGCAACGGATTCAACTAACTTTTCTCTCCATTCCGTAGCGAGATCCATCATATCTTCAGGAATATCGGTGACGTCGAATTCCTTGCCAAGCTCGTCCTTATAAATCTCTGCCTTCATTTCTACCAGGTCGATAATTCCCACGAATGTATCTTCCGCACCGATCGGCAGCTGGACAGGTACAGCATTTGCTTTCAGTCTGTCCTTAACCATACCAACGACTCTGAAGAAGTCTGCGCCCAGGATATCCATCTTGTTTACAAAGATCATTCTTGGTACGCCGTACTTCTCAGCCTGTCTCCATACTGTCTCAGACTGCGGTTCAACACCGCCCTTTGCGCACAGTACGGTAACAGCGCCATCCAGGACTCTCAGGGAACGCTCTACTTCTACAGTAAAGTCCACGTGGCCCGGAGTATCGATGATATTGATTCTGTTGCCTTTCCATTGTGCTGTAGTTGCAGCAGAGGTAATTGTAATACCACGTTCCTGTTCCTGTTCCATCCAGTCCATAGTGGCTGCACCATCGTGGGTTTCGCCGATCTTATGGGTTCTTCCTGTATAGAAAAGGATACGTTCAGTGGTAGTGGTCTTTCCGGCATCGATGTGCGCCATGATACCAATATTTCTTGTTTTCTCAAGTGAAAACTCTCTACCAGCCATATTACATTTCCTCCAATTATTTTACAGTTGAAGAAGCTCTGCAGACTACCATCTGAAGTGAGCAAACGCCTTGTTTGCCTCAGCCATCTTATGAGTGTCTTCCTTCTTCTTTACAGATGCTCCGGTGTTGTTGGATGCATCTATCAGCTCTTTTGCCAGTCTTTCGGACATGGTCTTCTCTCCTCTGAGTCTGGTGTACTTGGTCAGCCATCTCAGACCGAGAGTCTGTCTTCTTTCCGGTCTTACTTCGATAGGAACCTGGTAGTTTGCACCACCGATTCTTCTTGCTTTTACTTCTAATACAGGCATGATATTGTTCATTGCCTTTTCGAATACTTCCAAAGGTTCTTCGCCAGTTGTCTCTCTGATCTGGTCGAATGCAGTATAAACGATTTTCTGCGCTACACCTTTCTTACCATCCAGCATGATGCTGTTGATCAGCTTTGCTACAACAACACTGCCGTAAACTGGATCTGGAAGTACTTCACGCTTTGGTACGTTACCTTTTCTTGGCACTTCTCTTCCCTCCTCGCCTGATAATTCCGCACAGGGCTCCGCCCTGCAGAACTATCTGCACAATTGCTTAAACTTGTTTGTAATTGCACATTTCTCTTCACCCCGCATTCTGCATGCGGGATTACTCTGGGTGACCCTGCAATTAAATAGGCCCCAGTCTTGTTCGGGGGTACTCGACACCCTTTGCGGATGCCGCGAGCGCTCTCAATGTATATCTGCAGCGCCGGACGGACAGATGCAGAAGCCGCATGTATCCGGCAGGCACAGCTATAGTATATATATTAAGGGCTCTTTTCATTCCCGATAATTTCTGGTCAGTTAAATAATCTCAGCTTTCGATTATTTTTTCTTAGGTCTCTTTGCACCGTACTTGGAACGGGCCTGACCTCTGTCGTTTACACCGGCAGTATCCAGTGTTCCTCTGATGATGTGATATCTCACACCCGGGAGGTCCTTGACTCTTCCGCCTCTGATGAGTACAACACTGTGTTCCTGCAGGTTGTGTCCGATACCAGGAATGTATGCTGTTACTTCGATACCATTGGTCAGACGTACTCTGGCAACCTTTCTAAGAGCTGAGTTAGGCTTCTTAGGCGTTACTGTCTTGACAGAAGTGCATACGCCTCTTTTCTGCGGTGAGTTAGTGTTAGTTGCGACTCTTCTCAGAGAGTTCATACCCTTACCGAGAGCAGGAGCTGTGGACTTCTTAACAGAACTGGTTCTGCCCTGACGTACTAATTGGTTAATAGTAGGCATTGGTTTCTCCTTTCATTTAAAATAATAATTTTCACAGCTAAAATGGCCCTTGAAGAGTTTCCAGGGCCAAATTGACTCGAAATACGCTAATAGTCTATCATATTTTTCCCTGTTGTGCAACAAAAATATACGTAAATCTGGTTGAAAATCAGGGATTTTTCATCCCGGTAGGCTTTTTCCGGCCTTCAGATATGCACCGGATCTGTTCCGGGCCGCAGAAAGCGCTGCAGCTCAGATCCGCACACTGATCCGTCATATCAAAGAGAGGCCCGGAATCCATTTGCCGGGTCCCGGGCCTTTTCGCAAAGCGCTGCTCATGCGCCTGTGTATTCTCTCAGACCGTTTCGGTCAGTCAGTCTAGTCGAGCTCGACGATTTCCGGTGCTTCTGCCGGTTCATCGATTTCTGTTATACCGTCGCTCTCCAGATCCTGAGGTTCCTGCTGAAGATTCATATCATCTTCCATGAAGTTCTCTTCTTCCAGTTCCTCAGCTTCCTGATAGCGCTCGTACTCCTGCATGAACTCCTCGTTGACGCCATAGTCAAGCTTGATGTTCTTGTACCGTTTCATGCCGGTTCCTGCAGGGATCAGCTTACCGATGATGACGTTCTCCTTCAGACCCATCAGCTTGTCGTTCTTGCCCTTGATGGCCGCATCTGTCAGAACCCTTGTTGTCTCCTGGAAAGATGCAGCAGACAGGAAGGAGCTGGTTGCCAGGGACGCCTTTGTGATACCCAGGAGCATCTGCTTGGATTTGGCAGGTTCCTGATCCTCCGCAAGCTGATCATTGGCTTCCTGGATCTCGAACTTGCTGTACAGTCCGCCAGGGAGCAGGTTGGTGTCTCCTGCATCCTCGATTTTGAACTTGGACAGCATCTGGCTTACGATAACCTCGACGTGCTTGTCGTTGATATCTACACCCTGGTTCTTATATACACGCTGAACTTCCTTCAGCAGGTACTGGTAAACGCCTTCCACGCCGTTGAGTCTCAGGATGTCGTGCGGATTCAGCGGGCCGCTTGTGATGTTTCCGCCCGCAAGCACGTAGTCTCCCTTCTTGACTGCAAGTCTTGCGCCGTAAGGCACGATATAAACCTTATCCTCGCCGTCATCGCCTCTGACGGTAACCTCAGTCTTGTTGTCGGTTCTCGGCTGAATGTCGGTGACCGTACCGTTGGCTTCGCAGATCTCGGCCAGACCTTTCGGCTTTCTGGCCTCGAACAGCTCCTCGACTCTCGGAAGACCGTGGGTGATGTCAGAACCTGCGACACCGCCGGTGTGGAATGTTCTCATGGTCAGCTGGGTACCCGGCTCACCGATGGACTGTGCAGCTGTGATACCTACCGCCTCGCCGATGTTGACCTCTTCACCTGTAGCCAGGTTTCTGCCGTAGCACTTTGCACAGATGCCTGTTCTGGAGTGGCAGGTCATGACGGAACGGATCGCTACAGACTCGATGCCGCAGTTCACCACTTCCACAGCCTGCTCATCGCTGATTTCCTCACCCTGCTCGACGATGATCTCGCCGGTCTGCGGATTGACGATGTCCAGCAGCGCAGTTCTGCCTGCGATACGCTGATTCAGCGGCTCGATAACCTCTTTGCCGTCGGTGAAGGCTCTGACTTCGACACCTTCGTCAGTGCCGCAGTCGAACTCTCTTACGATGACATTATGAGATACGTCAACCAGTCTTCTGGTCAGGTATCCGGAGTCGGCTGTACGGAGCGCTGTATCGGCCAGACCTTTACGCGCACCATTGGATGAAATGAAGTACTCCAGAATGGAGAGGCCTTCACGGAAGTTTGCCTTGATCGGAATCTCTACGGTCTTACCGGTCGCATTAGCCATCAGACCACGCATACCGCCGACCTGTCTGATCTGGTTCTTGCTGCCTCGAGCTCCGGAAGTCGCCATGATGTTCAGGTTGTTCTGCGGTTCCAGGGAATCCATCAGAGCATCGGCAACGTCATCTGTGGTCTTGTTCCAGATCTCGATGACCTTGTCGTATCTCTCAGAGTTGCTGATAAGACCCATTCTGTAGGCCTTCTCGTACTTGTCGACTTCTTTCTGTGATTCAGCGACGATATCCCACTTGTTGTCAGGAATCTTCATGTCATCGATACCGATGGTCACTGCAGCCTTTGTGGAATAGTGATATCCCATGTCCTTGATATAGTCAAGCATGATGACAGTGCCTGTATTGCCGTGTGCCTTGTAGCACTTGTCGATGATCACGCCCAGTTTCTTCTTGTCGCAGAGGAAATCCACCTCCAGGGAGTACGGATCGACATTTCTGTCCACAAAGCCCAGATCCTGCGGGATCTCCTGGTTGTAGATGAATCTGCCGACGGTGGATTCCACCAGTCTGCCTCTCTTGTCGTTCTCGTCCTTGTACATTCTGACCTTTACCTTGGCATGAATGTCAATGACGTCGTCCTGATATGCCATGAGCATCTCGTCAAGATCTGTGAAGACCTTGCCGTCGCCCCTTTCAGGAACTCTCTCGTAGCCTTCTGCCCGGTGAGCTTCGGCTGCCTTTTTATCGTTGAACTCGTCTTTGTCGTAGGAGATCTTCTCCTTGCCGTCGATGATTTCCACCTTCCTGCAGGTGCCCGGGTAGGTCAGATAGTACGCACCCAGAATCATATCCTGTGTCGGTGTGGTGATCGGGGATCCGTCCTTCGGCGCCAGAATGTTGTTGACTGACAGCATCAGGAATCTTGCCTCCGCCTGGGCCTCTACGGACAGCGGAAGATGGACAGCCATCTGGTCTCCGTCGAAGTCGGCGTTGAATGCAGTACATACCAGCGGATGCAGCTTGATAGCCTTGCCTTCCACAAGAACCGGCTCAAAGGCCTGGATACCCAGTCTGTGCAGGGTCGGCGCACGGTTCAGCATAACCGGATGCTCCTTGATGACGCCTTCCAGCACATCCCATACTTCCGGTCTGACTTTTTCCACCATTCTCTTGGCATTTTTGATGTTGTGGGCGTAGCCCTGCTCCACAAGCTCCTTCATGATGAAAGGCTTGAACAGCTCCAGGGCCATCTTCTTAGGAAGACCGCACTGGTAGAACTTCAGTTCCGGACCTACTACGATTACAGAACGTCCCGAGTAGTCTACACGCTTGCCCAGCAGGTTCTGTCTGAATCGGCCCTGTTTTCCCTTCAGCATGTCGGACAGGGATTTCAGAGGTCTGGATCCAGGTCCCGTAACAGGTCTGCCCCTTCTGCCGTTGTCGATGAGGGAGTCGACTGCCTCCTGCAGCATTCTCTTCTCGTTTCTGACGATGATATCAGGAGCTCCCAGTTCCAGGAGCCTGTTCAGTCTGTTGTTTCTGTTGATAACTCTTCTGTACAGATCGTTCAGGTCGGAAGTGGCGAATCTGCCGCCGTCCAGCTGAACCATCGGACGCAGATCAGGCGGAATGACAGGAATAACCTCCAGCACCATCCACTCCGGTTTGTTGCCGGAAAGTCTCAGTGCCTCAACGACTTCCAGTCTTCTGACGATCCTGACTTTTTTCTGGCCGCTGGCCCCTTTCAGCTTTTCTCTCAGGTCCTTTGACATTTCCTCCAGATCGATCTGGGTCAGCAGTTCTCTGATAGCTTCGGCGCCCATGGCGGCCTTGAAGCTGTTTCCGTACTTTTCCTTTGCTTCGCGATACTGAAGTTCGGAAAGAATTTCTTTATATCCCAGGTCCGTATCGCCGGGATCGGTTACGATATAGGCTGCAAAGTAAAGGACTTTTTCCAGATTTCTCGGCGTGATATCCAGAATGAGGCCCATTCTGGAAGGAATGCCTTTGAAATACCAGATGTGAGAAACCGGAGCAGCCAGTTTGATGTGGCCCATTCTCTCTCTTCTCACCTTGGCCTTGGTGACTTCTACACCGCAGCGGTCGCACACGATGCCTTTATATCTGATTCTTTTATATTTTCCGCAGTGACATTCCCAGTCTTTTGTAGGTCCGAAAATCCTCTCGCAGTAAAGGCCGTCTCTTTCCGGCTTCAGTGTTCTGTAGTTGATCGTCTCCGGCTTGGTTACTTCGCCATGGGACCACTCCAGAATCTTTTCTGTGGAAGCCAGTTTGATCTGTAAAGATTCGAAATTGTTAAGTTCCAAACTATTTGTGGTTTTCATTGCGTTCTCAGTCAAAGATTTTCTCCCCTTTCTTATAATAACTCCTCATCATCTGCAAAGTTACTGCTTATCACATCTTCGTCGGGGGTCTCTTCGGTAAAGCCCTCTGCAAATAATTTCTCTTCACTTTCCTCCAGCTCTGTATCAACGGTCATGATCTCGTCAATATTGGAGAGATTGTCGTAATCAGAGACTTCTTTTATCTGGATTTCCTCGTTGTCCTCGGTCAGCACTCTGACATCCAGGGCAAGGGACTGCATCTCTTTGATCAGAACCTTGAACGACTCAGGAATGCCCGGCTCAGGAATATTCTCGCCTTTGACGATGGCTTCGTAAGTCTGGACTCTTCCCACGATATCGTCGGACTTGACAGT
Organism: Emergencia sp.; assembly: GCA_051882975.1. Classification (GTDB taxonomy): domain Bacteria; phylum Bacillota; class Clostridia; order Peptostreptococcales; family Anaerovoracaceae; genus Senimuribacter. Next base: position 7,968 of record JBJESV010000026.1, read on the forward strand.
CAGGATCTCCTGCAGGGTATATGCGGCGCCGTAGGCCTCCAGGGCCCATACTTCCATCTCGCCGAAACGCTGTCCGCCGAACTGGGCCTTGCCGCCCAGAGGCTGCTGGGTTACCAGCGAGTACGGACCGGTACTTCTCGCATGAATCTTGTCGTCTACCAGATGGTGGAGCTTCAGCATATACATATATCCTACGGTTACAGGGTTGTCAAACCACTCGCCTGTACGACCGTCTCTCAGGCGCAGCTTGCCTGTTTCTGAGAATCCGCAGTCCACCAGCATTTCTCTGATGTCCTTTTCTGTGGCACCGTCGAATACCGGTGTGGCGATATACCAGCCCTTTGTCTTGGCCGCCAGACCCAGATGAACCTCCAGCACCTGCCCTACGTTCATTCGGGAAGGTACGCCCAGAGGGTTCAGCATTACCTGCAGAGCCTCGCCGTTTTCCATGAACGGCATGTCTTCCTCAGGCAGGATCCTGGAAATGACACCTTTGTTTCCGTGTCTTCCGGCCATCTTGTCTCCGACATTGATTTTTCTCTTGGTCGCAATATAGCATCTTACCAGTTTATTTACTCCAGGAGGCAGCTCGTCGCCGTTTTCTCTGGTGAAGATTCTCACCTCGACGACAATACCTGTCTCTCCGTGCGGTACTCTCAGGGAAGTGTCTCTGACTTCTCTCGCCTTTTCTCCAAAGATGGCGCGCAGCAGTCTTTCCTCTGCGCTCAGGTCGTTTTCGCCCTTCGGCGTCACCTTTCCCACCAGAATGTCTGTGGAGCTGACTTCTGCACCGACGCGGATGATTCCCTCCTCATCCAGATCTTTCAGCGCATCGTCACCCACGTTCGGAATGTCTCTGGTGATCTCTTCAGGTCCCAGCTTGGTGTCTCTGGCTTCTGCCTCGTATTCCACGATGTGCAGGGATGTCAGGACATCGTTCATCAGCAGCTTCTCGTTGAGGATGATCGCGTCCTCGTAGTTGTATCCTTCCCAGGTCATGAAGCCGATGAGAAGGTTCTTGCCCAGTGCGATTTCGCCCAGATCGGTGGACGGACCGTCAGCAACAACTTCGCCTTCCTCCACGTGCTCGCCGTGGCTTACGATCGGTCTCTGGTTGATGCAGGTTCCCTGGTTGGAACGCTTGAACTTGAGAAGCTTGTATTCATCTAATTCGTTGTTGTCGTCTCTTCTGATGGCGATTCTCTCCGCATCGACGAACTCAACGGTTCCGGAATGCTTTGCCAGGATCACAACGCCGGAGTCTCTCGCTGCCTTGTATTCCATACCGGTACCTACATAAGGGGCCTCGGATACCAGGAGAGGAACCGCCTGACGCTGCATGTTGGAACCCATCAGAGCACGGTTGGCGTCGTCGTTCTCCAGGAAAGGAATCATGGCGGTGGCCACGGATACTACCTGCTTCGGAGAAACGTCCATCATATCTACGACTTCTCTCGGGAACATGGCGATTTCACCGCCGACGCCTCTGGCTGCGACCTTGGCATTGACAAAATGGCCTTCCTCGTCCAGAGGCTCATTGGCCTGGGCGATGATCAGCAGTTCTTCCTCGTCTGCAGTGATGTAACGGATCTCGTCGGTTACAATGCCTGTCTCTTTATCTACAACCCGGTACGGTGTCTCGATGAAACCGTACTCGTCTACAATTCCGTAAGTGGTCAGAGATCCGATCAGACCGATGTTCGGACCTTCAGGGGTCTCGATAGGGCACATACGTCCGTAATGGGACTGGTGCACGTCACGCACTTCGAATCCGGCTCTTTCTCTGGAAAGTCCTCCAGGTCCCAGAGCGGACAGTCTTCTCTTGTGGGTCAGCTCTGCCAGCGGATTGTTCTGGTCCATGAACTGGGAAAGCTGGGAGCTTCCGAAGAACTCCTTGATGGCTGCCGTAACAGGTCTGATGTTCATCAGCGCCTGCGGCGTGGTCACCTCGATGTCCTGAATGGTCATTCTTTCCTTGACCACTCTTTCCATTCTGGCCAGACCGATCCGGAACTGGTTCTGGAGCAGTTCTCCCACAGTTCTCAGTCTTCTGTTTCCCAGATGGTCGATATCGTCGGTGCTGCCGATGCCGTAGTTCAGGTTCAGGATATAGCTGACGGACGCGATGATATCCTCCATGATGATGTGTTTCGGGGAAAGATCGTTCTTCCGCGCAACCAGCATCTCTCTGATCTCATCTTCGCTCTGGCACTGCTCCAGGATCTCCATGAGCACAGGATAAAATACCTTGTCTGCCACCTTCAGTCCGGTCAGATCAAAGTTCACATACTTTGCCAGGCTTACGAAGCGGCTGCCGATGACCTTGGTCACTCTGCTCTCGTCGTCCTTCGCATATACCATTACATACTCCACGCCTGCATCCTCGATGTCCATCGCTGCAGGACGGCTGATCTTCTGACCTGCTTCAACCAGAATTTCTCCGGTGTTCGGATCGATGACATCCTCTGCCGCCACTGCCTCTGCCAGTCTGTTGGCCAGGCCCAGTTTCTTGTTGTATTTATATCTTCCGACCTTGGCAAGGTCATATCTCTTCGCATCAAAAAACAGCGAATTAAGCAGGGACTTGGCGCTCTCCACAGTAGGCGGTTCGCCCGGTCTCAGCTTCTTGTAGATTTCTTTCAGACCGCTTTCGTAGTCGTTGGTCGGGTCTTTTTCCAGGGTTTTCAGAAGTCTCGGATCTTCGCCGAAGATTTCGATGATCTCCTGATTTGATGAAATGCCCAGGGCACGCAGCAGTGTGGTAAGGGGCTGCTTTCTTGTCCTGTCCACTCTGACAGAAATGATTTCGTTGGAATCTGTCTCGTATTCCAGCCATGCACCGCGGTTCGGGATGATCTGGGTGGAATAAAGCTTGTTGTTGGATTTATCAGTTTCAACGCTGTAGTAAGGTCCAGGAGAACGAACCAGCTGTGTTACGATGACACGTTCTGCACCGTTGTAGATGAAGGTTCCCTTCTCAGTCATCAGAGGGAAATCACCCATGAAAACTTCCTGTTCCTTTACTTCGCCTGTTTCTTTATTGACAAGTCTGACTCTGACTTTCAGTGGAGCTGCGTATGTCACATCCCTTTCCTTGCACTCCTCCTGCTCATATTTCGGAGGATCGTTCAGGGAGTAATCAATGAATTCTAAAATCAGATTATCCGCATAATCTCTTATCGGGGAGATGTCTTCGAATACTTCTCTCAGTCCCTCTTTGATGAACCAGTCATATGAGCTGGTCTGGATCTCAATCAGGTTCGGCATCTTGCCGACTTCATTGATCTTTGAGAAGGTCATACGTTCTTTTCTACCTACTTTAATAGGTTTTGGCATATTCATCACTCCTTATATCTTAACAGTTTACATTTGCGTGGCAGTCTATTATGATACCATATTGTTGTCAAATAGTCAAGCTGTTTTGGAAAAGTTTTACTTTTTGCCAATTAAAAAGAGGAACGGCCGCGCGGGCAGTTCCTCTCAGTATTCGTGTCTTGCAGACTTGTCGGATCCGATGAACTATTTCAGTTCAACCTTAGCTCCAACTTCTTCCAGCTGAGCCTTGATAGCTTCAGCTTCAGCCTTTTCAACGCCTTCCTTAACGTTGGAAGGAGCTCCGTCAACCAGTTCCTTAGCTTCCTTCAGGCCCAGACCTGTGATCTCTCTTACAGCCTTGATAACCTTGATCTTTTCTGCGCCGACTTCAGCCAGAACTACGTTGAACTCGGACTGTTCTTCTTCAGCTGCGCCGCCTGCTGCTGCGCCTGCAACTGCTACTGGAGCTGCTGCGGATACGCCGAATTCTTCTTCGCAAGCTTTAACTAATTCGTTTAACTCTAAAACTGACATAGCTTTGATAGCTTCAATGATCTGTTCTTTATTCATTTTCTTTTCTCCTTTTTCTAAATTACAATTGGATTTTTAAAATTCAATCTGTGCAGCGTCCTGCGGACACTGCCCGAAAAATCAGGACGGCTTATGCTTCTGCGCCTTCCTTGTCCTCGGCGATAGCTGCCAGAGTTCTGACAAACTTGCCGACCGGTGACTGGATGCTTCCCATGAACTTGGCGATGAGCACGTCTCTGGACGGAATGTCTGCGATCTGCTCGATTCCTGCCTTGTCATAGTAAGTTCCTTCTACAACACCTGCTTTGAACTCCATCTTCTTGTACTGCTTGATGATCTCGTTGAGAGTTCTTGCCGGAGCTGTTGCATCATCTGCACTGATTGCGATAGCGCTCGGTCCGTCAAGTACTTCTGCAAGCGGTGCGTAATCTGTTCCTTCGATGGCTCTCTTGATTAAGGTGTTCTTGTAAACGGTATAATCAACATTTGCCTCACGAAGCTTTTTTCTCATAGCATCAGCCTCAGCAACGTTGATACCCATGTAGTCGACAACAACTGCGGACTGTGCGTTTTCCAGTTTTGCTTTTATTTCGTCAATGATTACCTGTTTCTGCTGTTTTGCTTCTACTGACATTAAATCTGTTCTCCTTTCTGTAAACAGCGCCAGGGCGGTTTACGAATGTGGTACTCAATAAATGAAAACAACCCTGCCGGTAGACAGGGTCAATATCTATATATTGTACCTCGGCGGGAAATTAAGCCTTGCGACACCCGCTGTCTACGGTTAAATCTCTAAGTTATGAAATTCTGATTAACCAATCAGCGCCGGATTTACTTTTACGCCAGGGCCCATTGTGGATGCCAGCGTAACGCTCTTCAGGTACTGGCCTTTTGCAGTGGCCGGTTTAGCCTTGATGATGGCTTCCATGAGCGCCTTGAAGTTCTCTTCCAGCTTTTCCGGACCGAAGGAGCTCTTTCCGATCGGTGTGTGAATGATGTTCTGTTTGTCCAGACGATATTCAACTTTACCTGCTTTGATGTCGGCTAAAGCTTTTTCCAGGTCCATGGTTACTGTTCCTGATTTAGGGTTCGGCATCAGACCCTTAGGTCCCAGGATCTTACCGAGACGTCCGACGACACCCATCATGTCCGGGGTAGCTACGACTACATCGAAGTCGAACCAGTTTTCAGTCTGGATCTTCTGAGCCAGCTCTTCTGCTCCCACATAATCAGCACCGGCCTTCTCAGCTTCTTCAGCCTTAGGTCCCTTGGCGAATACCAGAACCTTTACGTTCTTGCCGGTTCCGTTCGGAAGTACGATAGCGCCTCTGACCTGCTGGTCGGCATGTCTTCCGTCTACACCCAGTCTGACATGAACTTCTACAGTCTCGTCAAACTTTGCTCTTGAAGTCTCACAAACGATCTTCAGTGCTTCTGATACTTCGTGCAGCTGTGACTTGTCAAACTTGGCAGCTGCCTCTCTGTAACTCTTGCCTCTCTTTGGCATAATTCTTTTACCTCCTTGTGGTGTTAGCGACCGGCCTTATCTTATCCGGTCTCCCATCTAATTAGTCTTCGACAACGATTCCCATGCTTCTTGCAGTACCCTTAATCATGTCAGTTGCTGCTTCAAGTGTAGCCGCATTCAGGTCAGGCATCTTTGTCTTGGCGATTTCTTCTACCTGCGCATAAGTCAGTGTAGCAACTTTCTTCTTGTTAGGTTCTCCTGAAGCTGAATCCAGGCCTGCTGCCTTCTTCAGTAAAACTGCTGCCGGCGGAGTCTTGCACACAAATGTGAATGATCTGTCTGCATAAACTGTGATTACTACTGGAATAATCATGCCTGGCTGGTCCTGGGTTCTTGCATTGAACTGTTTGCAGAAGTCCATGATGTTAACGCCCTTCTGACCGAGTGCAGGTCCTACTGGAGGAGCTGGAGTTGCGTTACCGGCTGCGATCTGCAGTTTGATATAACCGTCAACTTTCTTAGCCATCTCTCTTATCTCCTTTCTCTATAGCATGCTATAGTTTATAGTTTGTCTACCTGGCCGAACTCGAGTTCAACCGGTGTATCTCTACCGAACATGGATACCTTGACTGTCAGCACCTGCTTCTCTTTGTTGATTTCCATAACCTCACCCATGAAGCTTTCGAAAGGTCCGCTGATGACACGTACTGTATCTCCGGTCTCCACATCCAGATCGATATAAACTTTTTCTATTCCCATACGGGCGACTTCTTCGTCCGTAAGAGGAATAGGGTCGGAGCCATGACCTACGAATCCGGTAACACCCTGCGTATTTCTTACGAGGTACCAGGATTCATTGGTAACAATCATCTTTATAATTACATAGCCGGGAAAAATCTTCCTGGTTTTTATCTTACGCTGACCGTCTTTGATTTCGACTCTGTCTTCTGTCGGCACGATGATGTCCAAGATCAAATCCTGCATACCGCGGTTCTCTACCATCTTTTCGATATTCACTTTTACTTTGTTTTCGTGACCCGAATAGGTATGAACTACATACCACTTGGCCTGGCCGTCGCCTCGCACACCTTCCCCGAGCAGCGGTGAAAGTGTATTGTTGTTTTCAATTTCAGACATTTTCCGTACCTTCTTCTAACCTGTAAACTTAAATTTTGTCTCCGAGCACTGCTCTGAGTCCGGCCAGTACACCGGTATCGATGAGCCAGAAGCCTAATGCGAAAACGGCACAGGTAGCGATTACTATCACTGTAAAAGAACCCAGTTCTTTTTTCGTAGGCCATACAACCTTGCTCATTTCAAGCTTGATGCCTCTGAAATATTCCTTGACACCGCCCTTTTTGGCTTTTGCTGATGCTTTTTTAACCTGGTCTTTATTTGCCATAATAACCTCTCCTTATTTGGTCTCTTTATGAAGAGTCTCTTTCTTGCAGAATCTGCAGTATTTTTTCAGTTCGATACGATCAGGATCGTTCTTCTTGTTTTTCATAGTATTGTAGTTTCTCTGCTTGCACTCTGTGCATGCTAATGTAACTTTTACTCTCATTTGATTGTCCTCCGTTTTAACTCAAAATTCAGAGCCGGAGAATCCCAGCTCTGTTAAGTATAATCATAAAGTTGCCTATTAAGTATACCCGAGGCAGTTGTCAATGTCAATATTTTTTTGGAAAATAGCCGGATTTTTGTTCTTATTCGTTCTTTCCCTCCATTACCGCGACGATTCTGTCCAGAGCCTCCATGACGGATGCCGGATCCACAGTCACCACAGACACGTAATAATCACCGGTGGAGTAGCACAGGTCGCTGTCTGCAGTTCCCGTGACACTCTGTTTTTCTATGTTCCACGACGGCATACCGTCCAGCTGCATTTTAATCAGCTTCTGGATGTCGCTCCGGGACATGTTCAGCTCGACACTGTCCTCCACGGCATTGAGAATGGTCGTGTACTTTGTCAGAATCGTGGTGCTGGACATGGCCTTTTTAAGTATTCCCTCCAGGACGATCTGCTGGTTGCGGTTTCTCTGGAAATCTCCGTCTGAGAAAGATTTTCGTTCTCTCGCAAAGGCAAGCGCCCTTGCTCCGTCCAGATGATTCTCGCCTTCATAAAACTCGTAGTAGACCCCCATTCCGTGGGTCACAAAAGTATAATCCGATACGATGTCTATGCCCCCTATGGCATCCACCAGATCTGTCACCGTGGTATAGTTGACCTTGGCGTAGTAGTTGATATCGATGCCCATCAGGTTCTCTGCGGCCGCCACGGTTTCGCTTATTCCGTACAGCCCTGTGTGGGTCAGCTTGTCTCCTGCTCCGCCTCTGGACACCAGACTGATATAGGCGTCTCTCGGGAGAGATGTCAGCAGAATGTTATGAGTCTGCGGATTCACAGTGACGATCATGTTCACATCGGAGCGGGAAACGATGTCGATGGTGCCTTCCGTATCCAGTCCGCTGATATATATGTTGAACGGTTCTGATGTGACGTCCACCTTTTTCGCGATATCCTCCGAAGGTTTCTCGATTCTGATCTTGTACAGGATCCGGGTATCCTCCTCGAAGCCGGCATGCTCGTCACACATCGTCGTGTAGCTGGCCGCGCTGACAAAGATGCTGTCTGCCGCTCCTCCGGTCAGATTGTCCGCCAGCTCTGACAGATTCTCTATCACCTCGTATTCCACACCCAGCTCCTCCTTCAGCCTGTTTCTGGCCTCGGAATAGCTGAGGTCGTTGTTCAGCGGCGTCTGGACCTTCTGGCCTTTCAGTGCTGTCTCGTCCTCATAGGCGCTGTCCTTCCTGACCACCACATCGAACTCTTCCGTCTCCACGCCTGAGCCTTCCGTGATCTTTGTGAAAAAGTCCATGGTCCCCGACATGTACGCAATGCCGACTCCGTAAAGAGTCATGACTGCAAAGGACAGAATCAGGCACAGAATCTTCCTGGATTTTCTGAATCTCCTGGAATACAGCGCAGGAAAAAACAGCAGCAGCAGCAGGGCAATCACTCCCGCAGCTATGCACAGGTATCTGACCGGCAGCAGGTCCATGTAGATCAGCACGCCCAGAAAGGCGGCCGAAGCAAGGAAATACAGCACTGCCCAGAAACGGGTGAAGGTTTTGAATGCGTTCTTTTCTTTCTGTCTATGTTTATCACTTCTCATCGGTGTACGGTTCCTCTCTTAAATTCCTTAATTCCTTCCCGTGACGCAGCACAGAAAGCTGTTTTATTTTACTATATACTGTCGCTTCTTGTCGATAGTTCTGAAGGAAAATTAAGATTTTCGGCCCTTACATTTTTGTAATGCACCCGCAGAAGGCGCACGCCGGAAACAGGGGCATCGGGAGCATTACAAAAGGGATGCCGAAGCAT
>JBJESV010000027.1:0-55369 GCA_051882975.1 Emergencia sp.
GCAGGGGACTGAAAATCCCCGTGTCCTTGGTTCAATTCCGAGTCTGGGCACCATTCATTCAGGCAGCCTTTCGCAGACCTCAGGTCCGAAGGGTTGTTTTTTTTCGTCCCGATGCGGAACCTGTTGCACTTGAACGCATTTTCCAGTAAAATAATTCATGTGAGGTTTAAAATAAAAACCAGAACGACATATAGGAGGATAACATGGCACAGCTGTATTACAGATATTCAACGATGAACGCCGGCAAATCCATTGAACTGATCAAGGTGGCGTATAACTACGAGGAACGGGGCAAACATGTGCTCGCCCTTGTTCCATCTATAGACAACCGGTACGGAAGCGGGATCATCACCTCGAGGATCGGACTTCAGCGGGATGCACTCAGCGTAAATGATGATACCAACATCATGGAGCTCTTCATGCGTGAAAACGAGAAAAGAAAGATAGACTGCGTTCTCATCGACGAATGCCAGTTCCTGAAAAAGCATCATGTCCAGGAACTTGTAGAGATCGTGGACAGCCTGGAGGTTCCCGTTCTTGCCTATGGTCTGAAGAACGATTTCAGAAATGAGCTTTTTGAGGGCTCATATTACATGCTGATCTATGCTGACAAGATTGAAGAGATCAAGACCATCTGCTGGTGCGGGCGCAAAGCCACCATGGTTGCCAGAGTATCTGACGGAAAAATCATCCGTCAGGGCAAACAGGTCGTTATCGGCGGCAATGACATGTATGTATCCCTCTGCCGGAAACATTACAACGACGGCCGCATCGGCCCGGAAATCGGCAAAGACCTGGATCATAGAAAAGATTCGAAACAGTAGCAGGAAAAGGAGCAGATCATGGTTAAGAAGAGAATGACAAGAGCGCTGGTTCTGATGCTTTTTATCGTTATGACAGCAGGATGCATTCTGTCCGCTGACATGCAGACGGCCTGTGCTGCAGACAGCAGTTTCGAGGCCCAGCTGACCTCGGAGGGGTTCCCCGAAAGCTATAAGGTGCTGCTTCGTAAGCTTCATGCGGAGCATCCTTCCTGGAATTTCAGAGCGAAGCAGCTTGACTTTACATGGAAAGAGGCTCTGGACGCCCAGTGCAGCAATGTCAGCGCCAACCTTGTCAGCAGTTCCTTCAAGGAATCCTACAGAGCTGTCCAGGAAGGCACCTATAATTTCGAGACGGGAACCTACATTCCGAAGGACGGTTCCACATGGTTCGCTGCCTCCAGACAGGCTGTGGCCTTTTACATGGATCCGAGGAACTGGCTCACCGACACAGGGATTTTCATGTTTGAGCCTTTTTACTACGATGCATCTTATCAGACAGAGGATATCGTCAAAGCAATTCTGAAACCGACTGCTCTTCCTTCATCGGCATCTTCCTATTATATGAAAGCCGCGCAGCAGACCTATAACGGCAGTTCCTACAGCATCAGTCCGGTATATCTGGCAGTCAGAACGAGAATTGAGCTGGGAACGGGCAGCTTCATGGTGGATGGACATGAGTTCACCTACGGAGGAAAGACATACAGCGGCGTATATAATACATACAATATCGGAGCCGTGGACAGTGCAGACGGCAGTGCGGCGACGAAAGGTCTTGTCTTCGCGGCAGGAGGCAGCAGTCAGAGCGCCACTTCCTATCTTCGCCCGTGGAACAGTCTGGAAAAGGCTGTGAAGGGCGGGGCGATTTACATTGCAGACAACTTCATCGCCAACAGCCAGTACGCATTGTATTATGAACGTTTCAACGTACTCAACGGTATCTCATCCATAGGCACGCATCAGTATGCGACCAGCATTTTCCATGCGGCCACTCAGGCTTCAATCATGTACACCAATTATAAGGACTACGGCGTCCTGGACAAAGCTTTCACCTTTGAGATTCCTGTGTATAAAGATATGCCGTCAGAAGCGGCCCCAAGTCCTCTCGCGGAAGGGAACAACAACTCTTATCTTGATAACATCACTCTTACTGCTGATGGTAAAAATCTGGGTTTCAGCCCTTCCTTCAGCCGGTTCACCTCCACTTATACTGTCAGCGGCACAGTAGCTGCTGACAAGCTGGATATAAAGACGGAAAAGAACGACTCCGGCTGTAATGTTACAGTCAGCGGAAACAGTCTGAAAGACGGTGAGAACAAAATCACGATCAAGTGTACATCGTCATCCGGTTTCAGCACCAGATATTATTATATCAAGGTCACGCGGGACAGCAGCCAGCAGTCTTCTGACAATACAAGAATCATAGACGGCGTGGAGAATACAACCATCACGCTGAATCCTCAGGAGCAGGGAAGCGGTTATGTGCGCCTGGCATGGGAGAAGTCCAAAGGCTTCAAGGTGGACCGCTATCAGATTTTCCGGTCCCTGTCGCCGGACAGCTTTTCGTCGAAACCGATGTACTCCACTTCTTACGGCACGACAACGACATACAAGAATACAAAGGATCTGCAGGAGGGCACCGTCTATTACTACAGAGTCCGCGGCGTCCGCGTCATCGACGGCAAAACATATTACACCAGGTGGTCCAATGTGGTTCAGGTCACATATAATCCTGAGCAGATGCGGCTGATCCAGGGTGTGGAGAACACTGTCCTTACCATGCAGCCGGTATCTCAGGGAGTCGGATTTGTTCAGACCGGATGGGAGAAGAGCAAAGGCTTCAGAATGGATTGCTACGAGATATACCGCAGCACAGATCAGGAGAATTTCGGCGATGTGCCGTTCTTCACGACGAAATACGGTACAACGACCAGCTATAAGAATACGAAAGATCTTGTAAGAAACACCGTCTATTATTACAAGGTCCGCGGTGTCCGCGTCTTTGACGGCGTAAAGTACTACAGCCAGTGGTCCGATACTGTTTCTATAGAGTACAATCCTTACGATGAAAGAATCGCAAAGGGTGTGGAGGCCACCACGGTTACCGCTTCCGCAGCGCCGGACGGAAAAGGAATCCGTATTTCCTGGGAAAAATCCAAAGGCTTCAGGGTTGATCACTATGAGGTATACCGTTCAGTCAGAAAGACGTCGGGCTATGGCGATACGCCGATCTATACGACAAAGTACGGTACCACCCTCACTGTAAAAAACAGTGCAAATCTGAAGAAGGGGACCAGATATTATTATAAGGTGAGAGGTGTGCGCTATCTGGAAGGTATGCCTTATTACACCCAGTGGTCCAATGCGGCGGATGCACTCTGGAACTGACAGGATCGGCACCGCAGACGGCAGCCGGACATGCTTTAAAAAGTTGAGTCTTTTCGGGCTCAACTTTTATTTTTTAAGTCCGCCATCGTTTTTCTTTCATTTCCAAAGAGTTTCCCGCATCTGATTGTTTTTTCGCACCTCTGCGGGTAAAATATAAAAAAATTCAGAAAAAGCGTCGGGAGATTCGGAGCACAGTACGCTGGAAAGGAAGGAAAAAATGAAAAAGTATGTTTATTCGTTCAGCGAAGGCACAAAGGACATGAGAAGCCTTCTGGGCGGTAAAGGCGCCAATCTGGCTGAGATGACCAGAATCGGACTGCCGGTTCCTTTCGGCTTTACAGTGACAACAGAAGCCTGTACAAGATACTACGAGGAAGGCGGAAATATCGGCGAGGATATCATAGAGGAAATCTATGCACATCTGGAAGAACTGGAACAGACCACAGGCAAGATATTCGGGGATACGGAGAATCCGCTTCTTGTTTCTGTGCGGTCAGGATCAGTTTTTTCCATGCCGGGAATGATGGACACGATCCTCAATCTGGGGCTCAACGACGATACCGTAAAAGCACTGGCCAGGCTTACAGAAAACGACCGGTTCGCCTACGACAGCTACCGCCGCTTTATTCAGATGTTCGGCGACGTGGTGCTGGAAATACCGAAGAGCCGCTTTGATGCCATCTTCGACGGAAGGAAAGAAAGCGCAGGTGCAGCCTTCGATGTGGATCTGACCACAGAGGATCTGAAAGAGATCATCGCCGGATACAAGGATCTGGTCAGGGAAGCCGCAGGAAGAGACTTTCCTCAGGATCCTCATATTCAGCTGATGGAGGCGGTCAAAGCCGTATTCCGGTCCTGGAACAACGACAGAGCAATCCTTTACAGAAAGCTGAACCGGATATCCGACAAGCTGGGTACTGCAGTCAATATCCAGTCCATGGTGTTCGGAAACATGGGAGACACATCCGGGACAGGCGTTGCCTTTACGAGAAATCCTGCAACCGGCGAGAACAGACTGTACGGAGAATTTCTGATCAATGCTCAGGGTGAGGATGTGGTGGCAGGGATCCGCACGCCGAAGCCGATCGCAGAGATGGAAGAGGCTTTCCCGGAAGTATACAGGGAATTTGCCCGCATTGCAGATATACTGGAAACCCGCTATAAAGACATGCAGGACATGGAATTTACGGTGGAGAGAGGAAAACTGTTCATGCTGCAGACCAGAGCAGCAAAGAGAACAGCGGTTTCTGCAGTCAGAACGGCTGTGGAGATGGTGCAGGAGGGTCTGATCTCCAGAGAGACAGCTCTGGAGCGCATAGAGCCCGCACAGATCGACCAGCTGCTGCATCCGGCCTTTGATCCGGATGCGGAAAAAGCCGCTGAAGTTCTTACGAAAGGGCTGCCGGCATCTCCGGGAGCGGCTGCAGGAAAAATATATTTTTCTGCAGCCGATGTGGAAGCGGCAGCTGTCTCCGGTGAAAAAGCTGTCCTTGTAAGGCAGGAGACCTCACCGGAGGATCTTGCCGGAATGGTGGCGGCAGAAGGCATCATGACAGCCAGAGGGGGTATGACCAGCCATGCCGCAGTTGTTGCAAGAGGCATGGGAAAATGCTGTGTGGCAGGCTGCTCCGAAATACAGGTTGACGAGGAAAAGAAGCTTCTGACCATAGGAAAAGAAGTTTTTAAAGAAGGAGACCGGATATCCCTTAATGGATCCACAGGCTGTGTATACAGAGGGGAGATCAGGACGGTACAGCCTGAGCTCTCAGGAGATTTTGCAGTGATCATGAAATGGGCCGATGAGATCCGCAGGCTGAAGGTGAGAACCAATGCAGATAATCCGAAAGATGCCGCACAGGCGCTGAAGTTCGGTGCAGAGGGAATCGGACTTTGCAGAACGGAGCACATGTTCTTTGAAGAAGAGAGGATTCCGGCTATCCGCCAGATGATCCTTGCGGAAACGGAAGAAGAGAGGAGAACCGCTCTGGAGAAACTCCTTCCGTATCAGAAGACAGATTTCAAGGGAATCTACGATGTGATGGAAGACAGACCGGTCACGATCCGTCTCCTGGATCCGCCCCTTCATGAATTCCTTCCGCAGACGGAGGAAGATACAAGAGAACTGGCAGAGCAGACAGGCATTCCGTATGAGAAGCTGGCTCAGGCGGCCGAAGAGCTTCATGAGTTCAATCCGATGCTGGGACATCGCGGCTGCAGACTGGCTGTTACCTATCCTGAGATTGCGCAGATGCAGACCAGAGCCATCATGGAAGCAGCTATCGAAGTGTCAGCCGAAAAGGGTATAGATATCACACCGGAAATCATGATACCTCTCGTCGGAACCAGAGAGGAAATCGCAAATGTCAAAGAGACCGTGGTCCGCACGGCGCAGTCCTGCACCGCTGAGCATGGCACAGAGGCAGAATACCGGATCGGAACCATGATCGAAGTGCCGCGGGCTGCCCTGACTGCAGACGAAATCGCAGAAGAAGCGGAATTCTTCTCCTTCGGCACCAATGATCTGACCCAGATGACCTACGGCTTCTCCAGAGACGATACAGGCAGCCTGATCAGAGAATACGAAGAGAAAGGCATTCTGCCTGAAGATCCGTTCCAGACCCTGGATCAGAAAGGTGTAGGAAAACTGGTGAAGATGGCGGCCCAGCTGGGAAAACAGACCCGTCCGGACATCAAACTGGGCATCTGCGGAGAACACGGCGGCGATCCTGCCACTATCGCCTTCTGCGATGAAATCGGGCTGGACTATGTATCCTGTTCTCCGTACCGCGTTCCGATTGCGAGAATCGCAGCGGCACAGGCTGTGATCCGCGCCCGCAGGGAAAAGCAGGGACAGACCGCAAGCCGGTCTGAAGCTTATATAAAAAAATAAAATGAGCAGAAATCCGTCCTTTAGAGGGCGGATTTCTGTATGTGTCAAATCTCATGCTCTGCAGCCCTGCCAGCTGCCTCTGCGGCGCAGCTCGGCCTGGATTCCGTTGAGGATTGTGCGTTTTTTATAGCTCCAGGCAGGGGTTATGAGTATTTTGCGCGGAGCATCTCCGGTGAGCCGGTGGATGACGATATCCTGAGGGATGATCTCCAGAAGATCGCAGATCAGATCCACATATTCCTCGATGGAACTGAAAGAATTGTAGCTGCTGTAATCTGCTGCCATCCGTGAACCTCTGACCACGTTCAGCATGTGAAGCTTGATGCCCCAGGCGCCGCTGCCGCATACATACCGGACCGAATCGATCATATCCTGGCGGCTTTCACCCGGCAGTCCCAGAATCAGGTGGACGACCACCCGGATGCCCCGGTCTGTCAGAGCCCGGATGGCTGAATCAAATACGGAAAGCTCATATCCGCGGCCGATGAAATCTGCTGTCTTCTGGTGTATGGTCTGAAGCCCCAGCTCCACCCAGAGAAAGTGTTTCTCATTGATTTCAGAGAGAAGATCCAGAACATCCTCTCCCAGACAGTCGGGGCGTGTGGCGATGGCGATCCCTTCGATGAGAGGGTGATTCAGAGCCGCCTCGTATTTCTTGCGGAGCTCCTCTACAGGAGCATAGGTATTGGTGTGATTCTGGAAATATGCCAGATATTTTGCCCTGGGCCACTTTGCAGAAAGGAGTTCGATCTGCTCCTCGATCGTCGAGGCAAAGTCGCCGCCGCCTCCTTCGGAGCAGAAGATACAGCCCCCCGTTCCGCAGGTGCCGTCCCTGTTAGGGCAGGTGAAACCGCCGTCTATGGAAAGCTTGACCGTCTTGCAGCCGAAGTAGGATTTCAGCCAGGAACTGATGGTCCTGACCGGCATGGTGCCCTCGCTGGTATCAAAGGGGCAGCTGCTGTTCATCTTGGATTTCATCTCGGATTTCATGGTAAACCTCTTTCATTTAGCTGTAATCTATGATATAATAAACCGTTAGGTTTGTGAAGAAAAAATTACAAAGAGGAGGAAGAAAATATGGCAGAGAAATCTGTAACACCGTGCGGATGCAGCTGCGGCTATGAACCTGCTCAGCACAGCTGTACACAGCTGGGAACCGGCGAAGCGGTCATGAAACCGGCCCTTCTGCTCCACAGCTGCTGCGGACCGTGCAGCACCGCCGTCATAGAGCGTCTGGCACCGGACTACGATATCACCGTATTTTTCTATAATCCTTGCATCACTGACGCGGATGAGTACGAGAAACGCAGAGCGGCGCAGATTTCTTTTATAGAAAAATTCAATCAGCGTCAGGCAGGCAGAAACAAGATTCATTTTATCGAGGGGGAATATGAGCCGGAAGCTTACTTTGAAGCAGTATCCGGCTTCAGTAACGAACCTGAGGGCGGCGCCCGCTGCACCATCTGCTTCCGTCAGCGTCTGGGAAGAACAGCAGCTGCAGCGAAGGCGATGGGATACGGGCTTTTCACCACCACTCTGACGGTGAGTCCGCACAAGAACTACCCGCTGATCGCTTCTATCGGCAAAGCCGCGGCAGAAGAAAACGGCATCGAATTCCTGGACATGGACTTCAAGAAAAAAGCAGGTTTTCAGAGAAGCATCCAGCTGTCCAGAGAGTACGGCCTGTACAGACAGAATTACTGCGGATGCGAATTTTCGAAACGATAGAAGCCAAGGATAAAACTGAAAAAAAACAAATATCATAAAACAAGGAGAAAAAACAATGGCAGAACTGATTACACCTAAAGACTATTCACCGGTTATAAGCCCTCTGGAAACCCAGAGAGCCATCAAGAAGATAAAGGACTACTTCCAGCAGGAACTGGCATACGGTCTGAATCTGCGCAGAGTTTCCGCACCGCTGTTCGTGGCGCCGGAAACAGGACTCAATGACAACCTGAACGGCGTGGAGAGAAGAGTCTCCTTCACCCTGAAGGACATCGACGAAAAGGAAGTCGAAGTCGTACAGTCCCTGGCAAAATGGAAGAGAATGGCTCTGGGCAGATACGGCATCAAACCGGGTCACGGCATCTATACAGATATGAACGCCATCAGAAGAGATGAAGAGCTGGATAATCTGCACTCCGCATATGTGGATCAGTGGGACTGGGAGAAAGTCATAACCAGAGAACAGCGTTCGCAGGAATATCTTCACGAGACTGTCATCACCATATACAACGCACTGAAGAATCTGGGGGACTATGTAAACAGATTATACAGAGACCTGCAGACAGAGATTCCTAACGAGATCTATTTCATCACGACACAGGAACTGGAGGATCTGTATCCGAACAAGACCCCGAAAGAAAGAGAGGATCTGATCTGCAAGGCTCACGGAGCTGTTTTCATCGAGAAGATCGGTGGAGCGCTGAAATCCGGTGAAAAACACGACGGCCGCTCTCCTGACTACGATGACTGGGAACTCAACGGCGACATCATCCTGTGGAACGATGTGCTGGACAGAGCCTTTGAAATCTCCTCCATGGGTATCCGTGTGGATGCAGAGGCCATGGACAGACAGCTGACCCTGGCAGGTGCAGACGACAGAAGAGAAAGAGCATTCCACCAGGCGATTCTCAACGACGAGCTTCCGTACTCCATCGGCGGCGGAATCGGACAGAGCAGACTCTGCATGTTCTTCCTGAGAAAAGCCCATATCGGTGAAGTTCAGGTCTCCGTATGGCCGGAGGCGATGATGGAAGAGTGCCGCAGGAGCAACATCTTTTTACTGTAAGACAAAATGAATTATATTAATCTGGTAATCGATAATAACAGCAGATATACAGATACATACTATACCTATGGAACCGGGGTGCCCGTGGAAAAGGGCGCCCTGGTCCGGGTTTCTTTTAACAGAGGAAAAAAACCGAAAACGGGATATGTCTTCGAGACAGATGTGGTCCCGGAGTGCGACCTGTCCGTCATAAAGACCGTCGAGTCCGTGGATCCCGACATATCCCTGACACCGGAGATCATAGATACCTGCATCTGGATGCGCCAGCGATACGGCATCAAATATCTGGATGCAGTCAGATGCTTTCTCCCCGGAGGAAAGCCTGCCAGAGAAGGCAGGGAGAAAGAACCTTACAAAGATGCGGCCGGAGAACCTCAGGATATCGAACATCTGACCGGAGAACAGGAAAATGCTCTGGAAATCATCGGAAAAGCCATAGAGGAAGGACGGCAGGAGAATTTTCTCCTCCACGGCGTCACCGGAAGCGGCAAGACCGAGGTCTATATGCAGGCCATCGCCAGAGTTCTGGAAAAGGGCAGGACAGCAGTCATGCTGGTGCCGGAAATCGCCCTGACCCGGCAGATCACGGACCGGTTTATCGCCCGGTTCGGCAAAGAGAATATCGCCGTGCTCCACAGCAAGCTGACCCGCAGAGAGAGGACGGACGAGTGGATGCGAATCCGCAGGGGCCAGGCAAGGATCGTTATCGGGGCCAGGCTGGGCGTCTTTGCGCCTCTGGAGAACATCGGCATCATCATCATGGATGAGGAGCATGAGGCCACATACAAGTCAGATATGACGCCCAAATACGAGACGGTGGATATCGCACTGAAGCGGCTCATGTATTATGACGGTGTGCTGCTCCTGGGAAGTGCGACACCTTCGGTGGTATCCTATCAGAGAGCGAAAGAAGGCATCTACCGGCTTATCGAGCTGAAGAACAGATATAACGATCAGCCTCTGCCGGAGGTGGAGCTGGTCGACATGAGAGAAGAACTGAAAGAAGGCAACCGGACCGTGTTCAGCGATGTGCTGTACCGCCAGATGGAGGCGACTCTGGAAAGACGTCAGCAGATCATCCTGTTTCTGAACAGACGGGGATATTCCACCTTTGTCTCCTGCAGAGAATGCGGGGAAGTGATGAAATGCCCCGAATGCGGGATTTCGCTGACCTATCACAAGACGGAAAATGCAGGCATATGCCACTACTGCGGAAAGCGTTTTTCCATACCGGACACCTGTCCTGCCTGCGGAAGCCGCCATATCCGTTACTTCGGATCAGGTACAGAGAAGGTGGAGGAGTTCACCAGACAGCTTTTTCCGGACAGAACGGTGGAAAGACTGGATCTGGACACTGCGAAAAACAGCAGAGAAATCGGACGCATCATCACCGGCTTCTCCAGAGGAAAGACGGATATTCTCATCGGGACCCAGCTGGTCGCAAAGGGACTGGATTTCAAAAATGTCGGACTGGTGGGTGTTGTCGCGGCAGATGTCAGCCTCAATATACCCGATTACCGTTCTGCGGAGCGAACCTTCCAGCTTGTGACCCAGGTGGCGGGAAGAGCTGGCAGAGGGGACTGCAGAGGCAGAGTCATCGTACAGTCCTACACTCCTGAGAACTTTGCGCTTCAGGCGGCGGCTCGCCATGACTATCAGGCCTTCTTCAGAGAAGAGATTGCCGTCCGCAGATTCATGGAATACCCGCCTTTTTCAGATCTGATTCTGGTGGAGTTCACCTGTGAGCAGGAAGAAACCGCCTATGCAGCCGCAGAGCGGTGCAGAGATTATCTGATACGCTGCAGGGTGGAACCGGACGGAGAGCACATCTTCTCTCCGAAACTGTCCTTCCATTTCAAGGGAAAGGAATCGAGCCGCTATTACATTCTGATAAAGTGCCCTAAAGGGCTCAGAAATAAATACATACACTGTATCCGCTGTTTCGGCGGAATACTGATAAAAGAAAAGAGTCATTGCAATATGACCATCGATGTGAATCCGTACAGTACATTTTAGAACAGGAGAGATAATTCATGGCAATCAGAAATGTCGTCACAGAAGGCGACGAGATCTTAAGAAAAAAATGCAGAGAGGTGCCTGAAGTCACAGACCGTATACGCATGACCATGGAAGACATGCTGGAGACCATGCGGGATCAGATGGGCGTCGGCATCGCCGGTCCCCAGGTAGGTGTCATGCGGCGCATGTTTGTGGCCGAGCCGGAACCGGGCAGGGTCTATTATATGATCAATCCGCAGATGCTCAGCCAGGAAGGAAGCCAGATCGGCGATGAAGGCTGTCTCAGCGTGCCCGGACTCATAGGTACTGTTGACCGTCCTGACAAGATCAGAATCAGAGCCCTTGATCTGGACGGAAATGAACAGACCTATGACTTTGAAGGATGGGATGCCAGAGTGATGTGTCACGAGTATGACCATCTGGACGGAATCCTCTACACCGACAAGGCTGTCAATATCAGAGAACCGGAGGATGAAGAAGAATAATGAAAGTTGTATTCATGGGCACTCCCGATTTCGCTGTGCCGGTTCTGGAAAGGATCATCGCAGACGGACACGAGACCGGTTATGTGGTGACACAGCCGGATAAGGCCAGAAACAGGGGAAAAAAGATACAGTTCACACCGGTGAAGGAAGCTGCGCTCAGTCACGGTATAGAGGTGCTGCAGCCGGAGAAGATCAGACAGAGCTCTCAGACCATAGAGAAGATTCGTGCATACGGGCCGGATATCATCGTCGTAGTGGCCTACGGGCAGATCATTCAGAAAGAGCTTCTGGAAATGCCCCGGTTCGGCTGCGTCAATGTCCATGCGTCACTGCTTCCCAAGCTCAGAGGAGCCTCGCCGATTCAGCACGCCATTCTGCAGGGTGAAGAAGAGACCGGCGTCACCATCATGCAGATGGGAGAGGGGCTGGACACGGGAGACATGCTGTCAAAAGCCTCAGTGAAAATAGGAGACATGAACTGTGAAGAACTTCACGACAGGCTGGCTGCCATGGGTGCGGAGCTTCTGTCGGAGACACTGCCCCGGATCGAAAGGGGAGAGATTCTGCCCGAAAAGCAGGATGACAGCATTTCCACCTATGCGGGAATGATTTCCAAACAGGATGGAAAAATCGATTTCCTGAGGACTCCCCGTGAGATAGAGCGGCAGATCCGGGCCTTTGATCCATGGCCGGGAGCTTTCTGCCGGTACAGGGAGCAGACCATGAAGCTCTGGCAGGCTCAGGTTCTGAAGGAAGACACTTCCGGACAGGGAAGCTGCTGCGGGGCAGAAGACGGGCAGAAGGAATGTGTGCCGGGACAGATTCTGAATGTCAGCGATGACGGAATCGACATCTGCTGCGGCGGAGGGGTTCTGCGCGCTGTCCAGATTCAGATGCCGGGCAAAAAAAGAGTTGCGGTAAAGGACTTTTTACGGGGCAACAGGATTGAAAAGGGAGAAATTTTAGGATAAACTGATTCTTAAGGGGGAAATAAAAATGTTTTATTATGACACGAGTATCATCATACTGATTCCGGCGATGATTTTCACGCTGCTGGCACAGGCATCTGTGAAGCGGAATTTCAGCCGCTATTCCAGAATCAGAAACAGAAAAGGACTTACAGGAGCGCAGGCGGCCAGAAGAATGCTGGATCACAACGGACTTACCGATGTGCAGATCGTGCAGATTCCGGGCAGCCTGAGTGACCACTACGATCCGAGAAACAGGACAATGAGTCTGTCTCAGGATGTCTACAGCGTCAGCTCTGTTGCAGCGGTCAGCGTTGCCTGTCACGAGGCGGGTCATGCCGTGCAGCATGCAGGGGGATACGCACCGCTGAAAATCAGAAACGGTATAGTTCCGCTGGTGAATCTGGTTTCTAATCTCAGCTGGCCGATGATTCTCATCGGTATCGTGCTGCTGGCAGGAGGAAGTTACGAGATGAACTTCTTCGGAAACCTGCTGTTCAACATCGGAACACTGGCATTTGTGGCCGTTATCGTATTCCATCTGATCACTCTGCCTGTAGAGTTCAACGCCAGCCGCAGAGCCATCGACCAGATGGAGGAACTGGGTCTGGTTGCCGGAGAGGATATTCGGGGATCCAGGAAAGTTCTGCGGGCCGCGGCGATGACTTATGTGGCTGCGCTGGCCATGGCAGTGGCCAATCTGCTGCGCATACTGGCAATCAGAGGCAGAAACGACTAAACCGGAGAATACGATATGGATATAAACAGGAAAACAGCATATTCTGTTCTTCTTGCAATAGAAAAGGAGCAGGCCTACTCCAATCTGGAACTGAACCGTCAGATCGGCCTGCAGAAGCCGGAGGATCCGGCCTTTGTCAGGGAACTGGTCTACGGGGTTCTGGAAAACCGGATCTATCTGGACTATATCCTGGAGGCGCTGATACCTAAAGGGCTGAAGGGAATCAGAGACCGGGTGCTGACGCTGCTGCGCATGGGGCTTTATCAGATGATCTGCATGGACTCTGTGCCGGAATATGCGGCAGTCAGCGAGACTGTCCGTCTTGCAAAAAAAGAGGCCAGAGGCAGGGAAGGATTTGTCAACGGCGTTCTGAGAGGATACGGCAGGAAAAAAGAACAGATCCGCCTTCCTGATGCCGGAAGAGAACCGGTCAGGTATCTCTCTGTGAAATATTCCTTCGCGGAATGGATCGTCCGCCTCTGGATCGGGCAGTACGGAATGCAGCGGACTGAAGCCCTTCTTGCGGCATCCAACAGCAGGCCGCCTCTCTCCATCCGTGTCAATCTTACAAAGACAACCCGGAAGGAACTGGAGGATGAGCTGGAGAACCTGGGCTTTCAGGTGACAGAAGGGAAACTCAGTTCCAGGATCCTGTTTGTCAGCGGCAGCGGACTTCTGGATACGGACAGTTACAGACAGGGAAAATTCTCTGTGCAGGATCAGGCTTCTGCTCTTGCAGCTGAGATGCTGGATCCGAAGCCGGGTGAAACGGTGCTGGACATCTGTGCGGCGCCGGGAGGAAAGAGCCTGGCTATGGCGGAAATCATGGAAAACAAAGGGCTGATAAGAGCCTTTGACATATACAGCCACAAGCTGGAGCTTATGAAAAGCGAAGCACAGCGGCTGGGACTGTCCATCATCGAGGTCTCCTCAAACGACGGCACAGTCTTTCGGGAAGACCTGGAGGCGTCTGCCGACAGGGTGCTGGTGGACGGACCGTGCTCCGGTCTGGGCGTCATCAGGAGAAAACCGGAAATCAAATACAGAGCGGCAGAAGATGACGGAAGAGAGCTGGCAGAAAAACAGCTTGCCATTCTCCGCTGCAGCAGCCGCTATGTCAGACCGGGCGGCAGGCTGCTTTACAGCACCTGTACGATCAACAGGACTGAGAACGAAGACGTGGTCAGAAGATTTCTGGAAGAAAACGACGATTTTGAGATGTCTGACAGCAGACAGCTGCTGCCGGATGAGGGCGAAACTGACGGCTTTTTCATCTGCGTCATGCAGAGAAAGGGCTGCTGAAAGGAGATATGAATGGAAGTTGGCTTTAAAACTGACAAGGGACGCAGGCGAAGCAACAACGAAGATGCATGTTTTGTCATGAAGCGGGACAGGGTCTTTATTGTAGCTGACGGCGTGGGCGGAAACAACTCAGGTGAGATCGCCAGCAGGACCTGCGTCAACGAGATCGCCAGGTATGTAGAGACCCATACCATGGACGGGCTGTCTTCTCCTGAAGAGATCAGGGAATATTTTGAAGCCTGTCTGAAGAATGTCAATTTCAGGATTCTGGAGATGTCACAGCGTTTTGAACAGAACAGAGGCATGGCGACTACGGTGGTCATAGCCTATGTACTGGGAGACATTCTGAACATCGTAAATGTGGGAGACAGCCGGGCATATGTCCTGAGGGACGGTATTCTTACCCAGATAACAGAAGATCATACTTATGTGAACACCCTGCTGAAGGCCGGTCTGATCTCTCCGGCTGAAGCGGAAAATCACGAAAACAAGAACATGATTACCAGAGCAGTCGGTGCGGATCATACCATTGAGGCAGACTATTTCAACGTTCCGATACAGCAGGGAGATATCATCCTGATCTGTACGGACGGTCTCTACGGCGAAGTGGAGGACAGCGAGCTGATTCGCACCCTGGAAGAAGACAGAACGATGACCGATATCTGCAGTGACCTTGTCGAAGCCGCCAACAGCAACGGCGGAAATGACAATATCACGATGGTCGTGTTGAAAATAACGGAGGAAGATGTCAAATGAGTAAACTACTTGCAGGCAGATATGAATTGATCGAAAAAATCGGTGAAGGCGGCATGGCCGTGGTCTATAAGGCAAAATGCAGACTGCTCAACAGATATGTTGCAATCAAAATCCTGAGACCGGAATTCACCAGAGATGCACAGTTTGTGGAAAATTTCAAAAAAGAGTCGCAGGCGGCTGCAAATCTGCAGCATCCCAACATCGTCAGCGTCTATGATGTAGGCAAGGAAGGCAATATACACTTTATTGTAATGGAGCTGATTGACGGAAGACCGCTCAGCGATATTATCAGCGAGGAGGCGCCTTTCGACTATAAAAGGGCTATACAGATCACCCGGCAGGTGGCTTCTGCACTGAGTCTGGCTCACAGGAACAATATCATCCACAGGGATGTGAAGCCTCACAACATCATGATAACCAGAGACGGCACGGCCAAGCTTACCGATTTCGGTATCGCAAAGGCTGTCAGCGATTCCACCCTTGTGACGGAAACCAGCCGCATAATCGGTTCCGTTCACTATTTTTCACCGGAACAGGCCAGAGGCGCTTATGTCGACGAGCGCTCCGATATCTATTCTCTGGGAATCGTTCTCTATGAGATGCTTACAGGGCAGGTTCCTTTCGATGGGGAGAATCCTGTTCAGGTTGCCCTGATGCATATCAACGATGAGATCACACCTCCGTCAAAACTGGTGCCGGGAATACCTCCGGCTCTGGAAAAACTGGTGATGAAAGCCACCGATAAATTCCAGTCCAACCGGTACCGCAATGCGGATGAGCTCCTGGAGGACCTGGAAAATATTGAGTTTGTGACCAAGATGGTCGGCAATTCCGTCTTTGCAGCGTCCGATGTGGAGGAATTCCAGGAGATGAACAGACGGAAAGCCGCCTCTGAAGATACAGAAGAAGACTACGATTCCAGAAAGCAGAAAAAGCAGTCCGGAAAGGACAGCGGCAAATCTGCAAAGAACAGGAAACCGCTTTTCATTGCCCTGGGCGTCATCGCTGCAGCCGCAGCTGTCATCGGCATCCTCTTTGCCGCCGGAATCCTGGGCGGCGGAGTCAGAGTGCCGGATCTGGAAGATATGACAGTGGAAAAGGCGGAACAGGTTCTGGAGAGAGAGAATCTGAAGATGGAGATCGCCGAGGAAAAGGTTCCGAGCGAGACCATTGAAGAGGACAGAATCGTGTCACAGGATCCGGGCGAAGGAGAAAAGGTCAAGGAAGGCGACACAATCACGGTATATCTGAGCTCAGGAAAGCCGACCGGCACCGTGCCGTCTGTGATCGGTATGACTGTGGAGACTGCAGAGCAGGTTCTGAAGGCATCCGGGTATGAGCTGGGACAGGTCTCCTACGAAGAAAGCGATCAGGACGAGGGTGAGATCATCCGCCAGGATCCGACAGGAAATGCCGAGGAAAAACAGGGTTCTGCAGTAAATGTGGTTGTCAGCAAAGGTACAGACAAGATTTCCGTTCCGAGCCTGCTGGGCAAGACCTACGATCAGGCCAGGGAAGAGCTGGAGGCAGCCGGCTTTACTGTCGGAAAGCCGAGCTATCAGGAAAGTGATGTCTATGGAAAGAATCTGGTCATGGATCAGTATCCGGCAGCCGGGGAGAAGGCCAAGAAAGGCAGCACTGTCACGCTGACAGTCAGCATGGGATCACCGCAGGTGACTCCTGATCCGGAATCGCCAGAAGATCCGGACAGCGGCTCATCCGAAGGCGGGGGAAGTGAAGAATAAGACTATGAAAGGCCTTATTATAAAAGGAATCGGCGGTTTTTACTATGTAAAGACCGCCGAAGGCGTCTATCAGACACGAGGACGCGGCATATTCAAAAAAGACAGAATCACACTGATGGTGGGAGACAATGTCGATATGGAAGTGCTGCCTGACGGAGACGGCGTCATCAACAGCATAGAAGAGCGGAAAAACGCCTTTATACGGCCGCCTATCGCCAATGTGGACTGCTTTGTGGTTGTTCTGGCGGCGGCAAAGCCGAAACCTAATTTCAGCATTATCGACAAGTTTCTGGTCATGGCGGAACAGCACGGCATAGAAGCTGTGCTCTGCGTAAACAAGTGTGATCTTGCCGGGGACGGAGAGCTGGAGAAAATCAGGAATATCTATGAAGGCCTCTATCCTATGGTATTTGTAAGCGGGAAGGACGGAACAGGCATGGACAGCCTTCTGGAACACATGAAAGGCAAGCGCACCGCTTTTGCAGGGCCTTCCGGCGTGGGAAAATCCACCATCACCAACAGGATCATACCTGATGCCAACATGGAGACCGGCGTCATCAGCCGCAAGACTGACCGCGGAAGGCATACCACAAGACATGTGGAGATCTTTGAAACAGAAGGAGGAGGTCTGGTCTTCGATACGCCGGGCTTCACCTCATTTGATATTCTGGAGGCGCAGGAGGACAATCTGGCCGATTTCTATCCTGAGTTCGCCAGACTGAAAGGGCAGTGCCGCTTCGACAACTGCCGTCACCTGAAAGAGCCGGGATGTGCAGTCAGAGCGGCTCTGGAGGACGGGAAGATCAGTCCTGTCCGGTACGCATCTTATCAGGCCAATATGGAAGAGCTGAAAAACAGAAAGAAATACTGAGGAGGAGATCATGGGAAAATTAGCACCATCGATTCTGTCTGCCGATTTTTCAAGGCTTGGAGAACAGACAGAACTGATCAGCCGGGCAGGCTGCGACTATATTCACGTGGATGTGATGGACGGACATTTCGTGCCCAACATCAGTTTCGGCGCCCCTGTGATGAAGTCGCTGAACCGGCTGGATACGGCACCTTACGATGTGCATCTGATGATTGAGGATCCGGACAGATACATACCGGATTTCGCAGGGGACAAGACAGAATACATCGTCGTCCATCAGGAGGCATGCAGGCATCTGGACAGAACCCTGTCCCTGATCCGTTCCTGCGGTGCAAAGGCAGGCGCAGCTTTGAATCCGGCCACGCCGGTATCCGCCCTGGAATGTGTCCTTCATCAGCTGGATCTGGTTCTGATCATGTCGGTTAATCCGGGTTTCGGAGGTCAGAAGTTCATCCCGTATGCGCTGGATAAGATCAGGATGCTGGATGCTCTGCGCAGGGAAAAGGGATATCATTATGATATCGAGATCGACGGCGGCGTGACACTGGATAACGCCGGAGAGATCGCGGCAGCAGGCTGCGATATTCTGGTGGCAGGCTCTGCAGTGTTCGGAGCAGAGGATATCGCGGGCCGCGTCAGAGTTTTTAAATCGCTCATAGGATAAAGCACCTGTTTTCACTACCCGGCATCAGCATCAGAATACTGAGCCGGTCCCATATGTCAGATGCAATGAAAACGGTACTGTAAAAAATGTTGAGATGGCTGAGAAATATTTCAGCTGTCTCTTTTTTTTCAGAAAAATACACTTATGAGTGATGTACAAAGTGAATCCATCGGCACTGCGGCGGAAGCCCGGCTCCCGTTCTTAAAAAAGATCTGCTGTTCTGCCTGCAGGTCTTTTTATTTTTCAAAAAGCTGCAAAAAACTGACCGTTTGATAGATGTGCGGATTCAGAAAATTATCTATAATATGAAATGTAAAGCCGCACCCCCTCTCAGGAGTGAGGAACAGAAAGAGAAGCTGTCCATCGCTTCCATGGATGTGACGCTTTCAGGCACCTCCTTTGCATATACGGGCAGCTGCATCAGACCGGCTGTGACGGTTGAAGGCCCCGATATGACTCTGGTGGAAGGAACTGACTACGAAGTGACCTTTTCCGCCAACAGGTATGTGGGAACGGCCCGGGCCGTAATCACCGGCATCGGAGCATGCGAGGGTCAGGTGGTAAAGACCTTCCGGATCAATCCGGCCAAAGTGACCGTCAGCAGCCTGAAGAAGGGAAACAAGTACTACGTCAGGATCCGGGCATACAAGACCGTCAGCGGCGTCAGATACTACAGCAGCTGGTCTGCGAAAAAGTCTCTCCGTGCGTAGGAAGGGACAGAAGGAAACAGTTCATTAATTATTGAGTGTTTTAGTGATTATTTAAAAAGGAGGAAGAACAGGAATGAAAAAAGCAACTAAGCTTATTCTGATGCTGTCGGTGGTAATTGCAGTTCTTATCGGCGCAACCGCGATAGTATCTGCTGCGGAATCGCAGACAGTGCAGATTGGCAGCAGTAACGTTACAATAACATCAGACAAAGGATTTATGGTACCTCGTTCAAGCAACCCTACTGCAGGAGTTAAGGTGACATTCCAGATTACGAGTGACAATTCACCTATAGAGTCAGTTCGCGTATGTAATGAAACGGAGGATTACAATTCCAATTCAGTCACTTATACATATGAGTATGATGATTTGAGACAGGATGTGAATGTGATGAAAATCACTCTTAAAGACGGATCATATGAGGAGCTTTACAATTGTCCGCTTATACTTCCTGCATCATATCCGTCAGGTGACATTTCAGTGAAGACTGATCCTACAGGACTTGCCATATCTGCATATGGCTGGAAAAGCATAAACGGTTCTGAATATCTGATTGCAGTATATAAGGATTCAGCAAGAACAAAGTTCCTTGGTTCATACTATGCGGAGACAGAGGCGGGTGCTGTGTCAATTCTGAAGAAGAACAATTCATGGTACAAGGCGAATACAAAGTATTATCTTTCAATTTATCCTGTCAACTATTACGAAATAAACGGAGAACAGAAAATGCTGATGGGTAAGCCTACCAAGAAGACAATTCAGACTTCTCCGACCACCAAACCTGTCATCAAGTCTGTGAAGGTTTCCAATGTAAAGGTCAAGAAATACTTTGATTACAGCTCATGGAAATACAGATATACGACAACCTACAAGCTGACTATAACCCTTTCAAAGAAAGCATCTAATATCAAAGGACTTATGGTGCAGGCTTCAGGAGGAGAGTACACTGCCAAGGGTACAGGAAAGGTATTCACTGTAAATGTGAGAAGTGATTCCGGTATGAGTTATGCAGGCAAGAAGGTCAAGGTAAGAGTAATGACCTACAGTGCAAGCGCTTCATACGGCTATGCATTAAGCTCCCCGACCAAGTACAGGACTTACACTGTTAAGAACGGTACATATTAATATCGGTTTCCTGTGAAAACAGTTCACAAGAAACAGCTCATATATCACTAAAACCTTTTTTTCAGGGCCCGGAGCGATCCGGGCTCCTTTCATTAGGGTATATAATGTCCTGATATGGGATCCTGCAAAAGGGGATAATAGAATGGAATCGGGAGTCTTTTCATGAGAAGGCCTAACAAACGAGAAATCCGCAGCGCTGCAGCAGCTGCTGCGCTCATCTGTCTTGCGGAATTATGTAATATCTTATACCATTCCGGCAGAGTGCCGGAAATGTTCTGTCCGTCACTTTTTCTTCTTCGAAGCGGAATCTATCTGGGATTCGTCTGTGCATGGGGCTCTTCTGTCAGAGGAAGAGTCGTCAGCGGTCCTGCACGCAGGGACCTTTCGGCAGCTGCCCTGCTTCTGTTTTTTCTGATTGCAGCGGCGACTGTCAGAGGACTTTTCCTCAACGGTCTGGAAAAGGCACAGCTGCTGTGTCTGTACTGCTGCTGCATCTCTGTGCTGCTGGTTTGCCCGGCGGGTACAGCAGCGGTGGTGTGCTGCGGAAAGGAACGGATCCGGCGGCTTTCTGTCCTTGCACGGGCTGCTTTTATTCTGCCGCTTGCAGTGATTGCCGCAGTGCTGACCAGCAGTGAGCATCAGCAGATATTCGCCCTTTCGGGAGGGAGCGATGGAGTCTCTTCCGGTCCGCTGTATCCTGCTGTATTCTGGTACACCGTGTGTGAAACGGGAATTCTATTTATCCTGATAGTGAGTCGGACCCGGACACTGGGCATACGGGGCCGTGGCAGATACACTTTTCTGATCGGGGTTTTTGCCGCGCTGTGCTGCAGCACCTGCATGGTGACAGTGCCGGACGGATTTTCACATCCGGAAAATCTGTACGCGATGACAGTCCTGTCTGTCATTGCCGTCTTTGAAATGTGCATCAGGATCGGACTGATTCCATCCAATATGTATTACGAGGAGATGCTGGAGGCTTCGACCATCGGTGTTCAGATCACAGACAACGATTATCATGTGATCTATTCATCGGGAAATGCAAGGATCATAAGCAGTGAAACCATGAGCATGGCGGAAAAGAAGCCGGTGGATATGGGCACAGAGTGGCTCTGCAGTGCTCCTGTACAGGGCGGACATGTCCTCTGGATGGAAGATGTGTCCGGAATAAAGACGCTGCTGAAGCAGCTTCGCGAAGGAAGCAGAGCACTGGCGGAGAACAATGATCTCCTCAAGGCAGAGGTGGACCTGAAGGCGCGTCAGGCCCGTGCAGATGAAAAGCTGCGCCTCTACGAGAAGATTACGGGCGATGTTGCAGACAGCCTGAAGAAAATGGATGAGATGCTGGAAATCAATATCAGGGAGGAGGACATGCGCAGAAAACTTGCTGAGGTCTGCGTCATCGGCGCCTATATCAAAAGGAGAGGTAATCTGGTGCTTCTGGGAGAGGATTCCAGCCGTCTTCAGGCGAAGGAACTGGAACTGTCACTGACAGAGACCGTGAGCAATCTGCGCCTTTGCGGCGTGATGTGTTCTCTGCTCTGCCGCTGCGAGGGAACCGTCGGCACAGATCAGACCGTGGCTCTTTATGACCTGGTGGAGCAGATCATAGAAGCCGCACTGCCGACTCTGACGGCGTTTTTATGTGATTTATTTATCCGGGACGGCGGCATTTACGCAAGGATGTGCCTTTCCTGCGATGTGGACGCTCTTGCTGCAGATATGGAAGCCGGCGGAATCTCTGCCGAGGTGCATAAGACAGATACCGATGTCAGAGTCGTTCTTCGCTCACAGGAAGGAGGCGTGAAGCAGTGAAAAGTATAATTCTAACAGCACTTTTTCTGCTGACCATCTTCCAGGCGTATTCTTTTGCTGTAACAGTCTCATCGGGGATCATGCGCCTGAGGGGGTTTCTGGTTCTGGCTATGTCGGCAGTGTCTGCCGCCGCTGTGTGTGTTCTGAGTGCAGAAAGCGGGTATATCGGACAGATACGTGTGTTTATGCTGATCCTGTACATCATACTGTCAGGTTTTGCCTCGGCAGCGCTGCATCTGAGAGAAAAAAAGGAAAGAGACGTGCGCATCACACGGGCCTCCATCAGGGAAAGTGCGGATCATCTGCCGTCAGGCCTCTGTTTTGCAAGGAAGGGCGGCCAGCCTTATCTTGTCAACGGCTGCATGGACCGTCTAAGCTGCATCCTGACAGGTGAAAGCATTCAGAATGAAGGCCGTTTCTGGAAAGCTGTCACAGAGGGAAATCTCAGAGAGGGAGCAGAGCATATCGTTCTGGCGGAAAATCCGGCGGTACTGCTGCCGGACGGCAGTGTCTGGAGTTTTTCACGATGCGAGATAGATGTGTCCGGCAGCAGGGTGATTCAGATAACGGCATCTGACACTACGGAAATTTACCGTCTGACCTGCAGACTGGAAGAAGAGAACCGGGCGCTGTACAGCATGAATCTGAGACTGCGACAGTACTGCAGAAGAGTGGATACACTGACTAGAACCAGAGAAAGACTCGAGACCAGGGTACGTATACATAACGATATAGGACAGAATCTCATCGCCACCCAGTATTTTCTCTCCCGGAGTACAGAAGAGGGAGATATAGGAGAACTGACCGAAAAGTGGAGAAAGACCATCGACATACTCAGGGGTGAGTCGGAACCGGAGAGAAATACGGAGATGCTGAAGTATCTTGTCAACGCTTCTGCTGCGGCAGGGGTGAAACTCTCGGTATCAGGAGAACTTCCGGAGAATATAGAGATGTCTGAGCTTCTGGTCACTGCCGGAGCAGAAGCTCTTACCAATGCGGTCCGCCATGCCGGCGCAGAGGAACTTCGTATCTGGATAAAAGAAGATGCATACGGGTATGTGGCTGAATATACCAATGACGGCCGGCTGCCGAAAGAAAGGCTGTCTGAAGGAAGCGGTCTTTCGGGGCTTCGGCGGAGAGTGGAAGAATATGGAGGAAGAATGACTGTGGAATATTGTCCTGAGTTCAGGCTGACTGTAGCCGTTCCAAGAGAAAGGGCGGGAATCTGATGAAGAATGTAATGATCGTGGAAGATGACCCTATGGCAAGAAAGCTCTTTGAGATCATCCTGAAAAACAGCGGGAGATACAATCCGATCTGCTGTATCGAAAGCGCCTCGGTGGCTGAACTGTACTGCATGACAAATCCTGTGGATCTGATTCTGATGGATGTCTGCACTGCTCTTGCAGCCAGCGGCCTGGAGGCGGCGTCAAAGATCAAGAAGAATTATCCTGAGATCAGAATCATCATCGTGACCAGCCTTCCCGACTGCAATTTTATAGAACGGGCGCGAAGCGGAGGAGTGGACAGCTTCTGGTACAAGGACCCTTCTGAGGAACTGCTTCTGGATATCATGGATCGGACTATTGCCGGCGAATCAGTGTATCCGGATACCGCACCTTCTCTGAAGCTGGGGCTGGCTGACAGCACTGAATTTACAGAGAGAGAACTGGAGGTCCTGAGAGAACTGATCAGCGGAGACACTGACGAGGCCATCGCCGAGCGGCTGCACATATCCATACATACCGTGAAAAAACATATCAGGAGCCTGTTTCAGAAGACCGGATTCTCCACACGGACACAGCTGGCGGTCATGGCCAGAGAGAGTGGTCTTGTGGTGCGGGGATTCTGAAAAAGTACTCTTTCGGGTGATGTGCGATAAAAACAAAAGGGTTAAAATATCTTTACCAGGTATTGGATCACTAATTACGGAGGTAAAGAAAATGAGAAAACATAGCAGAAAGTTTTTATCGGTAATGCTCATCGCCCTTCTGGCAGTGACGACACTGTTCCTGTCCGGCTGCGGCGGAGACAGCGGTTATGAGAAACAGACCGTTACGCTGACCGGATCCCGGGGCGAAAATTACTGGGAGATTACTGTGACCGGTGACGAGGTAGTCTTCGACGAGACAGCGCAGAAGGATGATCTTCTGGTATATGCCACAGCCAAGAACACATCTGAAGAAGCAGAGGTTCTGGATAATGATGTGATTGCTACGGTTACACAGAACGGCAATACCCTTTATTCAGGCGCTGAACAGGAAGGTTTCTATGAAACATGGAATTCGACAGTGGAGGCGGGAGACTCCGTGGATCTGGTATTTTCCTTCGAACTGGAGGATTATTCTCAGGTTCAGATCGAATTCCACGGCTACACATCCTATGTGACAGGCGGAACGGTCGTCTTTGATGTGGAAGGGCGCCAGACAGAAGGCGCCAAGGCCGCAGAGGAGGCTGAAGCCGCAAAGAAAGAGGCAAGAAACCTGGATATCCTTTATGTAACTGCAGAGATTGCTGACGGCTGGTACATTGAAGAGTCCGATGATGATTCGGCACAGATCAAGCAGGATGCAGACAACGGCGGATATCTGAGAATCACCACGGTTTTTGCTGATTCTCCGAAAGAAGCAGCAGAAAGCGATCAGTCCCTATATGCTGACAGCAAGCTTTCCACGAAGACCATCAACGGAACAGAGTATCAGTATCTGAAAATAAATGATACACAGTTTGCACTCTATGCTCAGTGCAGCACGGGAGAAATCTTCTCTGTTCTCGGAATGTTCCTGGATCTGGACAATGCAATGCCGCAGCTTGAGAAGATTACAGTCAAATAATGAGATAAGGCGATTGATGTAAGAAAGCCTGAAAACCCCGAGAAAATCGTTTTCTCGGGGTTTTATTTGTCTTATAGGTATCTTATGCGGCATCCGGTTCTGCAGGATCGTCCGGATCGGTCGGTTCCGGATCAGGATTATCCGGGTCTGGAATATCCGGCTCTTCCGGATCTTCCGGCTTGATCGGTTCGTACGGGATGTACTTTTCGTCCGGATCGATCGGATACTGCTCAGGATCTGCATTGTGCCTGTTGCAG
Organism: Emergencia sp.; assembly: GCA_051882975.1. GTDB lineage: Bacteria > Bacillota > Clostridia > Peptostreptococcales > Anaerovoracaceae > Senimuribacter. Next base: position 25,182 of record JBJESV010000027.1, read on the forward strand.
TAGTATTTCGGCATCTTATCCTTGTCATCACCGTAGATTGAGTACTTCTTCGTCTTGGTGGAAGGGCAGTCAGGTGTTGCAAGGTATCCTGTCTCAGTACAGATGGTCACTTCTTTTTCAAGCTTTTTGATATCCGTGTGTCCGCCGCCTGTGCCGACGATGCAGTAATCGCCTCCGCTGCGGGTCACGTTGGACGGCATGCTCTTGTAGGAACCCTGTTTGGCTCCGTCGATCTGGTTCATGATTCTGCCCCAGAGTCTTGCGGCGTAGCTGCTCATGCTGGTCAGCTCAAAGTTCTGGTCGTTACCGATCCACAGGGATGCGGAGTAGGACGGAGTGAAGCCGTCGAACCAGATATCGTACTGATCATCGGTGGTACCGGTTTTACCGCCGGCCTGTACACCGGAAATGGATGCCGGTGAACCGAGACCGCTGGTTACAACGGATTTCAGCATATCTGTCATGATCCAGGCGACGCCGGAATCAAGGACTTCGTGACTCTTGGTCTGGCTCTTGTCCAGAAGGACTTCGCCTTTGCTGTCCAGAACCTTGGTGTAGCTGGTGGTCTCCCTGCGTGTTCCGTTGTTCGGGAAGACCGTATATGCGCTGGCCATATCCAGTGTGGTGACGCCGTTTGACATACCGCCCAGCGCCAGTGCGGCAGGGTTCAGGTCATTGGTGTCGCCTTCGGTATCCAGTGTGGTGATACCGAACTTCTCAACAAGGTCAGCGGAGAAATCAGCGCCCACCTGCAGGAAGATCTTCACTGCACAGGTGTTGATGGACTGCTGCAGCGCGCTTCTCATGGTCTGCGGACCGGAGTAGCCGCCGCCTGCATTCTGCGGCCATACCTTTCCGTTGATGGTGGTCTTCTCATCTATGACGATGGAAGACGGTGTCAGGTAATTGCCCCACAGATCCGCGCCCTGCTCGTCGATCTTGTAATCGATAAAGGTGTGTTTCTTACCGCTCTGAGCCTCTTCCGCACTCTGCTCGATGGCTGCGGAGTAGACACCCAGCGGCTTGATGGAGGAACCCGGCTGGCGAGGGCTGACGGCTCTGTTGAATATCCTTCTGCCGGTTGTCTTTCTGCCGCCCACCATGGCTTTGATATAGCCGGTGGAGTTCTCCACGATGGTCATGGCGGCCTGCGGCTGGATGACCTTCTGGTTCAGGGAATAGGAGCCCTGCGGAACCGTTACGGTTCCGTCATCGTTGAAGATGAAGAAGTCCTTGTAGTCTTCACTTTCGAAGAAGTCGGCGGAGATGACGATATTGCCTTTCTTGTTCTTTGTCTTGTACTGCTGCGGAATGTTGATGTATCCGCCGGAGATCGCATAGATGGTTCCGTTCTCCTGGGTGTACAGGTTCTTGAACTCGATGCTGTAATCGGTTTCGCCGTTGACTTCTGTATCGTAGATGTTCAGGCGCTTGCCTGCCTTGATGATCATGCTGCCGTCATCCTTCAGGATGATCTCGCTCTTCTTGAAGGTGAAATTGCCTTCGCTGTCGAAGTAGTCATCGTAGTCATAGAGGGAGACCTGACCGTACTGGTTCAGAATATTGCCGTTCCCGTCCTTGCTGACGATGACACCAGGGAAGTTGGAATCGTCCTCGAATTCTTTCTCTATGACCTCCTGCGCCTGGGAATCCATAGTTGAATAAATCTTCAGACCGCCCTGATATACCTTGTTCCATGCGGTATCATAGTCATAGCCCTTTTCCTCCATCAGGTCCTCGATGACCTGATCGATGATATAGTCCTCGAAGTAGGAGGCTGATGCAGTCGAAATGTTGAAGGAAGGATTGAGCATCTTCTTCAGCGTGCGGCTGACCGCCTTGTCATGCTGCTCCTGCGTGATCATGCCCTGTTCCAGCATCAGATCCAGACACAGCTCGCGACGTTCTTTGGAGAGGTCGTTGGCTATGTAGGTGCCGCCGGAGGTTCTCTTCAGTATATTCTCATCCTTTTCGGAAACATCCTCATTGTTTACCAGCTCCACCAGCTGATAATCCGTTGGAGCCTGCGGAATAGCCGCCAGTGCGGCGCATTCTGCCAGCGTAAGATCGCCGACATCCTTGGAGAAATAGGACTGGGCCGCTGCCTGCACGCCATAGCTCTGATATCCCAGATAGATGGTGTTCAGATAGGCTGTGATGATCTCCTCTTTGGTCAGGTTTTTCTCCAGAATAACGGCATAATATGCCTCCACGATCTTTCGGTTCATGGTTCTGTCATACATCTCGTCCTTCAGGAACAGGTTGCGGGCAAGCTGCTGGGTGATGGTGCTTGTGCCGCTGATCTGACCGCCGCCGAAGATAGATTCTTTGATGGCGCCAAGGATACGAATGAAGTTGAATCCGTGGTGATCCCAGAAGGTCTTGTCCTCCAGTGCGATGAAGGCATTGACCAGATTCTCCGGAAGATCCTTGTATTCCACGTTGCTGCGGTTTGCCTCAGCGAATACCGTGTCGATCTCATTCCCTTCGTCATCATAGACAACAGTGCTCTGCTCCAGAATCGTGTATATATCGTCAGTATCGATCTTCGGCGCTCTGGAGATGACTATGCCCACGTAGGCACAGACGGCGATGCCGATGATGATACAGACAGCCAGGAGAAACAGAAGAAAGCGCTTCCAGTTGAGCCTGTATTTCTTCTTTCTTACAGCTGTACTGCCGTTCTGTACAGCTGCAGAATCCACATCCTGCTGCTTCTCTGATTTCTTCTTGTACTTATCGCTACGCATATGATGTTATATCCCTTTCTTTACAATAAAAACTCTTATTAGTATACCATAATTCACCGTGAAAGTTAAAGGATATTTCCATTTTTTATTGATTTTCTTATAAAAATATACATTTTTTCAGGCATAAATCTTGCCACAAAACGAAAAATGGTATATTATGTAAGAAAAGCTGAGTGTCTCAGAGAAAAAACATGAGACGAAAACTATTCTGTGCAGTTCTTTCGATGGCTGCATCCATTGTGATCGTGTATTTCTGCGGTATCGCCGGCGGCCTCCTGACCGCTGCCTCCTGCGCGGTGTGCATGATCTTTTTTATCAGAAAGCATCAGTCAGCGAAATCCTTCTGTCTGCTGCTGCTTTTTTCTTTTCTTGCAGGATGTCTGACGATGTCCCTTACGGTGTGGCGCGCAGAGAACGGCGTCCTGGCGTCCTGCACGGGAAGTCAGAATGAGCTCTGCGGCCTGGTCACAGGCGTGGAGAAAAAGAATGAGGAGGAGTTCCGCATCTGCTGCAGCATTCAGGGAGAAAGGCTTCTCTGCACCTGGTACGGACAGCTGACCGATTATCCGGGGCTTCTCGGGCGGAAAATCACATTCCGCGCACAGGTTCAGGTGCCGGAAGCACCGGGCAACCCGAGAACCTTCGACTATGGCCTCTATCTTCGCACGCGGGGAATTTTCTATACCGCGTCCATAGGCAGCTTCTGTGTCGAAGCGGACAGGCCGGCTGTCAGGTACAGGGCGGCGTCTTTTATTCTGTCTGCCCGGGAAAAAATGATAGAGCAGTTTCAGGTCAGCGCAGAAATCAGGGGATTTCTGCGGGGTGTGCTCTTCGGCGACACAGGAGGACTGCCGGAAGACATCTACACGGCGTTCCGCCAGAACGGCACGGCCCATGTCCTGGCGGTCAGCGGTCTCCATGTGGGTATTCTGTACGGCCTCTTTCAGATGCTCTGGAAACGGTTTCCTTCCGCAGTTCTGCGGATCTTGTTTCTGCTGTTTCTGATGATCTATGGTACGGCCTGCTGCTGGTCCATGTCCGTTTCCCGGGCAGTGCTGCTCATCCTGATCGCACAGACAGGACAGATCCTCCATCGGCCGTATGATCTGCTTACGGCACTGGCAGGGGCGGCGCTGCTGCTTATAGTACAGAATCCTTTTGTGATCTTCGGCGCATCCTTTCAGATGTCTTTTCTGGCCGTCATGTCCATGGCCTTCCTGACACCTGTATTCGAGAGGTTCACAGGAAAAGGGCCTGCGGCAATGCTGGCAGTGCAGATCGGACTGATGCCGTACATGGCGTATGTATTCAATTATGTCTCACTGACAGGACTTCTTTGCAACATACCGGTGGTCTTTCTCATATCCCTGCTGGTTCCGGCGGGTATGGCGGGATTTGTGTGTTTTCTGACAACAGGACACATGCTGCCGCTTCTTTCCGGACTTCTGGGAGGTCTGGCCCGGCTTGCTGTTGCGGTAAACGGATTCTTTCAGGCCGATGGATTTCTCTCCTTTGATGTGGTATCTCCGCCGCTGTGGATTATTGCAGCGGTTTACGCAGGCGGATTTTTCGCCGTGTCAGAGTATTTCCGCATCTACGCGGGGAGAAAGGACTGGCGGCATCTGATTCCGGCCCTGGCGCTGATTCTGGCTCTTTGCACTGCGGCGGCATTTGCAGGAAGCAGTCCCTTTGACAGAGCGGAGATGATTTTCGTTGACGTTGGACAGGGGGACTGCGTGCATCTGAAGACCGGGACGGGGCAGAACCTGCTCATAGATGGAGGAGGCTCCGTCCGCTTCAATACAGGAGAAAAAGTGCTGAAACCGTATCTGCTTAAAAACGGTGTCGGAAGCATTGATATGGCTGCAGCAACCCATCTGCACACCGACCATTTTCTGGGACTGGAGGAGCTGGATGCCTGCTTTGAAGTGGACAGGCTGGTGACAGAGGGAAGAGCAGGGCAGAAGTACAGATTCAGCGATGACGAGTGGATCGAGATCCTCTGGCCGGAGGAACAGGATCCGGCTGCAGAGGACGAGAATCTGAACAGCCTCATATTCAAAGTCCACTGGCGGGGTCTGACCATGCTGGTTACAGGAGACATCACGGCGGAAGGAGAGTCCATGCTCCTGGAAAAGTACAGCGGAACGGACGTGCTGAACTGCGATATCCTGAAGGTGGCCCATCACGGAAGCGTCTACAGCACTACAGACGCTTTTCTGGAGGCGGTGTCTCCGAAAGCGGCGGTGATCTGCGTGGGACAGAATAATTATGGGCATCCTTCGGAGAAGGTCATTGAAAAAATGCAGAAAAAAGATATAATAGTATTCAGGACTGACCTGGACGGGGCAGTGGGATTTCACATTGAGAAAGGCGAGATTATAATATGTACAGAAAACCCGCGAAACACAGCTTCAGGGTTTTTACGGACAACCTGAAGAGTGATCGAGTAGATAAGGTGCTGCTCCTTTACGGCGTGGAGCAGTATCTGGTGAAATGGGCCGTGGAGACGCTGGTGAAGACCTATGTCAATCCGGCGGCGGTCTCCATGGATTACGTGATTCTGGACGAGGAAAGGGTGACCTGCAGTCAGATTATAGAGGCCTGCGAGACTTTTTCCATGTTTTCGCAGCGCCGTATCGTCTGGGTCAGGGATTTCCGCCCGCTGATGAGTGACAGTGTCAAGGGGTTCAGTAAGGAAGACACAGCTGCTCTGTCGGAGTATGTGAAGAACAGCAACGACAGGACGATTCTGATCTTCTCGTCGGAGGAGATCAAGGCATCCGCTGCACTGACCTCTGTACTGAAAAAGCATGCACAGTGCTACGACTTTGACAGAATTGACAAAGCTGAGCTGACATCCTTTGCGCGCAAGCGCTTCCGGGCCGCCGGCATCGAAATCGGACCCCGTGCCCTTTCCATGCTTATCGACGCCACAGGATATTTCAACAGGGACAGCGACTACAGGCTGTTCAGCTTTGAGAACGACATTCAGAAAGTCATTGCCCACAGTGACGGCGTTCAGATTACGGAGGAGGATATTTCACAGACGGTGTGCGGAGATCTGGAGACCTTCGTCTTTGATATGCTGGACGGCATCAGTTCGGGCCAGAAAGACCGGGCTTTTCAGATTCTTTACAATATGCTCCATACGGGCAGCGACGCCTTTTCCATTATCGGCGCTATCGTCAGCCAGTTCGAGATGATGCTTTCCGTGAAGCAGATGAGGGAGGACGGAGCGGATCTGGCGGCCATGCACAGGAGACTGGGGGGAAGCGAGTACCGTATTAAAAAAATGCTTCCCTATACCAGCAGATATCCTGTGGACAAGCTGAAGCGGATACTTTCCTCTATTTATGAGGTGGACAGAAACATCAAGACAGGCCTGCTGGACAGCCAGCTGGCTCTGGAACTTTTTATCGCAGGGATATAATTCTATTTGAGGGAGAGTGAGAGCAGTTTATGAAAACACAGTTGAAGGCGGATCTGATGCTGATCCTGGTCACCCTGTGCTGGGGTGTATCGTATTATCTGATGGATGTGTCTCTGGAGGATATGGGACCGTTCACACTGAATGCCCACCGTTTTATCGGGGCCTTTGCAGCTGCGGCGGTTCTGTCCTTCCGGAGTCTGAAAGGTGTGAACAGGGAGACTCTGAAGTACAGCCTGCTCATAGGCAGTGTTCTGGTATTCGTGTATATGGGCGCCACCTTCGGGGTCAAGTACACCAGCCTTTCCAATTCCGGTTTTCTGTGTGCGCTGACGGTGATCTTCGTGCCGATCCTGGAGATGATTTTCCTGAAGAAGAAGTCGAGCAGAAAAATCCTGTTTGCCATCCTTCTCAGCTTTATAGGCATCATGCTGCTGACGCTGAAAGATGACTTCTCCATCAATATGGGAAATCTGAAAGGTGACCTTCTATGCCTCATGGGTGCCATCGCTTATGCGGTGGATCTGATCCTGACAGAACGGGCCGTCGCTCATGAAGAGGTGGACGCCTTCCAGCTGGGGGTTTTCCAGCTGGGTGTGACAGGTGTGTATATGCTGATCCTTTCTTTCATCTTTGAGACGCCGCATCTTCCGACAACACCTTCCATCTGGGGAGCAGTGATATTCCTGTCTCTGTTCTGCACGGGGGTGGCTTTCATCGTGCAGGCTGTAGCTCAGCAGTATACCACTGCGGCCCATGTGGGCATCATCTTTACTCTGGAGCCGGTCTTTGCGGCTGTGGTGGCCTTCTTCTTCGCGGGAGAGGTCCTCAGCGCAAAATCCTATTTCGGCGCTGTGCTGATGATCGCGGCGCTGTTCGTGACAGAAATCAGTTTCGGACCAAAGGAGAAACCGGAAAAAGAAGTAGAAAAGCCGGCTGAAGATCCGGCTCACTCCGCCTGATTGCATCGTAAAAATCAGGGTATAAACTACAGAAGAAGAAGCCGGGCATGTCCCGGTCTTCAGAACAGGGGGAAAAGAATTGTACAGACAGAATTACAGAATCAGAACCTATGACGTGGACAGGAACAAGATACTGAAGCCGTCCGGCGCCCTGCAGATCACACAGGATGCCGGATCCGGACAGATGCGTACCGAAGGAATGTCCTACGAAGAAATCTTTGCGACCGGAAAGGCATTCATGCTCAACCGGCTGGATATGAATATTCTCGACGAAATCTACGAAGACGAAGAGGTGACTTCATCCTCGTGGCCATGCGAAAGCAGAAGGGCAACTTTTCTCCGCGGATACGGCATGTGGAGAGGAGAGGAACCTGTGGTGGAAATCTCCACCCAGTGGTCTCTGGTCAGCCTGGATGACCGCAAGATCCTTACGGTGGACGATGCCGACATGACAGGATACACCTTCGGCCCGTACAAGGAGGCTGCGCCTGGGAAATTCAAGATCCCTCATGCAGAAGCAGAGGCCATGACCTGTGTATCCGAGCACAGAGTGGGGTACAGCGATGCGGACAGCAACGGCCACATGAACAACACCTACTATCTGAACTGTCTGTGTGACCTGATTCCGGAACTGGAGGCGGGGACTCACAGGGTGTCAACACTCCGGATCCACTACAGCAAAGAGGCGCCCGTGGGAGAGACTATAGACATCTTCCGGTCAGACAGGCTGGAGCCGAGAGAAGGTGCGGACCAGGAGTGCCGCTACCTGTTCAGAACGGTCCGCAGATCAGACGATGTGATGAACATTGCAGCGGAGATCGGCATCGTGCCGGTGAAAAAGAAATAAGCCCTGAGAAAGCAGTATCAGGAGAGATGGACCACCCGGAATTTGTTTTGGACTATTCCGGGTGCTGTTTTATTTTGCTCTTGGTACTTTCGCCAGCTGAAGTTCTGTCGTAATATAAAAAGATATAAGGATATAAGAAGGAGAACTGCAGATCCGCTGATCAGCCGTATTCTGATATGCCGGGCGGGGGCCGGCTGTGCGGGGATTCCGGTGTGATGCGGATGAAGGGAGGAGGAGATTCTCTTGAAAGTGAAAAAGTTTAAAATGCCTACAGCCCTGACTATCGTCATGCTGTTCCTGCTGATCGTCGTGATCCTGACCTGGTTTGTGCCGACATCGGTTTCTGTCACAGGTGAGGACGGGAGTCAGGAAATCATCTACAATGCCGCCTTCGACGCCGACGGAAATATCATCGAAAATGCGGGAACAGATCCTGCCGGCCTGTGGGACTTCATCATGGCGCCGATCAGAGGTTTTGCAGATGCCGTGGAAGTGGCTCTTTCCATCTTTGTATCAGGCGGGCTGCTGGCTGTGCTGGCTTATACCGGAGCTCTGGATGCGGGAATAGGCCGTCTGCTGAACAGATTCCAGGGCAGCGTGCTTATCGCCGTTCTCATGCTGGTCTTTGCGCTGATGGGAGCGGTATACGGAGCATGGGAGGAACTTCCTGCCTATGCCATTGCCGTCATACCGCTGTTTGTCACGGCCGGCTATGACGTGATGACCGGTATTCTGGTCATCATACTCAGTGCGACCATCGGCAATATGGCAAGTATCGTCAACCCGTATTCCGTGGGTGCGGCCGTTGCGGCCATAGGAAATCCGGATCTGTCTATGGGCTCGGGAATCGCTCTGAGAATCATACTCTTTGCGGTCATGTACGCCATGGCGGCCTTCTTTGTCATCCGGTATGCCAACAAGGTCAAATTTGATCCTTCCAGATCCTGTACCGCAGGTCTCACCGATATCAATACCATGGTGCACGGCCAGACAGAGAAAGCACCGGAAATGACAGGTAGACAGAAATGGTCCCTGGTGGTCTTCGGCCTGGTTATCGTGATGTGTGTTATGGGATATATACCGTGGGATTCCATTCCGGTGGGAGACGGCACTGCTTTCGACTATGTCAATGGACTGCAGTATAAAATACAGGGCACTTTTATCGGCAATCTGCTGGGCGCGGACAGCTTTACGGAATTTGCATGGTGGTATTTCATCGAATTTTCAGTTGTCTGGACACTGGGCGCCATAGTCATCGCCGTCATCAACAAAATGCCGGAGAGAGTTTTCGTGGAGCAGTTCGTTAAAGGTGCGGCAGATCTGACCGGCGTGGTATTCGTACTTGCCGCCGCAAGAGGTATCGCCCTGATCATGGGTTCCAGAGAATACGGTATGAGCATCACCTTTATCTACTGGATTCAGAATCTGATCAGCGATGTTCCTATCTGGCTCTTTGCTGTTGCAGGCGTGCTGGTCTACATGCTGATAGGCATATTTCTGCAGACAACCAGCGGCGTATCCGGCATCACCATGCCGCTGTTCGGTGCCATTGCCATGGCGCTTTTCGCCGCGTCGGATGCAGGTGCTGTGGGAGGCCAGGTTCTGCTGATTTCGGCTTTCACCGTAGGGCTGAACTTTATCAGCGGTTTTTATCCGGGCTCGACAGTCATGGGAATCATCGAGATGGTCAATGTGCCGTACGATATCTATGTAAAGCAGATCATGAGATATCTGATCCCGATCCTGCTGGCCGCTGTTGTCATCATCTCGGCGGCGCCGTATATCGGACTGGTATAGCAGGCTGGTGCATAGAAGACATACATAAAACAGAAGCAATAGAGAAAGTGTCACGGACGGCAGTCCCGGTTCTGAAAACCCGGACTGTCGTTTTTTTACCATCGAAAAAGGAATTATCTGTAATACATTTTCAAGTATTAAAAAAAAGAATAGTTAGAAAAGTATTAAAAATACTTGTTAAAAAGTTAATTAATAACGGAAATGTTGATTTTGTCTGAAAAAAAAAGTATAATGTGTTGTATAGTTTCTTGTTAGGAACCTTTTCCGCGTGTCTGCCTCTGCAGATATGCGGAGAAAAAATGGAGTTAAATACAATCAATTAGGAGGAAGCATCAATGAGTGAAAAATGCTGCTGCGGATGCGGAACCCAGAATGACCAGTTCAAGGAACTGCAGCCCGTTCTGGACAAGTACGCAAAAGTACCTGGAAGCCTGATTACAATTTTACAGAAGGCTCAGGAAATCTATGGATATCTGTCCATAGACACCATCAATCACATCTCAGAAGCTACAGGCATCAGACCGGCTAAGATTTACGGTGTGGCCACATTCTATGCACAGTTCAGATTACAGCCGATCGGCAAATATCTGATCATGCTGTGCCAGGGTACCGCATGTCATGTAAACGGCTCCGAGATGATCGAGGAAGCTGTCTGTGAATTCTTAGGTATCCAGGACGGAGAGACGACAGAAGACGGTCTGTTCACCCTGAACAACGTCGCCTGTCTGGGCTGCTGCTCACTGGCACCTGTCATGATGATCCAGAGCGCCGACGGTGATGAGACCTACGGCAATCTGACCAAGGACAAAGTCGTACAGATCCTAACTGAGATCAGGGAAAGAGCTTAGGAGGTGCAGAGAATGAAAGTAATCATAGGACAAGGAAGCTGCGGTATCGCTACCGGAGCCAAGAAAACCCAGGCGGAATTCGAAGCACAGCTGGCAAAGCATGGTGTCAATGCTGACCTGGACTTTACAGGATGTGTAGGTACCTGCTATCTGGAACCGATCGTGGATGTATACGAGGATAACGGTGATATGACCAGATATGTCAAGGTTCAGCCTGACAGAGTGGAGAGAATCGTAACAGAACATCTGAAGGGCGGCACTCCTGTTGCAGAGTTTGCCATTTCAGATGAAGACAAGCAGTTCATCGAGAAGCAGCAGAGAGTCGTTCTGAGACACTGCGGACTGATCAATCCGGAGAAGATCGATGAATATCTTGCAGTAGGCGGCTACGAGGCAACAAAGAAGGTCGTAACCTCCATGACGCAGGATGAGGTTATCGAAGAGATCAAGGTTTCCGGACTGAGAGGAAGAGGCGGAGCAGGCTTCCCGACCTGGTTCAAATGGAACGCAGCCAAGGGCAACCCTGGAAAGAACAAATACATAGTATGTAATGCTGACGAAGGAGACCCGGGCGCATTCATGGACAGATCTGTCCTGGAAGGCGACCCTCATGCAGTCATCGAAGGTATGACCATCGGCGGATTTGCCATGGGTGCTACAGAAGGCGTCATCTACTGCCGTGCAGAATACCCTCTGGCAATCAAGAGACTGGAGATCGCCATGGCGCAGGCAAGAGAAAAAGGCTTCCTGGGCAAGAACATCTTCGGCAGCGGCTATGATTTTGATATCAGAATCAAGGCCGGCGCAGGCGCATTCGTATGCGGTGAGGAAACCGCTCTGATCGCATCACTGGAAGGCGAAAGGGGCATGCCGAGACTGAAACCGCCATTCCCTGCCGCAAAGGGATACTGGCAGCAGCCGACCAACATCAACAATGTTGAAACATTTGCCAACGTGCCTTGGATCATCGCCAACGGCGGTGCTGCATTCGGCGCTATGGGAACAGAACAGTCAAAGGGCACCAAGGTGTTCGCACTGGCCGGAAAGATCAAGAAGGGCGGTCTGGTTGAGGTTCCTATGGGACTTCCACTGAAAGACGTCATCTTTGGAATCGGCGGCGGAATCAAGCAGGACAAGGAATTCAAGGCTGTACAGATGGGCGGCCCTTCCGGCGGATGTATCCCGGCAGACCTCATCGATACACCTGTAACCTATGAGGATATCAACAAGACCGGCGCTATCGTCGGATCCGGCGGTATGATCGTCATGGACGAGAACACCTGTATGGTTGACATGGCCAGATACTTCCTGGATTTCACCAAGAAGGAATCCTGCGGCAAGTGCAACTACTGCAGAATCGGTACCAAGAGAATGCTGGAGATCCTGGAGAGAATCACCAGAGGCGAAGGCAGAGACGGCGATATCGAGCTGCTGGAGGAACTGGCAGCCAAGATCAAGGACGGCGCTATGTGCGGTCTGGGTCAGACAGCACCGAACCCGGTACTGACCACCATCAGATACTTCAGAAACGAGTATGAAGATCATATTTACAATAAGAAGTGTACTGCGAAATCCTGCAAGGCTCTGATCAGCTTTGAGATCACAGATGCATGCAAGGGATGTACGCTCTGCGCGAAGAGATGTCCTGTAGGCGCCATCACCGGCGAAGTCAAGGGTAAGCATGTCATCGATCAGGATAAGTGCATCAAGTGCGGCAAGTGCGAAGAAAACTGCAAGTTCGGCGCAATTGAGAAGAAATAGGGAGGAGGAAATACGATGAAAAAATTCAGAATGAATATAGACGGCAAAGAAGTATTCGGCCTTCCTGGACAGACGATCTTAGAAGTTGCCAGAGAGAATGATATCTTCATTCCGACACTTTGCTATGACGAAAGAACCGAAATCTACGGCGCATGCGGACTCTGCGTGGTAGAGGTGGAAGGAAACCCTAAACTCTGCAAGGCATGCGCAACCACCATCTCAGACGGCATGGTTGTCATGACAAATACGGACAGAGTTGTGGAATCCAGAAAGACTAATCTGGAACTGCTGATTTCCAACCACAATGGCGACTGCAAGGCTCCTTGCGCCAAGGCATGTCCGGCTGGAACAGACTGTCAGGGCTATGTAGGCCTCATCGCCAACGGCGAATTTGCCGCAGCCAATGAGCTGATCAAAGACAGAATTCCGCTTCCGGCATCCATCGGAAGAGTCTGCCCGCATCCTTGCGAGGACGCCTGCAGAAGAGGCCTGGTCGACGAACCGATCAGCATCGCTGCTCTGAAGAGATTTGCGGCTGACTATGATATGATGGAAGACGAAGTCTTCGTACCGGAAATCGCTGAGCCGACAGGCAAATCTGTTGCCATCATCGGCGGCGGCCCGATGGGACTTTCCGCAGCATATTTCCTCAGACAGAAGGGACACGATGTCACCATCTTCGACGCAATGCCGAAATTAGGCGGCATGCTGAGATACGGCATTCCTGAATACAGACTTCCGAAGGAAGTATTAGACGACGAAATCGATATCATCGCATCCATGGGCGTTGAGATCATCCCGAATACAAAGATCGGCGAGGACCTGTCCTTTGAGACCGTTCAGAACGACTTCGATGCTGTTCTGCTGGGAATCGGCGCATGGGTATCCACAGGCGTGGGATGTCCGGGCGAGGACGCTGACGGCGTGATCGGCGGTATCGACTTCCTGAGAAAGGTCGTAAGAAACGAATACATTGACTTCGGCGAAAAGGTTGCCATCGTCGGCGGAGGAAACACTGCCATGGACGCATGCAGAACAGCCGTAAGACTGGGCGCAAAGGAAGTCTACAATATCTACAGAAGAACCAAGGACGAAATGCCTGCTGACAGACTGGAGATCGAAGAAGCCGAAGAAGAAGGCGTAATCTTCAAGAACCTGACAAATCCGCTGGAGATCGTCAAGGACGAGAACGGACATGTAAAACAGGTTGTTCTGCAGGTTATGGAACTGGGTGAGCCTGATGCATCCGGAAGAAGAAGACCGGTACCTGTAGAAGGCAAGACAGAAACTCTGGACGTCGACACCATGATCCTGGCTATCGGTCAGGCAGTAGATGCGACTCCGTTCGATGTGGATAAGACCAGAAAGAACGCCATCGCTTACGATCCTGATACCTTTATGACAAGCATCCCTGGCGTATTTGCCGGCGGCGACTGCGGAAACGACAAGATCTCCATCGCTGTAGAAGCGATCGCTGATGCAAACAAGGCTGCTATCGTCATCGACTCCTATCTGAACGGAGAGGCTGTAAGCTATGAAGCACCTTACTTCGTAGAAAGAACAGACGTGACAGAGAAGACCTTTGAAGACAGAGAGAGACTCTGCAGAGAAAAGGCTGATCAGCTGACCGCTGCAGAGAGAAAAGATAATTTCTCAGAAGTGGTATTTGACGGACTCACAGAAGATCAGGCTCTGGCCGAAGCTTCCAGATGTCTGGAATGCGGCTGCCACGACTACTTCGAATGCAAGCTCATCGACTTTGCAAACCAGTACGACGTTGACCCTGACAGACTGGCCGGAGACAAGAACATGATCGAGTTCACAGATGATCATCCGTTCATCGTAAGAGATCCGAACAAGTGCATCCTCTGCGGACTCTGCGTAAGAGTCTGCGACGAGGTTATGGGCGTGGGCGCGCTGGGCCTTGTCAACAGAGGTTTCGATACAGTGGTCAAGCCAAACCTGGAGAAGCCGCTGGCTGAATCCGGCTGCGAATCCTGCGGACAGTGCGTAAGCGTCTGCCCTGTAGGCGCTCTTCAGGAGAGACAGACCGTCCAGAAGGAAGTTCCTCTGGATACAGATATCACAGAGACCACCTGTTCCTACTGCTCAGTGGGATGTACCCTGGATCTGGAGTCCTACGGAGACATGCTGATCAAGGCAAATCCGTCCAAGGAAGGATGCGTCAATGCAGGCATCTGCTGCGGCAAGGGAAAATGGGGATTTGATACAGCACTGCTGGAAGGCAAGGAAGTGGATCCGCTCATCAAGGACGGCGACGGTTTCCGCATGACTGACTATCACGAAGCTGTAGTTATGGCTGCCAAGAAACTGGAGGCTGTCAGAGTCAGACACGGCGCCGGTTCTATTGCAGTGGCCATCTCTGACAGATACACCAATGAAGAAGCATATGCAATGAAGAAATTTGCACAGACTGCAGGTGCAAAGACCTTCTGCTTCAATACAAGACACAATGCTCTGACCGATATCCTGGGTCTGGACGCATCTCCGAACACCATCGACGAGCTGCTCTCCACAGAGGTTATCATCGTGCCGGGCTTCATCAAGAAGAACAACCCTGTTATCTGGAACAAGATCAAACAGGCTGCCAAGGCAGGAGCAAAGGTTGTCGCAGTCAATACACCGGAAGCACAGACCTCCTATGAGTTCGCCGCCAAGGTCATCGATACCGACAACAGTACGGCATTCCTGAAGGGTCTGGCAAAGGCTCTCATCGACATGGGCAAGAAATCCGATGCAGAAGGATTTGATGCATTTGCAGCATCCGTTGCCGATGCAGAGGTATGTGAAGAAATCAAGGCTGTCGCTGAGCTTTATGCCGGTGCAAAGAAGGCCATGTTCGTATATCAGCAGAATGTCCTGTCCGTAGAAGCTGCTGCTCTGATTGCAGAGATCGCACTTCTGTCCGGACACATCGGCAAACCGAGAGACGGAATCCTGGCTGTGAAGCCGAAGAACAACTCTCAGGGTCTGGTCGACATGGGAATCCGTGCAGGCGCAGAAGCTCTGGACGGCGTCAAGGGTCTGATTATCTTCGGAGAAGATCCGCAGGATGTCGATCTGTCCGGTCTGGAATTCCTGATGGTTTCCGATATCTATATGACAGAGACTGCAAAGAAGGCTGACGTATTCATTCCGGGAACAGGCTTTGCAAGCACTGACGGAACCTACACCAACACAGAGAGAAGACTGCTTCCTGTGGAAGCTGCTATCTGTGAGGATGTGGATTTCAGCAACTGGGAGATCGCAGCTGAACTGGCACACGTATTCGAAGAAGAATTCGGATTCGAAGATGAATCAGATATTTCCTGGGAAATGGACGATACACTGCCTCTGTACAAATATGCAGAGCTGGGCGAAGTTCTGGGCGGTGTGCTGACACCTGTCAGCGTAAAATTCGTTCCGGCAGCAGACGCGAAGATGGTAGACGAACTGCCGTGCACAGACGCGCTGATGAAGATGATGGACGAAAGACTGCCTGAAGCCGTATCCCCGACTGCATAGCAGTCGGCGGAACGTCTCATGTCAGGAGTGCCCGTGAAGACGAGCGAAGGGAAGGCTGAACGGCAAGCACTCTACGGCTGAAGCCGTATCCCCGACTGCATAGCAGTCGGCGGAACGTGAAAGTTCCATAGAAAACTGAAGAGATAAACGGCACTGCGGCACCGAAGCCCTTTTCGGAGCCGCAGTGTTTTTTGTGCTTTCCCCCATCTTTCTTACTCGAAAGAACCGTATCTGTGGACTTTCAGGAGCACTTATGGTATAATTCGGTTACAAAACACGATTATGAAGGACTGGAGGAAAGGTGCCATGCGAAGCAGTCAGAAGACGAGATATCTGAATATACTCTGTATCTGTCTGGTGTTACTGGCAGGCTGCTGCCGTTTTGGAATCAAACAGTGGTATACCGGACTTGTATCATATAATGTGATCATCTGCGCCCTGTTTGTCGCTGCCGCCTCTGTATGGATCTGTCAGATTCAGAGGAGGCTGCTGCAGCCGGACGTGCGCAGGAGTCTGACCGGTGTTGCGATTATGATTATCTTCTGGATGGTGGTCCGCACGATCAAATATGAATTCACTCCGGAAATGCATTTCACCGAGCGTTACGCATGGTATCTTTACTATGTGCCGATGATCCTGATTCCGCTGTTCATGTTTTTTTCCGTGCTGCATATAGGCAGACCGCAGAACAGGCCGCTGGATAACAGATGGAAGCTTCTTTTCCTTCCGGCTGCAGCGCTGATCATCGCTATGCTGACCAATGATTTTCATCAGCAGGCCTTCAGGTTTACGGACGGTATACTGGGAAGTGATTCCTATGTCCGGGGACCGGTATACTGCCTTTCCATAGGATGGATGGGAGTTATGTTTGCCGCCATCCTTGTAGTGACCTTCATACGCTGTGCCGTTCCCGCCAGCAGGAAGAAGATCTGGGTCCCGATGACACCGCTGCTGATCGGCATCATCTATATTCTGTGTGTCCTTGCAGGTCTGGATAGTATCCTGAGCCGGTTTCTGACTGTACCGGAAGCGGGCTGTTTCCTTTTTGCCGCCTTTATGGAATCCCTGATCTGTGTCCATCTGTTCCCGTCAAACGACGGATACGAAGATTTTTTCAGGGCATCTTCTATCGGTGCCGGAGTGATGGATGAAAAGGGAACAATCCGCTATGAATCCATGCACAGCATGCCTGTCACGCCGGAACAGGTCCGTCAGGCACAGGAAACAGACGTTTATCTGGAAGAAGGCGGTATGTCCCTTAGAAGCCATGAGATCCACGGCGGTTTCGGCTACTGGGTGCGGGATCTTTCGGAAATCCACAGGCTGAACGGGAGACTGGCGGATCTCGGTGATGTGCTGGAAGAAGAAAATGCCATGCTGGAGGCAGAAAACAGGATGGAAGAGGAACGTGTCCGTCTCCGGCAGCAGAACAGGCTGTATGACAGCATCGCAAGGGATGTGAGCAGCCGCCTTGACAGGATCAGCGATCTGATAGAACAGCCTCCGGAAGACGAGGCAGAATTTGAGACGGTTATGAAATACGCATGTATTCTGAACGCTTATGTCAAGCGGCGTTCCAATCTTCTGCTGCTCAGTCATCAGAGCAGCAGAATAAGCGGTGATGAACTGCGTCTGGCCCTCGTGGAGTCCATGGACTATGTGAGGCTGTACGGAGTCCGCGCCCATATATTCTGTCAGGGGGAGGGAATGCTCCCCGGATCTGCAGTGCTGACATCATATGAAATCTTTGAGGAAATACTGGAATCAGCAGTACCGGGAGCAGATGCGGTACTGGTCAATCTGAAAATAGGAGAAGACGCTCTGCAGATGCGTATGACCTTGAACCGGCCAGGCAGAGCCTTTGATGCAGATAAATGGAAACAGAAAGCACAGGAATCCGGCATGGAGCTCCATGCCGAGCCGGAACAGGATACGGAGTTTGTACGGCTTTTCCTGCCTTCGGGAGGTGAGATGTCATGATGCCATACAGCAGCCTTTCAATGGTATCAAAGGGATTTACAGCCGGCGGATATCTCCTTGCCATGTCTTTTTCAGTCATGATCCTCGTCATGGTCATCGCATTGCGGATGCAGAAGCGGTATGTGGTCTTTTCCGCTGCTTTGACGGCGGTACTCCTGACGGTGATGCAGGGACTCAATGATGTCAGTCTCTACATCGTTCGTGAGCAGCCTTTCAATAGATTTGCAGGCTTTTTTGCCGGACTTCCGTATGCGGCAGTGGTATCTGTTCTGATTTCTGCTGCTGTCATTGAAATCCTGTTTCTGATATTTCTGCAGCGGAAGCAAAGAAGCATGCTGACACCCAACGCAGTAAAGGAGAGCCTGGACGCTCTGCCTGACGGGATCTGCTTTTTCGAAGGAGACGGTCAGCCGCTGCTGGTCAACACACGAATGCATCGGTTCAGCAGCGATCTCTTCGGAGGAGAAATTCTCAACTGTGAGCTCTTCTGGGAAAAGCTGAACCGGGGAGACTTCTCCGGCGGCGCGGAGCTTCTGAGCACTTCTCCTGCAGTGACCATCCGAACGGCCGAAGGCGGTGTCTGGGATTTCCGAAGAAAGGAGCTGCTTGTCGGCGGCTGTCTGATCCACGAGATGACTGCCTTCAATGTGACCCGGCAGTATACGCTCAGTGAAGAACTGACCCGGCGTAACGAGATTCTCAACCAAGTCAACCGGCGTCTGAGAGAATACAGCAGAAAGATAGAAAAGGTGACCGCAGAAAGAGAACTTCTGGCTGCCAAGGTCCATGTACACGATGATGTGGGCAGAGCGCTGCTGGCTTTCCGGTCCAGCTATCTGAACCTTCCTCCGGAAAAAAGGGACAGAAAACGTCTGCTTCGCCTGTGGAGAGCGACTGTATCCGTCATGAGAAAAGAGGCCGTTTCCGGAGAGGAGATCAGTGACTGGAAACTTCTGCAGCAGGCGGCTGAAGCGGTGGATGTAAAGATGATTCTGGAAGGACAGCTCCCTGAGGAGGGAACTGAGAGGTCGATCCTGATCGCGGCTGTCCATGAATGTCTGACCAACACGGTCAAGCATGCAGGCGGTCACAGACTGAACATTGCCGTCACAGTCGAAAACGGCATGATCAGAGCGGAATTCACCAATGACGGCACGCCTCCGGCAGAAGCGATAAAGGAGACCGGCGGACTGCACGACCTGCGTGTGACCGTGGAGAATGCCGGAGGAATCATGGAGATAAAGTCTGTGCCGCGGTTTGCGCTGCATATTGAAATAGGGAAAGGAGCAAAGACAGATGGCTAAAACAAGAGTAATGATCGTAGACGACCAGCTTGTATCGCGCCGGCTTTTCCAGATGTACCTGAAAGATTCCGAAAAGTACGAGATCGTTCACGTGGTCGAATCGGCGGCCTTTGCCGATGCTTTCGTTCTCCGCAGTCCGGTGGATCTGGTACTGATGGACATTCTGATGACAGACGGTTCCAACGGACTGGATGCCGCTGCGAGAATCAGGAAAAACTGCCCTGATATCAAGATTATCGCGGTCACCTCCATGCCGGAGGCATCCTGGCTTTCCAAGGCTCGGGAAATAGGTATCGACAGTTTCTGGTACAAAGAAGTGGAGAAGGACACGATTCTCGATGTAATGGACCGTACCATGGCAGGCGAATCAGTATATCCCGACAGTCCTCCCAAAGTACAGCTGGGACCGCTGAACAATACAGACTTTTCCGAGAGGGAGCTGGAGGTGCTGCGGGTCATGGTGACCGGTGCATCTAATTCCGAAATCGCCAGGAAACTCCACCTGTCTGAGGGAACTGTCAAGTTTCACATACACAACATGCTGGAGAAGACAGGATGCAAGAGCCGGACAGAACTTGCTATTGAAGCCCGTGTCAGCGGCATCGCTGTCAACATAGACTGATAACATCCTTTATATACATATCAGAGCATCTTCATCGCGTGATATGATCCCTCTTAAGCAGACAGGGTAAATAACCAGAATCTACTTAACAGGGGGCATATCATATCAGCGAAGGGTGCTCTTTTTTTTGAAAAAATCAAAAAAACTGACCGTTTGATAGATGTGCGAAAAATCAAAATCCTTATAATGATATGTAGAAAGACTTTAGCTGTACCCGAAAGGAGACAGGCAGAGAAAGAGAGGCGAGAGGCTTGAAACGAATTGCAGTCAGCATACGAAACAGGGTATTCTCGGAGAGCATCATGATGATTCTGAAGCAGACAGGCGATTTCCGCCCTGTGAGGATACCGGATCAGAAACCGGAGTCTGTCCTGATCGAATGTCTCGCATCCAGACCGGATATTCTTCTGATGGATGTGACACCGAAGCCGGAGGATAATGCCATAGAAACGAGGCTGAAACTGATTGAACAGATTCGAAAAGAGCTGCCTGACTGCAGAACCGCTCTTCTGTGCGATGAAGTCGCCTATCCGGAAACAGCCAGAGATGTGATGCGAGCCAAACAGGAGGGCAGGGTCGATGCGTTTTTCTATGCTTCGGTCACAGCTGAATACCTGACGGCGGCACTGGATGCGATATGAGAAGGGAGATGAAGAAGCATGGCTTTTTTTGACAAACTGAAGAATCAGGCGGCCGCTGCAGCAGCAGGGGTTGTAAAGGAAGCGGTATCCGGCATCGGATGCAAAACCGAGAAAATCGTTTTCACGGATATTCCTGAAAACCTGGAAGCGTTCAGAGCGCTGCCTCAGGCGGCCCTTTCCACGCCTTTTGACACTGCGGCCCTGACGGTTGCCGCCCTATCCATCTATCCGGCGGATAGGGAACTCTGCTTCCAGATGCTGGACTATCTGCGGGGACCGAGGCCGATGAACGGAGCGGACAGACAGTTTATCGACGACCGCTTCCGGGACAAAGATTATGTGCCCCGTTCCTATTTTGACGGCGCTGTGCCGGAAAATGACTATATGCCGGCCAGCCCGTACACTGTAACCGTGAAATCGGATCCTCATTCCTATGATGAGCAGGGCATAGCCAAGCTCTTCGTGCCTTCCGGCGGCGCCGACGATCCCCGTCCGGTGAAGCTTCGCCAGGCGAAGGACGGAAAGTGGTATCTGTGGGAGCAGTTCCTGCTGACCGGAATCAGACAGCCGGAGAGCAGCAACCCGTGGCTCTGAAAAAGGAGAACAACATGCTGAATAATAAACTGAAACCATTTGCGGCTGCACTTCTTTCTGCAGCACTGATACTGTCCTGGGGATGCGGGACACAGACGCCTGAACAGGGCGGAGCAGAAGATCCGAAGCAGACGGCCGGTGCCACAGAGGAGGAACTTGCCCTAATCGGAGGAAGCCTGGAACATGTGCGCCAGCAGAACCGCCTGTCGAATCTGCTGGAAGCCAGCGAGAGCATTCATCTTTTTTCAACGTTCAGTGAAGGCGATGACAGCCAGACCATCTTTTTTCGCTTCGGCGGGAAGAACGCCTGGGCGAATGTGATACTCAAGGAGGATGAAAAAAGGGTCGTATGCGGTAATGTGGAAGGTATGGACTTCTACTGCGAACCGGGAGAAAGGGTCAATGTCACTTTGAATGTGGATTATTACAGAGACTTTGACGGAAGCGATATGGAAAACTGCATTGCTGACTGCATCACCGAGGAAGGAATGGTGGAGTCCGTGGAGGATCTCGGTGAATACCTGAAGGTGACATCCTGCATTGAAGCTCCTCTGGAAACGACCCGGCATATCTATGTCCTCGACAAGGAGACGCTGCATCTGATAGAAGCCTTTTACATGGATGCGGATGGAGTGAAGATCGGAGGCAACTCCATAGAGTATAACGGAGACGATGAGGGAATTGTCTCCAACTTCCTGACTGCATGGGAAGAACTGCGGACGGTGACCTTTGTTTACGAACGCTATTCGATTGACGATCAGGTGGAGACGGACACCCTGTCTGTAGACGTGCCGGCAACCTGGGAGGTCACACCGGCCTACGAGGAGCAGGTTTTCCTCTATCTGAACCGGAACATGACCAGAGAGTATTCCTATCCGGGTGACGGAGTAAGCTATACTGTCTATGCTACCAATGTGGCAGGATAACCATTGAGTAAGGAGAAATAATTATGAAACAGAAGAAATACGGAGCACGCAGACTGCTCGGACTGCTTGTGACAGCGGCTCTGGTGATCAGCCTGATCCCGGCGTCTGCCTTTGCAGATACGGTAGTGACAGAGCTTAATATCACTTATGATGAGACAGCCTGCAGGATTGATACCTCAAAAACGGAGGCTCAAGTTAGTACAGCGATAAAAAATAACTCATCATTGGCTCAAGACGGTACCATAACAAATCCGGGTAAATTCTCAGCTAGTCTTGTGTATTGGAATACGAGTCAGTGGCAGGCTGCTGGCACAGATCAGATTTCCTCATCCAGGCAGTATGCATTTTCTTTCGGAGTGCCTCTGAAAGATGGATATTCATGGCCTGAAGAGATTTTTACAGATGGGGATATGTCAAGAGTTAAGATTACAATCAACGGGGAAGTATATAAACCATCGTCTAACATGATAAATTATATTCCGTCAAGTGATAGAATAGTGTATATACGCTATGCACCCGCTGAACAGAGAAGTAATATTTCGTCACTAAAAGCAACCATGGCAAAGCCAACACTATACAAATCACCATCATATGAAGTGACAGCTGCCGGAGAAGGCTATAAGGTTTCTGTAGAAAACTGGTATAGTAATCCAAAAATTCCTGAACTTACCGGAGGTACCGTTATGGCACCAGCCGATAAGTTTCGTGAAGGCACTAAGTATATGGTCGAACTGAAATTTACAGCTGATGAAGGATATTCTTTTGTAAATGGTATTTCGGTTGGTGTTTCAAATTCATCCGGATGGCGTATTGAATCACAGGATTCAAACACTGTTGTTGTTTTTGTGTACATGGAATATGCCAAGCATGAGCACAGCTTAGGTGACTGGGTGAGTGATTCGACAGGTCACTGGAAAGTATGCTCTGTCTGTGATGAAAAGGTTGACACTGCAGATCATACTGCAGGTAGCTGGATTATAGATAAAGAAGCAACAGATGCGACAGAAGGAAGCAGACATAGAGAATGCACGGTATGTCACTATGTGATGGAAACAGAAGTAATACCTGCAGGGAAGACTTCAATAGAATCCATGGAGGTCCGGCTGTCAGCCACGACCTTCACCTATAACGGAAACTACAGGAGACCGACAGTAACTGTGGAAAATCCAGACAAAACTCTGACAAAGGATACCGACTACACCGTCGCATTCAAAAACAACAAGTATGTCGGCAAGGCCACAGTGACTATTACCGGTATCGGTGATTATACCGGGCAGATCGTGAAGAACTTCAAGATCAATCCGACCAGGGTGACCGTCAGCAAGCTGACGAAGCCGTCCTCCGGCAAGCTGAAACTGACCTGGAAGAAGCACAGCACTCAGACTACGGGCTTCCAGATCCAGTACAGCACATCCAGCACCTTCAAGAGTGCAAAGACCGTGACCGTCTCCAGCAAGACAGCCACGACAAAGACCATCAGCAGCCTGAAGAAGGGCAGGAAGTACTACGTCAGAATCCGGGCATACAAGACCGTGAACGGTGTCAGGTACTACAGCAGCTGGTCTGCAAAGAAATCACTGAAAGCATAGAAGAAACATGGAACGAACGAAGAGCCGGGCGACTGCCCGGCTCCTGCTCTATACGGTTTTTTTTGCTGTCGTTTTTCCTATGAAAGCAACTATAAAATGGAAATATAGCCATATATTATCATGAGTAAAGCCGTTTCCCCGAAAGAGTGACTTTTTTCGAAGAGACAGGGAAAAACTGACCATTCGATAGATGTGCGAATTCTGAAATTTTTTTATAATAATAGACGTAAAACTGTACCCCCTCCGGATGGAGAGGATATGGAAGGTACAGAGAACAAAGACCATCAGCAGCCCGAAGAGAGGCAGGAAATACTGCAGCAGCTGGTCTGTAGAAAAACAATGAAAACACGGGACAGACAGATTGCACCTGACTGTCCGGCGAACTGAAAAAGGAGGTCAAAAATGAAAAGAAAGAAAAACTGCATGAGCCGCATACTGGTTCTGCTCATGTCCGTACTCATGATCGCGGCATTTACGTCCTGCGGAGGCACGGACGGAGGCGACACGACCAAAGATGAAGGACCTAAGGCGGAATACTGGGTGCTCTCCGGACTGGATATAGGAACCGGCATGGAGGATGCAGAGACTGCAGCTGAATTCTTCCAGATGGAAGCAGATGAGATCATGTCCCTTAAAATCTCAGATGACGGCACCGCAGGCGTTATCCTATACAAAGAATACGGAACCGGAACCTGGACGGAGACTGACAAAGGACTGGATATTGTTGTGGGTGAAGGAAATGAAGATTCCCAGACCATTACTTTTGTTCGTGACGACAATGACAATCTGGTCTATTCCGAGGAGAGCGATGGCGTGACGGTAACTATGCAGCTGTCCAGATCCGAGAGCGTTCCTGCAGCTTTTGTCAACAATGCACTGGCAAACCTTGATGTAAATTTCAGTGCAGAAGAGACCCTGAAAATGTCAAACCTCATGCTCGGAGGAGAATTTGCCTGTGAAGACGGCGTGATCTACTGCCACGGTTTCGATAAGGACGGAAAACCGATCACCCTGTCCTTTGCCTTCGATTCCTCAAAAGAAAAAGACAGCAGAATTTCTGATGTGAAATATCTGGACGAAGACTTCTGGGCCAGCTATATCAATCTGAAGGATGGATCTATCTACTACATAGCCTCTGACACAGACGGCAATTCCCAGGTCTGCAGGATGAATGAAGACGGAAGTGACAGAACCGTGCTTTACGATAAAAATGCCAGCTATCTGCAGGTCGATGGAGATAAAATCTACTTTACAGATGAAAACCACAGACTGGTCAGTGCAGATCTGGACGGCGGCAGTCTGACAACAGTCATAGACAAAGAGGTATACTACACCTATCACCTCGGCGGAGACTGGTTCGTATTCCAGGATGATGCAGACGGAGAGAGTCTCCACCTTGCCAATACTGCTATGGGATATGACGAAAGGCTCAGCGAAGGAAAGGTATACTCCTGTGTTGCAGACGGATCTTATCTGTACTATGTCGATATCACAGATGAAGAGAACAATGTGGGCAATCTGGTGCGCCTCGATCTGAAGACTCTGAAGTCTGAGCGTTCAGATTGTCTGATGTACAATGAAATATGTATAAGCAGCACCCATATCCAGGGTGTTTTGAGGGATATCAAGGTTGAAAAGGACAAGTGGAATGAGCTGGAGAACGCTCACGAAAAGAATGAAGACTGCTATTTCACAAAATATTTCAGTGATGATATCCGGATCTACTGGTACCAGAATGCTGATGGCATCATCGAGCAGCTGGCTATCGATACATCCGACGGGGCATTCACAGCTGTAGGACCGAGAATGTAATACAGACGAAGCGGAAAGGAACTAAAAATGTCAGATATACAGAAAGTGATAGAACTGAACCGGCTGAAGGGGGAGATGCTGGATGGTGATATCTCTCCGGCGCAGAAACAGCACTATATGGATATAGTGCGCTGGCTGGAAGAGATGAACTTCTCCAATGCAGAAGAATCCATGGAAGCCATCAAAAGCACACCGTACTATCTGGGTGGAGCGGAAAGCTTCGAACTGGACGGCATTAATATGCGCATCCGGGCCATGGAGGAGATCGGCTACGAAAAAGTGGCGGACATTCACCGGGAGCGGCTGGCAAAATTCCGGTCCATGGGAAGGCAGGCCTACTGCTTTTCTCAGGAGTGGATCGACGACTATAACCGGGCGGCAGAAGCCGAGCGGGTCTATGCCGAACGCAAAGAGGTTTTCGGCAGCGTATTCACCGCCTACTGCACTGCGGTCACAGCGGAAAAGGATGAAGACAGAAAGAAAGCGGCAGAGTCTCTGGGAGAGGCTCTGTCGAAACTGGGAGCTCTGGGTGTGACCTTTGAGGAACTTGCATCTCAGAAAGCTTATCGCCAGCTCACCATGATGACAGATAAGGGGCTGGAAAACTTTCTTGCCTTTGTCAGAAATTTTCAGGCCACGGGAGCCGTTTCCGGAGAAAGCGGCAGAGATACCGAAGCTGAGGCGGAGAGAATCGGCAGGTGGGCTAAAGCCCATCAGCAGGAGCTGATCAAAGTCGGAGCGGAAGAAACCTGGCACTGTGCAAACTGTATCGCAGTGCCGTCCGACGATCCGGGCGGATATGATTTTATCGCTATGAAGGAGGTGGATGAGTAATGGGAGCAGCAATTCCTACTGTCCATGAGTTTCTCAATTCCTACCGGATGATCTATGATCAGATCAAAGGATACGGAAGAGAAGCCACCAACGAGGCATACGAGAAGCTTCTGGATGTGGAAAACAGAACGGATGATGTTGTCGAAGCGCAGATCATCATGGAAAAAGAGCACCTGGTCCTGAATACAGTCATCGCCGACTACAAGGCGATTTCCGACGAGTTTATGGAGGCGGCGGATCCGAACTATGAAGTGACATCCGCTGTAACAGAGGCTACTGTAGGCGTCTACGCCACAGCCCGCACCATTGACGAGATCACTTATATGGGCGAACTGTCCAAGGAACGCACATCAGATCTGGCTGTGCAGACCAGCCTGAAAGTGCAGCTGATGACAACCTTTACCGGTCTCATCTTCTCCTGGGAACACGCCAAGAGAAAAATCCGTGAAGGAGATGCGCTGGTCGATAAATACGCTCAGTCCATGGTGATGACAAGAGAAAAGATCAGAGATTACTACAGATTTCTTTCTGAGGATATGGGCCTGTCCTTCGAGGTCATGGAGAACACGCCGTTCTACAGAATCTCCATGCTGAATCCTTCGGGACTGGATGAGCTCTGGAGGCTGAAGAAGGTCATGCATCCGGCCAATATCGAGGCGATAAAGTATATCCTCTTCGAGGAGATTCTTACGGATAAATCTATGGAGGAGATTCTGCTGACACCGCAGAAAGCTCCGTATTTCGAAAGTGTGAACACGCTGAAATATCCGGAGATGACAGACGAGTTCCAGCAGATTGCCGAGGAGATGAACCGGGATATCCGCTTCTTCCAGCGCAACCGTGAAGAAGAAAGCGGCGGAAAGCCTGCATCTGCTCAGGATCTGACCGGCCGGATGAAGAAGATGAATGCAAAGCTCTCCGTGCTGCCTGGGCAGACGGGCGGTGCATCCGGCGGGGGATTCGCAGCGGGAGGCATGACCGGTGCAGCAAACGGGGCGGCATCCGCTTTGTCTTCGGCTTTCTCTTCTCTGGGAGGTATGAAGAAATCTGCCGGAGGCGGTCTTTCAAAGGATATCGCAAAGAGCGCCGCAAAAAGCGCTGCGAGAGACCTTGGAACGGGACTTCTCAAAGGCCTGTTCAGGAAATAGGAAGGGTGATCAGCCTGATTCCGGGATCTGCCTTTGCAGATACGGTAGTGACAGAGCCTGATTTCACATATGACGTGGAGCAGTGTAAGATAGACACTTCTCTCACAAAAGGGCAAGAAGGACTACGTCAGAATCCGGGCATATAAGACCGTGAACGGCGTCAGGTACTACAGCAGCTGGTCTGCAGAGAAATCACTGAAAGCATAGCCGGGAGGCTGCAGTAAATATCAGAATAACCAATAGAATGGAGAGGCAGGATCATATGAAAATCAAAAAAAGTACTATCGTCTGGTTTGTGATTTCCGCTTTATGTCTGGGATGTATATTTGCAGACACAGATGGTGAATCACTGGGATGGAGCGATGCCATATATGTGGAGGACGCAAAGGTAAGTGCTGAAAACGAAGGAAAACTGGTAGCCATATCGGGCTATACAGAGGTGCTGGAAAATGCGGAGGACGATTTGATCGGAGTAAGTTTTCCGTCGCCAAAGGTAAATCGATATGTTGAGGAAAAGGTGTGGGACGAGTCTGCCGAGGAATGGATCAGGAAGCAGGTATATGAAGGAAAGTCTGATAACGGATATGAAAACGGCCTTCTTATTGGAAAGATTTCCATCGGAGACTTTATTTTGGACGAGGAACTGGTAAAAAGAATATGCGTAACCCAAAGGAATGTAAAAAAAGAAGATTTCAGTGATGAGGATATTGCTCATATGGAAAGCATCGGTTCTGTGTTTGATGAAGCCTTTGATTTTTATTACGGCACAGGATCTTACAGCTATAAGGATAGCTGCGCATATCTGATTAACTGGGATATGTGGGATCCGAGCAAGGATGAGGGAGTCACGGTCGTAGGAGTCCAGAAGGGAAACACGCTTACCTATCAGCCAGATGTTATATGCTCTGCGGACAGGATTATGAATGAGGCAGAGTTCCAGGATGAAGCTGCCGGTTCACCAATCAATATGAAGTATGGATTTGCTGTTTTGGCTTTAGTTTTTGCACTCCTTGGAGTCAGATCATTAAAGAAAGCAAATCGAAAGAAGCAAAAGGAATTTGGTATAATGCATGATAAATAGGACTGCTGACTCTGCCCCGAGGCAGACAGTTCAGGAAAAGAGGTAATGATGGAGTGAAAAGAATTGTCATCAGTATGAGAAGCCGGCTGTATGGTGACGGGATTACCCGGGAACTGCCTGACTGTAAAACCGCCATACTCTGCGATGCGGTTTCCCATCCTGAGCAGGCACGAGAAGTTATGCGTGCCAAGCAGACCGGATTGATCAACGCATTTTGTTATACCTCCGTCAGTCTTGAATATTTTACGGCGGCGTTAGACGCTATTTAGAAAGGACGAATGAAAATGGAAAAAAAGTGCAGACTACTCAGCATGCTGCTCTGCGTGATACTGGTAATCACGATGATGCCTGCCGCAGCCTTTGCAGCAACAAGCAATGAACTCCATGCGGACATGGTTATCGCATCGGAATTCACAGATTATATGACAGCAGGACCTGAGGTGACAGTGACCGGCAGCAATTTTACCGCCGATACCACAGCATTATGGTGCAGCTCCGGCGACAAGGCCATCTCAGCCACCAATCCGAGCAAGACCGGTGTATCATACTTTAAACGCATCGTCCTGACGGCCAATGGCGATTATCGGTTTAGCGTCTACTCCACCGTCGATGTAACCGGAAATGAAAACGGATGGAAACATCAGACCAGCATCACCGACGGCGGGAAAACCATGACCGTATACCTCGGCATCAAAGCCACCGCCCATGAGCATACCTACGGAATGTTCATGAGCTCCGATGAGGAAAACCACTGGTGGGAATGCACCATCTGCGGAGAGAAAAAGGATGTAAAAGCACACTCTTTCAAACTTATAACCTATAACGATGAGCCCGCACCGGGTCAGGAGACCACGCTCATGTGCAGCTGCGGACGCACACAGCAATATATGGTTCCCGGAGAGGCCATCAATGAAATCTATGCTGTAGTTAAGCAGAGACCTGTAAGCGGAATGAAGCTGGAGGCTGACTCCGTATATCTGAAATCAACCTGGGCATCCTATGCCGACATCGAATCCATCCTTTGGACAGACGGTGACGGTAAGACGGTCAACGTGGGCGACACCTTTGCAGCCGGCAAGAGCTATAAGGTCACCGTGACCCTCAAGGCCAAGTCGGGAATATCTTTCAAGGCGGATTCTTTTAACGGTTCAAGCGCAGGCAGCCCTAAAGGCATCAATGTTCTGAATGAGGTGGACTACGAAACGAAAGTAGCCGATACCATGGCCAAGCAGACACTGATCGTAACAGCCTTCTATCCGGTGGAAAAAGTGGGTACAGGCTATAACCTTTCCGTATCACTGCCGGTATTCGCGCCGGGAGACAATATCAATTCCAAGGATTACAGCAAGGTATTCACATACACAGGCGGCGGCAGCACCATTAAGCGCAGTCCGAGCACCAGTCTCAGCAGCATCTCCTTCACAGAGGACGGAAAGAAAACCGTACTCAGATTCAACGGCAGAGAATGGACGCTTGAAGGCGGCAGCGCTGCCACCAGGGAACAGCTGACCATCCGCAAGGGCATAGAATACAAGGTGGAGTTGAGGCCGGACAGCCCGCTGACTTATTATGATGAAATACTTGAAACAAAGATTGCGGACAAGGGCAGCTCCACGACAAGCTCACTGTCAGGCACAACGGCATACGGAACCTACTTCTTTGAGGATAACGACAAGATAGCGAATGTGGCCCTGACGGTCGCAGCACCGGCCATAGACGGTACACCTGCTGCAGTTG
>JBJESV010000028.1:0-16480 GCA_051882975.1 Emergencia sp.
ACAGAAACAGCACTGAAGTTCAAAGGAGGAACAGAAAATGAGAGAACTGATAAAGAGATATGTGAACTACTGCGAGCGCCGCAAGGAAGATGTCCTGGAGGATTACATGCGGCCGAAAATCAGAACCTGGGATGAAATCATCGCATCTTATGCCAAGGCTGCCGGAGAAGGAGCCTCAGGAGAGATCTCAGAAAAATAACAGACTGGTGTTTACCCATAATTTTTTTTCATAATAAAATCCTAACCAGAATCCGGAATGGAGAAATGCGGCAGCAGGCCGGATTTCTCCGCCCCCGGATCCCGGGAGACGGATGCCCGGAGCAGAACCGGAAGATCTGGAGGACCGGCCCGGACGTGAAGCGGTTTCCAATTTCCGGTGGTCCGGAAACAGACCCCTTGAAAAGGGAAAAAACATATGCTATAATAAATGACGAAAATTGCGGTTTTCAAAGGAAACAGCGCGAATAACACGACTTCAGGTGCCGGCGAACGTACACGTTGCGCAGCCCCGGTGAAAAGAGAAACAGGTGAAAGTCCTGTGCGAACTCGTCACTGTAAGCAGGGAGTGTGGAGCCAGTTAGCCACTGAGAAATTGGGAAGGCGGCTTCACGTGATGATCTGCAAGCCAGGAGACCTGCCTGAAGATAATGGGAGCAATCCCCGGGCCACGAGTAACTGGTCGGATTTGATGTTCATTATAATCTTCATCAATACGTCCTCTTACAGAATGCCTTTGAAAAAGCGCATTTTTTTAATTTCACACAATCTTAAAACAGGAGGAAGAAAAGATGAAGAAAAAATTATCCTTGTTACTGATTCTGGCTATGGTTCTGGCATTCGGCCTGTCCGCATGCGGAAGCAGCGATGACGGCGGAGATGCAGCAGAAGTATCCACAGATACAGCAATCCTGGTTGTAAGCTTCGGTACAAGCTACAACGACAGCCGCGAGGCGACTATCGGCGCCATCGAAACTGCCATTCAGGACGCTTTCCCGCAGTATGAGGTCAGAAGAGCCTTCACAAGCCAGATCATCATCGACAAGCTGAAGGACAGAGACGGTGAAGAGATCGACAACGTTACCGAAGCACTTGACCGTGCTGCAGCTGACGGCATCAAGAACCTGGTTGTTCAGCCGACTCATCTGATGGATGGACTGGAATACAACGACCTGAAGGATGAACTGGCAAAATACGAGGATGTCTTTGATCAGATCGTTCTGGGCGAACCTCTGCTGACCAGCGATGAGGACTTTGAGAATGTCATCACCGCTATCACAGACGCAACTAAGGATTATGACGACGGCGAAACAGCTATCGTATTCATGGGTCACGGAACAGAAGCGGAGTCCAACCATGTATATGCTGACATGCAGGACAAGCTCGCTGCAGACGAATTCGCAAACTACTACATCGGAACCGTTGAAGCAGAACCGACTCTGGACGATGTGATTGCAGCGCTGAAGGACGGCGAATACAAGAAAGTCGTTCTGGAGCCGCTGATGGTAGTTGCAGGTGACCACGCAAACAACGACATGGCCGGAGATGAGGAGGATTCCTGGAAAACTGCTCTGGAAAACGAAGGCTACGAGGTTGAGTGCCTGCTGCAGGGTCTTGGACAGATCGAAGGTATCCGCGACATCTATGTTGCACATACCCAGGCTGCAGTCGATGCCCTGAAATAAATCAGAAACCTGGAAGGTAATGAAAGTCTGTCTGCCTCCGTCATCAGGCGGAGGCGGATTTTGTATCAGAAAAGAGATGAAAAGAATGAAAAGACCAGTGACAGTTTTACTGGCAGCAGTCCTTTCGGTGACAATGCTGCTGTGCAGCGCCGCTGCCGTATTCGGAGCAGAAGGATACGAAGAAGTTGCGGGAAGCGGCGAGATGAGTTCTGTAGAAGAAGTAGGCGTAGAAGGGATGTTCCCTATCTACGGAACGGATATCGTGGACGGAACCTACGATATCACAGTGGAATCCAGCTCTTCCATGTTTCATGTTGAAAAGGCGGTTCTGACCGTTAAGGACGGCAAGATGGAAGCTGTGATGACCATGGGCGGAAAGGGCTATCTGAAGGTGTTCATGGGAACCGGAAAGGAAGCGGCCAAAGCTGAACTTTCCGAATACATAGACTACGAAGTGGACAGCGACGGAAAGCACACCTTCACCGTACCGGTAGAAGCGCTGGATACAGCGATTCCGTGCGCTGCTTTCAGCAAGAACAAAGAGAAATGGTACGACCGGTCCATCCTCTTCGAGGCGGAGGGACTGCCGGAGGATGCGGTCAAGGTGGAAAGGCCTGACTACGATGCCCTGGAAAAGGCAGCTATGGAAAAGCGTATCGAGGCCATGAAAGAACAGAATGAACAGGGGCAGACCGGCAATGCTGTCAGCGTGGATCTGAAAGACGGTGAATACACCGTTGAAGTGGATCTGGGCGGCGGAACCGGCAGAGCCACCATCGCTTCACCGGGAATCCTGGTCGTAAAGGACGGGAAGGCCTATGCCAGAATCGAGTGGAGCAGTCCCAATTACGACTATATGCTGGTAGACGGAGAAAAGTATCTTCCGATCCAGCAGGAGGGAAACTCAGTCTTTGAGATTCCGATTACAGTTTTTGACGAACCTATGGACGTTATCGCCGACACCACGGCGATGAGCGTTCCCCACGAAATCGAATACACACTGCTGTTTCATTCGGACTCCCTGCCTCAGGGAGGAAACAGCCTGCTGCTGATTATAGCCGCAGCCGCTGCCGTTGTCCTGATCGCAGCAGCAGTTATCATATACAGAAAGAAGAAACACTGAGATGAAAAAGAAACTGATTGCGGTGCTGCTGATGTCGGCCCTCGTCTTCAGCCTGGCGGCCTGCGGCGGCCAGGACGGAGACACAGGAGAACAGGATCCTCAGGCGGTCAGCAGCCAGCTGGTCTATGACCACAGTATGGAACTGTCCTATGCCGCGGAATTCAGCGTGGATTACTATCAGGACGGATACGCACTGATCACCATCAGCGACGGAAGCCGCTTTCTGGTGGTTCCGGAGGGGAAGACCGCTCCGGAAGATCTTGACGAAGATGTGGTCCCTCTGGTCCAGCCTATTGAAAACACCTATATGGCCGCATCTGCGGTTCTGGACATGTATGTGGCTCTGGATGCCATGGACTCCCTGCGTTTCTCGTCTCTGAAGAGAGATGCCTGGTACATCGAAGAGGCGCGGCAGGCCATGGATGACGGCGATATGATCTATGCCGGAAAGTATTCTGCACCGGATTATGAGCTGATCCTGTCCGAAGGCTGCAGTCTGGCGGTGGAGAACACCATGATCCTTCATACGCCTGAGGTGAAGGAGCAGCTGGAGAAGTTCGGCATTCCTGTGCTCATCGACCGGTCCAGCTACGAAACCACCCCTCAGGGCAGAATGGAATGGGTCAAGCTTTACGGGCTCCTTTCCGGCAGAGAGGAAAAGGCCGAAGAGGTCTTTGACGCCCAGGTGAAGACCATCGAGGAAGTCAGCGGAAAAGACAGGACCGGCAGGACCGTCGCCTTTTTCTACATAACCACCAGCGGCGGCGTCAACGTGAGAAAGTCTTCGGATTATCTGCCGAAGATGATTCAGCTGGCCGGCGGAGAGTACATTTTCAGCAATCTTGGCGAAGAGGACAATATGGCATCCTCCACCATGACGATGCAGATGGAAGACTTTTACGCAGCGGCGAAGGATGCCGACTATCTGATCTACAACAGCTCCATCGAAGGAGAACTGCGCAGCCTGGACGATTTTCTGGACAAGAGCACCCTTCTCTCCAATTTCAGGGCGGTAGAGGAAGGTCATGTCTACTGTACCACAAAGAACCTGTATCAGTCGTCCATGGAGCTGGGAACCATCATTTCCGACATCTATCATATGATGGCCGGTGAAGAGGACCAGATGGTATTTCTGTACAGACTGGAGTAAGGAATGGATATAAATCTGAGACACAAAAAACGGCGCAGGTACGCTGCTGCCTTTATCATACTGCTGGCCGTGCTGGTGTTTTTTCTGATTCTGAACATCTGCATAGGCAGCGTCAACATACCTCTCAGCCAGGTGGCGGATGCCGTCTTCGGAAAGGCTGGAGGGACATACAGGGACATCATCATGGAAGTGCGCTTTCCGCGGACCCTGGCTGCGGCCATTCTGGGCGGTGCGCTGGCTCTGTCAGGCTATCTGCTGCAGACCTTCTTCCATAACCCTATAGCAGGACCTTTCACCCTGGGTATCTCCTCAGGGGCAAAGATGGTCGTGGCCCTGGTCATGGTCATCATGCTGAGCAGCGCTGCTTCGGTAAGCTCTCTGGTGCTCATCGGCGCGGCTTTCATCGGAGCTATGATTTCCATGGGCTTTGTCCTGCTGATCTCAAAGGCGCTGCATCAGATGTCTGCTCTCATCGTGGGAGGTGTCATGATCGGATATATCTGCTCGGCAATCACAGATTTCGTGGTTACCTTTGCTGAGGATGCCGATATCGTCAACCTGCACAACTGGTCTCTGGGAAGCTTCTCCGGTATAGACTGGGACAACGTTCTGGTCATGACCGTGGTGGTGGGCGTCTCCACGGCAGGTGTCTTTCTCATGTCAAAGCCTATCAGCGCCTATCAGATGGGGGAGACCTATGCGAGAAATATGGGACTGAACATTCGTCTGTTCCGGGCGATGCTGGTGCTGCTTTCCAGCATTCTGGCGGCCACAGTGACCGCCTTTGCGGGGCCGGTTTCCTTTGTAGGTATCGCCGTACCGCACATTGTCAAACTGCTGTTCAACAGTTCCAGGCCGATTCTGATGATTCCGGGCTGTTTTCTGGGAGGGGCCGCATTCTGCCTCTTCTGTGACCTGCTTGCCAGGGTGCTTTTTGCACCGGTGGAACTGAGCATCAGCACAGTGACAGCGGTCTTTGGCGCACCGGTGGTTATCTGGGTCATGATCCGCCGGAAGAAAGAGGGGGCGGAATAGTCATGAAAGATTTTTACTTCTATACAGAAGGACTGACCGTGGGATATAACGGGGTCCCTCTGATCAGGAATATCGGAATACAGCTGAAGAAGGGCGAGATCCTGACTCTGATCGGTCCCAACGGGGCTGGCAAGACCACGATCCTGAAGAGTATCATGGGACAGCTTTCCCTGGTGGGAGGCGCCGTCTTCCTGGAGAAGGAGGAGCTCAGCACCATGACGCCCAGAGCACTGGCGCAGAAGATGTCTGTGGTTCTGACCAGCCGGGTGCAGACGGAACTGATGACCTGCGAGGATGTGGTTGCCACGGGCAGATACCCTTATACGGGACGCTTCGGCGTTCTTTCGGATACGGATCACGAGATCGTCAGGGAATCCATGGAAAAGGTCCACGTGCTGGAACTGGCCGACCGGGATTTCACCAGGATCAGCGACGGGCAGAAGCAGAGAGTCATGCTGGCCCGCGCCATCTGTCAGGAACCGGAGGTGATCCTGCTTGACGAACCTACGTCTTTTCTGGACATCAAATACAAGGTGGAGTTTCTCTCCGTCCTGCAGGCCATGGCCAGAGAACGGAATCTGTCGGTCATCATGTCGCTCCACGAGCTGGATCTGGCGGAGAGAGTCTCCGACAGGATCCTCTGCGTAAAAGGGGACAAAGTGGACCGCTTCGGCACGCCGGAGGAGATCTTCCAGCCGGGCTATATTTCCGGGCTCTACGACATGGGCGCAGGCTCCTACGATGAAGTCAGCGGCAATGTGGAGCTGGAACCCGCAAAAGGTGAGCCGCGGGTTTTTGTCATCGCAGGGGGCGGCACCGGCACATCGGTGTTCCGCAGGCTGCAGAGGGACGGAATTCCTTTTGCTGCAGGCGTTCTCTGGGAAAACGATCTGGATTATCCGGCGGCAAAGGCGCTGGCATCGGAGGTGATCAGCGAAAAGGCCGGAAGCAGGATCAGCGAAGTATCTCTGCAGAAAGCAAAGGCGCTGATCGGACGGTGCGAAGAGGTCATCTGCACCCTGAATCCGGACGATATGGGCGAACTGGCAGAGCCTCTGAAAGAGCTGCTGAGCTGCAGCACACATACGAAAAAAGTTTAACAGAACAGTCTTGTGTTCCTCCCCATGGCTTTCCGCCTGAGGAGGCTAAGAGGGAAGCAGGTGCAAATCCTGCGCGGTCCCGCCACTGTGATGGAGGAGTTTTATCCGGATACGCCACTGGGAAACCGGGAAGGCGGATGAAATGACGATTCCTGAGCCAGGAGACCTGCATGAGATCACTTCCGCCGGCGGAGCACCGGCACAGGAAGCAGGAGCAGTGGATACGGGCTGCGGTTTTTGCCGCAGTCTTTTTAATTTGCCTGAAAGAGGCGGAATCGCGAGATTAAAGGAGGAAAAAGCGATGAATCTGAACTGGTTTAAAAATCCGGACAATGTGGTATATGCGGACGCAGGGGAGTTTATCGGAAACTTCAGCAGGGAGACCGGAATCGAAAATCTGAAGGAGAAGATAGCAGAGTTCGAGCTGAACCCGGTGAAGGAAGGGGTGGTTCTGAAAGGACGGAAGCGCACCAGCGTGCGCATGTTCATCCCTGATCTCTACTTCGATGAACACATAGACATGGGGGAGAATGTATGGCTCTACATGGGCGAGAACTACGAGTGCTACTGCCTGTACAACACCGATGTGGAGGACGGGCTGGACAAAAACTACAAGTTCTTCAGCCACTGTGCCTGCGAGTACTTCCCGTGCCATCAGACCGATAACACCGAGGAGTTCAACTGCATGTTCTGCTACTGTCCCCTCTATGAGATGGGAAAGGACTGCGGAGGAAACTATTTCTATCTGGACAACGGCGTCAAGGACTGCAGCGGCTGTCTGGTTCCCCACAGAAAAGACAACTACGATTATGTTATAAAGAAACTGATGAGATACCGCAAGGCGCACAGCCAGAAAGAGAAAGAGAATTGAGAAATACAGATATGGATGTAAAAAAATATGAAACGGGAAGCGGCGGAATATGGCGGATCTGATCCTGTATGTGGCCCTGGCTGCAGCAGGGTATGCGGCTGGAGCCAGACTTCAGCACAGGCGGGAGAAGCTGCAGTTTGTCAGCGGCCTGCAGACCCTTTCCATTCTGTTTCTCGTGTTTTTTATGGGTGCGCGGATGGGCGCCAATGAGGAGATCGTTTCCAATCTGAACATGATCGGGCTGTATGCTTTCGTCCTGACCATACCCGTTGTGGCTCTCTCCGTGGCTGCAGTCTGCCTGCTGAGACACCTGATGGGGATTGACCGTTACGGCAGCCTGCCGGGGGCGGAGGCGGCAGACGATGATCTGCTGCCGCAGGAATCTGAGTCGGGCGGCGGGTCCATGACGCTTTTCATCGTACTGACGGTGGGCCTGGGCATGCTGCTGGGCTACACCATCATCATACAGAAAAACCTGGTGGAATTTGAGACTCTGAATCATCTGGCAGGCCTGGTCATCAAAACAGGTCTCTGCGTTCTTCTGTTCCTCGTAGGCCTGGATCTGGGGCTGGAAGGGACTTTTGTCAGAGAAATCAGGGCTGCAGGTCTGCGGGTCTTCGTCATACCCTTTGGCGTGGTGGCGGGCACTCTGGCCGGGTCAGCACTGGCCTCCCTGGTTCTGCCCGTATCTCTGGGTCAGGCTCTTGCCGTCGGCTCCGGATTCGGATGGTATTCCCTGGCGCCGGTCATCATCATGGAGAAGGGGTATATGACCGCCAGCGCCATATCCTTCATGCATAATGTCATGCGGGAACTGACAGCTCTGCTGCTGATTCCTTTTGTCGCCAGAAAGATCGGCTTCGTGGAGGCGACAGCCATGCCGGGCTCCGGCGCATCGGACGTATGCCTGCCCCTGATCGTCAGATCCACAAAGGGAAGCATCGCCATCTATTCCTTTGTCACCGGCATCACGGTCAGCCTGCTGGTTCCGATTCTGGTTCCTCTTTTTATCTGACAATTTCCATTGACTTCTGGGGGAATCTGCAATATAATAGAGGTGTAAATTGATACAGTCTTATGTTCCTGTGCCGGCAGCCAGTCGGCAGAGGCTAAGAGGGAAACAGGTTGAATTCCTGTGCGGTCCCGCCACTGTAATGGAGGAGTTCCATCTATCACGTCACTGGATTTTCCGGGAAGGCAGATGGAATGTCGATCCCTGAGCCAGGAGACCTGCATAAGATGATTTCTGAACCGGCGGTGAACCGGGACAGAGAACAGTACAGCAAATACGGGCTGTGGGTTATCCACAGCCCTTTTTGATAGGTGACGGATAACCGGGCTTTTCATTCTTTTTTCATAGCAGAGGCAGGTTTCGTCACCCTGCCTCGCATTGTTTTTTGGAAAGGATTTTTTATGACAGCTTCCATAAAAGACAGAATCTATATCGCCACCTTTTCTCAGGATGCAGTCCCCGTGAGCAGAGAAAACGGGATCGGGCTGGAGCTCAACGACCTGTGCATTTCAGAGAGCCTGGACGGGGAGAATCTGGAGGATAC
Organism: Emergencia sp.; assembly: GCA_051882975.1. GTDB lineage: Bacteria > Bacillota > Clostridia > Peptostreptococcales > Anaerovoracaceae > Senimuribacter. Next base: position 8,518 of record JBJESV010000028.1, read on the forward strand.
CCTGAGCCGCATGGAAGAGGAGATCGCCGCCAGCGGAGCCGGAGGCAGAGAGAATGTCATCGTCCACGGCCCCTTTACGGAGATCATCCCCGCATCCATCGACCATCGCGCCAGAGAACTGGGCATGGAACGGCTGCAGGAGGCCTGGGATGCGGTCCGGAGACTGGGTCTGAAGCGGATAGTGGTTCACTCCGGCTACGTTCCCCTTCTGTACTTTAAAGAGTGGCATCACGAAAGGTCCGTGGAGTTCTGGAAGGCTTTCATGGCCGACAAGCCGCAGGACTTCAGACTCTATATCGAAAACGTTTTCGAGGATGAACCGGTGATGCTGAAAGAGCTGGTCGAGGCCATCGGCGACAGCCGGGTGCAGGTCTGTCTGGACGTGGGCCACGCCAATGCGGTCACATCCGCAGAGTACGATATCTTCCACTGGATCCGGATACTGGGACCGTATATCGGACATTTTCATCTCCATAACAACGACGGCAGCGATGACCAGCACCGCCCTCTGACAGAGGGAGCCATGGATATGGGGGCAGTTCTGGAGTGTATCAGAGAAAACTGCCGGCCGGACGTGACTTTCACCATCGAGAGCCATACCTGCGAGGACAGCGTCCGCTGGCTTCTGGGGCATCTTTCAGAAAAGGAGTAGAGGAAAACATATGAATTTAGACAGACTGAACGACAGACAGAGAGAGGCGGCCATGCTGCTGGAAGGACCCCTGCTGATTCTGGCAGGCGCCGGATCCGGAAAGACCAGCACCATGACCAGCCGTATCGCATACATGGTGGAGCAGGGAATCTCCCCTTACAATATCCTTGCCGTGACCTTTACCAACAAGGCGGCCGCGGAGATGAGAAGCAGAGTCGAGGAACTCTGCGGCAGATGCGACGATATGTGGATCATGACCTTCCACGCCATGTGCCTGCGGATCCTCCGCATACACTGCGAGGTCATCGGATACGACCGCAGCTTCGTCATCTACGACGGAACCGATCAGAAGACCATCGTCAAGAATATCCTGAAGGAGCAGAACATCAACGACAGGGAGTTCAGCCCGGCCTACCTGCTCAGCATCATCAGCCATGCCAAGGAAAGGGCCATGGATGCGGAGCAGTACAGGAGAACCATGGAGGACAACTTCAAGACGAAGACCATATACAACGTGTTCAGGGCCTACGAGGAGCAGCTGAAGAAAAACAACGCCATGGATTTCGACGATCTGCTGCTGAACACGGTGAGACTCTTTGAGCAGGACGAGGCAGTCCTGATGAAGTACCAGAACCGCTTCCGCTACATCATGGTGGACGAGTATCAGGATACCAATCACATCCAGTACCGGCTCATCCGCATGCTGGCGGAAAGCCATCACAACCTGTGTGTCGTAGGCGACGACGACCAGTGCATCTATCAGTGGAGAGGCGCAGATATCCGCAACATCCTGGATTTCGAGAAAGACTTTCCGGAAGCCAGGGTCATCAAGCTGGAGCAGAATTACCGCTCCGCCGGCAATATCCTGGCTGCGGCCCATTCCGTCATAGAGAACAACCGGGGGCGGAAGGGCAAAAAACTCTGGACCACCAGAGAAGCAGGAGACAAGATAAAATACTACAGAGCGGACACGGAAAAGGACGAGGCCCGCTTTGTGGCACGGGAGATCGATCTGCTGAAGCGCCCCGGAAGAAAGTACAGCGATTTTGCCATCCTGTACAGGACCAACGCCCAGTCCAGACATTTCGAGGAGGCCCTGACCCAGCGGGACATCCCGTACCGGGTGCTGTCAGGTCTCAGATACTACGACCGCAAGGAGATCAAGGACGTCATGGCATACATGCGTCTGGTGGTCAACCCTTACGACGATCTGTCCCTGAGACGGGTTATCAATGAGCCGAAGCGGGGCATGGGTGACAAGTCCGTGGAGAAGATCCAGGCCTTTGCACGGGTCCGTGGAGAGAGCCTGCTGCAGGCCCTTTCTGACGAAGAGGTGCTTTCCACCCTTCCGTCAAAGGCCTATGCCGGCGTCAAGGCCATGGTGGACTGCATCAATCTGTGCAGACAGGAGAGAGAAAACCTGCGTGTATCGGACATCTACGACAACCTGCTGGTAAAAACCGGATACATGAAAGCCCTGGAGGATGCAGACACTGTAGAAGCGGAAGGGCGCATCGAAAATCTGATGGAATTTAAATCCGTCATTTACGACTACGAAGAGCAGGCCGAGAATCCGACCATCGAGGAATTCATGGAGAAGATCACTCTGATGGCTGAAGTGGACAACCACGATGAGAGTCAGGATGCGGTGGTGCTGATGACCATGCACAGCGCAAAGGGACTGGAGTTTCCGGTGGTCTTCCTGCCGGGACTGGAGGACGGGCTCTTCCCGGGTCATAAAGCCTTTGACAGTCCGTCAGGCATGGAGGAGGAGCGCCGGCTCTGTTATGTGGGCATGACCCGGGCCAAAGAGACCCTGATCCTGACCAGCGCAGCCATGCGCACCCTGTACGGACGCACGGACTATACCAGGGAGTCCCAGTTCCTCAGAGAGGTGGACAAGAAGCTGCTGGACGGCGATGCTGTCTATGAGAGAAAGTCCCGCGACATCGGCCCGGGCGTCTTTACCGGTTCTTTCGACGGGTTTGCCGCAAAGGAAAGCAGCAGACCTTACGACGCGCTCCGCTATGCCAGAGCAGAGACGAAGGCCAATGCAGGAGGCGGTTCCGCCGGCGAGGAATTCGCATCGGGGGACCGGGTGCGCCACGCCAAGTTCGGCGAGGGACTGGTCATCGATGCCGACGACAAGACCGTGACCGTCATCTTTGACACAGCCGGTCAGAAAAAGATGGCAAAAGGAATCGCGCCGCTGAAGAAAATATAATTACAGAGGATAAAAAGATGGAAGACAAGAAGTCTCTGATGAAGGAGAAAATCGAACTTTTAAACCGGGCGGCAAAGGCCTATTACCAGGATGCCGAGGAGATCATGAGCAATCTGGAGTACGACCGGCTCTATGACGAGCTGGCGGACCTGGAGGCGGAGACGGGCATCGTCCTGGCGGGAAGTCCTACCCAGAAGGTGGGCTACGAGGTCCTGTCCGAACTTCCCAAGGAAGCCCATCCCAGCCGTATGCTGTCTCTGGACAAGACCAAGGACCGGCAGGCTCTGGCAGCCTGGCTGGGAGAGCAGGAAGGCATTCTGTCCTGGAAACTGGACGGGCTGACCATCGTGCTGACCTATGAGGGCGGCAGTCTGGTAAAAGCTCTGACCCGGGGCAACGGGGATATCGGCGAGGTGATCACCGCCAATGCCCGGACCTTTGTGAATCTGCCGCTGGAAATCCCGTATAAGGGACGGCTGGTTCTCAGAGGGGAAGCGGTTATCCGCTACAGTGATTTTGAGAAGATCAATGCATCCATACCGGATGCTGAAAGCAGATACAAAAATCCGAGGAATCTGTGCAGCGGCTCGGTGCGCCAGCTGAACAGCCGCATCACTGCGGAGAGAAATGTCAATTTCATCGCCTTCAGCCTGGTGGAGGCCGGCGGCGTGGATTTCGGCGGAAAGCGCCAGAATCAGATGAAATGGCTTGCGGGCCAGGGCTTCGACGTGGTGGAGTACAGGATGGTGAATGCCGCATCCGCTGCAGAGGCAGTGGACGCCTTCGAGAAGGCTGTGGCCTCAAACGATCTGCCTTCGGACGGCCTGGTGCTGACCTTCGACGACATCGAATACAGCCGCAGTCTGGGTACGACAGCAAAGTTCCCGCGGGATTCCATCGCGTTCAAATGGAGAGACCAGCTGGCGGAGACCACTCTGCAGGAGATCCAGTGGAGTGCGTCCAGAACCGGGCTGATCAATCCGGTGGCCGTCTTTGATCCGGTGGAGCTGGAGGGCACCACGGTCAGCAGGGCTTCAGTCCACAACATCAGCGTCATGGAGGAGCTGAAGCTGGGCATCGGAGACAGGATCACCGTGTACAAGGCCAACATGATCATTCCGCAGATTGCCGAGAACCTGACGGCGAGCGGAGACGTGGAGATCCCGAAGGAATGTCCCGTCTGCGGACATGCTGCGGAGATCCGCGACGACAACGGCGTGCGGACTCTTTACTGTATCAATCCGGAATGCCTGGCAAAGCAGATCAAGGGCCTGACCCTCTTCGTATCCCGGGACGCCATGAATATCGACGGGCTTTCCGAGGCCACCATAGAAAAGCTGGTGGGCAGAGGACTGATAAAGGAGCTTGCGGATCTGTTCCATGTGGAGCAGTTCAGAGAGGAGATCACATCCATGGAGGGCTTCGGGGAGAAGTCCTTTGAGAATCTGGCGGCTTCGGTGGAGAAAGCGAGGAACACCACGCCGGAGCGTCTGCTTTACGCCCTGGGAATCCCGGGTATCGGCGTGGCCAATGCCAAGGTGATCGCCAGAGCTGCGGGAAGAAGCTGGTCGAAGATCCAGTCTCTGACCAGGGAGGAACTGACGGAAATCGACGGCATCGGAGAAGTGATGGCGGATGCCTTCACCGCATTTTTTGCAGATCCGGAAAAGCAGAGGATCATCGCCGACCTTCTGAAAGAGGTCAGACTGGACGAGACTGCGGAGGAGAGAAGCGATTTCCTTGCGGGAATCACCTTCGTGATCACCGGTTCCCTGAATCACTTTGAAAACCGGGACGCTCTGAAGGCGGAGATCGAGAAGGCGGGCGGCAAGGTCAGCGGATCGGTCAGCAGCCGGACAGGGTATCTGATCAACAACGATGTGACCTCCACATCGGGTAAGAACAAGAAGGCAAGAGAACTGGGCATTCCGGTCATAGATGAGGAGACTGTGACGGGATGGCTGGAAAGGGGAGAAATCGACCATGACTGAAGCACAGGATAAAATACTGGACAGAGGACAGAACGGACCAGAGGACGGTACACTGAGCGTGGGCAAGCTGGACAGCGACCTCCTGCAGTCCATCGTAATAGACAGAATCACTTACAAAAGGCCGGAGGTGAAGACGAGGGCCGGAATCGGAGAGGACTGCGCCGTCATCGATTACGGACAGTACGAGTGCGTGGTGTCCACGGATCCGATCACGGCGGCCGCTTCCGATGTAGGAAGACTTGCCATCCACATCTCCTGCAACGACATCGCCAGCAACGGGGTGCAGCCTCTGGGCATAACCCTGGCGGTCATGCTGCCGGAGGGAACGACGGAAGAGGATGTGAAGACCATCATGTCTCAGGCCGGTGCGGCCGCGGAGGCAGTGGGCGTGGAGATCGTCGGAGGCCATACGGAGGTGACACCGGCGGTAAATCAGCCGGTCATCGTGTCCACGGCTTTCGGCAGAGCTCTTTCGGGAGCTTCTCAGAGCGCCCGTGACATGAAGGAGGGCGACTGCATACTTATGACCAAATACGCCGGCCTGGAAGGCACCGGCATCATCGCGGGAGATTTTGCACAGGAGCTTTCCGGCGTGCTGACCGGCGAGGAGCTGGCCCGTGCAAAGGCTCTGCTGGACCAGGTCAGCGTGGTGAAGGAAGGCGTCATCGCCGGTGAGATCGGAACCTGCGGCATGCACGATGTGACCGAAGGCGGCATTCTGGGAGCGGTATGGGAGATGTGTCATATCGCCGGACTGGGCTGTCAGGTATGGGAAAAGGAAATCCCGGTGGACCCGGTGACCCTGAAGATTGCCGGACATTACGGCATCGATCATCTGCGCCTGATCTCCAGCGGCTGTATGATCATCATGGCATCTGCAGACAGAAAGGATGCCGTCATGGAGGGTATCTCCCGGGCAGGTATCCCGGTCAGCTGCATCGGCCGGATCACGGCGGCAGAATCGGGACTGGAGCTGATCCGCATGGACGGCAGCAGCCAGGAGATCACCCCGCCGGAGGCGGATGAACTGTATAAAGTGGTGAAATAGCGGTGCTTTCCGGTGCCGGCATATTTACCATTTGACAACAGAGTCAAAAACCAATATAATAATATGTACGACAAATTGAAAATTGCCCTTTGATAGCTTCGCCTGGTATGGTTTGGGTCCTGCGCAATAGGATGCCGTGAACCTTGTCAGGTCCGGAAGGAAGCAGCAATAAGCGGAAGTTCTTATGTGCCGCAGATCAGCCTTCTCCAACGCCTGCGGAGCTATCAAAGGGCAATTTTATTTTTGCAGGCGGCGGCCGCGGCATTTGCGGCTGTATCAGGGCAGAACCGGTCCGTGAGGAAGCAGCCGCTGCAGCAGTCCGATCAGGCAGTCCGAAAGGGGGCGTAACAGATGTATACAGCTTTATACAGAGCGCAGAGACCGGAGGTCTTTTCCGAGATCATCGGACAGGATCATATCGTCAGGATCCTGCGCAACCAGATCAGAACAGGCACTGTGAGCCACGCCTATCTTTTCTGCGGCACCAGGGGAACAGGCAAGACGACGACAGCCCGTATCCTGGCCAAGGCAGTCAACTGTCTGGCAGATCCTGCAGAGGGAGAACTGCCGTGCGGGCACTGCGCCAGCTGCATGGCCATAAAGGAAGGCACCTTTATGGATGTCATAGAGATAGACGCCGCATCCAACAACGGCGTGGATAATATCCGGGAGCTGCGGGAAAGCGTCAAGTATCCTCCGGCGGCAGGCCGCAAGAAGGTCTACATCATCGACGAGGTGCACATGCTTTCCACAGGGGCCTTCAATGCGCTTCTGAAAACCCTGGAGGAGCCGCCGGAGAATGTCATGTTCATTCTCGCCACCACAGATCCTCAGAAGCTGCCCCAGACGATTCTGTCCCGGTGCATGCGGCTGGATTTCAGGAGAGTGCCGGAGAGAGAACTGATAGAGCATATGAGCCGCATCTGCAGGGAAAAAGGCGTTTCCGTAACAGACAGCGCCCTGCGTCTGCTGGCGGCCAATGCGGATGGTTCCGTCAGAGACGGACTCAGCATCCTTGACCAGTGCCTTTCTGCAGGGGACAGGGAAATCGACCGGGATCTGGTGCTGGATTTTCTGGGCACCGTTTCAGAAGATTTCTTCATAGATCTGACGGAAAGGACCGCCCTTCACGATGTGGCGGGGGCCCTGGTGCTGCTGGACGGAGCCCTGCAGGAGGGAAAGGACGTCAAACAGCTGATGAAAGACTGGCTGTCTCATTTCCGCAGCCTGCTGATCACCAAATATATCAGAAATGCCGAAGACATGCTCAACATGTCCACAGAGAATATAGAGAAGCTGAGAGATCAGAGCAGCCGGATATCCCTGGACGAGATCAACAGCGGCATCATCACTTTATCGAGGACCATCAATGATGCCAGATATTCCACTCAGCCGAGAGTGCTGCTGGAACTGGCCATCGTCACCATAGCAGCGGGCCTGTCCGATGCTCCGATCCCCGGAAGCGGCGGAGCGGGCCAGATGCGGACCGGGCAGAGTGCAAGACCGGTGCAGCAGGCCTCTGTTCCGGTGAGAGACGGGGCCAGAAGGTCTCAGAACCAGATGACGAAATCGCCGGCAGAGAAGATGCAGGCGCAGGCCGTTCGGGCGGAGCAGCCCCAGTCTGTACCGCAGACAGAAAGCCCGGCACAGCAGGAGCAGCCGGCCTCCCGGGAGGCTCCCCCGGAGACCGGATATGAGCAGTACGATCTGGATGAGATCTGGATGAGAGTCTTCGAGGAAGGCGAGAAGCAGATGGCCAGCTTCAATCTGCTCAGGACCGGATCGACCCTCGCAGCCATGAACGAAAAGGAGTTCAAGGTGATCACCCACGGCCTCGGCGCACAGAGCTTTGTCGAAATGAACCAGGCGCTCATCTGCGATATCATGGAATCGATTACGGGGAAACGGATGCGGCTGGTGTGCCGTTCAGACAGCCGGGAGGAAGAGGACTCCGCCGGTCAGGAGATGGAAGAGCTGGCGAAAGAGATCAGCCGGGAACTTCACATCCCTGTCAAAGTTCAGTGAGAAAAAGAAATTTCAATATAATA
>JBJESV010000029.1:0-14977 GCA_051882975.1 Emergencia sp.
TTATTTTTCTATTATTTATCTCTCTTTCTTTTTCTGCGGGAGCAGGATGCTGATGATGCCGCAGACTGCCATCAGATACGGATAGAAGAGATACGGCATGATGTCGAAGGACGTCAGTCCGGTCAGAGTGGCGGCAGACAGGAGCTGTGCGCCGTATGGAATGATGCCTTGGAATACGGAAGCAAACATGTCCAGAAGAGATGCGCTTCTGGAAGGTTCGATGCCGTAGTCGTCGCTGATCTCCTTTGCGATCGGTCCCGCGATGACGATGGCGACGGTGTTGTTGGCTGTTGCCGCATCCACCAGGGAAATCAGAGCGGCGATACCGAATTCGGCACCCTTGTAGCTGTGAACGCGGTTGTGGATCTTCTCGAGAATAAAGGAGAAACCGCCGTTTTCTTTGACAAGGGCACTGATAGCAGCCACCAGAATAGAGATGACGGTGATATCGTACATGCCGGTGACACCGCTGCCGATGGATGTAAAGATATCAGCTGCAGCCAGAGTACCTGTCAAAAGTCCTACGATGACAGAAAGTACAGTGCCGCTGATCAGTACGATGAAAACGTTGATTCCCAGCAGTGCCGTAACCAGAACCAGGATGTAAGGAACCACCTGCCAGATGTTGTAATCAAGCTGCTGATCCATGTTGAACTGGCTTCCTCTCGTCAGGAAGAACAGGATGATGACGGTTACGATGGCGGCAGGCAGAACGATGAAGAAGTTCCTCTTGAACTTGTCCTTCATCTCGCAGCCCTGTGTCCTTACAGCTGCGATGGTGGTATCTGAGATCATGGAAAGATTGTCTCCGAACATGGCGCCGGATACCACGGCCCCGATACAGATGGCCAGACCGAAGCCTGTCTTGTCTGCGATGCCCACTGCGATAGGCGCCAGGGCGGCGATGGTTCCCATGGAAGTTCCCATGGAGATGGAAATGAAGCAGCCGATGACGAAGAGACCGATGACCGCGATGCCCGGAGGCAGCAGAGAAAGACCCAGATTGACCGTGCTGTCCACGCCGCCGGCGGCGGATACTGCACCGGAGAAAGCTCCTGCAGCCAGGAAGATCAGACACATGGTGATGATGTTTTCGTCACCGATACCTCGTGCCACGATGGATAGTTTTTCGTTGAAAGTTCTGCCCTTTGTCTGCGCAAAAGCGACGATCAGGGCGATGAGAAAGCCCACCACTGCGGGCATGGTGTAGAAGTCTTTCAGCAGGATGCCGGTTCCCAGAAACAGCACCAGAAAGACCAGGATGGGCAGAAGAGCCCAGCCGTTTGCCTTGATGTTTGATTGATTCATTTTGACGCTCCTAAAAAATATCTACCTATAATTGACGATGCAAAAAAGCCCGGCCTCTGTCAAAGGTCGAGCTTTTTCACTATCACTTTGCATAAATATTTTATCAGAATATCCATAACTGTGCAAGGCTGTTTTGCGAGAAAAGAGACAGATGTCAGCGCCTGTGCGAGGCCAGTTCCTTCAGCCGGAAACGCCGGTAAGGCGAGTAGATGAAGCCCAGACTCCGGTTGAACGCCTTGAAGCCCCAGGTTGCAACGAAGGAGTTGCGGGTCTTGTGTCTGCGCAGGAATTTTCTCTCTGTGCCGCCGAATGCGGCGATACCTCTTTCTCTGATGCAGTCGATGAGATCGTTGTTGCATGTGACAGGGCGGTCAAAGACTGTGAATCCCATACCTATATAAGCTTCCTTGTGGGAATCGGAGCCGCCGATACAGGGCCGATCGTATTTACGGGCGAGGAGCTGGGCGGCCTGATTGGCGATGACCGTCTCGCAGGTGTTGAAACCTTCCAGAAAGTCGAATTTCTGGATGAAATGCGGATTTTTTCGCATTTTATTGCAGAACATGGCACTGGAGCTCCTGGCGCCGAAAGGATGAGCCGGGCCCAGAACACCCCCGAAATGATGTACGATCTCCTCCAGCATTTCCACCGACATGCCGCGGATCTGAAGGACCCGCAGACAGACGTTGTCCGGCATGATGACGATGAAATGACCGGCGTCCCTGGTATCGTATTCCACGCCCATGAGGACGGTAAAATCCCCGGGCATCTGATCTCTGTTTTCCAGATAGTACCGGTACCCTCTGTAAGAATCGTGGTCGGTAATCAGCATGCCGCCGAAGCCGTGAGCCTTCAGCAGCCGGATATATTCTTCGATGGGAATTCTCGAATCGATGGAACCTGCCTTTGTATGGCAGTGCATATCGAATTTCATAAAACAGTCACTTCCTTCTTGCATATAGTTTACACCTGTATTAAACTGAATACAAGTTAAGAATCTGTGAAGATTACTGCCATTTTTTTGACAAATATGATAAGATGGTTTTACGACAACAGAATCAATGGAGGTGGAAGTCAAATGAAAATTACTGTGATTACGGGAAGTCCCCATGAGAGAGGAACCACTGCTCTGCTGGCGGAGCACTTTATCCAGGGAGCAGAAGCCTCGGGACATGAGATATACCGATTTGATATGTGGCGCAAGGAGGTATATCCCTGTCAGGCCTGCGGTCAGTGCGGCAGCGGAGAGGCGCCATGCGTCATAGAAGACGATATGGAAGAACTGAATCCGCATCTCCTGGAAGCAGATCTGGTCGCTTTCGTGACCCCGCTGTATTACTCCGGAATGTCCGCTCAGCTGAAGGCGGTTATCGACCGTTTCTACGGAAACGACAGCAAACTGCTGGGAAGCGGAAAGAAATGCGTGCTGCTGGCGGCATGTGCCGATGATACAGCCGGCTGGGCCATGGATGAGCTGGAGATTCATTACAAGGCCTTTACCGGTTATCTCCAGTGGGAGAATGCCGGTATGGTTATGGCAACCGGCTGCGGTGAGAGAAAGGACATAGAAGGCAGCAGATTTCTGCAGCAGGCATACGAGCTGGGAAAAAACCTGTAACAGAAAAAACTGGGGGATAAAGTTCACGGCATGAACAGGAGAACCTATTGTCAACCTTAAATAAAAAATAAGTTGACAATAGGCTCTTTGCAGTGTTATACTTCTCTAAGAAAATCAACTGACAAGGAGAAGAATATGACAACGATGACAACGACAAAGAATACAGATAAACTGAAGACATACGATCTGATCTGCATTGCACTTTTTGCCGCGCTGATTGCGGTGTGCGCATGGATCACGATTCCCATGACAGTTCCCTTCACCCTGCAGACCTTCGGCGTATTCCTGGCTGTAGGCGTTCTCGGCGGCAAGCGCGGCACCTTTGCAGTGCTGATCTATATCCTGCTGGGAGCGATCGGTCTGCCGGTCTTTTCCGGATTCAACGGCGGAATCGGCGCGCTTTTCGGAACGACAGGAGGATATATCATCGGCTTCCTGTTTTCTGCTCTGCTCATGTGGGGGCTGGAGAAGGTGATCGGGAGAAAAACATGGGCGCTGGCTGCGGCTATGGTATGCGGACTGATCGTCTGCTATGCCTTTGGAACGGCCTGGTTCATGGTGGTCTATACCTCAGGCACCGGAGCGGTGGGGCTGGGCACCGTTCTGGGATGGTGCGTGATCCCTTTCATCATTCCGGATATCCTGAAGATCGCACTGGCACTGCTGCTCAGCGGCAGACTGAAAAAGATCATGAAGCTGCAGTAAAGGAACGCTGCAGATATTCCAGAAAGCGCTTTGCTGCCAGCGGAGCGCTTTCTCTGTCTTTCAGAGCAAGACCGATCTGGCGAAAGGCAGGCGTTTCCAGAGGACGGGTGACGATGCGGTATGGACAGCGGCGGAGGATCATTTCAGGGAGAATGCTGACCCCCAGTCCGCTCTCCACCATGGACATGATGGCGTAGTCGTCATAGGTGGTAAACTGTACGTCGGGACGGACTCCTGCCGCCTCGAAAAGAGGAGTAATCTCCGCTTTTTCATTTGTTTCCCGCAGCATAAAGGCGTAGTCTGAGAAGGCCTGCAGAGGAACGGCGGAAAGCTCTGTCAGCGGATGGTCCTCAGGAAGAACTGCAAGAAGCTCATCCTGGTGAACTTCTATGATTTCCAGGCCGGGATCCACCGGAAGGAGAAGGAAACCCAGATCCACACGGCCGTCAAGAATCCACTGTTCGATCTCACCGTATTCTCCGGTAAGGAGTTCGTAGTCGATACCGGGATAGTCCCGCTGAAAGCTCTTTATCACTGATGGAAGCCAGTGTGCAGTGACACTGGAAAAGGTTCCGATGCGGATCAGGCCGGACTGCAGCCCGTGGAGCTGGTCCACTCGGGCCTGAAGGTCATCGTACTGACGGCAGAGCCCCTGTATGTGAGGGAGCAGACTGCGTCCTTCAGCCGTCAGTTCCACACCGCTCCGGCTGCGCTGTAGAAGAGGCAGCTGCCATTCCCTCTCCAGATCTGCAATCATGCGACTGATGCCGGACTGGGAATAATGCAGGGTTTCCGCGGCCCTGGTAAAGCTGCCGCACTTGACTGTTGTGATAAAAGCCATGTATTTCAGTATATTTGCGTCCATGTGCACCTCCTGCATCTGATTTTATCATGCAAAACATGAGAAATATTCGCTTTTGTGATTTCTGTATTGATGATACACTATTGAAGTAAAAAATGCAAGGAGGAAGACGATGGAAGATAATCTCGTACTGAAAAAGAAAAGTGTATCTGACGGAAAGAGGGAGACAGCCGCTGCTGTTCTGCGCGGCGGTGTTCAGGTGAAAAAGGCGTTCAGCCTGGAAACCGCAGTGTTTCTCGGAATCTTCGGTGTGATCTTCGGGGTGCTGGGCGGACGTATGGGTGCGGTCAATCTGATGAACACCATGCTCAATACAGCTTACGATCTTCTGATGAACACCGTGTTCTACATCATGGCCATTGCGGTCATTGCAGGGGCTGTGGCCGGACTTCTGACAGAGTTCGGCGTCGTTGCCGCCATCAACAAGATCGTTTCACCGCTGATGAAGCCTCTTTACGGCATGCCCGGCGCAGCAGTCGTCGGCGTCATGACCACTTATCTGTCTGACAATCCGGCTGTGCTCACACTGGCAGAGGACGACAACTTCAGAAGATATTTCAGAAAATACCAGCTGCCGGCTCTGACCAATATCGGGACTGCCTTCGGCATGGGCATGATCATTACTACCTTCATGATCGGGCTGCACGGCCCCGACGGCGCGGGCTACACCACTGCTGCCCTGATTGGAAACCTGGGCGCTGTGCTGGGGAGTATCGTCAGCGCCCGTCTGATGCTGATGAAGACGAAGAAGATCTACGGCACAGAGGAGATGGCGGATGTGAAAAACAGCGGCGCGGAAGTTTCTCTGAACGAGCGGATAGTACGTGAGGGGAGTGTAGGAGGCCGTTTTATGGAAGCCATGCTGGAAGGCGGAAAAAACGGGGTATCCATGGGATTTGCCATCATTCCTGGTGTGCTGATTATCTGCACCATTGTCATGATGCTGACCAACGGACCTTCCGGCGACGGTACTTTTACGGGAGCGGCCTATGAAGGAATCGGCTTTCTGCCGTGGGTCGCAGAAAAACTTCAGTTCATTCTGTCGCCCCTCTTCGGATTTTCATCGGCTGAGGGCATCTCGGTTCCCATCACTGCACTGGGTGCGGCAGGCGCCGCCATCGGCCTGGTGCCGGGCCTTGTGGAAAACGGACTGGCAGGGGGCAACGATATCGCTGTTTTCACGGCAATGTGCATGTGCTGGAGCGGATATCTGAGCACCCATGTGGCCATGATGGATTCCCTGAAGTTCCGGGAGCTTACAGGTCATGCCATCCTCTGTCATACCATCGGAGGTCTTTTCGCTGGTGTCAGCGCCCACTGGCTTTATATGCTGCTTTGCTGATTCCGTCAGAGTTCATATTTTTTGATTTTCCTGTAAAGCGTCGCCAGGCTGATCCCCATTCTGGCGGCGATTTCTTTTTTTGCTCCGACACCTGTTCCCAGCTGTGCCAGGAGAGAGGCAAGCTGCTCTCTTTCGGTCTGCATCAGAGAGGCGGGAATGCTGCGTCCGGAAACTTCGGGGCCGCTTTGGAAAGGGCCGCCAGGGGTATCTGGCCGGACTGAGGTGTCAGCTGTCTGCTGCATCCACTGAGGGAGGGCTGCGGCTGTGATGACAGAACCCTCCAGCGTGTAGTTGACAGCATACTCGATGGCGTTTTCCAGCTCACGCACATTGCCGGGCCAGCTGTAAGAGGTAAAAAGATTCAGAGCCTCTTCTGAGATACCGTCTATCTGTCTTCCGAGAATGGCGGCATATTTCTGGCACAGGTAATCGGTCAGGAGAGGGATGTCTCCGGGACGTTTCCGCAGAGGAGGGATGGTGAGGGGGATGACGTTGAGTCGATAGTACAGATCCTCCCGGAAGGTACCCTCGCCCATTTTCTTCAGCAGATCCTGATTGGTGGCCGCGATGACGCGTACGTCCACAGGAATCTGGCGTGCGGAACCGATGTGCTGTATGGTCTTCTCCTGCAGCACACGCAGCAGCTTGACCTGCAGATTGGCAGGCATATCGCCTACTTCATCCAGAAAAATGGTGCCTCCCTGGGCCATTTCGAAAAGTCCCGGCTTTCCTGAAGACCGTGCGCCTGTGAAAGCGCCGCCTTCATAGCCGAAGAGCTCGCTTTCGAGAAGAGAGTCAGGAATGGCGCCGCAGTTGACAGGGACAAAGGGCGCGCTGCTGCGCATGCTGCTGCTGTGAATGGCGCGTGCAAACAGTTCCTTGCCTGTGCCGCTTTCTCCGGTGATCAGAACCGTGGACGGACTGTTTGCCACGGCGGCGGCCCGGATCTTTACTTCGCGGAGAGGCTGACTTTCTCCTATAATGCTGGAGAAAGAAGAGGTGTTCTCACTGCCCATCAGACGCTGAGCGATACGGAACAGGCTTTCATCGGTATTAAAAGATTCTACCGCGCCCAGAATATTATCCTCCTGTCTGACCAGATTGACGCTGCTGATGAGATGAAGAGGGGTCCCGTCTGTCCGCCGGTACTCAACGCTTTCTTCCAGGATGTCCCTGCCGTCTTCCAGTGCGGCGGTCAGAAGAGAGAAAGGCAGTATTTCCCTGACGGGCCGGCCGGCTGCCAGGGATGAAGAGATGCCCAGCTTGCGGGAAGCTGTTTCATTGAGACTGGTGATGATCCCTTCAGCGTTGCAGGCTATGATCCCTTCATGTACAGACGAGATGATGGTCTGAAGATATTCGTTGGTCTGATGGAGCGCATCCTGAACTTTGCGCTGCTGGATCCTGTTCGCCAGAATCTCGGCCATCTTGCTGGTGAACTTCATGAAGGAATAACTGTTGAGCGTGATGCTCTGTTTCTGCTCCGGCGTGAAAGCCGCCAGACTGATGACTCCGTAGCAGTGTCCCTCCAGCAGAATCGGATAGTACAGACCTGCCGTATAGAAGCACTGATTCCTGTCGGCGCATCCCTGGCAGAGCTGATTCTCTCCCGGATCAGAGAGAATCAGCGCCCGCTTTGTCTCAAAGACGTGACGGCAGATTCTGGAATTGTCGTCGTTCCAGATGGTGTCCGGATCCTGAAATACACAGCTGGTGGAACCGGCAACTTCCCAGTCTTCGTCGATGATTTCACTTTCAACCAGCAGAGCCTGGGATATAACTTCCGCAAACTGCTGAACCTCGTTTTTCATTTCTGCAAGATAACCCAT
Source organism: Emergencia sp. (assembly GCA_051882975.1). Classification (GTDB taxonomy): domain Bacteria; phylum Bacillota; class Clostridia; order Peptostreptococcales; family Anaerovoracaceae; genus Senimuribacter. Next base: position 7,665 of record JBJESV010000029.1, read on the forward strand.
AACCTGCACCTCCGTTATATCCTGATTATACACCGGGAATTCTCATCTTTATATGAGAATTTATTCTCAAAATGAGAAAATTTTGAGAAATTACGAGAGAAAAAAGGAAATGAAAAAACGTATTTCTGCAGAACATCCCTGTTTTTTCTGCTGGCATGCTCTTTGCATTAAATGATTTCAAAAGAAAAGGAGGGGCATGCGTATGAAAGAAGCGCTGAAATACTTTACTCGTATGGGTGACGGCAGCGGTATCTATATGACGGAAGAGGAAATCCGCAGAGATATAGAGGAAGGTGTTGCCGATGCGATGCACCGGGGAAAGATCGAGGGTCTTACAGAGGAGGAAAAAGAGCATCTTTACCAGATCGTTATTATGGAAGGAAACGTGGTCGGTGTGAAGCGGGGACAGGAAGTCGTATCCACTTCAGACTCCGGCTGCTTTAAGATCAATTATCAGGCTCATGTGCCCATTGACCGGTCCACGGCGGTACTGGTCAATGAAAGAATCCTGTGTATGGATTCTGTGGATATCGGAAATATCGACTACAGTTATAAAACAGTGAAGCCGATTCTTCACGATGAGGCAAAGGTCATGGAGCAGGCACAGAGCCAGGCTGTGATTCCGGTTCTCTACGGAGGAATGCCGGATCTGGGAAGATATACAAAGCCTGACGGCCCTGTGGATAACTGGTCGGAGCTGATTCCGCTGGGAAAAATAAAGGAAGCCCAGGCGGCACAGGAAGAAGCGGTGGAACATGCCGTGAAGGATATGCTCTACATTGCCAGAGGCATGGCGGCTGCAGGTGCCGACGGTATGAATCTGGATACCAGCGGGGCATCTGGTGACGCAGACTTTCTGGCAGCACTTCTGGCAACAGAAGCAATCAGAAAGGAACTGCCTGATTTCGGGGTGGAGATAGGCATGGCCGGCGAGTTCGTGATGGGCATGCACGGCGGACTGAAATACGACGGGAAGAGGCTGGCAGGCATGTATCCGCACCAGCAGGTGAAGATTGCGGAAAAGGCCGGCGCCACCATATTCGGACCGGTTGTCAACACCAACTGCAACAAGTCGTTTCCGTGGAATATCGCCCGGGCTGTGACTTTTATCAAGGCCTGCTCGCAAGTGGCGGAGATTCCTGTCCATGTCAACGTGGGCATGGGCGTAGGGGGAACCCCTATGGCTTATGTGCCGCCGACAGATGTGACATCGAAGGCCGCAAAGGCCATGATAGAGATCGCCAGGATCGACGGATTGTAGATCGGCTCAGGAGATCCTTTCGGAAACGATGCCACACAGTCCATCGCCGTATGCATGGGCGGCATCCGCAGCGCCGGAGATCTGGTTCTGCGTATGCAGCTGACAAAGGGTATGCGGCTTGCAGAGGCAAAAGCTTACGTAGCAGAGAAACTTGGCGTCCGCCTTGAAGATCTGTCTGACTGTTCCGTGATGCAGGAAGTCCGCGAGGAGCTGGACATCGGATGCAGCATGCCGTCAGATAAAGCGGCCAAGGGTATGGAAGCCAAATTCAGAATCGCTAAGCTTTTAGACATTAAGATAAATTCTGTAGAGCGTTTTAAGGAGAAGATCGGTTATGGCATTTGAATTCAGTAAGGAAAAGAGAGGATACCACATCCTGGAGGACCAGGGTGTAAAGGCAATACACGATGCGACCATGGAACTGATGGGAGATTACGGTGTGCGCATCTTCGGTCAGGAAGCAAAGGAAATCTACGAAAAGGCCGGCTGTCAGGTGGACTATGAGACGGATATGGTCAGATTCCCGAGAGAACTGGTGGAATGGGCCATCGAACAGGCGCCGGGACAGTTCACCATGTACGGAAGAGACCCGAAAGATGATTTTGTCCTGGGTGACGGAACCGTGTCCTACACCAGCTTCGGCACAGGCCTGCAGATGTATGAGCTGGAGACGGGAGAAATCCGCGACACCACGACAAAGGATCTGGAAGACTTTGCCCGTTTTGTGGACGCTATTCCGGAAATCAACGCCTTCACCACGGCGGTGGCGGCACAGGATGCACCGGGAAAGCTGAAGGATTTCTACGAGGCGGACGCCATATTCAGAAACACGACTAAACATGCGATTCTGGATGCGGAAAACGGACACAACGCCAGGGCGATCATCGATATGGGCATAGCTATTGCAGGAAGTGAAGAAAAGCTTCGGGAAAGACCGTTCTTCACACTGTGCATGTGCCCGAACAGTCCTCTGGAGATACATGACGGCGCATCTCAGGTCATCATAGAGACCGCGCGGGCGGGACTTCCTGTCAGCATTCTTTCCATGGGACTGACCGGAGGAACCACACCGGCAACCTTAGCGGGGACCTTTGTTGTAACCAACGCAGAAATTCTTGCAGGAATTACTCTGGCCCAGCTTGTCAACCCGGGAAATCCGGTTATTTACGGAAGTTCAACCACAGTAATGGATATGCGCAGAGCCACTTCACCGGTTGGCGCACCGGAGCACGGCATGTTCGGTGCCATGGTGGCGCAGTTCGGCGAATACTATGATATCGTCACCAAGGTTGGAGGAACTTAGGCAGACAGCAAGGTGATGGACGTGCAGATCGGCCACGAGAAGACTTTAACAGGTCTGATGCCGGTTCTTGCAGGAACGGATCTGATTTACGGCCTTGGCATGATTGACATGGGCATGGCTGTAAGCTTTGAACAGTTCCTGATGGATGCAGAATTCGTCCGCATGTTCAAACGCACTGAAAAACCGGTAGAAGTCGATGAGGATGCACTCGCTCTGGAAGTGATCAAAGCCGTAGGACCGGCTGGAAACTTCCTCAGCCAGAGACATACCCTGAAGCATATGCGCGGTGAGATTTCCGACGCAAAGCTGATCGACCGCCGCATGCGTGAGAGCTGGGAAAAGGACGGTGCAAAGGATATGCCGCAGCGTGCCCGGGAGGAGGCCCGCAAAATTCTTAATGAGCATCAGCCGGAACCTCTCAGTGAAGAGGTGCAGCAGAAGCTCAGAGACATCATTGCAAGAGAGGAAGCTATATTATGCAGATAGAAATAAAAGTTTTTACGGAAGAGGAAAAGCAGCTGGTTCACGAGAAAACCATGGAAATCCTGTCAGAGACCGGTATCTGGATTAAGAGCCCCATTGCCTTTGATGCACTGAAGGCGGCCGGAGCAAGAACAGACGACGAAAAGAATATCGTGTATTTTACGGAAGAAATGGTACGCGGGGCCCTGGACGCTGCACCGAAATCCTTTACCATGGGCGCCAGAAATCCGAAGTATGAGTTTCAGCTGCCGGCTGAAGAGAGCCGTCATCTGATGAGCGGCATCTGTACCAATATCTACGATCCGTATACCCGCGAGAGACGTGAATCGCTGAAAAGCGATGTGGTCAATGTGGGAAGGATTTTCCAGCATGCGGATACAGGCATCGCCTGCTGGACAGGATGCAGCGCGGCGGATGTGCCGGAGAAGACCCACTGTCTTCACGAGATGGCGGCCATCATTTCCGGAACCTCCAAACATGTTCAGTTCGAACTGAGCAGTCCATACGAGGCGCAGTTTGCCGGCAGGATTCTGGAGACCATTCTCGGAAGCAGAGAAGAGGTGATTCGCAGAAAGATTGCATCGGTGCTCTACTGTCCGGTATCGCCGCTGACTCAGGACAGAAATATGCTGGAAGCCTATCTGGCTCTGGCTGATTACGAAATTCCTGTCAATATCTACCCGATGCCGATGATCGGACTGACTTCGCCGGCATCGATCTTCTCCACCATATGCCAGATCAATGCAGAGGTATTATCTGCTATCGTACTCTTTGAAACCATACATCCGGGCTGGCCTGTCATCTACGGCGTGGCTTCCGGCATGGCGGATCCCATTACCGGTGAGTACGTGAAAAGCGGCGAGGCCGCGCTGGTCAGTCTCGGCGGAACAGAGATGGCTCGCTTTTACGGTCTGCCTTGTGCAGTCACAGGAGGCGGCAGTTTCGAAACCATGCCGACCTATCTGGGTAGAGCCGATCTCATTGACGGCATCGGAACTACAGACAACGGCATGGCTGTCAGCCTGGAGATGATTCTGACGGAGGATGAAATCGCAAAGCGCTGCCTGCGTATCTCAAAGGGTATCCGCATCGGGGACGATACGGATCTGACCGAAGATATCAAGAAGGAGGGCCCGGGAGGAACCTATCTGGCCCATAAATCTTCCATGAAGAACTTCCGCAACCCGGACGAGATGTATTATTCCAGGATGTTCCCTGCGACGCTGCGAGCTGCAACCTACGAGAAGCGGGACAGCATAGAAATCGCCAACCGCCGTGTCCGCGAGATTCTGGAAGGACCGATCGAGGATGCGCTGACAGCAGATGTGCAGAAACAGATCGACGCCATCTGTGCAGAGGCAGATGCGGGACTGTAATAGCTGAGATAAAATCAAAATGACCAAATACACCGGAGCAGCGGCCGCCCAGGACCGCATTGTTCCGGTGTTTGTTTTTTGTATTTCCGTCAGGTCTGAATCAGACAGAAAAGCCGAAATCTTGCGGATCCGCGTCCCCTGTGATAAAATAACGAAAGACAATCTGAAAGGGAAGAATCTATGGTATTACTTACAGCAGAAAACATCAGAAAAAGCTATACGGAGAAGTCTTTACTGGAAAATGTCAGTCTCTCCATAAGTGACAGCGACAAGATCGGACTGGTCGGTGTCAACGGGACAGGGAAGAGTACCTTGCTGAAAATCATCGCAGGTGTCATGGAGGCCGAAGGCGGAACTATCACCAGGTCCAGAGAACTGAGGGTATCCTATCTGCCTCAGGATCCGCCCTTTGACCCGGAACTTACGGCCCTGGAGCAGACTGCAATGTATCTGGAGGATTGGGGGAATCCCGTTCAGCAGTATCAGTGTCAGACCATGCTGACCAGACTGGGCATCAGCGATTTTGACCAGAAGATGGGACAGCTTTCGGGAGGACAGAGGAAAAGAGTCGCCATGGCGGCGGCGCTGACTGCCGACAGCAACCTGCTGATCCTGGACGAGCCCACCAACCATATGGACAGTGACGTCATCTGCTGGCTGGAAAGCTTTCTGGCAGGATATAAAGGTGCGCTGTTCATGATTACCCACGACCGGTATTTTCTGGACCGGGTGACCGGCTGCATTGTAGAGATCGATGGCGGCAGACTGTACAGATACGAAGGAAATTATGACTATTATCTGGAGACTAAAATGGCCCGCAGGGAGATGCAGCTGGCATCAGAGAGAAAGCGGCAGGCCATCTACAGGAAAGAACTGGCCTGGATCCGGCGGGGCGCACAGGCGAGAACCACCAAGGCCAAGGGAAGGATCCAGCGCTTCCGTGAACTGGAGGAAAACAGGCTCGTCCTGGACAGCGCTGAGCTGGAGATGAACACCGTATCAAGCAGACTGGGAAAAAAGATTATCGAAATCAGCCATCTGTCCAAAGGGTACGGCCAGCGCCAGCTGATCAGCGATTTCAGCTATATTCTGCTTCGAAACGACAGAGTGGGCATCGTAGGGCCAAACGGCTGCGGAAAGACAACACTTCTGAATATGATTGCCGGCACCCTGGAGCCGGACAGCGGGACTGTCGAAAAAGGAGAAACGGTAAAAATCGGCTGTTTTTCTCAGGAGAATCAGGCACTGGATGAAAACCAGAGAATCATCCGTTTCATTTCTGACATCGCAGGAACTGTCCGAACCAGTGAAGGAAGCTTTTCCGCCTCACAGATGCTGGAACGTTTTCTGTTTCCTCCATATATGCACTCTGTGGAGATAGGCAGACTTTCCGGCGGGGAGAAGCGCAGACTGTATCTGCTCAGTGTTCTGATGCAGGCACCTAACGTGCTGATTCTGGACGAGCCCACCAATGACCTGGATATCGAAACACTTACTGTGCTGGAAGATTACCTGGATGATTTTCAGGGAGCTGTTATCGCGGTGTCTCATGACCGGTATTTTCTGGACAGGGTGACAAGGAAGACCTTCGCCTTCAGACCGGACGGATCTATCCGATCCTACAATGGGGGATACAGCGACTATGAGTCGCGCCGGCAGGAGGAGCTTGCCGATGAAAAGGCGGTGGAAAGGGCTGCGGGAAAGCAGCTTTCAGGAGGAAAGAAGCGCCAGCCTCAGCCGGATCGCCCGCAGAGGCCCCGGTTCAGCTATACAGAAGCGAAAGAGTATGAGACCATTGAGGACGACATCGCCGCCATGGAAGAAGAACTGTCGCAGACAGAGGCGGAAATGGCAGAATGCGGTGCGGATTATTCCAGACTGGCCGAACTTGCAGAAAAGAAAGAAGAACTGGAAGCCCGCCTGCTGGAGAAGATGGACCGCTGGGAATATCTTTCAGAGCTGGCAGAGCAGATTGAGAACTATAGAAAAAAATAGAATACAGAAATTGTAAATTATTTCTTGTTTTTTCCATAAAATGGTGATATACTGGCCATAACAGAAGAATTGATTATTGAGAAATCATGACAGTGGTCAGAGGGGAAAAAATGAAAGAAGAAATAAAGGAACGCCGTACCTATCAGGATTCTGTATTCCGCATGCTGTTTTCCGATAAAGAAAGTGCCATAGAACTTTTTAACGCGCTGACAGGTTCGGATATGGGACCGGATACAGACGTCATCTTTACTACGCTGGATGATGTGCTCTACCAGGGTGTCAAAAATGACCTTGGGTTTATCATCGAAGGGCGCTATATCGTGCTCCATGAGCATCAGAGCACCATTTCAGAGAATATCCCCATGCGGCAGCTGCAGTATATAGCGCGTTCTTATGAGACCGTAATCGACAGCGAGCTGCTTTACAGGGCGAAGCTGGTAAAAGTCCCGACACCGGAATTCTTTGTGATCTATACCGGTGAGGAGGAATGGGATGCGGATGAACTGCGGCTTTCGGACAGTTTTATAGGGGGAAATGTTCCGGAAAATTCTATGGAACTTGTGGTAAAAATCATCAAAGTGGTGTACAATGAAGAAAACGAAAGGGAAAAGAGCGAGATCCTCCAGAGAAGCTCCAGACTGCAGGGCTACAGTATACTGCTGCACTATATCCGTGAAGAACGGAATAAAGGCTGCGAACTGAAGGAAGCCATAGACTGTGCAGTTGCGCGCTGTCTGAAAGAGGGGATTCTGGTCGATTTCCTGAAAAGCCACAGTTCGGAGGTAGGAACCATGCTGTATGATGACATCACCAGGGAACGATTTCTGGAAATCAGGACAGAAGAAGCCATGGAGGAAGGCCGTCGCAGAGGATTTGAAAAAGGTTTAGAAGAAGG
>JBJESV010000029.1:15077-16473 GCA_051882975.1 Emergencia sp.
CAGGGCATCGAACAGGGCATGACAGCAATGCTTGCTCTCTGCAGAGAACTTGGCCTTGAGCGGAAGGACACTGAAGAGAAGCTGAAGCGGTTCTATCCCGACGAAGCAGCCCTCATCAGCCGTATAATGGAAGAATATTAACAAACGATAAAGGAGCGCGTTATGGCAGAAATAAAATATGAGATTATTGAAGAAATCGGTGTGTTATCGGAAAATGCCAGAGGCTGGAGAAAGGAACTGAATCTGGTCAGCTGGAACGGTGCGGCAGCCAAATATGACCTGCGCGACTGGGCGCCGGAGCACGAAAAGATGGGAAAAGGAATCACCCTTTCGCCTGATGAGGCACGAAAACTGGAAGAATTACTGGCAGGAAGGAATCTGTGAAATGGAAAAAGTATTATTTGTCGATGCGTGTATCAGCACCCATGCATCCAGAACCAAAAGGCTGTGCGCAGAATATATCGATCTGTTCATGAAGCAGCATCCGGAAGCGGTTCTGGAAACAGTTGTTCTGAGAAAAGGAACTGTTGAACCGCTGACCAGAGAACGCATTATTGAGAGAGACGGTTACGTGAGGAAGCAGGACTGGGATCAGCCCATGTTCGATCTGGCCCGTCAGTATAAGGAAGCGGACTACATCATTATAGGCACTCCGTACTGGGATCTGTCCTTTGCATCGGTCCTGAAGGTGTATGTTGAGAATATTATGGTGGCTGATCTGACTTTCAAAGCGACTAATACCGGTTTTATCGGACTCTGCAGCGGCAGAAAGATGGTGTATATAACGACTGCCGGAGGTTTTATCGGTGACAGGAATTTCGGGTATGACTATATGTGCGGTATCGCTGATATGACGGGAATCCCTGAGACAGAGCTGGTCAAGGCAGAGGCCCTTGATATCGAGGGCTTTGATCCGGAGAAAATCATGGCAAGAGCTATTGAAGAAATCGGGCAGAGATTCTGAGATGGTCGCAGCGGGCGGAGAACGGTCAGTGCCTGAGCGGACAGGCAGCTGTGGCCACCTTAGATTTTTCAACAAATAAATCAAAAAGTATTTGTAAAAAAACACAAATAGCAGTTGACATCACTGCGTTAACGTAGTAAGATACAAATAGTGCAGAATTGAATAATGACCAAAGACTTTGACGGAGACAGTAGATTTATGCCGAAAAGGTAAAGCGAATCGGGGATGGTGCGAGCCCGAGACTGAAGGTAGGCATATTTTGAAAATCACTCCCGAGTTGCAGTACCGAAAGACTATTCGAGTAAGTGCTGACGGGCCTTCCCCGTAATCGGAAGAACATATGATGGTATGTTGTAGCAGGTGGTTAAGCGAAGATTTTTTATCTCCGTCCTGATACAGGACGGAGTTTTTTATGACCTAACCCGGTTTTCC
>JBJESV010000030.1:0-16196 GCA_051882975.1 Emergencia sp.
TGGCCGGTCCACGGGAACATGTCCACCGGTGTGGCCTCTTTGAACTGATATCCTGCACCGGTCAGGTACTTCACATCCCTTGCCAGAGTGGCCGGGTCGCAGGAAACGTAGACGATCTTTTCCGGTCCCACGGACGCCACCGTCTCCAGCAGCTTTTCATCACAGCCGGCTCTCGGCGGATCCAGGAACACCACATCGGCCCGGCTGATACGCAGACCTTCGTCTTCGATCTCGCCGCTGACCAGTTTCGGCAGCTCTTCCTCTGCCTTTCCGCAGACATATCGTGCATTTACGATTCCATTGATGACCGCGTTGCGGTTTGCATCCAGCACAGCGCCTTTCACCGATTCGATGCCGATGACCCGTCCGGCTCCTGCCGCAGCCGCAAAGAGACCGATAGTCCCCACGCCGCAGTAGAGATCCAGCACCGTTTCACCGCCTGTGATATCTGCGTATTCCAGGGCTTTTCCGTAAAGTTCCACCGTCTGCACCGGGTTCACCTGATAGAAGGACAGCGGCGAAATTTCGAACTGAAGGCCGCCCAGTTCCTCCCGGATGACCGGTTTGCCGGCCAGGGTGATGCACTCCTCGCCGAAAATACTGCCCGGCATGGCGCCGTTCTTTCCTTTGCAGACGTTGACGACCACACTTTCCAGGCTGAACTGGACGCCCTCCTCCGTCTCCGGCAGGCTGTAGATATAGTCGTCCATCATCTCTACCAGTTTAGCGGCGTTTGGGATACCCTTTCCGTTGATGACCAGCACCACCATGACTTCGCCGGTGTTGAAAGCCGTCTTCACCACCAGATGGCGCATGAGGCCTTTTTCCCATTTCGGATCGTAGGCGGTGATGTTGTCTGATATCATGAACTGGCGCAGAGCTTCTGCCGCCGCCATGGCAGGTTCTGACTGAATCAGGCAGTCATAGCAGTCCACCACTTCGTGGCTCTTTGCCTTGTAAAAGCCCACAGCAGGCTCACCCAGGTTTTCCACGATGCCTCCCTTGCGGGTGATAATGCCGCCGGTCCACACGGGCATGGACGCCTTGTTCCTGTACCGGAAAGGCTCTTCCATCCCGATGATGGGCCGCACCGCTGGTTCATCGATACCGCCCAGTCTCTGCAGCTTGTCTCTGACCTGTTTTTCTTTCAGCTCCAGCTGGCTCTCGTAAGTCATGGCGCTGTACGGACATCCTCCGCACTGGCTGCTGTACCGACAGACAGGATCGATCCTGTCCGGTGAAGGCTCCAGAATCTCGATCAGCCTGCCGAAGGCATAGTTTTTCTTTACCTTTGTCAGTTCCGCCAGGACCCGGTCGCCCACCACTGCACCTCTGACAAAGACTGCCATTCCGTTACTTTTTCCGACGCCCTGCCCTTCGTTTGTCATGTCCTCTATGATCAGCTCTGTTCTTTGACCCTTTTCCATTTTTCTTATTACCTTTCCCGTTATCTTTTTTTCTTCCGTTCTTTCCGTTTCTGCGGCGGTCTTCGCCGGCGGATCTGCTGCCGGAGGCGTCGTCAAAGCCTTTCGCGCCGCGGTCTTTTGACCTGGAGTCATTGTCCCGTCGGACACCCTTTGACCTCTTCTCTCTGCCTCCGCCTGCCTGCCGCTCTCCGGAGATTTCACGCCCGGCCTCCGGCTCTATTTCACCCAGGCTCATGCGCAAAAATGCAGCCGCCACCTGCAGCGGATCATATCCCTCGTCTTCGCATCGTTTAAATACAATTTTCATATACGGAGTCAGATCCTTATCGGCGCAGTACTCCATGGCGTCACTCACATTGCGGTATGCCTTGACGGTCATGGCGCTGCCTGCCGTCGGCATATCCTTGCGTCTGATACGTGTATTGCAGTACTCCTCCAGGGAGTCGATCTTGTACTTTTCCCGGCTTGTGATCAGGGACACAGCCTTTCCCTTTTTTCCCGCCCGGCCGGTCCTGCCGATTCTGTGGACGTAGTATTCCATATCCTGGGGCATATCGTAGTTGAAGACCATGTCCACATCATCCACATCGATGCCCCGGGCCGCAACGTCGGTAGCCAGCAGCAGCTGGAGATTTCCGCCGCGGAACAGGTTCATGACCCGGTCTCTCTGGTGCTGAGACAGATCTCCGTGAAGGGCTTCCGCCGAATACCCTTTGGCTTTCAGCATCAGCGTCAGCTGGTCCACCTTTTTCTTGGTGTTGCAGAAGATCAGGGCCCGGCGCGGTGACATGTAGTCCAGAAGGCGGCAGAGGGAAGTGTCTTTTTCGCGGCCTCTGACCACATAATAGCTCTGCTTTACCAGAGGGATGGTCAGTTCCTCCTGCTCCACTTTCAGCAGCTTTGCACTTTTCTGGTAAAGCCCTGCGATCTCCAGGATCTCATCCGGCATGGTCGCTGAGAAAAGGGCTGTCTGCCTGTCCTCCGGCAGGGCCTTGCAGATGGTCTCGATGTCCTCCCGAAAACCCATGTTCAGCATTTCGTCGGCTTCGTCCAGAACCAGCATTTTCAGTTCTTCAAAGTGAAGGGTTCCCCGCCGCATATGGTCCATGACACGACCCGGCGTTCCGATCACGATGTTGACTTTGCCGCGGAGAATGCGGAACTGCTTTTCAATTTCCTGTCCGCCGTAGATGGCTGCTGCCCTGATACCGGGCACGTATTTCGCCATCTTTCGGATCTCCTCTGCGGCCTGAACCGCCAGTTCTCTGGTCGGACAGAGGACCAGTCCCTGGACAGCGCCGTTTTTCGGATCCGTATTTTCAATCATCGGGATGCCGAAAGCGGCTGTTTTGCCCGTGCCGGTCTGGGCCTGTCCGATGATATCTCTTCCGATGAGGAGTTCCGGAATGGCCAGCTCCTGGATCGGCGTCATAGTGACAAATCCCATCTCCTCCAGGCCTTTCAGTATATTCTTATCGATGCTTGATTCGCTGTAATTCATCTGATTCTCTCTTTCTCGTTTTTTGAAGTGCTAACATTTTATTATATCACGGTGAAGGCAAAAAGAATACAGGATTGTCAGAAATCATCGGGCACTATCCTGATGCCTGTTGTGCAGGAGAAAGTAAACATATTCCGCATTTTTTCAAATTTGCGTTGCCCAAATAGGCCATTTTTTCGGATCCGCTTCCGAAAAATAAACGTAAATCACAAGAAAAGATTTTTTGCGTTGACAAATCGGGGCAGAATCGGCTGTCTGAGCGCATTTCGGTAAACGTAAAATTAAAGAACTCAAAAAAATGTTTACTTCCATTGGCCATTGGCTGACATCGACTGATTTTCCCGGTCAGCCATGTCAGATGCAAAATAGAAAAAACGGAGGAAGACCCTCTTTCACGGGAACTTTCCTCCGCCGAAGTATTTCAGTTATCCGCCGGCCGGATGCCGTCATATAGACAAATCACGCTTGGCAAAACGGACGCCGCCCGCCGCGTACAGCAGGATCCATGCGGCCGCCATGGCAATACAGCACGGCAGAACGCCGCTGTCGCCGCTGACGATTGCCTGACCGGGCATCAGTGTATAGATGGTTGCGTATTTCAGTTTCTCCAGATCGCCGCCCATGTTGGCCATCATCTGGATCACGTAGAAGAGCAGGGGCAGACCGGCGCCGATGGACAGATATACTTTACCGTCTCTGGCAAAGCAGGCTGCGGCCATGCAGAGACCGCTCACCATCAGATCAAAGAGCACCACGGCCCCGTTCAGGGCCAGATACTTACCCACGTCCAGATCTCCCGGGAACATAGCCGCACAGCAGCCAAGTCCGATTGCCGTCATGACAGCGATGAGCAGGAATATCATGATTACCGCGGCAAGCATCTGTGTGAAAACAAAACGCTTCCGCGAACAGTCCGCCGCCAGAATGCAGGCAAGGGATCCGTCATCCATATATTTCACCACATATCTGTGCACCAGCATGATCACGTAAATCACAGGCACGAACAGCATGATAAACCCGTACAGATAGGTATGTATAAAGTCCAGAAGCGTGCCCGTGCCGCCGACCATGCCCACCGCTGCCATCATCTCCGGCATGATGGCCTGAAACTCGTTGAGAGAGTCGATGAGCTCCGGATCGTACATCCAGATGATCACGCTGTTGTACATGGTCAGTATCAGAAGAAACGGGACCATCAGCTTCAGCCCCGAAATCAGATCTCTTTTCAGCATTGTTGCGGAAATCATTTTTCTGCCTCCTTTTCTCCGTCACCGGTTCCGTAGTACTTCAGGAAAATCTCCTCCAGGGAGGATGCCTTCACGTCCAGATCCCGGACGGTATGGCCAGCCAGGTTCTTGATCAGACAGTCCACGCTGCCCCGCCAGAGCACGGTGACCGTCTGTCCCTCACATCTTGCCGCTTCAAAAGACTCCGCAGCAAAACGCTTTGCCTCCTGCGGGCTGTCAAAAGTTATGACGAAAGATTTTTCTTTCTTTTCCTTCAGGCTCTGCATATCCTCCACCGCGACGATCCGTCCGCCGCGAATGATGGCCGTTCTGTCGCAGGTCCGCTCCACTTCCTCAAAGATATGGGAGGACATGAAGATGGTCTTTCCTCTCTGCTTTTCCTCTATGATCAGATCTATGAAGGCGTTCTGCATCAGCGGATCCAGGCCGCTGGTCGGCTCGTCCAGAATGATGATTTCCGGATCGTTCATAAATGCGCAGACAATGCCCACCTTCTGTTTCATGCCCTTGGACATCTTGCGGATCTTTCCCGAAGCATCCAGGTCAAAACGCTCCATCAGCGCCCTGATCCGCTCTTCGTCTCTGACATCCTTCATCCGGGCCATGAAGCCGATCATATCTCTTCCTGTCAGGTCATCGAAAAAGGCCAGCTCTCCTGCCAGATATCCGGTGTGCCTGTGGATCCGGGCCGCATCACGGAAACAGTCCATGCCGTCTATTCGGACACTGCCGCTGTCAGGCCGAATAAACCCCAGCAGATTCCGGATGGTCGTCGTCTTGCCGGCGCCATTTGGTCCCAGAAAGCCGAAGACCTCTCCCTTTCTCACTTCCAGATTCACATCGAAGACCCCGCGGCCGCCGCCGTAGTCTTTGGTCAGATTTTTTACTTCTATCATGGTCATTTTTCTTTCTCCTCGGTAAATTCACTGCGGTAATAGGCCTGCCGCCACATACTGAAAAGCCTCAGCATATCCTGTTCCCACCGGTTCACATCTGTGTTGCCTATACGCAGCTGGAAATTCATATATCCTTCGCTGACCCAGACGCATTCTTTCAGAATCAGCCTCAGATCGAGTCCCGGTCTGAATTTCTCTCTGTCGATGTACTGAAGAGTTCTCTCCACGGTATCTTCAAGAAGCTGATCCAGCTTGGGTCCGAGGACGTCGGAAAGCTCCGGATCATCCTGGAAATATGCGCTGATAGCAAACTGATTCATATATACGTATTCTCTGGCCACCTGACATTTGGCCCGAAGAGAAAACTCCATAAGCTGGATATAGTCATTCACGGCCGGCGGTCTGTACTCGCTCACTTTGTCCTGGATAAAACTCAGGGCGTAATCATAGAGAAACAGATACAGTTCTTTCTTGTTGCGGAAATAGTGAAAGAGCAGGGATTTGGAGATTCCTGCCGCCCGGGCGATTTCTGACACGGGCGCCTTTCTGTATGGGTTCTTTGCAAATACCTCCAGCCCGGCATTGATGATCCTGTCCTGCTTCTCCTTCGGCAGTTTCCAGAATTTCTCGTTCATATACTTCTCCTTGATATAGACCGAAACGGTCAACGGATTTTCTTTATCATACTCCCGTTGACCGTTTTTGTGAAGGCTCTTTTTTTCTGACTGAAGACCGGTCTGTCTGGATTCGCCGGCATCCTGCGGGCTAAACCTGCAGGCCCTTTGCCCTTGTCTCCGTGACAATAAAACTTGCCATCGCCGTGGCACACAGCGCGCCTGTCTCTGCATCAAAGGCTTTTCCCATGCAGCGGTAAAGCCGTCTTCCCTGATGGGTATATTCTGCACGGAAGATATAGCGCTTTCCGTTCATCGGTCTCAGATAGCTGACAGAAATATCCGTAGTGGAGACCATATACTGAGACAGTGCCACCGCACCGATCCCCATGCTGGTATCAAACAGACTGCATATGATGCCGCCGTGAATGCCGTCGTAAGGATTCAGACACCACTCCTTCACATCAAAGGCGAATTCCACAAAATGCTCCTGCCTGCTGCAGTCGTGAAGCTGCAGATTCAGACGGGCATTGATGCGCTCAGGCTGCCCCAGGTTTTTCTCAATGATTTCTTCTATATCCTTTGCAAATTCCGTATCTTTCAAATCGCTCATCTCCAATCTCTGTATTTTCCTGTCTGATATTATAGCACATCTTATCGCCCGGTTAAAGAAGATATAGCCGGATCATTTTATCTATATTGTCAACATTCAGCGCTCCGTCTTCCTGATCGAAACTGATAAGCAGCTGATCCCACAAATCAATTCCCCTGCGGTGATATTCGCTCAGTCTGCCGAAAACATCTCTGGAATACTGCTCATCTGAAATCTTTCCAAAATGCTCCCATATGAATATTTTTCCGTCCCTGGGCCTTTTCACGATAAAATCCGGATAAATTGTCCTGCCATTGATGGTATAAGCGGCTTCGTATCTGAACTCTATGCCGTAGGAAATGAGCAGAGAAGCAATGAGCATTTCCGACTTGGATCTGTAATAGACCCCTTTGTACAGATGGATCCTGTTTTCTTTCTTAAAGGGGTTCTGCTCCTGTTTCAGACTGTACCACCAGCTGTTGTCGGGAAGCAGCGGCTGATACTTTTTCAGCACTTTCCGGAGAAGCGGAAGATCAGCTTCAATCTGCTTCAGCTGTTTCTGGTAAAGTTCTCTCTTCAGGTACTGATCCCGGAGAGCAGGATCGTGCAGCAGGCTGATCATTTTTTCTCCCTTTTTTATGTAGTAATATGTGGTTCCGCCTGCATTTTTTCTGATCAGCCTCTCTTTCGGCATTTTACCGACGGCTGTATTCAGTTTTTTCTGCAGTCTCTCCAGCATCGCAATCTGACTTACAATATTATCCCTCAGATTCAAACGCGGTGTCCCTCCTTTTCCACATTTTTCATTAACATTATTTTACATATAAATTAATATTTGTCAATACGCAAAGTGCAGATTTCTCGGATTTTCTTTTTTACGCTTTTTTCTTCCGAAAAGAAAAGAAAAACCTGCGAAAAGAAAAATGCTCATCAAATTCCCATGATTTCCATCAAAAATATCTGCTGTAAAGTCTTAAAAAGGGCAAAAAAACGCATATAGGCCTTTATTCCAGGAGACGTTTTTCTTTTTTGAGAAAAAATTTTTCTATAGAAAACAATAAACCACCTCAGAGAAAATCCACTTTCATGCTGCGAGGAATGTATTGCCGTGGAAACCACCTTCACCCCAGACATCAGCTCAGATCTTTCTGCTGCTTACGCGCAAAACAAAAGGGAGCCGGCGCCCGGAACGGCTCAGCCGTTCCGGGCACGGTTCCCTTCATAAGAATCACTTATTCCGCATATCTGCGGCAGCTTTCCTCATCTTTCTGGCGTTTCTGCTCTATGCTCTCAGCAAGCATCATATCCTTCACCTTCATCAGGCGTGTCTGATTTCCACGCTCATTTTCATCCAGCTTCATCTGAATGTAGCGGATGGTGGCTTCCAGTTTCGGGATCATGACGTACTCCAGTGCATTGACCCGGCGGCGGGTCTTTTCCAGCTCAGCAGCCAGAAGCGCTGTCTCTTTTTCCTTTGCCGCCAGATCGAGCAGCTTCGGAAAGAGATCCGCCAAAGCCGATATGGAATTATCCAGTTCTCCCGTGGTACGGGCAAAGCCGTAAGGGAAGATGTTGGTCGGATCCTCAGCGGTCGTCTTGAAAGAGAATACCGGAACATTGACGCTCATGATGTTCTTGTTTCCGACTTCCAGGATAACGCCCTGTTTTGGAAACATGAGGGATTCCTCCATGACTTCCTGGCTCATGATAGCGCTGGCTACAGAGAAATTATTATAGACATCTGCCAGTCCGGCCTCCACCTCCTGACGCAGCCGCCCGTTTTCACGGGCCAGTTCCAGGAATTCCTTCATCAGCTCGTCCCGCTTGTCCTTCATAAGCTTGTGACCGCGGGTTGCAGTCTTCAGCCGCTTCTTCAGCGAGGTAAGCATCATTCTGGTAGGATTAACATTCATCTTTTCAGCCATGAAACATCACCTACCCTAAATATTTTTCGATATATTCGTCTTTGATTCTCTTCAGCTCACTCTTCGGCAGCATCTTCAGAAGATCCCATCCCAGATTCAGGGTCTCTTCGATGCTTCTGTCAGTTTCATATCCCTGGGATACATATCTCTTTTCGAATTCCTGACTGAACTTGGCGTACATCAGGTCGATCTCTGTCAGAGCCGCTTCGCCCAGGATGGTCATCAGCTCCAGACATTCCTTGCCGCGGGCATATGCCGCGAACAGCTGGTTCATCGTATCCGCATGATCTTCACGGGTCTTGCCTTTGCCGATACCCTTGTCCTTCAGACGGGAAAGAGACGGCATTACATCGATCGGCGGTTTGATACCCTTTCTGTAAAGGTCACGGGAAAGAATAATCTGTCCTTCTGTGATGTAGCCGGTCAGGTCAGGAATCGGATGGGTCTTGTCTTCTTCCGGCATGGTCAGAATCGGAATCATGGTGATGGAGCCCTCATGGTCTCTCTTACGTCCTGCTCTCTCATACATGGTAGCAAGGTCGGTGTACAGGTATCCCGGATATCCGCGGCGTCCCGGCACTTCCTTACGTGCAGCAGATACCTCGCGAAGAGCCTCCGCATAGTTTGTGATATCTGTCAGGATAACCAGCACGTGCATACCCAGATCGAATGCCAGATACTCTGCTGCAGTCAGCGCCATACGCGGTGTCGCGATACGCTCTACGGCAGGGTCATTAGCCAGGTTCATGAACATGACGGTTCTGTCGATGGCACCGGTGCGGCGGAAGTCAGATGCGAAAAAGTCGGCTTCTTCGTAGGTGATACCGATAGCCGCAAATACTACGGCGAAATTGCTGTCGCCGTCCAGTACCTTTGCCTGACGGGCGATCTGGGCCGCCAGTTCCGCATGAGGCAGACCGGATGCCGAGAAGATCGGCAGCTTCTGACCTCTTACCAGAGTGTTCAGACCATCGATGGCTGATACACCTGTCTGTATGAATTCTGCCGGATAGTCTCTGGCCGCCGGGTTCATCGGCAGACCGTTGATATCCAGTTTCTTTTCAGGAATGATTTCAGGACCGCCGTCCATAGGACGGCCCATTCCGTCAAACACACGTCCCAGCATTTCCGGAGAAACCCCCAGCTGGGTTCCTCTGCCCAGGAACTTGACGGAGCTTTCCTTCAGGTTGATGCCGGCAGCGCTCTCAAAGAGCTGAACCATGGCATCGCTTCCGTTGATTTCCAGAACCTTGCACAGTCTTTTCTCTCCGCTTGGAAGAATGATTTCTCCCAGTTCGTCATAGGTGACGTTTTCCACATCTCTGACGAGCATCAGAGGACCTGCAACTTCAGATATTGTCTTATATTCTTTAATCATCGTCTTCCGCCTCCTTGCTGATCAGATCTGCGATCTCTTTCTTCAGTTCTGCCATGGTTTCCTCATAGGCAGCATCAATCCTGTCTTCCTCCACGTATTTGAAACGTCCTATGGTCTCTCTGACAGGCAGTGCAACCAGCTGGTTGAACGGAGCGCCTTTGGATACAGCGTCCTTTGCCAGATCATAGTAGCCGAGGATCAGCTTCAGGAGCTTCAGCTGCTTGTTCAGTGAGGAGTAGGTGTCCACATCGTGGAACGCATTCTGGTGCAGATAGTCCTCACGAATGGATTTGCTTGCCTCCAGCTTGATTCTGTCCTCATAGGACAGTGCGTCCACGCCGACCAGCTGAACGATTTCATCCAGTTCAGCCTCCTCCTGCAGCAGTATGATCGCTTCACTGCGCAGCTGAGGGAAGTCTTTGCTTACATTTTCTTCGTACCACTGGGTCAGACGGTCCACATACAGGGAGTAGCTCTGCAGCCAGTTGATGGCCGGGAAGTGTCTCTTGTATGCAAGGGAGGAGTCCAGACACCAGAATACCTTGACGATACGCAGCGTCGCCTGTGATACCGGCTCGGAGATATCGCCGCCCGGCGGGGATACCGCACCGATTGCGGACAGTGCGCCCATTCTTCCCTCTTTACCCAGGGAGATGGTGCGTCCTGCTCTCTCGTAGAACTGGGCAAGTCTGGAACCCAGGTATGCAGGATAACCTTCTTCACCCGGCATTTCCTCCAGACGTCCGGACATCTCACGAAGAGCTTCCGCCCATCTGGATGTGGAGTCTGCCATCAGGGCTACGGAATAGCCCATGTCTCTGAAGTACTCTGCAATAGTGATGCCTGTGTAGATGGATGCCTCACGGGCAGCTACCGGCATATCAGATGTATTTGCAATGAGTACGGTTCTCTTCATCAGAGATTCTCCGGAACGAGGGTCCTTCAGTTCCGGGAATTCCATCAGTACGTCTGTCATCTCGTTTCCACGCTCGCCGCAGCCGATATATACCACGATATCCGCATCAGCCCACTTTGCCAGCTGATGCTGCACTACGGTCTTGCCGGATCCGAACGGTCCCGGAACGGCTGCAACGCCGCCCTTTGCGATCGGGAACAGCGTATCGATGACACGCTGACCTGTGATCAGAGGCATCTCCGGCACCAGTTTCTCTTTGTACGGGCGTCCCCGTCTGACCGGCCACTTCTGCATCATGGTCAGCTCCTCTACAGAGCCGTCAGCCTTCTTCACTCTGCAGACCACATCTTCAACGGTGAAATCTCCGCTTTCGATGCTCTCCACAGTGCCGCTGATGCCGTAAGGCACCATGATCTTCTGCTGAACGACCACGGTCTCCTGCACGGTACCGATAATGTCGCCGGATTCCACCTCATCGCCCGGTTTCGCAACCGGCACAAAGGTCCACTTCTTTTCTCTGTCCAGAGACGGCACGCTGATACCTCTGGTGATATTGGCCCCTGCCTTTTCGCGCATGGCCTCCAGCGGTCTCTGGATTCCGTCGTACATGGTCTCGATCAGACCCGGCCCCAGCTCTACAGAAAGCTGTGCGCCTGTGCTGACAACCGGAGCTCCGGGTCCCAGACCTGCAGTCTCTTCATAAACCTGGATGGAGGCCATATCGCCTCTCATCTCAATTATTTCACCGATCAGTCCCAGGTCGCCTACGCGCACCACGTCGAACATATCGGCATCTTCCATGCCTGATGCGACGACCAGAGGTCCTGATACTTTAACAATTTTTCCCTGACTCATCTATTTTTCACCTCCGAATAGTATGTCCGCTCCCACAGCACGCTCGACGGACTTTCTTACGCTGTCCATTCCTGTTCCCGAAGCACCCTCTTTTCCAGGAATCGGGATAATCGCTGGAAGTCTTGAGTCTTTGTATTTATCAATATCCTTTGTCAGATCCGCTGCAAGCTTTTCTGTGATGTAGATAATCGCATACTCGCCTTTTGCCAGATCATGGAGGACATCTCTTGCTTCGTCGCTCTGGCTGCAGGGAAACACATCCAGTCCCACGGCTTTGAAGCCCAGGACAGATTCCCTGTCTCCAATTACACCTATTTTATACATATGGCTCCCTCAACCTTTCACCTATTTTCTCTGGCGATGAACCGATCATGATGCCTGTCAGAATGATACGCAGATTGTCAATTTCGACCTCCTTGGCATACCAGTAGCCTGCAATCGGCACGATGCCGAAGGATTCGTACTTCGCCTTCTTGTTGAACTCCATCATCTTGTCCTCGCAGAGCTTCTCAAAGAGGCAGAAGTCTCCTTTCTCCTTGAGCTCTCTTCCGCCCTCCGCCATGACCTCTCTGAGGCCGTACGGCGCCAGCTTGTCGGCCAGCTGGGCATAAGGCTCCTCGTAGCTGCTGATGAAGAACTGCTCGCTGATGTTTCCTCCCGGAAGGAATACCTTCTGGAAGAAAGACCACGGTTTTCTGATCTGTCTCAGTCTGACAAAAGTCTTCAGGTTCATAAGATCGATCCTCAGTCTGACGATGCCGATGAGGAATTCCTCACCAGACGCCTCCGCCGCTTCGATCATATCCTCATAACATGCTCTGTCGAGGATGATGTCGATCTCCTGGGGATCGCCGCTCCTGCTGAAGAGATCTGTCGCCTCGATGATGGCGTTCTTCATGTTGACCGGCATGAACATATAGTTCCTGTCCCGCACCATGGCCACCACCTTTTTCCAGTCGATGTCGCCTGTAGAAACCAGCAGGTCCTCTGACGGTGTGGTTCCCAGAAACTCCGATTTCAGGCAGACCTTTACATTGTGGTAGTCGTAAGGATAGAGGCACATGGCCAGTTCTTTCCTCTCGGGCAGAGTATCGTAGATCAGATCAAAGAGCTTGTTCTGCTCTCTTCTGATAAAGGCCTCTATGTCTCCCTCGTGGATCTCCTTCGCCTCTCCGTAGCCGAACTCCTGCAGGATGTTTTCTGCCGCCTGCAGATCCTTGCAGGATGCCAGCCGCATCAGATCCTGTCTGCTCATCAGATTCTTGACGAAACTTCCTATATATGCATCTGCAAAGGTGTATTCTTCTGTTTTACGCTTTGCCATAGAATCTATCTCCTTATTCGAACAACCGGGCTGCCACTTCTCCTGTCAGCTCTTCCCTGGCCTCGCTGACCAGCGCCTCAATGGTCCCGTTCACATATACGGAGCCTTTTTTCAGCAGAAATCCTCCCTGGATGTTCCTGGTTTCATTTCCTAATGTAATCCTGCTGCCCGGGATTTTCTCCGCAGCAGCCGCAACAAGGCCCTCTCCGATGGCTGCTGCATCCTTCTTATTGAGGATCAGCTCGCCTTCTGTCTCACCGGTTTTTCTGAGCAGGTCTACAAGAAAGGCGATATATTCGCCGCTGTCCATGGCTGTAATCTTCTCCACAGCACCGTCAAAGCACTCTGCAATCAGCTTCTGCTTTTCTCCGAGGACGATCTTGCGGCTGTCTATATCAGCCACCGCCTTCCGTCTGCTGATCAGCTTTTCTCTGTCTGCCTGTCCGTCTTTCTCGGCCTTCTTCAGAATCTCGTCCGCTTCTGTACCGGCCTGCGCAAGGATTGCATCACACTGGGTTTTCACCTCGTTCATCGCAGCCTCAGCCTGGCTTTCGGCGTCACGGATGATCTTTGATGTAATCTTCTCTATGCTCATTTCATTCACATCCTTCAATCAATTAAATACCCAGGTTGAACAGCATCAGAATGGAAATCAGCAGTGCGAAGATCGCATAGGTTTCTACCATTGCTGCGTAGATGATACCCTTTGCCATCTGATCAGAACGCTTGCCCAGCAGCATGATGCCGGCGGCAGCGGTCTTGCCCTGTGCGATACCGGACCAGATGCCTACCAGACCGATCGGCAGTCCGGATGCGAAGATATACAGTCCCTGTGACAGAGTCAGGTCTATCATTCCGCCGCCCAGCAGGCCGATACGGATAAAGATCAGGAATGCCATCAGCAGACCGTAGATGCCCTGTGTGCCAGGCAGAGCCTGCAGGATCAGAGTTTTACCGAACTTCTTAGGGTCCTCAGCCAGAACACCGGCAGCTGCCTGTCCTGCGATACCAACACCCATTGCACTTCCTATACCAGCTAAAGCTGCAACTGCTGCACCAAGTAGTGCCCATACATTTCCAGAAATCATTTTGTACCTCCATCTGTATCGTTCGTCAGGCGAACGTATTTCGTATTTTTTCTAAACGGATCAAATTCCTCTCCGCCGTCTTCATAGAACTTGCCGAAGAACTCGATGTACTGCAGTCTGCTGGAGTGAACGAATGCACCCAGGGCGTTGATCGCCAGGTTGAAGGTGTGTCCGATGACGAACACAATCAGCAGTACGATGGTTCCCACAAACCCGCTGCCTGCCAGAGAGCCCATGGTGTTGACCACGGAAGCGATAACGCCCGTCGCCAGGCCCAGCGCCAGCAGTCTGGAGTAGGAAAGAATATCCGAAATATAACTTGTGATATTGTACAGTGCGGATAAGCCGCCTGTAACCTTGCCGATGCCCTTGTTGCTGCGCCCGCCTGTCAGAAGCAGGATCAGCGCACCGGCTATGGCCATATACATGCCCGGTTTCACCAGAGCCTGTGAGATGCTTCCGCCGGCCAGCCACATGGCCGCTCCCAGTATAAGCAGATACCAGGAGAATATATCGCAGACCGCATCGATCCACTGCCCGCGCTTTATCAGCATGCCGGCCTTGATTCCCATTCCCAGGAACAGGTGGATCACACCGAAGATCAGAGACCAGATCAGAAGCTTGGTCGGATCCTCGATCGGATTGAACCAGATCGGATTGATGGTGATCTCCTTGTTGAACATGACTTTCGCCGCAACCTGGAAGAAATCTCCGAACCAGCCGCCGAACATTGCTCCCCAGAATACCGTGGAAAGTCCGCAGAAGAAGAACATCTTGATCATGCGGTAGGTCATGCCCTCCAGGGCGAACTTGCGGAGAACCACAAAGCATGCGATGGCGATGACCAGGCCGTAGCCTGCATCGGAAAGCATGATGCCGAAGAACATGGCATAAAACAGTGCGAAATATTTGGTCGGATCCACGCCCCTGTAGTCAGGAAGGGAATACATTTCTGTAATCGCCTCGAAAGGATATACCACACTGTTGTTCTGAACCAGTACAGGCACTTCCTCTCCCTCTTCGGGATCTCTGTATTCGAAGCAGCACTGATGCTCTGTCAGGATCCTGTCCACAGTCTCTGCGGCAGGTTCCGGCACCCAGCCTTCCAGATTGAAGGTCCGCTTCGTCTTCAGAAGACGGCGTTTCACCTTTTCACGGTCTCTTTCTATGACCAGTTCGTCGTAGAGACATTCTATGCCGTTCTTCAGCGGATAGAGATCTGCGATCTCCTTTTCCACCTGGCTGCAGGCAGCTTCGGCTTCCTGTATCTCTCTGATGATCCGGTCTCTGTTTTCACTAGCCGTTCCTGTATAATCCTTGAACGGCGTCGGTGTATAGCCGTGCTGCTTCAGTATGGTCAGCACAGCCTCCTGGTCTTCTTTCATGGTGATGGCGACCAGATAAATCAGGTCCTTGTCTCTGTATATTTCTTTCAGAGAAACGGCCTCTCTGCCATCGTGCACCCGCTGTGAAAGTTTCTCAACGTCTACCGTCGAAGGAACCACTCCCAGATTGATCGTGGTATATCTGGTCTGTGTGATCTCCAGCGGCAGGTCGTAGATGACCCACGGACTGATCGCAGCCAGATCGGAATTCTTCTTGTTTACCTGTTCCTTCAGCTTGTGGAGCCGGTCGCTCCGCTCAAGAACAGCATCCACATCCTGAAAGAGCTTCTGTCTTCCTTCCAGGGTGCGGGCAAATTCCGCCTTTTTCATGGCCCTTCTTGTAAAGAACAGCGGACTCTTTGCCGTGCTGTGCTTTTCCAGTGTCTCCAGTGCAATGGATACCTGGTTGATCTCCTGTTCCAGGGCAGTGACCACATTCTCGTCGCCGTCCCTTTCTCCCAGACCCCGGAAATTCTCGTCTTCCGCAAGTCTCTGTCCCTGGTCAGTGATCTGGACCACACCTGCTTCCATCAGGTCCGATATGAGCGCTTCTTTCACAGTGTCAAGGCCGATGACAGCCACCTTTTTCATTTTAATGATTGACACTTGCTCTTACAATCCTTTCTGCAATATAGTCTGTCGCATTCTGCTGTTTCTTCCTGGCATTCTCTATCATTGCAGCACATTCTTCTCTCGTCTTTGCCATATATGCCTCGTACTGCGCATCTGATTCAGACTGCCCGTCTCTGATGTAAGAATCGTAGGTTTCCTTGCCCCGGTTTTTTGCATCTTCGACGATCCGCGCGGCTTCAGTTCTGGCATTTTCCAAAGCCTGCCTGGAATCCAGTTTTGCTTTTTTCAGAATTTCTTCTGCACGGTTTTCGCTTTCTTTTACTTTCGTCAACTCGTCAGCAAACACTGTTTCACCTCCTGTCGAATTATTTGGAAAAAAATCGAATTCTTCCCCTATTTTAATTATACCCTTTTTTAATCTTATAAACAACCCAAATATATCTCTTCTTTTTTTTAATATTTATTATATACAGAA
>JBJESV010000031.1:0-12565 GCA_051882975.1 Emergencia sp.
TTTCAATGACAGAAAAACAGAAGATAATCAACATTGCAGTTATAGCCCATGTCGATGCGGGCAAGTCCACCCTGGTGGACGCGTTCCTGAATCAGAGCGGAGTTTTCAGGGCTAACGAGGAAGTCGTGGACTGCGTAATGGACAGTGATGATATCGAGCGGGAAAGGGGTATCACCATCTATTCCAAGAACTGTTCGATCATGCACGGTGACGTGAAGATCAACATCGTGGACACACCGGGACACGCTGACTTCTCGTCGGAAGTGGAGCGGATCATGAAGACGGTGGACACCGTGATCCTGCTGGTGGACTCCAGCGAGGGTCCGATGCCGCAGACCAGATTCGTGCTGAGCAAGTCTCTGGAACAGGGTCTGAATCCGATCCTGTTCATCAATAAGATAGATAAGAAGGATGCAAGGATCGATGAAGTGGTTGACGAAGTCTATGAGCTGTTCATGGATCTCAATGCCAGCGACGATCAGCTGGACTTCCCGATTCTGTACGGCATCGCCAGACAGGGAATCGCGGTCTATGATCCGAAGGATGCGGAAGGACTTTCCGTGGAAGAGGGCGGAGCCAAAATCAAGCATACGCCGGCAGGCTATGCGGGACTGGACATCACGCCCCTCTTTGACACCATCATAAAGCACTGTCAGACCTATCCGGATCTGAGAGAAAAGCCCCTGCAGCTGCAGGTTTCCACCCTGGGATATGATGACTATATCGGCAGACTGGGCATCGGAAGGATCACCCAGGGCACGATCCGTGCGGGACAGACCGTGGCCGTCGCCAAGGAAGACGGCTCCGTGGTCCAGAGAAAGGTCAGCCAGGTATTCGTCTACAGAGGTCTGAAGCGCACGCCGGTGGAAGAGGCCGAGTGCGGAGACATCGTGGTGGTAAGCGGAATTTCCGATATCTCCATCGGCGAGACCATCTGCGATCCGGCCGATCCGCAGCCGATGGAGATGATCCATATAGAGGAACCGACCCTGTCCATGAACTTCATGGTCAACAAGTCGCCTTTTGCGGGCAAGGTGGGAAAATACGTCACATCCAGACATATCCGCGAACGACTGGACAAGGAACTGGAGGTCAACGTGGGACTCATGGTTGAGGAAACCGATTCCACGGACTGCTTCAAGGTTTCCGGAAGAGGAGAGCTTCACCTGTCCATCCTCATCGAGAACATGCGGAGAGAAGGCTACGAACTGGCGGTTTCCAAGCCGGAGGTCATCCTGCGCAGAGACGAGAACGGCAAGAAACTGGAGCCGGTGGAGGAAGTGGTCATCAGCGTGCCGGACGAGTATGCGGGCACGGTCATCAGCAAACTGAACCTGAGAAAAGGCGTCATGGTGCAGATGACCGGAGAAAACGGGTATTCCAGACTGGAGTATCACGTGCCTACCAGAGGCCTTTTGGGATACAGAAGCGAATTCATCAACGATACCAGAGGAGAAGGCACCATGGAGCGCCGCTTCCTGGAATTTGAACCGTACAAGGGAGATATCCCGGGAAGAACCAACGGCGTGGCCATCGCCATCGAGGAAGGCACCTGCACTCCGTATGCTCTGTTCAACATCGGTGAGCGCGTGCAGATGTTCGTGGAGCCGGGGACAAAGGTTTACGAAGGCATGATTGTGGGTATGAATTCAAGAAGCGACGATATGGAGGTCAACCCGTGCAAGGCGAAGAAGGTAAGCAACATGCGTGCTGCGGGAAGCGATGAGGCCATCAAGCTTTCCCCGCCGAGAGTATTCACCCTCGAGGAGGCGCTGGAGTTTATCGAAGGAGACGAGCTGGTGGAGATCACGCCGGATGACATCCGTCTGAGAAAGAAGCTGCTCAGAGAAATCGAGCGGAGAAGGTCCGGGAGGTAAGCCATGTCAGAACATGCAGTGACGCTGCTGATCAAAGGGGCGAGAGCGGGCGTGACCCTGCTCATAGGCTGGCTGATCATCACCCTGGTGCTCCGTTTTGAGAAAAAGGTCCTGGAGCGGTCCAGTCTGGACTCCTCTCTGCATCTGTTCATCTGCAGAGC
Source organism: Emergencia sp. (assembly GCA_051882975.1). Lineage (GTDB taxonomy): Bacteria > Bacillota > Clostridia > Peptostreptococcales > Anaerovoracaceae > Senimuribacter. Next base: position 2,039 of record JBJESV010000031.1, read on the forward strand.
CACACAGGTCCTGCTGTGGGTCGTGGTGATCATGGCGGTTCTTCCGGAACTGGGAATCAACACGGCATCCATGGTGACGGTGATCGGCGCCTGCGGCGCAGCCATAGCCCTTGCGCTGAAGGACAGTCTGGGCAATGTGGCAGGCGGAATCATCCTGCTGGTGAACAAGCCTTTCAGCAGGGGCGATCTCATCGATGTGGCCGGAACCAGCGGCATCGTGGACAGCATCGATCTGCTGACCACAAGCCTGCACACCTTCGACAACAAGATCGTGACCATCCCCAACGGAACCATCACCACCTCGGTGATCACCAACTATTCCAGCCAGGAGAACCGCCGGGTGGACTGCACTTTCACCATAGGCTACGAAGCGGATATCCGCCAGGCCAGAGAAGTGCTGGAGAACGTGATCCTGTGCTGCGATATGATCCTGCGTGAACCGGAGCCTCTCATCGGTGTGGCGTCCCACGGAGAACACGGAATTATTCTGGATCTGAAAGTTTGGTGTTCCACTTCGGACTATTTTGATGTAAAATATTACTTGGAGGAGAATGTGAAGATCGCCTTCGACGAGGCGGGGATCAGCATCCCGTACCCGCAGGTGGACGTTCACATTGTCAAATAAATCTATCTGATATTCTGATTCGTTATCATTTTAATTTTTTTATATAAGAGAATGGGAGAATAAGATGAAAGAAATTAAAAAATTTAAGAGAGTCTTAGTCGCCAACAGGGGCGAGATTGCCATCCGTATCTTCAGAGCCTGCCACGAGCTGGGCATCAGAACTGTTGCAATCTACTCAGAAGAAGACCGCAATGCGCTTTTCAGAACAAAGGCTGATGAGTCCTATCAGATCGGCAAGGGCAAGACCCCTGTAGCCGCATATCTGGGCATCGACGAGATTATCGAGCTGGCAAAGGCCAAAGGTGTTGACGCGATCCATCCGGGCTACGGATTCCTTTCCGAGAACGAGGATTTCGCTGCTGCCTGCGCCAAGGCCGGCATCGAGTTCATCGGACCGACCAGCGAGATGATGAGCAGCCTGGGTGACAAGATCCAGTCCAAGCTGGTGGCAGCCAAAGTGGGCGTGCCTACCATCCCTGGAGTTGAGAAAGCAATAGAAACAGAAGAAGAAGCTGTGGAATTCGCCAGAAAGTGCGGATATCCGATCATGCTGAAGGCTGCAGCAGGCGGCGGCGGAAGAGGTATGAGAATCGTCAGAAACGAGGAAGACCTGCTTCCTGAATACAGAAGCGCCAGAAGCGAAGCCAAGAAGGCTTTCGGCATCGACGATATTTTTATCGAGAAATATCTGGAGAGCCCGAAGCATATAGAAGTGCAGGTGCTTGGAGACAAGTACGGCAATGTGGTGCATCTCTGTGAGAGAGACTGCTCCATCCAGAGAAGACACCAGAAAGTCATCGAGTTCACTCCGTCCCTGTGTCTGAGTGAAGAGAAGAGAAAGGCCATCTGCGAGGATGCGCTGAAGATCGCAAGATCCGTAAACTACAGAAGTGCGGGTACCGTTGAATTCCTCATGGACAAGAACGGCAACCACTACTTTATCGAAATGAACCCGAGAATCCAGGTTGAGCACACCGTAACCGAAATGGTGACCGGTGTCGATATCGTTCAGTCCCAGATTCTCATCGCCGAAGGCTATCCTCTGGATTCACCGGAGATCAACATCAGAAGCCAGAAGGACATCCAGATGAGAGGATATGCCATCCAGTGCAGAATCACCACAGAAGACCCTGCCAACGGATTCGCCCCTGACACCGGAACCATCGAGTTCTACAGAAGCGCATCCGGCTACGGCATCCGTCTGGACGGCGGCAACGGCTTTACAGGTGCGGAGATCTCCCCGTACTACGACAGCCTTCTGGTCAAGCAGACAGCCTATGCCAACACCTTTGAGGCTGCGAGAAGAAAGGCCATCAGAGCCCTCCGCGAAAGCGAGATCAAGGGAGTCAAGACCAACATCGGCTTCCTGCTCAACGTGCTGAACCATCCGACCTTTATCGCAGGCGAATGCGATACAGGTTTCATCGCGGCAAATCCTGAACTGCTGAACATCAGAAAGGCAGACGACAAGGAGCTTCAGGTTCTGAAATACATAGGAAACAAGGTCGTAAACGAGACAAAGGGCGTCAAGCCGCAGTTCAACGTGCCTGTATTCCCGAGGATTCCGATGACAGAGATCAACGTTCTGTCCGGAACCAAGCAGCTGCTGGATCAGAAAGGTCCGGAGGCAGTTGCCAAGTGGGCGCTGGATCAGCAGAAGCTGCTGATCACCGACACCACCATGAGAGACGCGCAGCAGTCCCTGATGGCAACCAGAGTCAGAACTGTGGATATGGAGAAGATCGCTCCGGCAGTGGCTCTCTACGGCAAAGACATGTTCTCTCTGGAGATGTGGGGCGGCGCAACCTTTGATACCGCCTTCAGATTCCTGAAGGAGAACCCGTGGGAAAGACTGGAGACCCTGAGAGCGAAGATTCCTAACGTCATGTTCCAGATGCTCATCAGAGGCGCCAATGCGGTAGGATACAAGAACTATCCGGACAATGTCATCAGAGAATTCGTAAAAGAATCCGCGAAGGCCGGCATTGACGTGTTCCGTATCTTCGACTCCCTCAACTGGATTCAGGGTATGGAAGTGGCTCTGGACGAGACTCTGAACCAGGGCAAGGTTGCAGAGGCGTGCATCTGCTACACAGGAGATATTCTGGATGATACGAGAACCAAGTACAATCTGGATTACTATATCAGAATGGCTAAGGAACTGGAGAAAAGAGGCAGCCATATCCTGGGCATCAAGGACATGTCCGGTCTGCTCAAGCCGATGGCAGCCTACAAGCTGGTGGATGCACTGAAGCAGGAGATCAGCATTCCGATCCATCTGCATACCCACGATACCAGCGGAAACGGCGTTGCCACCATCCTGATGGCGGCACAGGCCGGCGTGGACATCGTGGACGCCGCATTCAACAGCATGTCGGGACTGACTTCACAGCCGGCGCTGAACTCTGTGGTTGCTGCAGTTGAAAACAGCAGCAGAGACACCGGAATCGATCTGGACGGAATCCAGAAGATCTCCGAATACTGGAAAGATGTAAGACCGGTTTACAAGAACTTCGAGTCCGACATGGCCACATCCACTGCGGAAATCTACAAGTACGAGATTCCTGGCGGACAGTACTCCAACCTGAAGCCGCAGGTCGAGTCCTTCGGTCTGGGCCACAAGTTCCAGGAAGTAAAGGATATGTACAAAGCTGTAAACCAGATGCTGGGCGATATCGTCAAGGTTACACCGTCCTCCAAGGTTGTGGGAGACCTGGCCATCTTCATGGTTCAGAACGGCATGACACCGGAGAACATCCTGGAAAAGGGACAGGGCATCGACTTCCCTGATTCCACCGTATCCTATTTCGAAGGCATGATGGGACAGCCGGAAGGCGGATTCCCTGAAGATCTGCAGAAACTGGTGCTGAAAGACAAGAAGCCGATCACCTGCAGACCGGGAGAACTCCTGGAGCCGGAGGATTTCGAATACATCAGAAGCGGCCTGAAGGAGCACTTCAATCTGGAAGGAACCATGCAGGAGGTCATCAGCTATGCGATGTATCCGAAGGTCTATGAGGACTATCTGATGAGCCTGAAGAAAGACGGCAACTTCAGATACATGGGAAGCGATATCTTCTTCCACGGTCTGGAAGAAGGCGAAACCTGCGAAGTCAAGCTGGAGGAAGGCAAGATTCTGGTTATCAAGCTTCTGGAGATCGGCAAGGTCGATGCAGAAGGCAACCGTCATCTGACCTTTGAAGTCAACGGAAACAGAAGAATTCTCAAGGTCAAGGACGAAGACATGCAGTCTGCTGTATCCTCCATCGCGACAGTACGTTTCGCAGACGAGAACAATCCGATGGAAATCGGCGCCAACATCCCTGGCAACATCATCAAGGTTCTGGTCAAGGAAGGCGAGGCCGTTGCAGACAAGCAGCCGATCGCCGTTATCGAGGCCATGAAGATGGAAACCAATATCCTGTCAACCGCCAACGGCATCGTGGACACCATCTACGTCAACGAAGGCCAGCAGGTCAAGGCAGGCGAACTGGTAGCCAAGCTGAGAGAAGAAGGCGAAAAATAAATAAAAGAAGGCCCGTCAGAGCGGGAACAATATTGATACACAGAGCCGGATAAGACAGAGGGAAGCTTCCCGGAAAGCTTATCCGGCTTTTTCTGTCGGAACAGGGTGTAAAGTGTCTGTGTATACACAATAACATCTTGACTTTTTGTTTGAAAATCTATAAAATAGTTATAACGCAGTATGACATTAAAGCGTTTGTCTGAGGTGACGGCGGGTGGAATAAACTCAATATTCTATCCGCTTTTTTGTCAACAGCAGCGGCGCCCGGTTCTGCATCTGCGTGAAGGAGAAAAAATGGCATACAGAATTCTTGTAATCAATCCCGGTTCGACTTCCACCAAGGTCGCCGTATATTCGGACAGGGAGCAGCAGTGGATAGAAAGCCTTTCCCACTCACAGGAGGAACTGGCAGCATTTCCGGACATCTATTCCCAGCTGGACTTCCGTGCGGATCTCGTGCGCAGATGCTGCGAGGCCCACGGTGAGACCGTTGAGAATTTCGATGCGGCTGTAGGCAGAGGAGGCCTTCTGCCTCCGGTACACTCAGGAGCCTATGAAGTGGACGAGTATATGCTGGACTGTCTCAGAAACAGGCCCCAGCTGCAGCATGCGTCCAACCTGGGAGCGCCCATCGCCTACGCCATCGCACAGCAGGCCGGCGTCAGGGCATTTATCTACGATGCTGTTGCTGTAGATGAAATGGAGGATATCTACAGGATTACAGGACTGAAGGACGTCTTTCGCATCGGCAGAGGTCACAATCTGAACATGAGAGCGGCAGTTCTCAATCTCTGCGAGAGGAAAGGCATCGACTACAAAGAACATAACATCATAAGCGTCCATCTGGGCGGCGGTATCTCCGTCGGCATGTATCAGCACGGCCGGCTGGTGGATATGATCTCCGACGAAGAAGGTCCGTTCTCGCCGGAGCGTGCAGGGGGACTTCCGGTCTACAGTGTTGTGGATTTCTGCTATGATGTTTATGATAACAAGGCGGACATGATGAGGCAGCTGCAGAGAAAGGGCGGACTGATTTCCCACTTCGGCACTGCGGATTCCCGCGAAGTTGAAAAAATGGCGGCTGAAGGAGACAGCCATGCGAAGCTGGTCTACGACGCCATGGCACTTAACATTGCCAAAAATATCGCCAAACTGTCTGTGGATGTTAACGGGCAGGTGGACTTCATCGTCCTCACCGGCGGTATCGCTTATTCGGACTATATCACAAAGGCTGTAACTGAGCGTGTCAGCTTCATCGCTCCGGTGGAGATCCTTCCCGGAGAAAAGGAAATGGATGCCCTTGCCAATGGAGCGCTGCGGGTACTGACAGGCGAAGAGACAGCAAGAATTCTGAAAGAAAGGGAGTAATCCAATGAACAACAACAAACGATGGATCTACCTGGGCGCAGGTACACTGCTTTTGATTTTCTGCGGACTTATCTACGGCTGGTCGCTGTTCAAATCACCGTTCAGCGAAGTGTACCCGCAGTGGTCACTGTCACAGCTTTCCATGACATTCACCATTTCCATGATCTTTTTCTGTGTCGGAGGCTTTGCGGCAGGCAAATTGTCTGCAAAGCTGAAGCCGAGATTTATCATCATGATTGCGGCAGTATTCCTGCTGGTGGGCTTCTTCGGCGTATCCCGCATGAATCCTGACAACCCGTCCACAAGCCTGATCATGCTGTATATCTGCTACGGCTTTATGGGAGGTTCCGGCGTAGGTCTTACTTACAACTGTGTAATCGGCACCATGAACAAATGGTTCCCTGACAAGCCGGGTCTTGCCAGCGGCATCATGATGATGGGCTTCGGTCTGGGCGCACTGATCCTGGGGAGCATTGCCACATCTCTGGTAGCCTCAAAAGGCATTTTCACCACCTTCATGATCCTGGGCATCATGATCTTTGTGGTCCTGATTCTGGGTTCCCTGATCATCAAGGCACCGGAAGCACCGGCAGGCGGCGCAGCAGGCGCACAGAAGGAGCTCTACGGTGAAGGTCCTTCTCACATGCTGAAGACTGCATCTTTCTGGCTGTTCATGCTGTGGTGTATCACGGTCAATATCGGCGGTCTGATGGTTGTAAACAGCGCTGCTTCCATCGCTGTAGCCTTCGGCGCACCGGCTATCGTAGGTATGATCGTATCCGTATTCAACGGTGCAGGCCGTGTCATCGTCGGCGGTATCTATGACAGAAAAGGCGGCCGATTCTCCATGATCGTGGATATGATCTTCATGTTTGCAGGCGGACTGGCTCTGCTGGCAGGCGCAAAGACCACCGGCATGGTACTGATTCTCATCGGTCTGCTGGCAATGGGTCTGTGCTACGGCGGAAACCCTACCATCTGCTCCACATTCATCAACAGATACTACGGACCGAAATACTTCTCCGTAAACTTCGGTATCGGCATGTTCAACCTGGTTCCTGCAGCAATCATCGGACCGATGATCGGCTCTGCTCTGGTTGAGAAATCCGGCGGCAGCTACGATTCCAACTTCGTTGCGATCCTGGTATGCGCTGTGATCTCACTGGTTCTGTGGTTCCTGGTATCCAAGGCGGTACAGAAAGAAAACGCAAAGAGAGAAGAACAGAGACCGTTCTAAAACGGCCACACTACTATTATTCTGATGGTTCAGGGGCTTATTGTATCAGGTGGATCCTGATACGGTAAGCCCCTTCTTTGTGCCCTGAAGCGGAGGTACGTATATTGACAGATTCAGATAATCTGTGCTACTATATTACATGTAATAAACGGCAGACGGAAGGAGCATGATGGATATGGCAGGTAAAGTTGAACGAAAGTCTCTGGTGGATCAGGTTTATGATCTGATTCTTGAAAAAATCCAGCTGAGAGAGCTGGTTCCCGGAGACCGGCTGAATATTGAGGAACTGGCCAGAGAATTCGGCGTCAGCCGGACACCGGTGAGAGAAACCATTAACCGACTGATTCAGGAGGGCTTCGTGGAACAGATGCATAATGTGGGGCCCAGAATCATCCAGCTGGACGAAGAACAGGAACTGAACCTGATAGAAGCAAATGCAAGTCTCTTTAATATTGTGATCGATTCTTTCAGCCGCATGGATTCCATGGACAATCTGGTAGAAGATCTTCAGGAGATGCTCTCGGCGCAGATTGCGGCGGATCAGTCAGGAGAAGACAGCCGGTTTCATGCTGCGGCAGTGGGATTCCACAAAGTCATTATCGAATACTGCAGCAATCCCATTATACGGGACTATACTCTGAAGACCCAGAATCAGATTAACATGTGCACCTTTTCCTACATGACGACGATGGAAAACCGGAAAGAAAGCATCTCGGCACATACAAATATAAAAAATGCGCTGCAGGAGGGAAATATAGAGCAGGCCAAAGAACTGATGGAAAGCCACAACCGGTTTGCCGGTACCGTTTATTTTCGGGAAAGAGAAAGGGAATAAGTCAGAATCATGAATGTACAGACAGGTTTTATGCAGAAACCTGTCTTTTTTTTTGCAAAAAACAAAAAATACATATTGCGTATTACATGTAATATGTTATAATGAAGAAAAAGGACAGGAGGCTGTCGCGGCCGCTGTGAAAACAAGGAGGAAAAGAAAATGGAGAGAAGTTTATACTATCCGCTGAAAGAAGAAGGCCTTACAACATTGAAGATCAGATATGACTATCGCACAGGAAAGGACTATATGTGGGCCGCAAAGGAATGGGATCCGGATATTAAATGGAGCGAATTCAACCGGACCTTCTATCTGGAAAGCCTGCTGACAAAGGATGACATCAGGCTTAACGACGCACAGACACGCGCGCTTTATGAGAAATACGGTCTGACTGATTATCTGGAAGAAGTTCTGGCACTTCTCCGTAAAGGAAGATACTTCGGCATGGACTGCATCTACAATTCACAGAAGGACTGGCGCTTTACCGCCAATATCCATTCCTATGTGATGGGTATGGAGAACTTTGAGCAGTGCATCTACACCGGCGGCATCAGAAGACATGAGATGGACGAGCCGGAAATCGATGTTATCATCGACGGACTCAATCTGGCAAGAGCCGAGTCTCATAAGCACGTGTCCGCCGGACTGCCGTACGGCGGCGGCAAGATCACAGTGCAGGCTGACCAGGTAAATCTGGAGGACAAGGATGAGCTGGGCTTCCTGGCCTTCGCGCTGGGCAGGGTCAGATTCTTTACAGGCCCTGACATGAGATACCCGGTTGAACTGGCTGATGCGCTTCACGAATACACCAGGTACATCAACGGCGGAACAAAGTCCAACCCGATCGGACCTTCCGGCGATCCGACAGCATGGGGCGTGGAATGCGCTCTGAAAGAGGCTGTGAAATTCCAGTTCGGCAAAGAGGATCTGAGAGGGCTGAAGGTTTCTGTTATGGGTCTCGGTGCAGTGGGATTCCCGCAGGCGGAATATCTGCTGGAAGATGGTGCTGATCTGATCGTCTGTGATCTGGACGAGAACGTGATCAGAGAATTAAAAGAAAAGCATCCTGATGCCAGCATCGAAGCGGTCGGTCTTGATGAGATTCTGACTGCCGAGGCAGACATTCTCTGCCCATGTGCAATCGGCGGATTCATCAACGAGGATGTTATCAGTAATCTCAATGTCAAAATGGTTTTCGGCGCAGCCAACAATCAGCTGGCGGCAACCAATATTGAAGAGGAAATCGCTCTGGCAGAGAAACTGGCTGCAAGAGGCATCCTCTATCAGGAATGCTGGGTTCAGAACATCGGAGGCGTCATGTCCGGTGCAGAGATGCACATGTACGAGGATAAAGCCGACAAGGCCAGGCTGATGGATAAGGTTGCAAAGGTATGCTCTGAAATCACCAGAAAGAATCTGGCAGAGGCAAAGGAAAAGGGCATTACCCCGACAGAAAACGCTTATAACTCTGTAGAAAACAGGATCTACAGATAACCTTTCCGTTTCACATGGAGGTAGAAACATGGATAACAAACGAGATACTTTCGGATCGCGGCTGGGTTTCATCCTTGCCACCATCGGCTTCTCTGTAGGAGTCGGAACACTCTGGAGATTCCCGTATATCTGCGGAGAATACGGAGGAGGTCTGTTCCTCCTGACCTATATCATCATGATGCTGGTCATCGGTATTCCGCTCTTCTCGGCGGAGGTGTCCATGGGGCTGGCATCGCGCAAAAGTCCCGTCGGTGCTTACAAAGCACTGGAAAAGCCGGGCGCAAAGTGGCACATCGCCGGATATTTCCATATGATCTGCATCGTTCTGGTCATAGGCTACACGATTCCGGTTTACGGATGGATTCTGCACTACATATACGCTACAGCAAAGGGAACCTTTTCAGGCATGGACAGCGGGCAGATTGCGGCATACTTCGGAACCTTTACTGGAAATCATATGCTGGTATTCGTTCTGATCCTGCTCAACTGTATTCTGACCGCGCTGGTAGTACGCAACAATCTCCAGCAGGGTATCGAAAAGATTGCAAAAGTGCTGCTGCCCACCCTGGCCGTCATCATGATTATTCTGGTAATCGTGGGACTGCGGCTTCCGGGAGCTGTGGACGGAGTGAAATTCATCTTCACTCTGGACTTCGACTCTTTTTCAATGGAAGGTGTACTGACCGCACTGGGGCAGACTTTCTTTTCCCTTGGAATTGCAATGGCAGTGGCGATGATCTTCGGAAGCTATCAGAAAGAAGGAGACATCAATGTGACGAAGAATTCTCTCATTGTTTCGGTCTCTGTAATCTTTGTCGCGGTTATGGCCAGCCTGATGATCTTCCCGATGGCATCTGCCTTCGGACTTGAGATGAGCTCTGGTCCGGGACTGACTTTCATCACTATGCCTAATGTGTTTAATACCATGGCGGGAGGAAGAATCTGGGGAACCATATTCTATATCGGATTCTTCATAGCGGCGTTTTCCTCCGGCATCGCCGGCTGGGAGGCTGTCATGGCTTTCCTGATGGATCAGTTCAGCGTCAGCAGGATCAAAGCACTTGGAATCACCTTTGTTCTGGTTATGATCATCGGAATTCCGGCACTGCTGTCAGACTACATGTTCAATCTGTTCGATATGCTGACCAATAACGTGTTCCTGATTCTGGGCTCTCTGGCGATATCCATATTTGTCGGCTGGATCTGGGGAATGGATAAAATGGCGGATACCTGCGGGATCCGTAAAGACGGCCTGCAGTTCAGATATCTGTCAGTAATGATCAGATATCTCGCCCCGGTTATTGTCGTGATTCTGTGCCTCAGCCTGTTCGGCATAATCTGATAAATGCATTCTGAAACAGTGTGCTGCCTTCTGCAGTGCACTGTTTCTTTTTGCGCGGGAGTGTGATAAAATCTGAGAATAGAGGAATCTCTGCCGAAAAAAG
>JBJESV010000031.1:12665-16140 GCA_051882975.1 Emergencia sp.
TTTTGCGCGGGAGTGTGATAAAATCTGAGAATAGAGGAATCTCTGCCGAAAAAAGAAGAACGCTCTCCCGAAAAAATGGAAGAAGCTATTGGCGGAAATTCTGATGGTGCTGACGGAAACGATGAAGAAAGGAACCTGAACTGAATGAAATATTTTCTTGAAACTGTAGATACGATAGAGGAAGGACACGGCTTTGCCATGTTCGGGCCCTGCCATCTGGCGTGGCTGGTTTTCTTTGCAGCTCTGACGGTGCTCTGCTGCATCCTGTACCGCAGACGGACGCCGCAGCAGCGGCAGAACTGGCGCCGCCTTCTGGCAGGACTGCTTATTGCAGATGAACTGTTCAAGGATATCATGCTGCTGGCCGGCGGAAACTTTGCGGCAGATTACCTGCCCCTGCATCTGTGCAGCATCAACATCATACTGATCGCTGTCCACGCCTGGAAGCCTTCCCGGATCCTGGACAATTTCCTGTATCTGATCTGCATACCGGCGGCACTGGCCGCGCTGCTGTTTCCGACCTGGACGGAACTGCCGTTCCTGAATTTCATGCATCTCCACAGTTTTACGGTCCACGGACTGCTGGCACTGTATCCGATCATGCTGACTGTGGGAGGCGACATCCGGCCGCAGGTGAAATACGGCCCCCTGTGCGTGGCGCTGCTGCTTCTCATGGCTGTGCCGATCTATGGATTCAATCTGGTCTTTGACACCAATTTCATGTTTCTGATGTATGCGGAACCCGGCAACCCTCTCTACTGGTTTGAGCAGCACTGGGGAAGCCATCTTCTGGGCTTTCCGGTTCTGATAGCCGCGGTCTTTATCATCATGTATCTGCCGGTGACAGCCCGCCTGAGCAGAAAGTCACACCGGCACGGCATCCGTATCTGATCTGTCAGCTCCGGCATCATCACAGAAATCTCTCTGCGCGGCGATGGTTGCCAGGGTATCGCCCAGCTGAGTCAGCACGGCTGCAGCCAGATTCAGCTCAGCGGTGTTCATTCCGCAGGCCAGGGCATTGGCCAGAGCCGTTACGGCAGCTGTCAGTTCACATGGATTCATTTTCATCACCTCTGCTGTTATGATATGCAGGGGATGCAGTTTCATATGATATTTAAAGCCGGCTTCAGACGCGGATAAGCGAATCTGGAGCCGGCTTTCCTGTTTTCTATGCCTGTTCACTGTCTGACAGTTTCTTTGCCTCGTCCACGAATCTCAGCACATCCTCCGGCGCATCGGCGCTGTACAGCAGGCCGTAAGGGATGCTGTAGTCCCAGCTGACAGGGATGGAGACCAGGCCCGGATGGACATCCTGCCAGCATTCTATGGTGAGAAGGACATTATCTGTCTCTGCACAGCGGTTGAACACGGACAGATCGTAATAAGGCGGTGTATCCTCTATATGGATCGCCGGATGATTCTTTTCCAGATCGCTTCGCAGAAAGTCGTTGACGCCGGAATCTCCGCGGCAGACCATCATCAGAGTCTCTCCGTACAGATCCTCTATGTCGATGTGGTCTCTGGAAGCCAGACGGTGCTCCCGGGAGACGGCAATCATCTTGCGGTATCTGCCCAGAGGCAGGAACCGGCACAGCGAAAGCCATGATCTGGAGTCGCAGACACCGATGAGAAAATCGAATTTCTCACCCAGCTTTTCTATTTCGGCCAGTATTCCCTCGTGATCGTCCTCGAAAGGAACCAGATGAAGCTTGTATTCCGGGAAACTCTGGTTTATGCGGTACCACAGATCCATGAAAGGCTTTGCGGGATTCAGCAGAGAGGTGCCGACACAGAAGGTCGTGTCGTAAGTGCGGGCAGCAGCCTTTGCACCGGCAATGGATTTCCTGGAATAGTCCATCATGAACCTGGCGTCACGGCAGATCACTTTGCCGGCAGAGGTCAGCCTGACTCCCGTCGGAGTTCTGTCCAGCAGCTTCAGCCCCAGGTGCTGCTCCAGCGTGTTCATCTGTTTCATGACGGCGGTAGGTGAGACAAAGAGGTGCTCCGCCGCCCGGGTGAAACTGCCGTGATCGGCCACTGCGATCAAAGTGTCAAGTAAAGGGTTGTACATATCCGCCTCCTTCAGAAGAATAAACTTCAGGTTTATACTATGATAACATATCGGAGATTCTCTGTCAAAGAGGGACGTGCTATACTCTATCATATAAAGAACGGATGGAGGCGTTGAAATGGGCAGGGAACTGATCGCTTTTTACTCGAGAGCTGATGAAAACTATGTGAACGGACAGATTGCAGTGCTGCAGACCGGCAATACGGAAATCGCTGCAGGTATCATCCAGAGATTAACAGGTGCCGATGTCTTTAAGATAGAACAGGCGGAACCCTATTCGGCTGACTACAATGTATGCATCGCCCAGGCCCAGGAGGACCAGAGAAAGGACGCCCGTCCTGAACTGAAGGGGTATCCTGAAAGCATAGAAGCATATGATGTGATTTATCTCGGTTACCCCAATTACTGGAGCACGATGCCGATGGCGGTGTTCACCTTCCTGGAACACTTTGATTTCAGCGGAAAAACCATCAGGCCCTTCTGCACCCATGAAGGCAGCGGACTGGGCGGCAGCGTCAGCGATATCAGAAAACTCTGCCCCGGTGCGGAAGTGGAAGAGGGAATCGCTGTCCGCGGAGGCCGTGCGGCACAGTCCGAAAAAGCTTTTTCGCAATGGTTAAACGGATAGGAGGAAAAGATTATGGAATATGTAACATTATCAAACGGAGTGAAAATGCCGATCCTGGGATACGGCGTCTATCAGGTGACAAAGGAGGAATGTGAACGATGTGTTCTCGATGCGCTGAAAACAGGGTACAGACACATCGACACAGCCCAGTCCTATTTCAACGAAGAAGAGGTGGGCTCAGCCATAAAGAAATCCGGCGTGCCGAGGGAGGAGATCTTCCTTACCACGAAAGTCTGGATCGAACATTACGGATATGAGCAGGCAAAGGCTTCTGTGGAGGAATCCCTGCGGAAACTGCAGACAGAGTATCTGGATCTGGTGCTGCTCCATCAGCCCTTTTCCGATGCCTACGGTGCATGGAGAGCTCTGGAGGAGCTGTACGAGGAGGGAAAAATCCGTGCCATCGGCATTTCCAATTTCTACACCGACCGCATGGTGGACTTTGCATCCTTCAACCGGATCAGACCGATGGTCAACCAGATGGAGACCCATATCTTCAACCAGCAGAAGGAGCTGAAGGAGTGGGCGGAAAAGTACGGCATCCAGCTGGAGGCCTGGGCGCCTTTCGGAGAAGGAAGAGGCGGCACCTTCGATAATCCTGCAGTGAAGGAGATCGGTGCGAAATATGGTAAAACGGCGGCACAGGTCATGCTCCGCTGGAATATCCAGCGCGGCGTGGTCGTGATCCCGAAATCGACCCATATCGAGCGCATGGAGGAGAATTTCGATGTATTTGATTTCGTCCTCTCAGAAGAGGATATGGCGGCTGTTTCAGC
>JBJESV010000032.1:0-10257 GCA_051882975.1 Emergencia sp.
CCTGATCGGAACAGACATCCATGCAGACATCCTGCAGAAAGGATGTCTGTTTTTGTATGATAAAGAACTTCTGATGCGGCAGATGCGGTTCACTGATTTATCGCTGTACAGTGGTAAATTATGCCAATTCAGCTGGAGGGGTTGAAAAAAGGCCTCATGCATGGTATTATGTATACAAGGATAATCATTAGGAGGATTTATTATGAAAGAAGAAAATGTTTCAGTGTCTGATGGTCGCAACCTCAGTTTTGGTAAACTGACGGCGATGATCATCGGATCCACAATCGGCAGTGGTATTTTCACCACAACAGCAGATATGGCTGCATCAGGAGCCCATACGGGAAGTATTCTGATCGGCTGGCTCATCTGCGGAATCGGCATGCTGGGACTGACCATGAGCTTTTTCGGCCTGAACAAAGTAAAGCCGGAACTGACCAATGGTGTTTTCAGCTATGCAAAAGAAGGCTTCGGCGAGTTCATCGGATTCAACTCTGCGTGGGGCTACTGGATCAGTGCACTTCTGTGCAACGTATCCTATATGACACTTCTGTTCGGCGCACTGGGATACTTCTTCCCTGTATTCGGAGAAGGAAACAATCTCATTTCTGTTGTCTGCGCATCCGTCATTATCTGGATTTTAAACTTCCTCGTACTCAGAGGTGTCAAAGAGGCGGCCGGCCTCAACGTGATCACCACGATCAGCAAACTGGTACCGATCCTGGTATTCATAGTGGCTGTCATCTTCGTGGGAGCATTCAAACCATCCATCTTCATGGAAAACTTCTGGGGAACCGGAGAAATCGCTCTTCCGGATCAGATCAAGGCTACAACTGCAGCTACAGTATGGTCCTTCATAGGTATTGAAGGTGCTGTCGTCCTTTCCGGACGCGCTATGCGTTCCAGCGATGTAGGCAAGGCGTCCATGACCGGATTCCTGGGTATCTTCATAATCTATGTTCTGGTGGCGGTACTTCAGCTTGGCGTTATGCCGATCGAGGAGATGGCAGAACTGCCTAACCCGCAGATGGCAGGCGTTCTGGAAGCAGCTGTAGGACCATGGGGTGCGGCTCTGATCAATATCGCAGTCATCCTGTCACTGGCAGGCGCACTGCTGGGCTGGACCATCATCGCGGCAGACTGCCCGTATTCCGCTGCAAAACAGGGCGTATTCATGAAGTCCTTTGCTAAATCCAACAGGCATGACTCCCCGGCGTTCTCGCTGTTCCTTACCAACGGAATCATTCAGCTGTTCCTGATCGTCATCTACTTCAACGAGTCTACATATCAGGTGTTCTACACGATCAGCACATCCATGATCATGATTCCTTATCTTTTCAGTTCCCTGTATTATCTGAAGGTGGCTGCAAAGAAGGAAGGTTTTGAGAAGCTGGGCGGAGGCGAACTGACCAAAGCCAGAATCTTCGGCTTCATCGGAACCGTATACGGCATCTGGATGCTGTACTCTTCCGGACTGGATCTGCTCTTCATCACTTCCATTCTGTATGCTCCGGGCATGATTATCTATGCGCTCGGAAAGAGGGAAAAGGGCAAGAAGATCTTCGAAAGATCCTACGAGGTTGTCATCGCCATCGGTCTGATTGTACTGGCAGTCATTGCCATCGTCATGATCGCAACAGGCAGACTGACCCCGTTCTAAAGACAGTTTTTTCAGAGGCACTGTGTCAGCGCTGTATGCGCCGGCGCGGTGTCTCTTTTTTGATGGGCGCGGATGCAGGGTTTCAATCTGCAGAAAAAAGGTATATTAAAGGTATATTTAAAGAAGAAAAAGAAACCTGAGAAGTTTACGGAGGATGGTCTGAACATATGGCGAAGAATATCGACAGCACTTTTACTGAGACGCTGACCGGGTGGTACAGAGAGAACAGGCGTGACCTGCCCTGGAGACAGGACAGAGATCCCTATCATGTCTGGGTATCGGAAATCATGCTGCAGCAGACAAGAGTGGAAGCTGTCAGAGACTATTATAAAAGGTTCATGGATGCTCTGCCGGAGATTGCGGATCTGGCTGCAGCGGATGAAGAGGTCCTGCTGAAGCTGTGGCAGGGGCTCGGATATTACAACAGAGTCAGAAACATGCATAAGGCGGCGGTCTGCATTATGGAAGAGCATGGCGGTGCCTTTCCGCAGGACTACGCCGAAATCAGAGAGCTGCCCGGCATCGGTGATTATACGGCGGGCGCCATAGCCTCGATCTGTTTTGATCAGAGGACTGCGGCCGTGGACGGCAACGTGCTGCGTGTGATTACCCGGCTGACAGAGGATGAAAGCGACACCAGAAGCGCTGCCGTGAAAAAAAGGATCACAGCGTATCTTTCACAGCTTTATCCCCAGACAGACTGCGGCGATTTCACTCAGGGACTTATCGAACTGGGTGCCCTGGTCTGCGTGCCTGCGGGGCAGCCGAAGTGCGGCATCTGTCCTGTGCAGAGCTGGTGCGGAGCCTGCGAGTCAGGGCGGACGGCGGATTTTCCGGTAAAGATAGAGAAAAAGGCTCGCAGACGTGTGGAAAAGACAGTGTTTTTTCTGCAGAAAGGAGATATGGTTGCGGTCCGAAGACGGCCTGCAGAGGGACTGCTGGGAGGCCTTTACGAGTTCCCCAATGTGGATATTCCTCTGGATGCGTCCGGCGCTGTAGCTCAGGCCGAAAGCTGGGGCTGCCGGCCGAGAAACCTGCTCCGCAGCAGCAGTCATAAGCATATCTTCACCCATGTGGAGTGGGACATGACCGGATATTACATGGATGTGGAGCACTGCTGCCCGCAGTTTCAGTGGGTCAGCCGGGAGCAGCTGGAAAAGGAGATCCCTCTGCCGTCGGCCTTTGCCTGGTGGAAGTAGTGTGAGCGCAGTACGCTCAGAAATTTATCGAAGAGGCGCCCAATGCGCAGGAGGTCTGAGATTATGGAAAAGAAAAGAATACTGATTTATGGAGATTCCAATACCCACGGGTTCAGGGTCAGCGACGGTCTGCGTTACGGCCCCGGTGAAAGGTGGACGGGTATCTGCCAGACGCTTCTGAAAGATCAGGTCGAGATTCTGGAAGAGGGGCTCAACGGGCGGATGACCTGCTGGAGCGAACCGGGGATGGAATTCCGCAACGGACTTGCGTATATAGAGCCCTGCATCAGGACCCATCTGCCTCTGGACATGGTCTGCGTCATGCTGGGAAGCAACGATCTGAAGCTGCCGGGTATGACCGCTGAGATCATAGCGGAAAATGCCGCCGGGGTCCTTGAAAAAGCGCGCCGGGTCGTCCTGGACAAATATCCGGACAGCAGCTGCAGATATGTCCTCATGGGCCCGGTGGAGACAGGAGAGGAACTGACAGAAGGGCCTTTCAGCATGGATTTCGATGTCTCCGCCGTGGAGATCTCAAAGGGCTTCAGGCAGGCTTTCGCCTCTGCCGCTGCAAGTCACGGCTTCCTGTACTTTGACGCTTCCGCCTGCGCCCGTCCGGGAAAGATCGATGGACTTCATCTGGACAGAGAAAATCACAGGAAGCTGGGACAGGCTTTTGCCGACTGGATTGCAGAAAGGCTCTGACGGACGGGAATCGGAGGAGGGATAAAGAGCCTGTACATACAGCGTGTCACTTTTGAGGAAGCATGTCCAGTTCTTCCGGATAGATGCAGTGGGGAAAAGCAGGGTCCCCGCTGAGGATCAGTTCTCTGCAGCGCGAAAGATCCATCCACAGTACGGATTCAAGCTCACTTTCCTGCAGGATCAGGTCCTCTGCCTCCACATCCAGCCACAGACAGTATATATTGCTGACCTGCCGGTCGTGGAAAGGCTGACCGTGAAAGGTGCCGTCGTAGACGATATATCTCTGGCCGCAGAAGATCAGAGCTTCCGGGGAAATGCCGCTCAGCCCCAGCTCTTCGGAGAGTTCGCGGAGGGCTGACTCAATGAAGCCGGATCCTGCCGGAATGTGGCCGGCGCTGGAAATATCATAACATCCGGGATGGGAGTCCTTGCAGGCGCTGCGCTTCTGCAGCAGGATCTGTATGCCGGATGTTCTGCGGCGGAGGATCCACACGTGGCTGGTGCGGTGAGGCAGGCCGAGGCTGTGAACTGTTTCTCGGTCGCAGGTCCGGCCTGTGGGATTTCCCTGCAGATCGACGATATCGAGAAGTTCAGCCATGATGTCCGTCTCCTTTCCCTCTGCAGATCTCTTCCTTCATATACTGAAGCAGAGGCTCCGCCTCCTCGAATACCGCTGCGGCTTTCAGAACCTCCCGGCCTGTGAAGCCTTCCTCGGCAGTATGCTGCAGAAGGGCCAGCAGCGGATCGTAGTATCCTGCGGCGTTGAAAAGGGCGATGGGCTTCTGATGCCTGTCCAGCTGGCGGAGTGTCAGAATCTCGAAGAACTCCTCCAGGGTGCCGATGCCGCCGGGAACGACGATGAACCCGTCGGAGAGATCTTCCATGATCTGTTTCCGCTGGCGCATGGTGTCGGTGAAGATCAGTTCCGATGCCTCACGGAACAGAACACCTTCCTCATCGAAAAAGCGGGGAGCTACGCCGATGACCTCACCGCCGGATCCGGCCGCGCCCCGGCAGACTGCGCCCATGAGACCGGTGGCTCCGCCGCCGAAAACCAGGCCGATTTTCTCCTCTGCCATCCTGGCGCCCAGCCGGAAAACCTGATCGCAGTATTTCTGCGACGCCTGTTCACTGCTTGCTCCGAATATACATATTCTCATATTTCCATACTCCTGTTCAGTTCTATAAGATAATATCTGATTTTACCACATTTCTTTTATCGGGGAAACCGGGAATTTATAAACGGATTCGGCTCTTTTTTCATTTTTGCGTATACTGGAGAGAGCGTTTTTGCGGGCCAGCTCCCTAAAAAATAAACGTGAATGACAAGTAACGCCGATTTGCGTTGAAAAAAACGTACGGGGGCGGCAGTCTGAAAGCATTTCGGTCAACGTAAAATTTCAGAAATGCGATATTTGTTTACTTTTACCGTTCGGACTGCAGTCTTACATTTTTGTAATACTCCTGTAAGCTGCAGCGATGGATAAAAGCTGCGCCCCGGCGTATAATATGAATCACAAAGGGATAGGGGAGATGAGAATATGAGGAAAAGCGGGAGAACCGCATCCTTTGCGCTGGCGGTGCATATCGTCAGCGGGATATTGGGATTGGCCTGTCTGGCCGTAATGGGGATGAGGACAGCGGACTCAGCTGTAAATCTTCTGAACAGTCCGTTCCTGCCTGTTTTGTGTGTTTTGCTGGCAGTGATGGCACTGTCTCTGACGGTGATGCTGATTGCTCTGACAAGGGGAAGATGAGCTTTCTTCCGCAGTCTCATATCGCTGGAAAATCCGTTTCAGTCCGGTATATACCGAAAACCGGCGCGAAACGGATTTTTGGTATGCCGGATGACGAAATATTTTGACTGAGTTTGACTGAAAATGCTTGACGAAAACCTCAATTATGCTATGATGTAGGTATGGAGGAAAAGAAATGCTGCAGGAAGAAAGATTCAACATCATACTGTCAGAACTGGCGGTAAAAGGCGCGGTCAAGGTGACTGCTCTGGCTTCTCTGCTTCAGGCCAGCGAATCCACCGTCAGAAGGGATATCAACGAACTGGACAGCGCGGGACGTGTCAGGAAAGTCTTCGGCGGTGCGGTGGCGGCAGCGAGACATATCAAGACGGTGGAGGAAAATGTGGAATCCAAGTCCGGGATCCGCACCAGAGAGAAGGAATCCATCGCCAGGTATGCGGCGGGACTGCTGCGCGACAACGATTTTGTCTTCATCGATGCAGGGACCACCACCGAGCGGATGATCGATTTTCTGGACAACTACAGCGTGACCTATGTGACCAACGGAATTCCCCACGGACTGAAGCTGGCCCAGAGAGGATTCAAAGTTTTCCTCACAGGTGGGCAGCCGAAACAGACAACGCTGTCCATCACCGGTGCAGAGGCGGTAGGCTTTCTCGGAAAGTGCAATTTCACCAAATGCTTCATGGGAGCCAACGGCATCGATCCCCAGCGCGGGTTCTCCACACCGGATTTTGATGAGGCTCTTGTCAAGGCGGAGGCGATAAAGCGCTCCAGCGAGACCTACATCCTGGCCGACGGGTCAAAATTCGGATGCGTTTCCGCGGCAACCTTCGGAAAACTGACGGAGGCCTGTATCATAACAGATCATCTCAGTGACACTTCCTTCAGGAAGTATACCGTGATAAAGGAAACAGAATCTGACCAGTGATACAGATGAAGGATGATATAAATTACAGATTTCTGGACACATATATGATAAGAGCGGCGGCAGAGGCTGCCGGCAGAAGGAGGAGACGAATATGAGTACAAAAGTGGCAATTAACGGATTTGGAAGAATCGGCAGACTGGCATTCCGGAAGATCTTTGACGATCCGGATTTTGAAGTGGCTGCCATCAACGATCTGACCAAGCCTGAAATGCTCTGCTATCTGCTGAAATACGACAGCGTGCAGGGCGCCTATAGAGATCACCCTGTGAGCTGCGACGAGACATCGCTGATCGTGGGCGAGAAGAAAATACCGATCTACGCCGAACCTGATCCGAAGAATCTTCCGTGGAAGGATCTGGGTATCGATGTAGTGCTGGAATGCACGGGCTTTTTCACATCAAAGGAGAAGTCAAAGGCTCATCTGGAGGCCGGTGCAAAGAAGGTGCTGATCTCCGCCCCGGCGGGCAATGATCTTCCGACCATTGTCTACGGTGTCAATCACGAAACGCTGAAAAAGGACGATCTCATCGTTTCCGGCGCCAGCTGCACCACCAACTGCCTGGCTCCTATGGCCAAGGTGCTCAACGATTACAGAGAGCTGAGAACCGGATTCATGACCACTATTCACGCATATACCGGAGATCAGATGATTCTGGACGGACCTCACCGCAAAGGGGATTTCCGCCGCGCCAGAGCAGGCGCCGTCAACATCGTTCCAAACAGCACAGGGGCAGCCAAGGCCATCGGTCTGGTCATTCCTGAACTGGACGGCAAGCTGATCGGCTCCGCACAGAGAGTTCCTGTGCCTTCCGGCTCCATAACCATCCTGGACGCAACCCTGAAGGATGATACAGAATCCGTCTCTGTAGAAGGTATCAACGCCGCCATGAAGGCTGCCGCAAATGAATCCTTCGGATATTCAGAGGAGGAGCTGGTTTCCAGCGATATCATCGGCATGTCCTACGGTTCGCTTTTCGATGCGACCCAGACGCTGGCCCAGAGATGCGGAACCAGAATCTATGAGGTCAGGATCGTCGCATGGTATGACAACGAGATGAGCTATACCTGCCAGCTGATCAGAACCCTGAAACATATGGGAAGCCTGATGTAGAGATGACAGCCGGCATTCTGTAATGCTGCGTCACCTCGATCTGTAAAGACTGTAAAGGCGGCTGCACTTCTGTGCGCCGCCCTTTTTTTCTCTTCAGATAAGCTGCCTCAGACGAGCTGCCGGAACAGGCCGTGCTCTGTGCAGTACCAGATCAGTGTGCCGTGTTTAAAAGAAGGGATCCTGACCTGCAGTCCCCATTCCGGATACTGCTTGCGCAGGATCAGGCTGTCTCCTGTGAGGAGAGCGACAAAAGAAATGTAGTGCTCTTTTGTCATCGGGTGATCCGAAGTGATAAAAAGTTCGTTGTCCGAAAAGCTGACGGACAGTCTGTCTTCAGGCTCCGCCTTCTGCGGCTCCAGGGCTTTCAGCTTTTTTCCGCAGCAGGATACTGCCGCATCTGCCATGGCGGTGATCACATTGCCGCAGACAGGGCAGACGTAAAATTGTGTGTTTTTCATATTGCCTCCCAGTATGTCGCCGGACTCCAGATCGCCGGACAGAAGCTTCTCCATGTCGACGCCGAAGATTCCCGTCAGTGCTGAAAGCAGGGAGATATCCGGGCATCCCAGACCGCGCTCCCACTTTGAGACGGTCTTGTCGCTGATATGCAGCTGCTCTGCCAGCTGAAGCTGGGTCAGGCCTCTTTCTTTTCTCAGTTCATAAATCAGTTTTCCGATTTTAGCATTATCCATATGTCTTTCTCCTTGTACAGCTGATATTATATGACATCCGGGGGAAAGAGGCAATCTACGCTGCGTAGAGTCTTCCCGGGCTGCGCTGTCTGCAGAATCAGTACATGATCAGGGCGCGCACCGGACAGACGGGCACGCAGTAGCCGCAGGTCAGACATTTTTCGTGATCTACCCGGGCGAGGCCGTTCTCTCCGTAAAAGATGGCGCCTGCGGGGCAGGCGGCTCTGCAGGCGCCGCAGCCTTCGCAGTCGTCCTGGGTGATACGTATCTTCTTGTGCGATATGTCCGGATTGTAACCGGGCGCCATGGTTCCGTCCAGGTATGAGATCAGATCGTCTACTTCCGATGCGTTTCCGAAGCCGATCATGACTGAATCGATTTCGGGCTGGGAAAAGACGTAATCCAGTGCTTTCTGGTAGTCTGCCGTAAGGCTGCCGCCGCCGAAGGCCTTCATCGCAAAGATCCCTTTGCCGGCCCTGCTGCAGCAGCGGATGGCTTCCATCATTTCTTCTGCGCCGGCAGCTCTGCTGCCGCATCGGATCCCCAGTCCCGCATAATTGATCAGCGGAAAAACCACATCCAGTTCCGCCATGGCCGCCGCGGCCTTTGCCACATCCACGTGGTGGGTGGAAAGGCCGATGGCGCGGACCAGTCCGCGCCGGCGGGCGTCCTGCAGTGCCTGCCAGGCGCCCGCGCGGCGGTCCAGCTGCCCGCTGCGAACCTCGTGCATCAGGAAAATATCAATCTGTTTCCGGCCGAGAGCGGCCGCAGCCTCTTCGATGGCCTGCATCATGCCGTCATAGTCCTCAGCCAGGGATTTGGAACAGATGACCACATCGTCGAAGCCGCCCGGAGCCAGAGCCTGTCTGATGTAATCGTAAGTCCGGTAGTACTGGGCGGTATCGAGAAAGCTGATACCGCGCTCCAGAGCATAGCGGATGATCTCCGCTCCCTCCTCCACGGGAAGGGCCAGCTGAGAGGGACCTACCGGCAGAACTCCGAAACCGGCAATGGACACTTCGATGTCAGTTTTTCCTAATTTAACCTTTTTCACAGAATAATCCTCCGCTTTACTTTGGTTTTTTGTAAATATGTAGTATAATATACAATTATAAAGGAAAAACAGGAGAGGTTCAAGTTATGGAGAAGGATAGGATTGATTCCCAGGAGGGATTTGAGGTTTTCAGGCATGCCTACAGGGCGGCGATCAAGGAAGTCAGGACCAAGATCGAGATTCTCAGTGAGGATTTCGCGGTTCGCCACGACTACAACCCGATCCACCATATGGAGCGGCGGCTTAAGATTCCGGCGAGTATCGAGGAGAAGCTGCAGAGGCTGGGAAAGGATATTTCCATTGATTCCGCCAGAGACAATATTTTTGATATTGCAGGCATCAGAGTGGTATGTAATTTCGTTGACGACGTCTACAGAGTTGCAGACATGCTCATCGAGCAGGAGGATGTGAAGCTGATAACGAAGAAGGATTACATCGCAAATCCGAAGCCTAACGGCTACAGGAGTCTTCATCTGGTGATATCCATTCCGGTCTATCTGCTGGACGGTATGGAGGAGGTTCCGGTGGAAATCCAGATCAGAACCGTCGCCATGGACTTCTGGGCCAGCCTGGAGCATCAGCTGAGATACAAAAAATCAAAGGAGATTCCGGAGCATATCGATGTGGAACTAAAAGCCTGCGCGGAGGTCAGCGCCAAGCTGGACCGGCAGATGCAGAAAATTTTCGACGATCTTGGAGACATTGAATAGAAGGAGTGAATCAATTGGAAATCTTACATATCATAGCAGGCCCCGTTATCGGGGCCGTAATTGGTTATTGCACAAACTATATTGCGGTTAAAATGCTGTTCAAGCCGCTGGAGCCGGTATATCTTTTCGGCAGACAGCTGCCTTTTACTCCGGGTGTGATTCCCAAAAACAAGATGCGCATTGCCAGAGCCTGCGGACAGGCTGTAAGTCAGTCTCTGCTCACGGAGGAAGACCTTAGCAGGGCATTTCTGGATCCTTCGGCAAAGGAAAAGGTGACAGAACGGATCAGCAGTGCACTTCTGTCTGAGGATTTTCTGGGAAAGAGTCTGGATGATCTGGCAGCAGGTGTGCTGGGCGGAGATGAAGGAGACTCTGAGGGATATACTCACAAGACTCCGGGAGAGGAAAAAAGGGACCGCATCAAGGCTGCAGCTTCGGAGT
>JBJESV010000032.1:10357-15837 GCA_051882975.1 Emergencia sp.
CACAAGACTCCGGGAGAGGAAAAAAGGGACCGCATCAAGGCTGCAGCTTCGGAGTACGTGACAGAGCGGATCAGGGATGCGATTCTGTCCTTTGATATAGAGGACATGCTTTCCACCACAGGCGTAAAACTGATCATGGAAAAAATTCAGAATTCCATGCTGGCCATGTTCCTCAACGAGGGGACTGTCCGCTCCTTTATCGAGCCGGCGGCGGCAGGTATCAGAAGATATCTGGAAACGGCCGGAACGGAGAAGATCGGCGCTGTCGTTGAGAAGGAGATAAACTGCATGTGCGCACTGCCTGTAGGCGAGCTGGCCGATATCGGCGGACATGAAGAGGAAATCAGAACGGCAGTCGGAACGGTGTATGAGCAGTGTATGACCAGGCTGATTCCGTCGGTGATCGGGGAAATCGATATTGCCGGCATCGTAGTGGACAAAATCGAGGAGATGGATATAGGTTTCTTTGAGGACCTGGTACTGTCTGTCATGAAGCACGAACTTGATTACGTGGTCCGGCTGGGTGCGCTGATCGGCTTTGTCATCGGTATCATCAATATCTTCCTGTGATTCTGTCGAGGTTTCCGGACCCGCAGAAGCTGCGGCAATATATATATTAAAATTCAATTTTAAAAATAGTACGAGTTCGGACCATTTTCAAAGTAAAGAAAAGATATATATAAAGTCCGTGTGTCCGGCGGGGAAGAGCGCGTCCAGATGCGGAGCTCTGTGCCCTGCACGCGGAAGCAGAGAGCGGGCACCGCAGACAGCCGTTTCCCATAACAAAAGAGAAAGCGTGATTTTATGGAACAGATGACTTTTTTTGATAGAAGAGAAGAAAATGCGCCGCTGGCCAGCAGACTCAGGCCGGAAAGTCTGGATGAGTTTGTGGGGCAGGAGCATCTGATCGGTGAAGGGAAGATCCTTCGTATGCTGATCGAGCGGGACCAGATTTCATCCATGATCTTCTGGGGACCGCCAGGTGTCGGAAAGACCACCCTGGCCAGGATCATCGCCAGACAGACCAGAGCAGAATTCATCGAATTCAGCGCCGTGACCAGCGGGATAAAAGAAATCAAGGCAGTCATGCAGTCAGCCGAAGAGGCCAGACATATGGGTATCCGGACGCTGCTCTTTGCCGATGAGATACACCGCTTTAACAAAGCGCAGCAGGACGCCTTCCTTCCCTATGTGGAAAAGGGAAGCATCATTCTGGTGGGAGCAACGACGGAGAATCCGTCCTTTGAGATCAATTCCGCGCTGCTGTCCCGCTGCAAGGTTTTCGTGCTGAAAGCGCTTGAAGAGGAAGATCTTCTGAAGCTTCTGCACCATGCCATAGACAGCCCTAAAGGCTTCGGACAGATGGATGTCGCCATCGGAG
Source organism: Emergencia sp. (assembly GCA_051882975.1). Taxonomy (GTDB): domain Bacteria; phylum Bacillota; class Clostridia; order Peptostreptococcales; family Anaerovoracaceae; genus Senimuribacter. The sequence continues at coordinate 11,739 of JBJESV010000032.1, forward strand.
AAGAGCACCTTTGCGCCATCGCCCGCTTTGCCAACGGCGATGCCAGGACAGCCCTGAACACGCTGGAAATGGCCATACTCAACGGAGAGATCAGAGAGGACGGGAGCGTGCTGGTCAGCGATGAAGTGCTGGCCCAGTGCATGAACCGGCGGTCCCTTCTCTATGACAAAACGGGAGAAGAGCACTATAATCTGATCTCCGCCCTGCACAAATCCATGAGGAACAGCGATCCGGACGCGGCGGTCTACTGGCTCTGCCGCATGCTGGACGGCGGAGAAGATCCTCTGTATATTGCCCGCAGGCTGGTGCGATTTGCCAGCGAGGATGTGGGAATGGCCGACTCCCAGGCCCTGCAGGTCGCGGTGGCAGCCTATCAGGCCTGCCATTTTCTCGGCATGCCCGAGTGCGACGTGCATCTGACCCATGCCGTGGTCTATCTGTCCATGGCGGCAAAATCCAACGCCCTTTACAGAGCCTGCGAAAGCTGCAGGCGGGATGTGAAGAACATGCCGGCCGAGCCGGTGCCGCTGCATATACGCAATGCGCCTACGGCTCTGATGAAAGAACTGAACTACGGAAAAGGCTATCAGTACGCCCACGATACGGAGGAGAAACTGACGGCTATGAGCTGCCTGCCCGAATCTCTGGCGGGAAGGACTTACTATGAGCCGACGACCCAGGGCAGAGAGAAGCTGGTAAAAGAGAGACTTCAGCAGATCAGAGAATGGAAGGAGACCCACAGAAAATGAATGAAAACCGCAAACCCGTCAGCGAGTTCCGGGGCCGTGCGCCCCAGAAGCAGGCAGAGCAGACAGAGCAGGCAGAGCAGATGCAGCCGGAACAGATGCAGCCGGTGAGAGGCGTCGTCTTTGACATGGACGGCCTCATCTTCGATTCCGAGCGCATCGTTCAGCGAGCCTGGTACGAAACAGGGAAAAGAACCGGCTATCCGGATCTGGGAGATCATATTTTCAGGACCATCGGATTCAACAGGGCAAGAAGAAAGGTCTATTTCAAAGGCGTGTACGGAGAGGATTTTCCCCATGAGGAGATCGCAGAACTCGCCAGAGCATGCTTCGTTGAGATCACAGAACGGGAAGGCATGCCTGTGAAAAAGGGAGCGGCGGAACTGCTGGAATTCCTTCACGGGCGGGGAATCAGGATAGGACTTGCCACATCCTCCTCAGAGGATCACGCAAAAAACGCCCTCGTGGAGGCAGACCTGTTTCATTTTTTTGACGGATGTGTATATGGTAATATGATAGTTAACAGCAAACCGGATCCCGAAATCTATCTGAAGGCCTGTGAAGCCATCGGAGTGAAACCGGCGGAGGCACTGGCTCTGGAGGATGCGCCGTCAGGGATCGAGGCCGCGCAGGCGGCAGGCATGCGTCCGGTTATGGTGCCGGATCTGGTGGAACCGGATGAGGAAACCCGCACCCGTGCCTGGCGCATCGAAAAAGACCTGGCGGCTGTTAAAGATTTTCTGGAGAATATGATATAAATATAATCAGCAGGAGGCATTGCACAGAATGATACTTTCAGAATTGAAAAAGGGAGAAAGCGCCCGGATTCTTTCCGTGGGGGGAAGCGGATCACTGCGCCAGCATTTTCTCGACATGGGACTGATCCCGGGCAAGACGATCACATACATGAAAGCGGCACCCATGGGAGATCCCATCGAGTACAGAATCTGGGGCTATGAGCTGACCCTGAGACTGGAGGATGCGGAAAAGATCCAGATCGAAAGGATAGAAGAAGAGGCGCCGGCCCCGGAAGAGTCCCTGCGCCGCAAGCCGGTGGAGCATCCCGGCCTGGGCGAGATGGGAAGGTACCATGTGGAGAGTAAAGGCGGAGCGCTGCCTGAAGACACGCTGCTGACTTTCGGTCTGGCAGGCAATCAGAACTGCGGCAAGACGACCCTGTTCAACCAGCTGACCGGTTCCAACCAGCACGTGGGAAATTTTCCCGGCGTCACGGTGGACAGAAAAGACGGGCAGATCCGCAAGAATCCCAACACCCTGGTCACCGACCTTCCCGGCATCTATTCCATGTCGCCCTATACCAGCGAGGAAATCGTGACCAGAGAGTTCTTTCTGGAAGACAAGCCGAAAGGCATCATCAACATCGTCGATGCCACCAATATAGAGAGAAACCTGTATCTGACCCTGCAGCTGATCGAGCTGGACATCCCTATGGTCCTGGCTTTGAACATGATGGACGAGGTCAGAGATAACGGGGGAACCATACATATCAACGAGCTGGAAGCGGCTCTGGGCATTCCTGTCATCCCGATTTCAGCATCCAAAAATGAGGGCATCGAGGAACTCATCGACCATGCGGTTCATGTGGCCAGATACCAGGAATGTCCGGGCAGAATGGACTTCTGCGATGCGGAAGGACCAGACGGAGGCGCTCTCCACAGAGCCCTGCATTCCATCATGCATATCATCGAGGACCATGCCCGCAATCACGGGATTCCGGTACGCTTTGCGGCAGGGAAGCTGATAGAGGGAGACTGCCCCATCATACAGAAGCTGGAACTGGACGAGAACGAAAAGGAACTCATCGAGCACATCATCGTTCAGATGGAAAAAGAAAGCGGCATGGACCGGACAGCGGCTCTGGCCAACATGCGTTTCACCTTCATAGAGAAGGTGTGCAGCAATGCGGTCGTACGGCCGAGAGAAAGCAGAGAGCATCTGCGAAGTCAGGCCATAGACAGGATCCTGACCGGAAAATATACGGCAATACCCGGTTTTGCAGTCATTATGGCTGTCATCTTCTGGCTGACCTTCGGTGTCATCGGCGCCTGGCTGTCTGACCTTATGGAAGGAGCCATCGGATGGTTCACCGATGTATGCGACAGTGCGCTGACTTCTGCCGGGGTCAACGAGATCATCCACTCGCTGATCATCGACGGCGTCTTTGCCGGTGTGGGAAGCGTGCTCAGCTTCCTGCCGACCATCGTGACTCTGTTCTTCTTCCTGTCCTTCCTGGAGGACAGCGGATATATGGCAAGAGTCGCCTTCATCATGGACAAGCTGCTGAGAAAGCTGGGCCTTTCCGGGAGGAGCTTCGTTCCGATGATCATCGGCTTCGGCTGTACGGTGCCTGCCATCATGGCAACCAGAACTCTGCCGTCGGAGAGAGACCGCAAGATGACCATCATGCTGACCCCTTTCATGAGCTGTTCGGCCAAACTGCCGATCTACGGTCTGATCACGGCAGCCTTTTTCCCTGAAAACGGTGCTCTGGTCATGACGGCCATGTACTTCACCGGCATCATCGTTGCAGTTCTCTTCGCTCTGATTCTGGACAGAACCAGATTCAGAGGAGAGCCTGTGCCTTTTGTAATGGAACTGCCAAACTACAGATTTCCGGGCCTGAAAACCATGGGACGGCTCATCTGGGACAAAGCGAAGGATTTCATCACCAGAGCGTTTACCGTCATCTTTGTGGCGACTATTATCATATGGTTCCTGCAGACCTTCGGCACCCACCTGAATGTGGTGGAAGACTCTCACGACAGTATTCTGGCCCTCATCGGAGGCATCATCGCACCGGTATTTGCGCCGCTGGGCTTCGGGGACTGGAGAGTATCCACGGCTCTGATCACCGGATTTACGGCCAAGGAGAGCGTGGTCAGCACCATGACCGTTCTTCTGGGAGGAAATGTGGATCTGATCGGAACCCTGTTCACGCCGTTTACGGCTGTGGTTTTCCTGGTTTTCACGCTGCTGTACACACCTTGTGTGGCGGCCATCGGCGCTGTCAGACAGGAACTGGGCGGAAAGTGGGCCTTTGTCATCGTCTGCCTGCAGTGTCTGGTGGCATGGATTGTGGCCTTTGCAGTCCACACTGCAGGAATTCTGCTGGGGTTCTGATATGAGCTGGCTGGATTATCTGCTGCTGGCAGTCGTCGGCGTTCTGACCGGGCTGGCCCTGCGGCATATGAAGAAAAAGAAGACGGGAGGCTGCTGCGGGAGCTGTGAAAACTGCAGCGGCTGCAGCCGGAAAGTAATGAAAGAATAAAAAAGAAAAGGGAGCGATGCCGGCGGACGAAGAAGATTCTCCGCCAGGCGTTCTCCCTTTTTAC
>JBJESV010000033.1:0-52834 GCA_051882975.1 Emergencia sp.
CTACGGAGACGCCATGCTGATCGTTTAACCGGATAAGAAAGAGATAAGGAAGAGAAAATAAAGAGCGCCTGAGACAGCATTTCCCGGGCGCTTTTGCAATGATCGGATTCTTTTACAGCGTCAGTGACGGTGCGGAATAGGTTCTTGCGGCCATTTCCTGGTCTAACATGTACAGGCTCTTCGGATCGCCGCCGAACAGTTCCATCTTCTTGATCATGTCGTTGGCATTGGTCTCTTCTTCACCCTGCTCCTTGACGAACCAGTCGAGGAACTGCATGGTGCGGAAGTCCTTTGCCTCGTATGCTGCATCGTAGATGGTATGGATCAGGTCTGTCACGTATTTTTCGTGGGCAAGACCTGCCTTCAGCGGATCCATGTTGGTCTTGAGATCTGCTTCCGGTTTTGCGATTGCCTCCAGTGTGATTTTCAGGTCATTGTTCTGCATGTACTGCAGGAACAGCATGGCGTGGTCGCGCTCCTCCTGGGCCTGGATCATGTACCAGTTGGCATAGCCGTCCAGTCCCTGATCTTTATAGAAATTGGAGAATTCCAGATAGAGATAGGCGGAATAGAGTTCCTTGTTGATCTGATCGTTCAGCAGTGCTGCAACATTTTCTTTAATCATTTTTTTACTCCCTTTCTTCAATATTTCTGTATACATTATAGCACCGGATCATCGCTTTTGCAATTGTGAACGTCAGATTATCAGAGCAGAGGAAGCAGACAGGCTGAAAATATATGGATTGCTCTTGTTTTAGCAGCGGGAATCGTGTAAAATAACTTATTAAGACTTTTAATATTGAAAGGAAAGGTAAACACATGCAGCATGCGGTTACTTATGATCTCATAAAAAAGGACAGACGCACCCGTGCAAGGCGGGGCGTGCTTCACACTCCCCACGGGGACATTCAGACGCCGGTATTCATGCCGGTAGGCACCCAGGCCACGGTAAAGGCCATGCGGCCGGAGCAGGTGGCGGAGATGGGGGCCAATATCATTCTGTCCAACACCTATCACCTGTATCTGCGTCCCGGTCACGAAATCATCAGAGAGGCCGGAGGCCTTCACAGATTTATGAACTGGGACAGGGCGATCCTCACCGACAGCGGTGGATTCCAGGTGTTCTCCCTGGGTAAGCTGCGAAAGATTACAGAGGAGGGAGTCAGGTTCCAGAGTCATATCGACGGATCCCGTCACATGCTGACGCCGGAGAAGGCGGTGGAGATTCAGAATGCCCTGGGTTCCGACATCATGATGGCTTTCGACGAATGCGCGCCGTATCCTGCGGACAGAACCTATGTGAAAAATTCCATGGAACGAACCACCCGCTGGCTGAAACGCTGCAAAGATGCCCATAAGGACGTGGAGAGACAGTCCCTTTTCGGCATCATGCAGGGAGGCATGTACAAGGATCTGCGCAGACAGAGTGCTGAGGAGATCGTGGAACTGGATCTGCCCGGCTACGCCATCGGCGGCCTTTCTGTGGGAGAGCCGAAGGAGCTGATGCTGGACGTGCTGGACGACTGCGTCGATTATCTGCCGGAAGACAAGGCCCGGTATCTGATGGGTGTAGGTACTCCGGACTACCTCTTTGAGGGAGTGGAGCGGGGCATCGACATGTTCGACTGCGTTCTGCCTACAAGGATCGCCCGCCACGGGCTCTGCATGACCAGTCACGGCAGAGTCAACATCAAGAACGCGCAGTACGAGCGTGACTTCACGCCGCTGGATCCGGAATGCGGCTGCTACACCTGCCGCAACTATTCCAGAGCATACCTCCGTCATCTGTTCAAGGCGGACGAGATGCTTTCAGCCATGCTGCTGTCCAACCACAACATCCACTTCCTGCTGAACATGATGGAGAACATCAGAACAGCCATCGAAGAGGACAGATTTACAGAATACAAGAAGGAGTTTTACGATAAATATGGCAGATTTTAAAGAAAAGGCCTTACCGGTCTGCGACCACGATGAATTCTGCGGAGGCTGCATCTACCAGGGGGTTCCCTATGAAGAACAGCTTTCCATCAAGGAAGGGGAGGTGCGGCAGCTTTTCGAGGAAAAAGACATACGCCCGGCTGCCTTTGATTCCATCGAGGGATGTCCGGAAGGCTTCAGATACAGATACCGCAACAAGATGGAGTACACCTTCGGCGATATGGTCAAAGGAGGGCCGACCTGCCTGGGCATGCACAAGAAGAAAAATTTTATGTCCATTATCACCGTGGATCACTGTCAGCTGGTGGACGAGGACTTCAACCGGATCCTGCGCTTCACCCTGGATTTTGCCGTGGAGCGGGGATACAGCCATTATAACAAGAAGAGCCATAAAGGTCTTCTGCGTCATCTGATCGTCCGCAAAGGGATCCGCACGGGAGAGCTTCTGGTCAATATCGTCACTTCCAGGGAGGAAGGCTTTGATGAACAGGCATACGTAAAAGGTCTGACGGAGCTTCCTCTGGACAACCGGATTGCAGGGGTCCTGCGGACGCTCAACGACAATATTGCGGACAAAGTCACCTGTGAGGAGCTGAAGATCCTCTGGGGGCGCGACTGGTATATGGAAGAGATCCTGGGGCTGAAGTTCAAGGTCAGCGCTTTCTCTTTCTTCCAGACCAATGTGGAAGCGGTGGAGCGGCTGTACAGCGAAGCTCTGGCGCTTATCGACGACTTTGAGGGAAAGACAGCCTTTGACCTTTACTGCGGAACAGGCACCATCAGTCAGGTTCTGGCGCTGAAAGCGAAAAAAGTTCTCGGCGTGGAAATCGTGGAGGAGGCGGTGGAGGCAGCAAAAGTCAATGCACAGCTCAACGGTCTGTCCAACTGCGAATTCATCGCAGGGGATGTGTTCAGGGTCCTGCAGACGGTGGAGGAGAAACCGGAAGTCATCGTGGTGGACCCGCCGAGAGCCGGCATGAGCCTGGATGCAGTGGAAAAAATCGCGGACTACGGTGTTCCGCAGATCGTGTATATCTCCTGCAATCCGAAGACCCTGGCAGTCAATCTGCAGCAGTTCAGCTACCTGGGCTACAAGGTGTCCTATGCAAAAGCCTTCGACAATTTTCCGTTCACCAGGCACACAGAATGCATCGTTCTGCTGGAGAAACGCTGAATGCAGGGAGCAGGAATCTCCTGCACCCCCGGAAGAGGGGAGAATTAACATTTGATTATTGCCGGGCGATATAGTATAATTGAAACACCCCGAGGAGTATATTATACGAAAAGGAGAAAGAACACTATGAAGAAAAAACTTACAAAGATTCTGACACTGACTTTTGTTCTGGCAATGGTATTTTCCGTAACCGTCACGCTGACGGGCTGCGGGGAGCCTTCCACTTTAGAGGAATACATCAACAGCGACGCAGATGCAAAAGAAGCCATCGAATCCATGAACAGCTCTACCGATGAAGGCGGCATGACTGTGGAAGTCAAGGGCAATTCCATCATCTACACCTACCAGTTTGCAGACACCATCGAAGCGGATCTGCTTGACGATGTGAAGGCTCAGTTCGAGCAGTACATGGAATCTGCAGGAAGCACCTTTGAGAATATCGCATCGACCATGGAAGAGGAGTCCGGTATCGACGGCATCACGGTCAAGGTAATATATCTCAACGGTGACGGCAGCGAGATCTACAGCAAGGAATACGAATAAAAACAAAAAGAAATATCAAAACGCAGAGCTCAGAAAGCCCTGCGTTTTCTTTATACTTTATTATCCCGAGGCGGGGTCTATTTTGTGATAGCTTTGCAGATGTCATCGGCAAAGGTCACAGGATCATCGATGCTGAGTCCGGAGATCAGAACGGCCTGTCCGTAGAGCAGGTTGGCATAGGATTTAACCATTTCTTTGCCCTCATCGCCCATGGCGAAGGTGTCCTTCATGGTGGTCATGACAGGATGATCCGGATTCAGCTCCAGTATCCTGTCGGCTTTGACCATCTGGTCAGTAGGCATGGAATTGAGGACCTTCTCCATTTCCAGGGAAATATTTCCCTTTGTGGTCAGGCAGGACGCCGCATTGCGCAGACGAGGGGACAGTCTGACTTCTGTAACCTTGCCGCCGAGAGACTCTCTGATAAAGTCGAGAAGAGCCTTGTTGTCCTCCTGGGCCTTTTTCATGGCCTCCTGCTGTTCTTCTGTCTCTTCACCGCTCATATCTTCGGCAGAGACGGATTTGAACTCCTTATCCTTGTAATCATGCATCATCTGCAGAACGAATTCGTCGATCTCATCGGTCAGATACAGGATCTCATAGCCCTTGTCTCTGATGAATTCCGTCTGCGGAAGCATGTCGATCTTCTCGATGGATTCGCCGGCGGCGTAGTAGATGTACTGCTGATCTTCACCCATCTTGGCGATATATTCATCCAGGGATATCATCTTCTTTTCCATGGAGGAGTAGAAGAGGACCAGATCGGAGAGAACATCCTTGTGCATGCCGAAATCGTCGTAGATTCCGTATTTCAGCTGGCGTCCGAAGTTTTCGAAGAACTTCTCATAGCCTTCCCGGTCGTTCTTCATAAAGTCGGCAAGCTCTTTCTTGATCTTTTTCTCCAGATTCTTTGCGATGTTCTTCAGCTGCCTGTCATGCTGCAGGGTCTCGCGGGAAATATTCAGAGACAGATCCTGGGAGTCCACCAGACCTCTGACAAAGTTGAAATAGTCAGGCAGAAGCTCTTTGCACTTGTCCATGATCATGACGCCGCTGGAGTAGAGCTGCAGACCTTTCTCATAGTCCTTGGTGTAATAGTCGTACGGTGTGTGGCCCGGAATGAAGAGGAGGGCGGTGTAGCTGGATACACCCTCTACGGAAGTGCGGATGACCTTTGCGGGATCCTGGTAGTCGCCGAACTTGCTCTTGTAGTATTCGTTGTAGTCTTCCGGTTTTACCTTGCTTTTCTGGCGCTTCCAGATCGGCTCCATGGTGTTCAGAGTTTCCAGTTCCATGAAGGTTTCCATTTCCGGAGCCTTGCCTTCTTCGGGTTCCGCATCCTCCTTAGGACGACGCTTTTCGACCATCATCTGGATCGGATACCTGATGTAGTCAGAATATTTTCTGATCAGGCTGCGGATGGTGTATTCCTCCAGAAAACGGGAATAATCCTCGCCTTCGGCATCTTCCTTCAGATGAAGAACGATATCCGTGCCGTTTGTGCTCTTTTCAGCGGCTTCCACCGTATAGCCGTCGGCGCCTCTGGATGTCCATCTGCTGGCTTCCTCGCTGCCGTAGGCCTTTGAGGTGACGGTGACTTCATCTGCCACCATGAAAGCAGAGTAGAAGCCGACACCGAACTGACCGATGATATCGATCGGCTTTGCACCCTTTGCAGGCTCTTCCTCTGCATGATCCTGCTTGAAAGCCAGGCTGCCGCTCTTTGCGATGGTTCCCAGGTTTGCCTCCAGTTCAGCGGCAGTCATGCCTATGCCGTTGTCGCTGATGGTCAGCGTGCGCGCATCTTTATCTGTCGCGATATCGATGTGGAAATCCGACCGTCTGATGCCTGTGTCGCCGGACTGCAGGCTCTGATAATAGAGCTTGTCCAGCGCATCGCTTGCGTTGCTGATAATTTCACGCAGGAATATCTCCTTGTGTGTGTAAATCGAGTTGATCATCAGGTCCAGAAGTTTCTTGGACTCTGCCTTGAATTGTTTTTTTGCCATAATCTCGCCTCCGAATAAATAATATTTCTATTAGAATTCACGTTTTTATTAGCACTCTGTAAAGATGAGTGCTAAAACCCATATACTATAATTTATCACTTTCAGAAAAAAAGTCAATACCATTTTGTCATAAATTCACCATGCTGCTCTAAATATTTCAGCGGGGGTGATAATCTGAAAGTCAAAATTTACAGAGGGACACACCGCATCGGCGGCACCATTACCGGTATTCAGACGGGCAGAACCAGGATCCTCATCGATATGGGCAGTCCCCGGATGGATATCGACGAGCCGTATGACGCAGTGATATTCACCCATTACCACGGGGATCACACAGGCATGGCCGACCGGGTGCCGCCGGATGTTCCCATGTACATCGGCAGGGCGGCAAAGGAGTTTCTTCTGCTCTCAAAGCGTCATCAGAACAGCTTCCCTGTACCGGTCATAGAGAAAATGCGCACCTACCGGAACGGCGAATCTTTTACCGTCGGAGATATCAGGATCACCCCGGTCCTGACCGACCATTCCGCCTTTGACGCATACATGCTGCTCATGGAGGCGGAAGGCAGAAGAATTCTGCATACCGGAGATTTCAGAACCCACGGAATCAGAGGGAATTCCGTTCTGCCGGCCCTTGCACCTCTGCGCGGCACTGCTGACCTGCTGATCTGCGAAGGAACGAATCTCTCCTGCACCATGCCGGTAACGGTCAGCGAATACGACCTCGGGTATGCGGCCGAGGTGCTGATGGAGCGGTTCGCATACACCTTCGTCCTGGCAGATCCTCTGGATATCGACCGGCTGGCTGTCTTTCACAGAGCCTCTGCAAAACGCGGCCCCTTTTTCTGCGACCCTTATCAGATGATGCTTCTGGATGAGGCGGACCGGAGTGGAAGGGAGATATCTCCCGATTACAGCTTCTGCCGCAGACAGCTTTACAGGGAAGGCGCGGATACGGGCAGAGGCTTCTGTATGGCCGTGCGCACAGAGAAGGCTTTTCAGAAGATCCTGAAACCGTACAGAGAAAAGGAGAAGGAACGTTCTCTCTTTATCTGTGCCGTGCCCGAAGCCTATCTGAAGAAACACGAGGGTGCGGTAATGGAACTGACAGAAGGCTTCCGGTACGTGGTAAAACTTCATACTTCCGGCCATGCCTCTGCAGAAGCCCTTTATGCTCTGGCGCAGCTGCTTCAGCCCGGACATATCATACCCATCCATACGGCAGCGCCGGAAAATCTGAGGCTGGGGAGCCTGCAGAACAGAATTCTGCACCTTGAAGACGGCGACAGTTATGATATACTGTGAAGAGAGACTTTTCACGGAGGTGTACTGTTTTGGAAAACAACCTGCTTACAAAGACCACAGAACTTGCAATGCATCTTACCTGCACCTATATCCGCAAAGGAGATTTTGTCATAGATGCGACCTGCGGAAACGGCCATGACACCCTGACGCTGGCCCGGGCGGCAGGGAAAGGGGGAAGAGTCCTTGCCGTAGATATCCAGAAGAAAGCTCTGGAATCCACAGAGGCCCTGCTGAAAACAGAAACAAAAGAAGAAATGGCAGAAGTGATCCTGCGGGAGGGCAGTTTTATCCGTCTTGATGAATATGCAGGTGAGGTTTCAGACGGAGCGCATCCCTCTGCAGTCGTCTTCAATCTGGGTTATCTGCCTGGCGGAGACAAGGCGCTGACCACGAATAAAGAGGATACGATACAGGCACTTGGTCAGGCGCTGGATATGATTCGAACCGGCGGCATTGTCACAGCGGTGCTTTACAGCGGCCATGAGGCCGGAGCAGAGGAGAAGGCGGCTGTTCTTGCCATGGCGGAGCAGCTGCCTGCCGAAAAATACCATGTGGTATATGCATCCATGCCCAACCAGCGCAGAAATCCTCCGGAAGTGCTCTGGATCACGAAGAAAAAGTGATAGGACAGAAAAAAAGGGATGCCTTATAAGGCATCCCTGAATAATGTATCAAACAGTCTGACACCGTCGATGATGACGGTATCGTCGAAATCGTAGTTGTCGCTGTGGAGCGGTATGCCGCTTCCCGTACCGAGAAAGAAGAAGATTCCCGGCATCTGCTGTTCGAAAAAGGAAAAATCCTCCGCAATCATGACGGGTTTTCTGAGCTCCACGAAGTTGAGTTTCATCAGAGCAGGTTTGACTCTGGAATAGAGCTCCTCGTTGTTGATCACAGCCGGATGACTTCTGCTCACATCCAGATGGAATCTGGTTCCGTACCTGTGTTCGATCTCTTCTCCCAGGCTGGTCATGGCATCGACCAGCATCTCCCAGGTCTTTTCGCTGAAGGTGCGCATGGTGCCGTCCAGACGACTGTGAGGGGATATGGCATTGCGGACTGTGCCGCTTTCCAGTCTTCCGAACTTGAGAACGGAACGCTCCCGGACATAAAGGTTTTTGAACGTATAGATATCGCTGATGAAACGGCAGGCCGCCTCCAGGGCGTCTTTCCCTTTTTCCGGCTCTCCGCAGTGGGCGCTGACGCCTTCGAAATCCACCTCCACCGCAGTGGATTTTGCCATCATGGGGCCGGGGCGGGATGCGATTTCTCCTTTGGACAGCATAGGCCACAGATGCAGACCGAAGATCGCCTTGATCCTGTAATGATCGAAGATGTGAGTGCCGCAGATCTTCAGCGCGCCGTCGATGGTCTCTTCTGCAGGCTGGAAGAGAAGCAGAGCATTGTATTTCATCGGAAGTTTTTCTTTTATGTAGTCATCCAGGACACGTGCAAAACCCAGCAGGCCGGCCATATGTCCGTCGTGCCCGCAGGCGTGCATGCAGCCTTCGTGAAGAGAGGCGTATTCTGCGCCGGTCTCCTCCTGAATCGGCAGAGCATCCATGTCGGCGCGGAAAGCCAGCGTTTCCTCGCAGCCGAAATCAAAGTATGCAAGAATGCCGGTCTGAAGGATCCTGTCAACCTTGCAGGAGAGATGAGAGAGGATCTCAGAGACATAGGCGCTGGTTTTATATACATAAAAACCCAGTTCCGGAATCCGATGCAGATCTCTTCTGTATTTTATCAGATCCCGGGAAAGCATATCATAATCAATCATATTCATACCTCCATATTTCCTATAATATAATAAATGAGAATTCAGCGACAGTCAAATATTCTTTTACTCTTTGTCGAATTATGTTAGAATATTTTTATGAAAAGGAAAAAAAGGAAGAGATATTATCTGAAACCCAGAGCCAGAGTCATCATAGCGGCGGCGGTGCTGTTCATGATCGCAGCCGTTTTCACATCGATCTATATGGTCATGGGGCATTACGACGGGCTGGGGCTCAGGAAGACTCTGCCGGAGAATCCCTACGACATGAGCGCTTTTGTTATGGAGAACGGCAGACTGTATTATGAAGACGAGAACTGGCAGTCGGTCACCGGCATCGATGTTTCCTATTATCAGAAAGAGATCGACTGGAACAAGGTGAGTGATGACGGGATTGAATTTGCTGTGATACGTCTGGGCTACAGGGGAAGCGAGACGGGGGAGATCCATCTGGACTCCCGGTTCAAAGAAAATATAAGAGGTGCAAAAAAAGCCGGTCTGGACGTGGGCGTCTACTTTTTCTCCCAGGCTGTGACGCCGGAGGAGGCGGTTTCAGAGGCCCGCTATGTTCTGCGCCATATACGGGGAAAAGGCGTCAGTCTCCCTGTATTCTTTGACATGGAACCTGTGGGCAAAGATGACCGCATCGCAGATCTGACCGACAGGGAAAAGACGGAAATCGCCGATGCCTTCTGCAAGGTGATAGAAAGAAACGGACACATACCGGTGATCTACGGCAATCCCCACTGGCTGGAGAATCATTACCAGATGGAGTATCTGACCGGCTATGATACCTGGCTTGCCCATTATACGGACGTGACAGACTACCCTTATGCCTTCCGCATGTGGCAGTATTCTGACAGCGGCAGGGTGGACGGCATCAGCGGCAGGGTGGATCTGGATATCTACATGAAAGAAAAATAGAGGAGGCGGCGTTTTTGGGCAGATATGAACATGTGGAGCACGGTTTTGAACCGGTATATGACGAAAACAGCAGGATCCTGATTCTCGGAACCATGCCTTCTGTCAAGTCCAGAGAGAACAGGTTTTACTACGGCCATCCGCAGAACAGGTTCTGGAAGGTTCTGGCTTCGGTCCTCGGAGAGCAGGTCCCGGAGACCATCGAGGAAAAAAAGGACATGCTCCTCAGAAACGGCATCGCCGTCTGGGACGTCATCGAGAGCTGTGATATCATAGGTTCTTCGGACAGTTCCATCCGCAGCGTCAGTCCTGCGGATATCGGAGGACTGCTGAAAAGCACATCTGTCTCCGGCGTCTATGTCAACGGCAGTCAGGCGGAGAAGCTTTATAACAGGTATATTTTAGAAAAAACAGGAATTCCATGTACAAAGCTTCCTTCGACCAGCCCGGCCAATGCCCGCTGGACACTGGAGATGCTTGTTTCCAGCTGGCAGGTAATCAGGGAGAAGCTCTGAGGGAAAGGAAGCTGACGAAATATCCTATGGAAAAGATAGGTTAAAAGGGGTTGAAAAAAACCTCTAATAGATATAAAATAAAAGGATAACGGAAATCTGATAAGGAGAGAAGATCATGTTCAGAAATATGAGACGTGCAGAGAAAGCTACAGATATCGCAGAGGCAGAAGAACTGCTGCGGTCGGCAGATTACGGCGTTCTGTCCGTGATCGGCGATGAGGGATATCCCTACGGCGTACCGGTAAACTATGTCTACGACAATGGAAAAATCATTTTTCACAGCACAGCTGAATCCAGCCACAAGATCGAAGCCCTCACAAGAAACGAGAAGGTTTCCTTCACCGTGGTGACTCAGCATGATCTCCGGCCGGAAAAGCTGGATACGCTTTACAGCAGTGTGATCGCTTTCGGCAGAGCAAGAGTTCTGCATTCCCCGGGAGATATCAGAGAGGCCGTCAGAATATTTCTGGCGGGACTTTCCCCGGAGATGGTTTCGAAAACGGAACAGATTTACAGGGATTCAGCGGACCGGGTACTCATGGTCGAGATTTCTGTAGAACACATCACAGGAAAAATCGGAAGATAGAACAGGAAGGTATAGTCAATTGAAATTAGCAGAATTATTTAACAGAGACAAGACAGTTTTTTCGTTTGAGGTTTTCCCGCCGAAAAGGGACAACCCTATCAGGACCGTATACGAGACCCTGGATCAGCTTCAGGATCTGAAACCGGATTTTATCAGCGTGACCTATGGCGCCAGCGGAAGTCTGGCAGACAACTCCACCTGTGAGATCGCATCCGCGATCAAGCAGAAGTACGGAATCGAGTCTGCTGCCCATCTGACCTGTGTCAATTCGACAAAAGAGGAAGTCACAGAGGTTCTGCGCCGCCTGAACGAGAACGGTGTGGAGAACATTCTGGCTCTCCGCGGAGACCTGGTACCGGATGTGCCGCCTAAAAAGGAGTTCCTCCATGCCAGCGAGCTGATCACTTTTATCAGGGCATCCGGATATGATTTCGGCATTTCAGGCGCATGCTATCCGGAGGTGCATCTGGACAGCAGAAACCAGGTGGAGGACATCCTGAACCTGAAGAAAAAGGTGGATGCAGGTGCGCAGCATCTGATCTCCCAGCTTTTCTTCGACAACAGCGTGTTCTACGACTTTGTCGACAAGGCGAGAATCGCAGGCATCAACGTTCCTATCGAGGCAGGCATCATGCCGGTGACCAACAAGAAGCAGATCGAACGCATGGTTTCCCTGTGCGGAGCCAGTCTTCCTGCCAAGTTCACCAAGATGATGTCCCGCTATGAGAACAAACCTGAAGCCATCCGCGATGCAGGTATCGCTTATGCGGTAAACCAGATCGTCGACCTGGTATCCTGCGGTGTTGACGGCGTCCACATCTACACGATGAACAATCCGTATATCGCTAAGAGAATCAGCGAAAGCGTACGGAGCTTATTCTAATGAATCTACAGAGTTAGTGAGGGTAAATGATTGAACAGACTACTTGATTTATTTCCAGGCAGAGAATTCATCTTTCTGGACGGCGGCATGGGAACCATGCTGCAGAAGGAAGGGATGGATCTCGGCAAGGTGCCGGAACTCCTCAATATCACACATCCGGAAGTGATTCAGAAAATCCAGAGAGCATACATAGAGGCAGGGAGCGACATCATCAACACCTGCACTTTCGGCGTCAGCGATTTCAAGGTGGCCGGATGCGGATACACCGGAGAAGAGCTGATCCGCGCGGCGGTTGCCAACGCCCGCAAGGCGGCAGAGGGAACGGATGCAAAGATTTCTCTGGATATCGGTCCTCTGGGCAGGCTGCTGGAACCTAACGGGGACGTGACTTTTGAAGAGGCATATGAGATGTTCCGGGCGCAGATCCTTGCCGGCAGCGATGCCGATCTTATCACCATAGAAACCATGACAGACCTCTACGAGGCCAAGGCGGCTCTGCTGGCCGCAAAGGAGAATTCGAATCTTCCGGTTATCTGCACCATGAGCTACGAATCCAATCACAGGACCTTTACGGGAACAGAGGTCAGATCCATGGCGCTTACGCTGGAAGGTCTGGGGGCCGATGCCATCGGCATGAACTGCTCTACGGGACCGGAGGAGTTCTATCCTCTTGTCGAGGAGCTCTCCCGGTGGACTACACTGCCTATGGTCTCAAAGGCAAACGCCGGCCTGCCTGATCCTGCCACAAAGGAATATAACGTGGGACCGGAGCAGTTCGCTGAACTGACGGCAGAATTCATCCCTATGGGAATCCGTCTCGTCGGCGGCTGCTGCGGAACCACTCCCGAATATATCAGAGCCCTGCGGAACGCCTTCGACGGAAAACAATACTGCAGGCAGAATCCGGATATTCCGGCTGCAGTCTGCACGCCGGAGCGGACCGTCATCATAGATCAGCCGAGGATCATCGGCGAACGGATCAATCCTACAGGCAAGAAGAAGCTGAAGGAGGCACTGAAAGCAGGGGATATGGATTACGTCCTGGTCCAGGCGGCCGATCAGATCCGGGACGGGGCGGAAATCCTGGACGTAAATGCAGGCGTGCCAGGAATAGACGAGAAAAGTGTTATTGTAAACATTATAAAAGCGCTGCAGGGGATCACTGACGCGCCGCTGCAGATCGATTCGAACAATCCGGAGGTCATAGAGGCCGCTCTGCGGGTTTACAGCGGAAAGGCCATCGTAAACTCCGTCAACGGTGAAGAGTCCTCTCTTTCTGCGGTTCTGCCGCTGGTAAAAAAATACGGCGCAGCCGTAGTGGGGCTGACTCTGGACGAGGAGGGAATTCCTAAAACTGTTGAAAAGCGTGTCGACATAGCCCGCCGGATCATGGAATGGGCTATGTCCCTCGGCATACCGAAACGGGATATCTATATCGACTGCCTGACTCTGACCGTATCGGCAGAGCAGGAGAACGCGGCCAATACCCTTGAGGCTATCCGTATCGTAAAAGAGGAACTGGGCCTGAAGACGGTTCTGGGTGTGTCCAACATCTCCTTCGGACTGCCCAACAGACCTCTGATCAACCACAATTTCCTTCAGATGGCTCTGACATGCGGTCTGGATCTTCCGATCATGAATCCGGGTGCCCCTGATATGGTTCGGGCAGTGGATGTCTACCGGCTGATCATGAATCTGGATCCGGGGGCAAAGAACTACATCGACAGGTACAGCGGGGAGCTGGAGACAAAGGTTCCCGCAGCGAAACTTTCCGGAACCTCCGCCTTGTCAGCAGACAGGACAGAAAAGAACCCTGCAGGGGATATTTCCGGCGGCAGCTTCGCTGAGATACAGTACGCTGTCATGAACGGTCTCAATGCCAGATGCAGGGAGCTGATCACTGCAGAGCTGGAGACCCGCCAGCCTATGGATGTGATCAACGAAACCCTGATTCCGATCCTGGACATGGCTGGACAGGATTTTGAGACAGGTGTGATCTTCATACCGCAGCTTATGCTCTGCGCTTCCACAGCCCAGAGTGCATTTGAGGTGATCAAAGAAAAAATTGAAAGCAGCGGAGGCGAAAAGATTTCCCGGGGAAGAGTGGTTATCGCTACAGTAAAAGGCGATATTCACGACATCGGAAAAAACATTGTCAGGGTGATTCTGGACAACTACGGCTACGATGTATGCGATCTGGGCAAGGATGTGGAGCCGCAGACCATTGTGGATGCCGTCGTGAAGGACAATGTGAGGCTTTTGGGCCTGTCAGCGCTGATGACTACCACGCTGCAGAGCATGGCGGATACCATCAGAGCGGTAAAGGCAGCTGCACCGTACTGCAGGATCATGGTCGGCGGCGCTGTTCTGACAGAGGACTACGCCATGGAGATCGGAGCGGATTATTATGTGAAAGATGCCAAGGAATCTGCCGATGCGGCAAAAGACGCCCTTGCCGGAGAACTGCGATGAAACGTGATATGACCAGAGGCACCCTGTGTGCCGTCTGCTCTGCACTGGTGTTCGGTGTGACGCCGGTGCTTGCCAGCATTACATTTGAAATGGGCAGCAATGCTCTGACACTGACATTTTACAGGAACGCACTTGCCGTTCCTGTTTTGCTTGCCGTGCTTCTGATACGGAGAGTGGATCTGCGCATCAGTCTGAAAGATTTTTCCCAGCTGGCGCTGATCAGCATTCTGTTCAGTGTGACTACCACCTATATCCTCTATGATGCATACCAGTATATCGGGGTGGGGCTTTCCACCACGCTTCACTTTCTGTATCCGATGTGCACCGTCCTGCTGGGATGGATCCTGTTCCGCCAGAGACCGGACAGGGTAAAGATCCTGTCTCTGATTATCGCAACAGCCGGAGTGGCTCTCGCCACGGGAAGCAGCGATGCCTATGCTGTAAAAGGCATCCTTCTGGCTGTGGCCTCTGCACTGACCTATGCGGGATACCTGCTGGGCATAGAACATACGGCCATCGGCAGGATGGACTCTATGAAATCCATGTTCTACATGTGTATTGTCAATGCTGCGGCAGTGGCGGTCTTTGATCTGCCGTCGGGTAATGTGGTCTATGGACTGTCGCCGCTGAATCTGCTGCTGACCTTCGTTCTGGCTGTGGCCAATTCAGTCTTTGCCTATGTGCTTCTCATTGCAGGAATCAAGCTGATCGGCGCAGGCAATGCAGCCATTTTCAGCATGCTGGAGCCTGTGTCCGGCGTCGTTTTCGGTGTTCTGTTTCTTTCTGAGAAGCTGCCGCCGCTGAAACTGATCAGCTGCATTCTGATTCTGGGCGCCGTTTCCATGCCGATCATACGGGACAGAAGGGCGGAAGGTTCAGAAGATACTTGATTTTAGAAGAAAATGATGGCATAATATAGTGCATGACTTATATAGAGAATTTGGAGGGTAGTTTTAGTCATGAAAAATTTATTCAACAGATGGAATCAGATCAGTCTGGTCAAGCAGATCATCATCGGACTGATCATCGGCATTCTGCTTGCCGTGACCATCCCGGACAAGGTGTCCGGCATCAGCATTTTCGGTGATCTGTTTGTAGGTGCACTGAAAGGCGTTGCACCTGTACTGGTTTTCTTCCTGGTCATGTCTGCGATTTCAAAGCATCAGTCAGGGCAGAAGACGAACATGAAGTCCATTATCATCCTTTATCTGATCGGAACCTTTGCTGCAGGCACCCTGGCGGTCATCGTCAGCTTCATCTTCAAGGTGGATCTGATCCTGGCCGACAGTGCGGGAGATATCGCTCCGCCGAGCGGCATTTCTGAGGTTCTGAAAAATCTGGTGTTCAATATTGTAAAGAATCCTGTGGATGCGCTCCTCAACGCCAACTACATCGGCATCCTGACCTGGGCCATCCTTCTGGGTATCGCGCTCCGTCATGCCGGAGAGGGCACAAAGAACTTCCTTTCTGACATCTCCGAGGCGGTTTCTCAGGTGGTCAGATGGGTCATCCGCTTTGCGCCTCTGGGCGTCATGGGTCTGGTGTTCAGCGCCATCGCATCGAGCGGTATCCAGACGCTGTTCAGCTACGGAAAGCTGATTATCATTCTGGTGGGGACCATGCTGCTGGACGCACTGGTCATCAATCCGATCATCGTCTATGTCAAAACAAGGCAGAATCCGTATCCGCTCGTTCTCAGATGTCTGAAGGACAGCGGCATCACAGCCTTCTTTACCAGAAGCTCTGCCGCCAATATTCCGGTCAACATGAAGCTCTGTGAGGAACTGAATCTGGACAGGGATACCTATTCCATCTCCATTCCTCTGGGTGCGACCATCAACATGGGCGGTGCCGCCATCACCATTTCTATTCTGACTCTTGCCGCCGCACATACACTGGGAATCTCTGTGGATTTCGGCAGTGCCGTCATACTCTGTGTGCTGTCTGCAGTAAGCGCATGCGGTGCATCCGGCGTTGCAGGCGGATCGCTGCTGCTGATCCCGCTGGCATGTTCGCTTTTCGGAATTCCTAATGAACTGGCGATGCAGGTCGTAGGTGTGGGATTCATCGTGGGAGTCATCCAGGATTCCTGCGAGACAGCCCTGAACTCGTCTACAGACGTGCTCTTTACAGCCGCCGCGGATATCGCAGGCAAGAAAAAGAAAGAAAAACAGAACTGAATATCCTGTTTCAGCAAATAAAAAACCCGCATGACGCGGGTTTTTTATTTGCTCGGATTTTTATTCCTCTTCAGTATGAGGCAGGTTCATCATAAAGGTGATGATGGTGCCTGTATAACGCTCGATCCGGTCTTCATTGACAGAAACGCTGATGATACTGCATTTATCATTGAGCTTCTGCACATAGGAGGCATTGGATACCGGAACGTTGGATTTCAGTTCCATCTCTTTGCCGGAATAGTCGTTGAATGCCTGTGCGACAGCTGCAGTAAAGTCGCTTTCTTCAGCGGAATAGAAGCCGTCGATGCTGCCCGTCTTGCGGTAGCTGATGCCTGCCAGACCGCATATGGTCTTGTAGGCGGTATCGATCTCAGAGAGATTGGAGGATGACAGACTGCTTGCAACGGCGGAGATGCGGAATCTGCTGTCCTCACAGCGGATGGTGCCGATGCTGGTTATGGAAATCAGATTGTCGTCCTCATCCTTGTAATAGACGCCGTCGAGAAGAGTATACAGGAAGCTGACGAAGCTGTTCAGGCTGTCCTGGGTCATGACTTTCTTCGGAAGATCGACCTCCTCGTAGGTATAAGTCACATCAGGGTGTTCTTCCAGAAAATCATCATAGCGGTCATTGAAGGTTTCAATGGCGGTCTCCACTCTTGACTGGAACTTTTCCATATCATCCTCATCGATGACCACAGTCGCCGAAGCGCTCTTCGGATAGAGGGCGGCGCTGCTTCCGCCTCTGCATCCGGCCAGCTCGTAGATCAGGGCATTGGTCTTGAAATAGGCCAGAAGGTCGCCGATTTCCTTGATCGGGTTCGGATAGGATGAGATCCGGGAATCAGGAATTCCTCCCGGCAGACCTTTGATTGAAATCCTGTAAGCCTTGTCTCCGGACGGCCTGGTATAGGATATGCTGCCTGTGAAACGGTAGGAGGAGCCTGCGCCTGTTTCTGCAGACCACATGTTCTTCTCACCGCTGTTCAGACAGAAGACACTGGTGTCATCTGTGAAATATCTGCTGTTCAGAGAGGAAATGCCGCTGAAATCGTGCCCGTCTTCAGAAGTGAATATGATTGTCAGACGGCCTGTATCCTCGTTGTTCTTTGCGATATAGAGGGCCATAGCCATGGGCTGTATGGCGTTTTCGAACTGCTGGCAGTCGTAGGAGCAGAGGATGACGACCGGGCCAGCCTCTTTATACGCTTTGCTGGATTTGATTTCAAAGATGACATTGTCGTGGCTGTCCACAGTGCAGTCTATGCCTTTTGTCTTCGCCCAGCTGCAGAGGTAATCGCGGATGGCTTCAGTGGAATCCAGCGCATCAGCGGAATCTTCCAGATCGGTCTGATAGGCGATGATCTTCTCTTCAATCTTTGAGGACAGATCCTCCTCTTCTTCCCCGCAGGCGGTAAAGGTGAAAAGAGAGAAGGTCATAGCGGCAATCAGCATGAGTGATGTCAGTTTCTTCATAGCCGGTCTCCTTTCATGTTAATCTTGTGTAAATTTAAAAAAATATGAAAATAAACGTTTCTTTTGAATGAAAAATCATATATAATGATACCATAATCGTGAAGAAATTAGTAGCGTTTTTGCCAAACTTCACACAATTTTAAGAATTGACAGGAGAGATAAGGATGGAATCAAAGAACTTAATTGTCAGGGAAACTGTTTTTGACGACTGCGAATATTTCGCCAGGTGGGAGGTGCTGCCGGAAGTGACAGAATTCTTCACCATGGACGAGGGCAGAGACTATGAGCAGGTGGTGACAGAGTTCGTAAGATACAGTCTGGATCCGACCAAGATGCAGTTTACCATTACGCTGAAACCGGAGGACAAGCCGATCGGCAAGATCTATCTGTCCCGTATCAACAGAGTTGAGGACTCTCTGGATATCACCCGTATCTACATCGCCGATCCGGACAACCGGGGCAAAGGATATGGAGAAGAGGCGCTGCGTCTGATTCTGGAATACGCCTTCATCAATCTCCATATGGAACGGGTGACCATAGATCACTTCGAGAAAAACAAGACAGCTGCATCCCTGTACGAGAAGATCGGTTTCAGAAATGAGGGTCTGATGCGCAATGCAGGCAAGAAGAACGGCAAATATGTCAACCTTCAGCTGAAATCCATGCTCCGTGCAGAATACTACGACAAAATCCATAAATAGAAAAAACATCGGATATATACGGCACTGCCCGTAAAACAGTGAATCCTCCGCGTGGCTCAGACCATACGGAGGATTTGTTATGCATCCGAATGTACGCCCGGCAGCCGTACATTCTGCTCCATTCTCTGTTTTTTCATAATCTGACCAGATTCTTTTTTTGAATACGGCAGGATTGCATATTGACCTGTGCATATAAAAATAGTATAATTTGTATTGCAAAGAATGAAAGACCCACTACATGTTGTGTTTGGAGGAGATAAAATATGGACAGTATCATGAAAATCATCAAGAGAGACGGCAGAACGGTCGACTTCAATGTGGACAAGATCACCGAAGCGATCTTCAAGGCCGCCCAGGTTCTCGGCGGAAGAGACAGAGAAATGGCCGCATATCTTGCAAAGCAGGTGGAACTCTATCTGCTGGAGGTATGCCACAATACCACGCCTACAGTGGAGCAGATCCAGGATGCGGTGGAGAAGATCCTCATAGAGGCGGGACATGCCCGCACGGCCAAGGAGTACATCCTTTACAGGGCGGAGCGCACCAGGATCAGAGATATGAACACCAGGCTGATGCATATCTACGAGGATCTCACCTTTAAAGAGGCGAAGGACAACGATGTCAAGAGAGAGAACGCCAATATCGACGGGAATACCGCCATGGGAACCATGCTGAAATACGGCTCGGAAGGCGCCAAGGAATTCTACAAGATGTATGTCATCGATCCGAAATATGCCAAGGCTCACGACAACGGTGATATCCACATTCACGATATGGATTTCTATACCCTGACCATGACCTGCTGCCAGATCGACCTTGTCAAGCTTCTGAAGGGCGGTTTCTCCACCGGTCACGGACATCTGAGAGAACCTAACGATATCGAGAGCTACGCTGCACTTGCCTGCATCGCCATCCAGTCTGACCAGAACGACCAGCACGGAGGGCAGTCGGTGCCTAACTTTGACTACAGCATGGCTCCGGGAGTCCGTAAATCCTATAAGAAGCTTTATTACACCAATCTGGGCAAGATGCTGGAGATCATGTGCGGCGCCGAGGACGGTGTGGAACTGGCAAAAGGGATCTGCACAGAGATAGAAAAGGAGCACGGCGTGTGTCCGTGCATGGCATGGGATAACAACTACCGGGAACTGGAGGCAGAGAAGCTGAAAAAACTGGCATCTGCTGAAGAAATCAGGAAGATGCAGGATGCTTCCGTACGTTTTTCCGACAGGGAGATCCGCCGCAAGACCTATCAGGCCATGGAGGCCCTGATACATAATCTGAACACCATGCATTCCCGTGCAGGCGCTCAGGTGCCGTTCAGTTCGCTGAACTACGGGACTGACACATCCCCTGAAGGCCGTCTTGTCATGGAATCCATCATGAAGGCGACAGAGGCAGGCCTCGGAAACGGGGAGACGCCGATCTTCCCGATCCAGATATTCAAGGTGAAAGAAGGCGTCAGCTACAATCCGGAAGATCCCAACTACGACCTGTTTAAGCTGGCCTGCAGAGTATCCGCCAAGAGACTGTTCCCGAACTTCTCTTTCCTGGATGCTCCTTTCAACGCACAGTACTACAAACCGGGCCGGCCGGAGACAGAATGCGCATATATGGGCTGCAGGACCAGAGTCATCGGCAATGTCCACGATCCGTCCAGAGAGATCGTCTACGGCAGAGGAAATCTGTCTTTCACATCCATCAATCTCCCGAGACTTGCCATCAAGGCAAAGGGCGATGTGGATATCTTCTTTGACGGACTGGATCACATGATCGATGTCGCCATCGGACAGCTCAACGAAAGATACAGAATCCAGTGCATGAAGAAAGTAAAGAACTTCCCGTTCCTGATGGGACAGGGCATCTGGATCGATTCAGACAAGCTGAAACCGGAGGATACGGTTGAGGAAGTTCTGAAACACGGCACTCTGACCATCGGCTTCATCGGTCTTGCTGAAGCGCTGAAGGCGCTGACAGGCAGCCATCACGGTGAAAGCGACGAAGCTGAGAAGCTGGGACTGGAGATCGTGGCCTACATGAGAAAGAGAATGGACGAGGAAGCGAGAAAGACCGGGCTCAACTGGTCGCTGATTGCAACGCCGGCAGAGGGCCTTTCAGGACGTTTTGTCCGGATTGACAGAGAAAAATACGGCGTGATCCCGGGCGTTACCGACAGAGATTACTACACCAACAGCTTCCACGTGCCTGTATACTACAACATCAGCGCCTTTGACAAGATAAAGAAAGAGGCACCGTTCCACGCTCTGACCAACGGAGGTCATATCTCCTACATCGAACTGGACGGAGATCCGCTGAAGAATCTGGACGCCTTTGAAAAGGTGGTGAGATGCATGAAAGAAAGCGGTATCGGCTACGGATCAATCAACCATCCAGTGGACAGAGACCCGGTCTGCGGCTATACAGGTATCATCGACAACGAGTGCCCGGCCTGCGGCAGGAGAGAAGGGGACGGCAATCCTGATTTCGAGAGAATCAGAAGAATCACAGGTTATCTGGTCGGAACCATGGATCACTGGAATGATGCCAAGACTGCAGAGGAAAAGGACAGAGTCAAGCACGGCATCGGAGAGGGCTTTGAGAGAATATGAAAGATCAGGATGTGAATCTGCGGATAGCAGGCATCGTGAGAGAATCCATCGTCGACGGACCTGGCATCAGGTTCGTCGTATTCTGTCAGGGCTGTCCGCACCACTGCCCGGGCTGTCATAACCCGGTGACTCATGATTTCAACGGCGGCTATGACTGCAGCATTGAAAAGCTGGTGAACGCCATCGACGAGAACCCCCTTCTCGACGGCGTAACCTTCAGCGGCGGAGAGCCGGTATGCCAGGCAGAAGGTTTCTGCCGGCTTGCCCGCAGGATAAAGGAGCGGGGCCTGGATATCATTCTGTATTCGGGATATACTTATGAGGAACTTCAGATGACGGCAGACGAAAATCAGGCGCTAAAAGAGCTTCTGGAGCTGACGGATATCCTGATAGACGGACCTTACGACCAGAGTCAGAGAGACCTGACCCTGCCTTTCCGGGGAAGCCGCAATCAGCGGCCTATAGACTTGAACGAGACGCGCAGACAGGGGAAAATCGTCCTTTCAGAAAAAATATCCGGGAATTTGTGAAATAATGCTTGTAATCATGGTGTTTCATGTGGTATAATACCGATTGTTCGACATGAATATTATTTTAGTTTGTGCAAAAATGCTATACGCTTAAGATATTAAAGGAGGTGCGGCAGATGTCAAGAAAATGCGAAATTTGCGGAAAGGGACAGGTTTCCGGAAACAGTGTTTCCCATTCCAACAGACACACAAGAAGAAAGTGGAATGCAAACATTCAGACTGTAAGAATCAATGACAACGGAACAGTCAGAAGAGCGAATGTATGCACTAGATGCATCAGATCCAACAAGATTAACCGTGCCATCTAATTATCCATTACGAGAACGTGAAGCCCGCTGAAGAGCGGGTTTTTTCTTTGTCCGGAGCTTCTCTGCCCGCAGCCCGTCAGTTCCTTCCTAAAAGAGCAATGCCGCATACGACCAGCACGGCGCCCAGAAGCAGAATCCATGCTTTCGGCGGCAGAAAGAAGGCACATACCGTGACAATGCCGAAAACAATGAGGACGAAGCCGATATCCCTGGCTTCCCTGCAGAAGAAAGCCGGCTTTTTCTTTTTATTATAATTTCCCATTCCATACACCCCTGATATCCTATGCATGCAGGCTGCAGATTGTGACAGCGTCCGGAGACAGAAAAGAGAAAAAACTTGCGTTCTCTTTTGCATCAGGGTAAACTATAATAACAGAAAACAAAGGCGAGGTGACAGTTATGACCTTATCGAGAGAAACGGAACTCGGGACGATTTCCGTCTCCAATATCATTTTTGCCCAGCTCATTGCGGAGGCATTCAATCAGGATGCCTGCAAAGGCAGGATCTGGCCGGCCACGCGCCGGGGCAGACAGATCGGCAGCGATCAGAAATTCAGCATCAGCGATTTTGCATCTCATATCGATGTGGAGCACAGCGCTGATGGAGAGAATATCGATATAGAATTCAGCGTTATCGTCAGATTCGGCACCAGCATCCGTTCCCTGACCAATGCTCTGGCGGATTACGTTGCAGATGCGATCTGCAAGAGACAGGGCAGGAAGCCGAACCAGATCAGGATCAGAATCACCGGCGTCAGGTCGAGACAGGTCGCCAGAAGAAACCTGGAAGTGGTAAAACGCTATGCAGCTGAGTGACAGAATAGGCAGCCTCAGAGGCATCGGGCCGAAAAAAGCGGAGGCTTTTTCACGGCACCAGATAGAGACGCTGGAAGATCTGCTGTATTTCTTTCCGCGCAGATACGAAGACAGGAGGCATACCACCCCTGTAGGAAGTCTGCAGCCGGGGAAAGATGCACTGGTCACGGCCACGGTGCTTTCCAGACGGTATTCGGGAAATCCGTACAGAAAGAACACCCCGCTGACTCTGCTGGCAGATGACGGAACCGGAAGGATCGAAATCGTTTTTTTCAACGGAAGGTATATCGCCAACCTGTTCAATGTGGGACAGGAATACACCTTTTACGGAAAAGTCACCGCCAGCTTTGAACGCCTGCAGATGATCCACCCGGAATTTCATAAAAAGGGGGATCCTGCCGATGTGCGCGGCATCATTCCCGTGTATCCCGCAATAGAAGGAATCTCTCAGAACGAGCTGAGAAAGCTGCAGCTTCAGCTCCGGCCTCTGCATGAGGAACTGAAGGAATGGCTCCCTGCTGAACTGACTGCAAGATACAGGCTGGCCAGTCCGTCCTACGCCATCAGCAATATTCATTTTCCCGGCGATGAGAGACAGGTGCTGGAAAGCAGGTTCAGGCTGGTCTTTGAAGAACTTCTGACGCTGGAAACGGGCCTTTTCCATATCAAAAACGATACACGCAAGGATATGGGCGGCATCGACATAGACTGCAGCCCTGGGGAAGAATTCATCAGCGGACTGCCTTTCGCGTTTACAGAAGGACAGCGGCAGGCCTGGGAAGATATAAAGAAGGATATGCACAGCGAGAAGGTGATGAACCGGCTGATTCAGGGTGATGTTGGATCCGGAAAGACGGCGGTGGCCGAAGCGGCCATGTTTGCAGCAGCGAAAAACGGATATCAGAGCATCATGATGGCGCCTACAGAGCTTCTGGCCAGACAGCATATGGAGACTCTTTCAGAAGATTTTGCTCCTTACGGGCTGAAAACAGCCATTCTCTGCAGCAGTATGAAGGCGGCAGAGAAGAAAGCGGTCCTGCAGGAACTGGAATCCGGAGAGATCCAGATTCTGGTGGGCACTCATGCTGTCATACAGCCTGATGTAAAATTCAGAAATCCGGGCATCGTAATCACAGATGAACAGCACCGCTTCGGCGTCAGCCAGCGGAGCCTGCTGAGCAGAAAGGGCGCCAATCCCAATGTCCTGGTCATGACAGCGACGCCGATCCCGAGAACGCTGGCGGTGATTCTCTACGGGGATCTGGATATCTCCCAGATCAGAACCATGCCGGCCGGGCGAAGACCTGTGCTTACAAGCAGAACGGACAGTGAAGGCCGCAGAAAGGTATACGACTTTGTGGAAAAACAGCTGGCAGAAAAAAAGCAGGCTTACGTCGTGGCGCCGCTCATCGAGGAATCGGATAAAGTGGACGCCAGATCTGCAGAGGCTCTCTATGTGGAACTGAAAGAAAGATTTGCGGACTATCGCGTGGCCATGGTCCACGGTGCCATGAAACAGGAGGAAAAGGATTCTGTCATGGCCGGATTTGCCGGCGGCCGCATCGATGTTCTGGTCTCCACAGTGGTCATCGAAGTCGGCATCAACGTGCCAAATGCCACGGTCATGGTCATAGAAAATGCGGAACGGTTCGGTCTGGCCCAGCTTCATCAGCTGCGGGGACGCGTGGGACGGGGCGGCGATCAGTCCTACTGTTTCCTGATCTGCACAAGCGACAGCCAGGTAGCTTCCGAGCGCTGTGATATCATGTGCAGCACTGCCGACGGTTTTGAAATCGCAGAAGCCGATCTTCGGCTGCGGGGGCCCGGCGAGCTTTTCGGCACACGGCAGCACGGACTGCCGGAGCTGCATATCAGCGATCTGATCCGCCACGGCGATGTTCTGGAAAAAGCAAAAGATGCGGCGAAAGAAATCATAGATAAAGATCCGCAGCTTCTGGAAGAGGAGATTCAGCCGCTGAAAAAGCGCATCCAGAAGATGTTCGGGGAGAATATCCGCATGGAGCTGTAGCGCGGCATCAGATCAGCCAAAAATTACAAGACATAGAAACCTCCTGACAGGTTAAATTAAGACTGTAAACAGGAGGTGAATACAAATGAACAATAACAGTTTACAGCAGATGGGTGTTAATGTGAAACCTGCATTAAACAACCTGAAGACAGAAGTTGCAAATGAGCTGGGCATCACTGGTTATGACCAGGCTGACAAAGGTAACATGACTGCAAGACAGAACGGTTACGTCGGCGGCTATATGACCAAGAAGCTGGTGGAAATGGCTGAGAAACAGTTAGCCGGAAAATAGGCCTGAAAAGCTTAGCGGCTGCAGAAAAACTGCAGAATCAGAAAAACTGTAACTGAAACTGGAGAAGGGGCCGGCCTGATGGATTTCAGGAGGGCCCTTTTTCGTTGATTAAAGGCTTCAATTCTGTTATACTATTCCAGAAGGACGGTGAACGCAATTGGAAAGTTTACATAAAAAACAGACAGTCACCTGCGCAGAGATGAAGGCGCTGGAGGCAGCTGCAGATGCAGCGGGACTGTCGTATTATCAGATGATGGAAAACGCCGGGTCGGAGGCGGCACGCATCATCGCAGACAGATGGAACAGGCGCGGCGGGAGCTTCAGCACATCCGGCGCGAGCATATCTGCGGCGGGGCAGAGAAAGTGCAGAGCGGTCATCTTCTGCGGCAAGGGAAACAACGGCGGAGACGGCTTTGTGGCAGCAAGAAAGCTGAAAGAGACCGGCATGGATGTGACCGTTGTACTGGTGGAAGGCAGACCGGTGACGGCGGATGCTCTGACCAACTTCAGACTGATCGAAGATAAGATCCCGGCATGTAATCCGGAAAACATGCCGGAGCTCACAGCGGAAGACCTGATCATAGACGCCGTTTACGGAACAGGCTTTCATGGAGCACTGAGAAGCCCTGCGGATCAGGTCATCGGAGCGATCAACAGGGCATCCCGGCAGGGAGCCTTTGTGGCGGCCCTGGATCTGCCCAGCGGTCTGTCCGGAGACATGACTGCAGAGGAGGAAGCCGGAGTCTGCGTCAGGGCGGACCTCACCGTGACCTTCCACGCGGAGAAGCCGGTTCACAGGAACCCGGCGGCAAGGGCAATGTGCGGAGAGACGGTCACGGCAGATATAGGTATAGGAAAGGCGCTGGAGCGCCCGGGGGAAGACGGAGCTGAAAGGAGAAATTCATGAGGATCATTACAGGCGAATACAGAGGACGCAGGCTGGAGAGTCCATCCGGATATGATGTACGGCCCACTACAGACAAGGTAAAGGAGGCGGTTTTCAATCTGCTGATGAACGACGTGTACGATGCGGTGGTGGTGGATCTCTTTGCCGGAACAGGAAATCTTGGTCTGGAGGCTCTGTCCAGAGGAGCAAGACGCTGCTATTTCTGCGACAATTCCAGAGAAAGTCTGAATCTGATCAGGACCAACATAGGCTTATGCCGGGCAGAGGACAGATCCGTCGTTCTGGCAGGAGACTACACAAAGACTCTGTCCAGAATCAGAGAGAAAGCGGATATCTTTCTTCTGGATCCTCCGTATAAGGCTGGCCTCTATGAAAAATGCCTGGAGCTGATAGATTCTCTTGATTTATTAAACGAGGACGGTATAATAATAGCAGAACACGGTGTGAGAGACCAGGTGCCGGAGACCGCAGGCAGACTTGTGAAGGTCAAAGAGCGGAAGTACGGAAAAATCATGGTCAGCATATACAGATTTGCAGAGGAGGAACCGCAGCAATGACCAAGCGCGCACTTTATACGGGATCCTTTGATCCTATGACCAAGGGACATCTGGATATCATCACCAGGGCGTCCAGAATGTTCGATGAGCTTGTGGTCGGTGTCATCGTCAATCCCAACAAGAAACCTCTGTTCACAAGAGAAGAGAGGGTGGAGATGATACAGGAAGTGATAAAGGACATACCCAACATCAGGGTGGACTCCTTTCAGGGACTGCTGGCGGACTATGTGAACGCCAATCACTTTGATGCGGTGGTAAGAGGACTGCGGGCCACATCGGATTTCGAATACGAGATCCAGATGGCTCAGACCAACGCCTGTCTTTTCGATGAGGGCATAGAGTCTGTCTTTCTGATGACCAGCCCGGAATATTCGTTCATAAGTTCCAGCATGATCAAGGAAGTCGTCTCTCTGGGCGGCTGTGTCGACGGCCTGGTGCCAGACATCATTCTGGAGAAAATCAAAGCCAAGTATGTCAGAAAATAGGAGGAGAAAATGACAGTATTAGAATTATTAGAGGAAATCGAGGATATCGTCGATACTGCCCCGGGTCTGCCGCTGACAGGCAAGATCATGGTAGATGCCAATGAGCTTCTCGAGATAGTGAGAAATATCAGACTGGGCCTTCCTGATGATGTACAGCAGGCGAAATGGGTCAAAGACGAGAAGGAACGGATCCTCAGCGAGGCCAAGGCAGAGTACGAGAAGATCATCGTTGAAGCGAAGAAACAGGCCGACTATCTGGTCGAAAATCACGACATCACGCTGCGTGCGCAGAAGATGGCGGAAGATATCCAGAAGAATGCAGAGGAATATTCCAGAGTTCTGAAGATGCGTACATACGATTATGTGGACAAGATGCTCTACGACATGCAGGCCAGAATGGATGAACTGAACATGAAGTATTTCGGAGAGATGTATGCCAGCCTGGAGAAATCCTTTGATGAGATCGGCGGGGTGCTGCAGAGCAACCGGGACGAAATCAGGGAGATGGCCTACCGCACTCAGAAGGGAGAGGACATGATCCCTGTTCAGCCGGAGCCGGCCGAAGAAGAAGAATAACCGAATAAAACCCATGGCGGAGGAATATTCTCTACCATGGGTTTTAAATTTTTTGAAAAGAACAGAATGATTACAGCAGGGGCTTTCTGCTGCTGTCTGATCATGGTCATTTTTCCGGAAATCACGGCCCGGGCGTCCAGAGAAGCCATCGGTCTCTGGCTGAATGCAGTCGTTCCGTCCCTGCTGCCCTTTTTTATCGCGGCAGGATTCCTGAAAAAAAGCGGCCTGGCGGCCGGTCTGCCGTCGGAAAGCTATCCTTTTATCATGGCAGCGCTTTCAGGTTATCCCATGGGAGCAGCTGTAGCTGGCGACTGTTACAGAGAGGGACGCCTCAGCAGAGAGCAGCTGATCCATGTCCTCAGCTGCAGCATGGTTACAGGACCCGCTTTTCTCATCGGCGCGGCAGGTGTGGGTTTTCTGGGCTCCCATAAGCTGGGACTCCTTCTGGCGGCAGGGCATTACGGCGGAGCGCTCCTGAACGGCGTGTTTTACGGAAGCCGGGGAACGGGCAGAGACCGCCGCAGATCTGGGAGCCTTGAGCAGCGTGGCGTCCTCCAGGGAGGGGAGAGGCAGAAAAGATATTATGATATTCTGACGGATGCTATTCTGGACAGCTTCCGGTCCGTCTTCCTGATCCTGGCTTATATCGTCATCTTCACCATAGCGGGGGATCTGCTGCAGTTTTCCGGTTTTCTCCGTCTGATGCCGACGCCGGAGCTGGCGGCCCTTGTGAAAGGTGTCATGGAGATGACCGTAGGTGCAAACAGTCTGGCGGTGTGTCAGTGCGGCGCCCTGCAGAAGACCGCACTGATCTCCTTTGTCATCAGTTTCGGAGGACTGTCTGTCATGGGACAGTCCATGAGCATGCTGAGAGGATGCGGCATAACTCTCCGCCAGATTTTTCTCATGAAGCTGTCACACGGGATTCTCAGCGGAATCCTGACTTTTACAATCGGGTGTTTTGTGGTATGATAAGAGCATGAAAAGTATAGGAATCATTGCAGAATTCAATCCCTTTCATCAGGGACACAGATATCTGGCGGAAAGAGCCAGGGAAGAGACAGGATGCGATACTGCCGTAGCGGTCATGAGCGGCAGCTTTGTCCAGAGGGGCGCTCCTGCGGCTTTTGACAAATGGACCCGGGCGGAAATGGCTGTCAGAGAAGGTATCAGCCTGGTGGCAGAGCTTCCTGCCGTCTACGCCTGCAGCAGCGCGGAGATTTTCGCAAAGGGCGGAGTCAGCATTCTGGACGGTTTCGGATGCATCGATTTTCTGGCTTTCGGCAGCGAGAGCGGCAGTCTGGATCAGCTGGAATCAGCTGCTTCTTTTCTGTCCGCACACCGCAGCGAGCTGAACGGCAGGATCAGAGCCCTGATGAAGGAGGGCTTCTCCCATCCGCGGGCAAGACAGGCGGCAGCAGAAGCGCTGGACGCCGGTTTTGACATGTCCGTTATACAGGAGCCCAACAATATTCTGGCTCTCGAATATCTGCAGCAGCTGGAGAATCTGCAGCAGGCAGACAGACATAGGCAGCACATGCGCCCCTGGACGGTCAGAAGGCAGGGTGAAGGGCATCACAGCTCGGCGACGCGGCTGCGTGCATCTCTTCGGCAGGAGGATCCGCAGCTGTGGGACGAAAGGGACAGGCTCTACTGGCAGCTTGTCACAGCAGCGGCGCTGCGGGCGTCTCCAGAAGAGCTGAGAGAGGTCTTTTCTGCAGGAGGAGGCCTTTCTGAAAAGCTGAAGAAAGAGATCAGGTATGCGGATTCTGCGGAAAGTCTGGCAGAACGGCTGAAATCCAAGGCATACACCCATACCCGCATCAGCAGGCTGCTGGTGCAGACACTGCTTGGCATCGATCAGAGAGCAGTTTCGGAGGCTGTGCCATATATCCGCATCCTGGCCTTTGATGAAAGGGGAGCACGTCTGCTGAAAGAGATCAGAAAGCGGGGATGTGCAGAGATACCCGTCATAACCAATATCAACAGGGAAATGGACCGTTATCCGCAGGTCCGCAGCACGCTGGAGAAGGATATCCTTGCGGCGGATATGCTGAATCTGATCCACGGCAGAGATCTGTACCGGTGGTCTGATTTCGTCCAGATGCCGCGGTTTGTGAAGACGGGCAAATAACTGGAAAAGTGTGGACAATTACTTGATTTTCCCGAGACAAGGGTGTATAATTTTAAGGTCACAATACGATAAAAAATTTTTAATAAACAATAAACACGGAGGATTGGAATGAAAGTATTAGTAATCAACTGCGGCAGTTCATCACTTAAGTATCAGGTTCTGGACATGACAACAGAAGTTCTGCTGGCCAAAGGTCTGGTAGAGAGAATCGGCATGGACGGATCTGTTATCACTCACGAGAAGATCGGTCTGGACAAGGTGAAGAAAGAAGTTCCTATGCAGGATCACAAGGACGCCATCGCACAGGTTCTGAATGCGATTCAGGATCCGGAGACCGGTGTAGTCGCATCCATGGACGAGATCGGAGCAGTAGGACACAGAGTTGTTCACGCCGGCGAGAAATTCGCTGATTCCGTACTCATCGACGATGCAGTCATCGCTGCACTGGAAGAGTGCGTGGAGCTGGCTCCTCTGCACAACACACCTAACCTGTACGGTATTGCGGCATGCCAGGAACTGATGCCGGATACACCGATGGTAGGCGTTTTCGATACAGCTTTCCATCAGACCATGCCGCCTGAATCATATATCTACGCTCTGCCGTACGAATATTATGAGAAGTACGGAATCAGAAGATACGGATTCCACGGAACTTCCCATAAATATGTGGCACAGAGAGCGGCTGCCATGCTGAATGTCAACATCAACGACCTGAAACTGATCACCTGCCACCTCGGCAACGGTGCATCCGTATCCGCAATCAAGCACGGCAGATGTATCGACACTTCCATGGGCTTCACACCGCTGGAAGGTCTGGTAATGGGTACACGCTGCGGCGATATCGACCCTGCTATCGTAACCTACATCAGACAGAAGGAGAACCTTCCTCAGGGACAGGCCAACGAGATTCTGAACAAGAAGTCCGGCGTACTGGGTATCTCCGGTGTCTCCAGCGACTTCAGAGATCTGGAGGATGCTGTTGCAGAAGGCAATGAGAGAGCAGCTCTTGCTCTGAAGATCTTCGCAAAGAAGGTAAGATTCTACATCGGCGCATATATCGCTGAGATGAACGGCGTAGATGCTATCATCTTCACTGCAGGCGTCGGCGAGAACGATGTCAACATGAGAGAGCTGATCTGCACAGACCTGGGCAACCTGGGAATCAAGCTGGATATCATGGCCAACAAGGTAAGAGGCAAGGAGACCGTAGTATCCACAGAAGACTCCAAAGTCAAGCTTCTGCTGATCCCGACCAACGAAGAGCTGATGATCGCCAGAGATACTTACAATATTGTTAAGAAACATGCAAAATAATGTTGACATTCTAAGGTTTTACGTTTATACTTTAGTAGTTGACGAAAATTATTTGTTTAGCATAGAATCATGAAGAACGGAGGAGGTGTAGATAATGGCAGTTCCAAAGAGGAAAACATCCAAAGCAAGAAGAGACAAGAGAAGATCTCCGAACATGAAGAAATCATTACCAGGAATTTCTATCTGTCCACAGTGTCACGAGCCTAAACTTCCGCACAGAGTATGCCCTAATTGCAACTATTATGACGGCAGAGAAGTTGTTGCTGAAGCAGTAGAAGCTTAAGTGATTCAATTGTATGTAAAAGAGCAGTTTACGCAAACTGCTCTTTTTTCATGGTACTGCGCCTGGCTGCGGCGAGATGTGCCACATGCCGGGCATGCCCGGCTGGTCCCTTCAGGAAGGCTATTTCAGCCGGATACCGCAGCGGTTGAGCTCGTCGTAGAGCAGGTACAGCGTCGCGTTCTCCGGTTCGCAGAGAGGAGCACGGTACTCTTTTTCTATGCGGCCCATCATGTTCAGGGCGGCTTTGACAGGAATCGGATTGACTTCGGTGAAAAGGGCGCGGATCAGAGGCAGCATGGCAAGCTGCATCTTTGCCGCTTCTGCGCAGCGGCCCTCCAGGAACGCCTCTGTCATCTGATGGTACCGGGCAGGGATCACGTTGGCTGCAGTTGAAATGCAGCCGATGCCGCCCAGAGCCATGATCGGAACCGTCTGATCATCATTGCCGGAGTACAGGTCAAAATCATCTCCGCACAGGGCTGCAATCCGTGCTATCTGTGAAATATCACCGCTGGCCTCCTTGATTCCTGCGATATTCGGATGCTGCGCCAGCTCGGCGACAGTCTCCGGCTCTATGTTGACGCCGGTGCGGCTCTTTACGGAATAGAGGATGAGGGGAAGGTCTGTACAGTCTGCAATCATATTGTAATGACGTATCAGGCCTTTCCTGGTGGTTTTGTTATAATAGGGGGTCACCACCAGCAGTCCGTCAGCGCCGGCATACTGATATTCCTTTGCCAGGTACATGGCCTGGGAGGTGTCGTTGCTTCCGGCTCCTGCGATGACAGGAATCCTGCCATCGGCTTTTCTGACGGCAAATTCCACGATGGACAGCTTTTCTACAGCACTGAGAGTAGAGGATTCGCCGGTAGTGCCGCAGCAGATGAGAGCGTCCGTGCCAGATTCAATATGCCATTTTATCAGGTTATCCAGCGCATCGTAATCAACCCGTCCGTCTTTAAAAGGTGTAACCAGGGCTACACCGGAACCTTTGAATATGGACATGTAATTCTCCTTTCCTGGTATTTTCTATTATAATATTCAGCTCCGAAAAAAAGTGTTAACCGCCGGATCTGAGTCCAGGCCTGAGGATTCATGGTTTTTCATGTTGAAAAACAGACGAATAGATGGTAAAATAAAACGATATGATAGAATGAATTTATTAAAGAAAATATAAGGCAAAGGAGACATTATGAGACAGTTAGAAAAGAAACTGAAAGTCGGTATTTTAGGCGGAACCGGTATGGTGGGACAGAGATTCATATCTCTTCTGGAAAACCACCCGTGGTTTGAGGTCGTCACCATTGCGGCCAGTGCGAGAAGCGCAGGGAAGACCTATGAGGAAGCCGTAGGCGGCAGATGGAAGATGACCACACCGATGCCTGAGGCTGTAAAGAACATAAAGGTAATGGATGTCAGTGATGTGGATGCTGTCGCTGCCACTGTGGATTTCGTATTCAGTGCAGTTGACATGTCCAAGGATGAGATCAGGGCCATAGAAGAGGCATATGCCAGAACGGAGACACCTGTGGTTTCGAACAACAGCGCCCACAGATGGACGCCGGATGTGCCGATGGTGGTGCCTGAAATCAACATCGATCATTTTGATGTGATAAAATATCAGAAGGAAAGACTGGGAACAGAGAGAGGCTTCATCGCAGTCAAGCCGAACTGTTCCATTCAGGGTTATGTGCCTGCGCTGGCCGCATGGGCGGAGTATGAGCCTTACGAAGTGGTGGCGACCACCTATCAGGCCATTTCCGGAGCGGGCAAGACCTTTGCCGACTGGCCGGAGATGGTGGAGAACATCATCCCGTATATCGGCGGAGAGGAAGAGAAGAGCGAGCAGGAGCCGCTGAGGATTCTGGGACATGTGGATCCGGAAAAAGGCGTCATCGTCAAGGCGGAGGAGCCGGTCATCACCTGTCAGTGTGTCAGAGTGCCTGTACTGGACGGACATACAGCGGCTGTCTTTGTCAAGTTCAGAAAAAAGCCGACGAAGGAGGAACTGATTCAGAAACTGAAGGATTTCAGCGGTTTCCCTCAGGAAGCGCAGCTTCCTAATGCGCCGAAGCAGTTCATTCACTATATGGAGGAAGATGACAGACCGCAGGTGAAGCTGGATGTGGACTGCGAGAACGGATTCGGCGTATCCATCGGCCGTCTGAGAGAAGATACAGTATATGATTTTAAATTCATCGGCCTTGCACATAATACCGTCAGAGGTGCAGCCGGCGGAGCAGTGCTCTGTGCGGAATCTCTGGTGGAAAAAGGCTATATTCAGAGCAAATAGAGGGGGTAAAAAATTTGGGTTATCTTGAAGCGATTATACTGGGGCTGGTACAGGGACTGGCGGAGTTTCTGCCGATCAGCAGTTCGGGTCATCTGGCCCTGCTGCAGAATATCTTCGGTATCGAGGGGGATAAGGTGCTGCTCTTTGCAGTGCTGCTCCATCTGGGCACACTGATTTCCGTGTTCATCTGCTACTGGAAGGACATCTGGGAACTGCTGGTGGAGCTTTGTCTGACCGTGCGCGATCTGTGTACGGGAAAGGGACTCCGGCTTTCGGAGCGCCCGGTGCGCAAGCTGGGTGTCATGATCATCGTGGCGACCATTCCTACAGCGCTGATCGGGCTGCTGTTCAACGATCTTTTCTCGTCCCTGTATCTGTCTATGACAGCTGTGGGCATAGGATTCCTCATCACGGGCGTCCTCATGTTTGCTGCCGAGAAAATGGGATCATCCAGCCGGAACATCGATAAGATGAATTACAGGAATGCTGTCTTTATCGGCGTGCTGCAGGGTATCGCCATCTATCCGGGAATCTCCCGCTCAGGTTCCACCCTGGTGGGCGGACTTACCACAGGTCTTGAGCGGGCCTTTGCGGTCAAATTCGCATTCCTGATTTCCATACCGTCCATTCTGGGATCGGTGGTACTGGAGCTGCCTGATGCCGTCAGAGCCGGACTGGATCCGGGTCTGATCGGGCCTGTCCTTGCAGGCATGGCAGTTGCAGCCGTTTCCGGATTCATCGCCATCAAGACGATGATCCGGGTGGTGTCCAGCAAAAAGCTGAGTTATTTCTCCTACTATGTCTGGGCACTGGGCCTGTTTACAATCTGCTACGGATTATTCTGGTCTTAACCTGAAACAGGGGGAATGTTAAAAGTGGCACAACCAAAGAAAAAAAACGGAAAAACATCTCAGGCCGCAAAGCAGAAGAAAAAAGCTGACCAGAGCAGAGCGAAAGCCGAGATAAAGGAGATGCAGGAGAAGAGAAAGGCTGACAAGAGGGTCATCGATGAGATCTGGGGCGTTATCTTTATCGCTGTCGGCATATTTCTCTTCGCAGCAGTGCAGTTTCATGCTGCGGGAGAACTGGGCAACACCATCGGAGATGTGCTGAAAGGCGTTTTCGGGATTGTCGGACTGATTCTGCCGTGGTACCTGGTTCTGTTCGGCATTCTGCTCTTTGCCAACAAGACCGTGCATATTTCCGGGAAATCCTTTGCACTGGTCTTTCTTGCTCTGCTCATGATCTGTCTGATCAATTCGGGCAGATTCATCGACAGCGAGAATCTTGCATATGACTTCGGCGCCTTTTATGAGGACGGTATTTCTCTGAAAGGCGGCGGATTATTTGGAATGAGTGCAGGAACACTTCTGGTTAAGACCATCGGTATGGTGGGTCTTTACGTTTTCTCTGCAGTGGTGATCATCATCTGCATGCTGCTGGTCATCAATACACCTGTATCCCGCGGCATAGAGAAGATTTTCAACAAGGCGGAAGAACACAGAATCCTTAAGGAAAAAGCCAGAGAGGCCGAGGGCTCGCCTTTTGAGGAGGAAGAACCGGTCCTGGCGGCACCGGCGGAGGAGAAGAAGCCGCAGAAAAATCAGGCGATGGAAACACAGCTTTCCATGCTGTCAGGCGGAGGCCGGGACATCCGGATCATCACGCCGTATGATGACGAAGGCCCGCTGGGACGCGGTTCGCAGAGCAGCATGCCTTCGGAAAAAAACAGAAAGAGCAACGTTCTGAAATACATGAATGACAAGGATCTCTTCTCTTCGGAAAAGAACAGCGGAAACGGCGCATCCAGAGGCTATGGACTGGACGGTGAAACTGCCGCACGGGGTACTTACGGTCTGGAAGAGAAGACAGACTATGGTGCGGGCAGAGGACTGGACGGACATGCCGATTACGGCGGAGGTTACGGTCTGGACGGACATGGCGCAAAGGAAGAGATCAGTCCATCTGCCGGAGATTTTTCACTGGGAAAAGCCGCTGCGGCCGGCGCCGCTGCAGGCACGGCAGCATCCGGCGTGATCATGCGGGAAGAGCCTGCAAAGCTTTCGCGGAAAGAGGCTGCATCTGTCACACTGGATCCGGAGGAGATCGCTGCAGGACAGAAGATCATACAGTACAGAAAACCACCGGTCAGCCTGCTGAACAGACCGCAGACAAAGAACAGGGGAAACATCAACAGCAGTCTGAAGATGAAAGCCGCCAAACTGGAGGATACGCTGCGTAACTTTCATGTGGATGCCCATGTCATTCAGGTGACCCAGGGACCTGCAGTCACCAGATATGAGATTCAGCCTGCTGTAGGCGTCAAGGTCAGCAGCATCGTCAGACTCGCTGATGATATCGCGCTGAATCTGGAAGCCAGGAGCATCCGTATAGAAGCACCTATACCAGGCAAGGCTGCCGTAGGCATAGAAGTTGAAAACGACAGGATCAACATGGTCACTCTGCGGGAGATTATCGATTCTGAGGAGTTCAGATCCGCCGAATCGAAGATCACCTTCGCCGTAGGAAAGGATATCGCCGGAAAAGCGGTGGTGGCGGATCTGAAAGGAATGCCGCATCTGCTTATCGCCGGGTCCACCGGTTCCGGAAAGAGTGTCTGCATCAACAGCATCATCACCAGCATACTGTACAAGGCGGATCCGGACGAAGTGAAGCTGATCCTGGTCGATCCGAAGGTTGTGGAGCTGGGCAACTATAACGGCATTCCTCATCTTCTGATCCCGGTGGTCACGGAGCCCGCCAAGGCGGCCGCGGCTCTCAACTGGGCTGTCGCAGAGATGACGGACAGATATAAGAAATTTGCAGAAAACCAGGTCCGCGACCTGGAAAGCTATAATGAGACCATGCGTCTCGTAGGGGAACCGGATCAGGTCATGCCGCAGATTGTCATCATCATCGATGAGCTGGCGGATCTGATGATGGCTGCACCGTCACAGGTGGAGGAATCCATCTGCCGGCTGGCTCAGATGGCCAGAGCGGCAGGGATGCATCTGATCGTGGCGACTCAGAGACCGTCTGTAGACGTCATCACAGGCGTCATCAAGGCGAATATCCCGTCCAGGATAGCCTTTGCAGTGTCCTCTCAGGTGGATTCCAGGACCATTCTGGATATGTCCGGTGCAGAGAAGCTGGTCGGAAAGGGCGATATGCTCTTCAATCCGCTGGGCATGGGCAAGCCTGTCAGAGTGCAGGGCACCTTTGTTTCGGACAGCGAGGTACATAAAGTCATAGAATATGTCAAAGGACAGGTTCCGGAAGTGGAATACTCCGGCGACGTCATGAACACCATAGAGAAAGGCAATCTGCCTCAGGACAGAGATGATGACGGCGATGAACTGCTGCCGGATGCCATCGAATGTGTGGTCAGCGCGGGACAGGCTTCTGTCTCCATGCTGCAGAGACGGTTCAGAATAGGCTATAACAGAGCGGCGAGAATCGTGGACATGATGGAAGCCAGAGGCATCGTTGGTCCTCAGGACGGCAGCAGGCCGAGACAGGTTCTGCTCAGTCAGGAGGAACTGGATGCCATGAAAGAAGAAGTGGAGAACGGATGAAAATATTTATAGAAACGCTGGGCTGCCCCAAGAATTTCAACGATTCTGAGACAGCAGCCGGAATTCTGGAAGAAAAAAATCATATTATTGTAAATTCGCCAGAAGAAGCCGACGCCATCATAGTGAACACCTGCGGTTTCATCAATGATGCCAAGACAGAGTCCATAGAGCGTATCTTTGATATGGCCGCATACAAGGAAGGCGGCAGGAAGCTGATCGTTTCAGGATGTCTTTCTCAGCGTTACGGCAGAGAGCTTTACGAGGAGATGCCGGAGGTCGACCTTTTCCTGGGCGTCAACGATTATGAAAACCTTCCACGGCTTCTGGAGCAGATGGAAAGAGCACCGGAAGAGAGAAGACTGGTGTGCCAGGGAAGCACGGAGGATGTTCTGTCCAGCTATGTGAGAAAGCTGCCGGAAAACCCGTACACTGCAACCATCAAGATCGCGGAAGGCTGCAACAACGTATGCGCCTACTGCGTGATCCCGAAGATACGCGGCAGATACAGAAGCAAAAGAGAAGAGGATATCCTGCAGGAGGCTGCACAGCTGGCCGAAGCGGGGTGCAGAGAACTGATCCTTATAGCACAGGATGTCACTTATTACGGCATGGACCTTTACGGAGAGCTTCGCCTTGCGGAACTGCTCAGAAAACTCTGCCGCATAGACGGACTGCGCTGGATCCGCCTCATGTACTGCTACGAGGACCGGATCACCGACGAACTGATCAGAACCATGGCGGAGGAGGAAAAGATCTGCCATTATATCGACATTCCCATCCAGCATGCCAGCGACAGCGTGCTGAAAGCCATGAACCGGCGTTCCACAGCCCGGTCCATCGACGATACGATCCGGCGTCTGAAGACTGCTATGCCGGATATTCATATCAGGACCACGCTGATCGTGGGATTCCCGGGCGAGACGGAAGAGGACTACGACATCCTGACGGATTTTGTGGAAAAGGAGCGTTTCGCACGGCTGGGCGTCTTTGCATACTCTCAGGAGGAAGGCACGCCTGCAGGGGAGATGGAGAATCAGATCGATGAGGAAACCAAAGCGCAGCGTCTTGACGGAATCATGCGCCGGCAGCTGGATATCTCCCTGGAACTGAACAGAGAGAAGATTGGACAGACCCTGGAGGTCCTGGTGGAGGAGCAGGATGCGGACGGCAGCTATATGGGCCGCACCGCCTTTGATGCACCGGAAATCGATAATTCGGTCATCTTCACATCAGCCAGAGAACTGAAACCGGGTGACTTTGTAAAAGTGCGCATAGATGACGCATTTGATTATGATATAGTGGGAACGGAGGTTTAATCTTATGAATTTGCCTAACAAACTGACCATCGCCAGGGTCATCGCAGTGCCGTTTTTCATTGCGGCCTATATGACCGGGTATTATGTGATCGCTTTTGTCCTGTTTATCGCAGCTTCGCTGACTGATATGCTGGAC
This sequence comes from Emergencia sp., assembly GCA_051882975.1. Taxonomy (GTDB): domain Bacteria; phylum Bacillota; class Clostridia; order Peptostreptococcales; family Anaerovoracaceae; genus Senimuribacter. The sequence continues at coordinate 38,638 of JBJESV010000033.1, forward strand.
GGAAAGATCGCCAGAAAATACAACCTTGTGACCAATTTCGGAAAAATCATGGATCCTCTGGCGGACAAGATACTGGTCTATTCGGCCTTCTGCCTTATGGTGGAGGACGGGACCGTGCCGGCATGGATGCTGATCATTATCCTTGCAAGGGAATTCGCCATTGCGGGTATGCGAACAGTGGCTGCTTCAGAAGGCATCGTCATCGCAGCCGGGATGAGCGGAAAGATCAAGACCGTGCTTCAGATGATCGCAGTTCCGCTGCTTCTGCTGACTGCGGCCATCACCGATGCACAGCTGCATCATTATTTCGCTCTTGCAGGACAGATCTTCCTGTGGGCATCTCTGATCATGACCGTATATTCCGGTATAGAATACATCGCAAAGAACAGAAGTGTATTTTCACAGTAAGGGGGCTTTCATGAAAACCGCGATCCTCAGCGTCGGAACAGAAATCCTGTTCGGACAGATCACAGACACAAATACGGTATATTTATCCCAGCAGCTGAATCTGCTGGGTTTTGACGTTATGTATCATTACACTGTAGGCGACAACTCGGCCCGGCTTGCGGAAATCATCGAGATGGCTTTCCGGGACTGCGATCTGGTCATCACCACAGGCGGCCTGGGACCTACCGAAGATGACCTGACAAAGGAGACTGCCTGCCGCGTTCTCGGAGATACCCTGGTGCGGCACGAGCCGTCAATGGAGGCGCTTCTGGAACACGCCCGCAGAAGAGGCAGAGCCATGACAGAGAACAACTACAAACAGGCCATGATGCCGAGCCGTGCTGAAGTCTTTGACAACGATGCAGGCACAGCGCCCGGATTTGCTCTGTCGAAGGACGGAAAGACCATCATCTGCATGCCCGGGCCACCCCGGGAGATGACCCGCATGTGGCAGCGCCGTGTCCGTCCTTATCTGGAAAAGCTTCAGAACAGTGTCATCTGCTATAAGGTGCTGCGCTGCTTCGGCATCGGAGAGTCTTCTCTGGAAACAGAGCTTCTGGACCTGATCGACGGGCAGACGGATCCGACTCTGGCAACCTATGCAAAGGAAGGAGAGTGCAGCGTCCGTGTGGCGTCGAAGCGTCCGACACTGGAAGAGGCGCAGGCTGCAGTGGATGACATGATCGAAAAAGTCCGCAGCAGGGTTGGACAATTCATCTACAGCGAGGATGATGAGGAACTTGCTCAGGTTGTGGGCCGGAAACTGATTGAGAGGAATATATCCATTTCAGCCTGCGAATCCTGCACCGGAGGCATGTTCGCCGAGGCACTGACCGGCGTAGCGGGCATTTCAGCCGTATTCAGCAGGAGTCTGGTCACCTATACCTGGCAGGCCAAGATGGATGAACTGGGTGTCAGAAAGGAGACGCTGGAGACCTTCAGCGCGGAAAGCAGCCAGATCGCCCGTGAAATGGCGGAAGGCCTTGCCGCAAAGACGGGAAGCCGCCTGTGCATATCTGTGACAGGCCTGGCGGGACCCGGAGGCGGTACAGAGGAAAAGCCTGTGGGAACGGCATTTATCGGATGCGTATACGATGGACATACGGAGATCCTGGAAGTTCGCGGAAGAAATGTGAACCGGGACTGGAACCGTCATTATTTCGTGCTATCCATGCTGGATCTGATCAACAGGACCCTGGGATGAAGGCCGGGATGACCGGAAGCCCGATACAGAACTGAAAAGAAACAGATTGACATTATATGGGAAATAATGTATAGTATCAGTACCAGATATTTACAGAAACAGACGGCTGAAAGAAAAATCTTGACGGCCGGCTGACAATAAGGTATTATAGAAATAAGAACGGATGTTCGCATTTCGGAGGTGGAAAATGAGTATCAATATTGACGAAAGAGATAAGGCCCTGGAGGCCGCAATGTCACAGATTCAGAAGCAGTTCGGCAAGGGCGCCATCATGAAGCTGGGTGATGCGTCGGCGCAGATGAATATAGAGACGATTTCGACAGGATCCATCAGCCTGGACCTGGCTACCGGTGTAGGCGGTGTGCCGAAGGGAAGAATCGTCGAGATCTACGGGCCTGAGTCCTCAGGTAAGACGACCCTGACTCTGCATATCGTGGCAGAGGCCCAGAAGAAGGGCGGAAGAGCCGCATTCATCGATGCGGAACATGCTCTGGATCCTGTCTACGCGCGGAATCTGGGCGTCAAGGTGGATGAACTTCTTGTTTCCCAGCCGGATACAGGGGAACAGGCGCTCGAGATCTGCGATATGCTTGCACGCAGCGGAGCACTGGATGTCATCGTCATCGACTCCGTTGCCGCACTGGTTCCGAAGGCTGAGATACAGGGAGAGATGGGAGATTCCCATGTGGGGCTGCAGGCAAGACTCATGTCCCAGGCTCTCCGCAAGATCGCGGGAACGGTGAACAAGACAAGCACCTGTGTCATATTCATCAACCAGCTGCGTGAGAAGATCGGCGTTATGTTCGGTAATCCGGAGACAACGACAGGCGGCCGTGCACTCAAGTTCTATGCTTCCATGCGGCTGGATGTCAGAAGAATAGAGACAATCAAGAGCGGAGATCAGATGCTGGGCAACAGAACCCGTGTCAAGATCGTAAAGAACAAAGTGGCGCCGCCGTTCAAGCAGGCGGAGTTCGATATCATGTACGGAGAAGGCATCTCCAAATCAGGAGATCTTCTCGACTGCGCCGTTGAAGAAAAGATTGTGGAGAAAGCCGGTTCATGGTACAGTTATAACGGTGAACGTATCGGCCAGGGTCGTGAGAACGTGAAGAAATGGCTGGAGGAGAATCCGGATATTCTCGACAGCATCGAGGCGAAGCTTCTGGAAACCCTGAAGCCTGCCGCAGATGATTCTCAGGGCGCAGGCGAAGACGGCGAACTGAAAGTCGATGCCGACGGTGTCGTAATCGAATAGACTATCATATTTAACAGGAGACAGAGAAGATATGGAAACAATCAAATGCATCAGAGAGAGACGAAGCATCCGCAAGTTCAGAGAAGAGCCGGTATCCCGGGATGTTCTGGAGGAGATCATAGCAGCAGCGGCTTACGCCCCTTCCTGGAAGAATACCCAGATCACCAGATACAATGTGGTGGAAGACAGAGAGCTGATCGGCAGGATAGCCGATGAGTGTGTGCTGGGTTTTACATACAATACCAGGACTATCCGCAATGCGCCGCAGCTGGCAGTGGTATCATATGTGACCGGCAGATCCGGTTTTGAGAAGGACGGATCCTATACCACATCCAAAGAAGATCGCTGGGAGAACTTTGATGCAGGCATTGCAGTGCAGACCTTCTGCCTGGCAGCCCACGACAGGGGAGTCGGCACCGTTATCCTGGGCATTTTCGATGACTGCAAAGTGGCAGAGGCTGTTTCGCTTCCGGAAGGGGAGAAGGTTGCAGCTCTCGTTGCCCTGGGATATCCGGAAGGCGATGCTCCTGCAGTTCCGCCGAGGAAGGAAGCCGGCGATCTTGTAAGATATCTGTAGGAATATGCTGAATCGCTGGGCGCTGTCCGGAAACGGAAGCAGCAGCAGAAAGTCCGTATTCAGGAATTCAAAGGCCGCAGACGGCCGGTGGCGATACCGGCATGTGTCTGCGGCCTGTTCTGTTCAGCGGACATGCCGCAGGTTCCGGCAGGCCTGTGAGGTGATCCGCGTCAGTCCTTCTGATATGGATTCACATGGATCATGATGTGCTTGACCTTTGGAAAAGACTCTTCTATGGCCGTATGGACCTGTTCGGCGATATCGTGACCCTGGGTCAGAGTCAGATTTCCGTCGGCGCTGATTTCCATGTCCACGTAGATCTTGTTGCCGAAGACCCGGGTCTGCAGGAGATCGACAGCCAGTACCCCCGGCTGTGCCAGAGCGCACTGCCGTATGGAGGCTTCCGTGTCCTCGTCGCAGGATTCATCCACCATTTTCCCTACTGCATCCCGAAAGATATCATAGGCCGCTTTGATGATAAACAGACATATGATCAGGCTGGCAACGGGATCCAGGACGGGATATCCCATCCTGGCGCCTGCGATGCCGATCAGCGCTCCTACAGAAGAAAGGGCGTCGCTGCGGTGGTGCCATGCATCGGCCCGCAGTGCACCGGAGTCGAATCTGTCAGCATAGTGTTTTGTGAACCAGAACATGGCCTCCTTGACTACGATGGAAATGAGGGCGGCAGCCAGGGCAAGCATACCCGGGACCTCCAGATCTTCATAATTCCCGGCAGTGACGGTTTTCAGGGCGTCAAGACCGATGAAAAGACCTGTTATGAACAGCACCATTGCCAGAATGAGAGCCGCCACGCATTCGAATCGCTCGTGACCGTAGGGATGATCTTCATCCGATGTCTTTGCAGAGATGCGCACGCCGATAATGACGATAATGCTGCTGAATACATCAGATGCAGAGTGGACGGCGTCACTGATCATGGCGCCGGAGTGAGCCAGGATTCCGGCCAGCGCCTTGAACAGAGACAGAAACATATTGCCGAAGATGCTGACCAGAGATACCCTGGTCGCTGTTTTTTCGAAATCGTCGGAGCAGAGTATGCCTGTTTTTTTCTCTTTCATAGAATTACCTCCAGGTATGTATTCCCTCTGCAGATTCTGCAATGCGGCGTAAATCGCAGATATAAAAAACCCACGAAACCGTAATTTGTCTTACTGTCCCGTGGGTAAAATTTCCACTGTCACTTCAGGTGTGACCCGGCTCCGGCATGAAATGCCCGGCCTGTTCAGTTTGTACTGTAGACTGGTTTGCAGTGCAAAGAGTAACTTTATTGTATCCTATGAAAAAACATCTGTCAATATAAAAAAATAAATTGACAATTAAATAAAGACATGCTATGATTAATGAGTTAGACCGCTCGGAAAAGGTTTACAAAGCAGGGAAACCGGCCGCAGAATGCTGCAGAAGCCGGATTTGTCCATGCTACCTGAAAAGGCGAGACTGGATAGAGGAGGTAAGAAAGCAACATGTACGCAGTAATTGAAACAGGCGGAAAGCAGTACAGAGTTCAGGAAGGCGACGTTCTCAACATCGAGAAGCTGAACGTGCAGCCTGGTGACAAGGTCACCTTTGACAAGGTTCTGGTTTTAGCCGAAGAAGGAAACGTTAAGGTTGGAGCACCGTATGTTGAAGGTGCCGCTGTAACAGGAGAAGTAGTTGAAAACGGAAAGGCCAAGAAGGTGATCATTTTCAAGTACAAATCCAAGAAGGACTACAGAAAGAAACAGGGTCACAGACAGCCGTACACACAGGTGAAGATCGAGTCCCTGGGCGGCAAGGCTCCTAAGGCTGCAGCTCCTGCAAAGGAAGAAGCTCCTAAGGCAGAAGCAAAGGCTGAGAAGAAGGTTTCCGCATCCATGAAGAAAGATGAACTGATTGCATATGCTAAAGAGCATGGCGTAGAGATCGATGAGAAGGCTACCAAGGCAGTCATCATCGAAGCCATCGAAGCAGCATTACAGTAAATTTAGATAGCCAAATAGCAAGGAGGTGTCTGGTCTATGGCAAGTAAAAAAGGAGTAGGTAGCTCTAAGAACGGTCGTGATTCCGAATCGAAACGTTTAGGCGTCAAGACAGGTGACGGTCAGTTTGTTAGCGCTGGCAGCATTTTGGTTAGACAGAGAGGTACGAAGTTCCATCCTGGCAATAATGTAGGCATCGGCGGAGATGACACATTATTTGCTAAGATCGAGGGTACTGTTAGATTCGAAAGAAAAGACAAGACTAGAAAACAGGTAAGCGTTTATCCAAAAGAAGCATAAGATAACTTTGAGCCCCTAAGACATTTAGGGGCTTTTCCATTCCATTACGAGAAATCCGGCCGGAAGCAGAGATGAATGCCTGCCGGAGCAGGGAGAGTGTAAAATGTTTGTAGACAGAGCCAGAATATTTATCAGATCCGGGAAAGGCGGAAACGGCTGCGTCTCCTTCAGACGGGAACCTTTTGTCCCGGAGGGAGGCCCTGACGGCGGTGACGGAGGAAAGGGCGGAGATGTCATCTTTCAGGCCGACAGAAACCTACGGACGCTGATGGATTTCAGATACAAGAGAAAATACGAAGCCGAAAACGGGCAGGACGGCATGAAGAAAAAGAAGTTCGGAAAGAACGGAAAGGATCTGGTCATCAAGGTTCCCATGGGCACCGTGGTCATCGATGAGGAGACAGGCCGCGTCATGAAGGACCTGACCGAGGACGGGGAATCCTTTGTGGCTGCAAAAGGCGGAAAAGGCGGCAAAGGCAACACCAATTTCAAGAATTCCGTGCGTCAGGCGCCCAACTTTGCTGAAGCAGGCGGCTTTGCAAAGGAGAGAACTGTCATCCTGGAGATGAAAGTCATCGCCGATGTGGGACTGGTCGGTTTTCCTAATGTAGGAAAATCCAGTCTCCTGGCCACAGCGACCAGCGCACAGCCGAAAATCGAAAACTACCACTTCACCACCATCGCACCGAATCTGGGTGTAGTTGAGATCTTCGATACAAGCTTTGTCATGGCTGATATCGCCGGTATCATCGAAGGCGCACACAAGGGTCTGGGACTGGGACTGAAGTTCCTGAAGCACATCGAGCGCACCAAGGTTCTGATCCACGTCGTGGACGTGTCAGGAAGCGAAGGCAGAGATCCTGTGGAAGATTTCGACAAGATCAACAACGAGCTGCGGATGTACAGCGACCGTGTTGCAGACAAGCCTATGCTGGTTGCTGCCAACAAGATGGACATGATCAGCGAGGACGATCCCGAGTATATCAGGTTCAGAGATTATGTGGAAGGAAAGGGATACCGGGTATTTCCGATCTGCGCACCGATCAATATCGGTGTTCACGAGCTGATGGCTGCCGCTGCCGAAGAACTGCAGAAAGCAGCGCTGAATCCGCCGGAGGAAGACACTTACGAGTACTTCGATTTTGATACGGACGACAAGGATCCGGATTTCAAAGAGGTTTACGCCTCTAAAGATGGAGACACCTATGTCCTGTCGGGAAAACAGCTGCAGAAGATCTTCGATTCCACCAACTTCAACGATATGGGCTCTCTGAGATATCTGTACAAATATATCGAGAAGAAGGGGGCTATCGACAGACTTCTGGAAATGGGTCTGGAGGAAGGCGATACCATCCGGATATTCGACTACGAATTCGAATACTGGGACGAATATTAACAGCATACGAAACACCTCTATGTAATACCATTTATGTAGAGGTGATTTTATGAATAAGAAAAAACTGGTCTTTCAGACTGCTGTATGCGCCATGATTCTGTCGACGGTGTTCTTTGCTGATAAATCCGGGAACCAGACGGTTCTCTCCTGGTGCGACAAAGCCAGGACCATGGTCATGCATCAGGTGACCAGGGAGGAGGCTGCAGCTTTTGGCAGCAGGATCGTCAGCGGGCTTTCCGACGCGCCGGCTAAAGTGGTATCTGCTGTGATGGAGGCCGGTTCCGCGTCCAGATACGGTGTTCCTATAGACGAAAAGGCCGAAGGCGGAGTGAAACAGGTCCATGCGGCTGCAGGCGGTGTCGTAGAGGCTTCCGGAAAGAGTGAGGAACTGGGCCTATATATCAGACTGCGCCATGACGGAGCTGTTTCCGTATACGGTAATCTGAGCGATATCGGCGTGGTGGAGTCAGAGCGTGTTCAGCGGGGAGAAATCATAGGCAGCTATGACACCTCCTCAGAAAAAGATTTTTATTATGACCTCCAGGAGAATTTGTGATATACTACTAACAGTATGAAGAGATTCACCTGAAAGGTAATGAAGAACATGGCAGATAAAATCAAGAAGAGAATAACAGAAGAAGAATGCGAGGCCCTGTTTGCCCGGTACGGTACGCCGGCTCATGTGATCAGACACTGCAGGGCAGTGTGCCGTGTGGCTGTCGCCCTGGGCGAAGAGCTCAACCGGCACGGATTTTCCATGGACATTCCGCTGATCAGGGGTGCGGCGCTGGCTCACGATGTTGCCCGTGTCAGTGAGGACCATGCGAAAGAAGGTGCAGACATACTGGACGATCTGGGTTTTCACGACGAAGCCGGTATCGTCAGAGTTCATATGAAATATGACTTTCACAGCTTCGACAGACTGGACGAGACAGATCTGGTCTGCCTGGCTGACAGGCTTGTCAAGGAAGACCGTTATGTGGGACTCGATGAAAGAATAGAGTATATCCTGCATAAGGCACCTGATATCCCTGAGATTCATGCAAGGATCATGGCAAAAAAGGCGGAAACAAAGGCGCTGATGGACAGAATCGAACAGGCCGTCGGAAAGAGCATCGATGCTCTGCTCAATACATAAGACAATTCACAGGAAAGGCTGAAGAGATGAATCTACAATCAAAACTGAACAATCTGCTGAAGCAGGTCGAAAAACCTGCCAGGTATATCGGCGGAGAGACAAATATCATAAACAAGGATCCGGAAAGCGTCAGGGTGCGTTTTGCCTTTGCATTCCCGGATCTTTATGAAATCGGCATGTCCTATATGGGACTGCAGATTCTCTACCATATCATGAACCAGAAGGAAAGCGTATACTGCGAAAGGGTCTTTGCACCTGCGCCGGATATGGAGGATCTGATGAAGGAGAACGATGTCCCGCTTTTCACACTGGAGACAAAGACGCCGGTCAGCGAGATGGACTTCCTCGGATTCACCCTGCAGTACGAGATGTCCTTCACCAGCATCCTGGACATGCTGGAGCTGGGAGGCATCCCGCTGCTGGCAGCAGACAGAAAAGAGGAAGATCCGATCATCGTCTGCGGAGGACCGTGTGCGTACAATCCGGAGCCTCTGGCTGATTTTGCGGATATCTTTCTCATAGGAGACGGAGAGGAAAGCCTTCCGGCGCTGATGGACAGCTATATCCGCGCAAAGGATCAGGGGCTGTCGAAGAAACAGTTCCTGGAGGAGATAGCAGGGGATACGGGCGTGTACATCCCGTCCCTGTACGAAGTGACTTACAGGGAGGACGGTACTGTCGACGCTTACAGACCTCTCAGCAGCAGAGCCCCGGAAAAGGTACAGCGGTGCATCATAGACGATATCGAAAAGATCGACTTTCCGACAGAGCCGCTGGTTCCCCTCATAGAGACGGTCCATGACCGTTCGGTGGTGGAGACATTCCGCGGCTGCACCAGAGGATGCAGATTCTGTCAGGCGGGAATGATCTACAGACCTGTCAGAGAGCGTTCGAAAGATAAAATCATAGATCTGGCCATGAAACAGCTGGCCAGCACCGGACACGAGGAGCTGTCTCTGCTCTCCCTGTCCACCAGCGATTATTCGAGCTTTGAGCCCCTTGCGGTGGAACTGATGCACAAGTGCAGAGAGCAGAACGTCTCCCTGTCCCTGCCATCTCTGCGGCTGGACTCTTTCTCATTTCGGGTTCTGGAAGAAATTCAGGGCTACAGGAAGTCAGGGCTGACCTTTGCCCCCGAGGCAGGTACTCAGCGCCTGAGGGATGTCATCAACAAGGGAATTACGGACAAAGACATATATGACGCTGTAGAACAGGCCATCGAACTGGGATGGAAGCATATCAAGCTCTATTTCATGATCGGGCTTCCGACGGAGACAGATGAGGATCTGGACGGGATTGCCGAAATCGCAAGGAATATCGTGCAGATCCACAGGAACTCAGGAAAAGGAGGCCGATTCACCGTATCCGTGAGCGTCTCCAACTTCGTGCCGAAGGCTCACACACCGTTCCAGTGGGTGAGCCAGAACACCACAGAGGAATTCAACCGGAAACACAATTATCTGACTGCCCGTCTGAAGATCAAAGGAGTAAACTTCAACTACCACGACGATGCGGTCAGCACCTGTGAAGCCGTCTTCGCAAGAGGAGACAGAAGGCTGGGGAAGCTGCTTCTGGCTGCGCACAGGCAGGGATGCCGGCTGGACGGCTGGTCGGAGCATTTTGACCTGGAAAAATGGCAGCGAGCCATAGAGGAGAGCGGCACCGACATTGATTTCTATACGACCCGTCGCAGAGAGTTTGATGAGGTCCTTCCGTGGGATATCATAGACTCATCTGTTTCGAAAAAGTACCTGCTTTCAGAGGCGGAAAAAGCCATGGAAGAGACGGTGACGAAGGACTGCCGTTACGGCTGCACAGGCTGCGGCATCAACAGGAGAACCACATGCAGACTGGGAGGTATTTATCATGAATAGATATACGGTCATATTCCGCAAAGACGGGTACATCCGCTATACATCCCATCTGGACATGCTCAGGCTCTTCAAGCGGGCCTTTAAAAGGGCAGGAGTGCCTCTGGTCTACTCCCAGGGGTTCAATCCTCACCCGAAGATGGGATTTGCCCAGCCCCTTTCTCTGGGATACACCAGCTGCTGCGAGCTGCTGGAATTTGAAACCACCGTGCCGCAGGACACAGAAGCGGTTAAGAAAGCTCTGGAGGATATCATGCCGTCAGGCATAGAAATTCTGTCTGTAACGTCTCTGGATGTTCCGGTGAAATCTCTGGCTGCTGTTGTTACAGAGGCGGTCTACAGGGTGGTATTTCCGGCAGAAGGCGAGAGGCAGCAGTTCCAGGCGGTTCTGGACGGATATCTCGCCCAGGAGCAGATCATGGCTCAGAAAAGGCAGAAGAAGACCAAAAAGATGGTGGCTTCGGACATCAGACCGAAAATCCGCGGCATCGTTCTGGAAAAGGAAAATCCTCTGACTCTGCGCATGAATCTGGACAGCGGCAGCGCCTCCAATCTGAGCCCTGAACAGGTCATCGCCTCCTTTACGGAGTATGCAGGACTGGATATCCGGCGCTGTGATGTGGAAGTGGAAAGGCTGGAACTGATTTTTGACGAGAAATATAGAAAATATTTACAATTTTAGCTTGACTTTCCTCCAAAAGAGGCGTAATATATTATTACCATATTATAGAAAATATTACATCTTTTGAAAGGGGAGAAGACATGGAACGACTGAAACCATATCTGACCTGGCTGAAAGAACACGATAAGATGATGAAAGCGGCGGCAGCAGTACTGATACTGACTGTCGCTGTGGTGTTTTTTGGAGGCTATGGGGAAAATACTGAAAATTCAATAGTCCTGGAAGAACCGGCGGACGCGGCAGAGGAAGCCGAATCTTCAGAAGAAGCCGCTGGGGCGGCAGAGGAGACAGGAGACATCTATATCGATATAGACGGCGAGGTGAAAAACCCCGGTGTTTATATGGTTTCCGCCGGAACCCGGATCTACCAGGTCATAGAAAAGGCCGGCGGCCTGACGGAAGATGCGGATACGACCTCGCTGAACCAGGCAGACAAGGTCACCGACGGACAGAAGATCATCGTACCGGCAAAGAGTGCCGGACAGGGGCAGTCTGCATCTTCAGATCTGTCCGGCTCATCGGGAACATCGGCTGCAGGCGTATCAGCGGACGGCCGCATCAACATCAATCTGGCTGACAGTACTCTGCTGCAGGAGATACCGGGTGTGGGACCGGTAACAGCGCAGAAGATCATAGATTACAGAAACAGCAGCGGTCCCTTTGCTTCCATAGAGGATATCTGCAATGTCAGCGGAATCGGAGAAAAGACATTTCAGAAGATGAAGGATCAGATCACCGTATAGGACTGTCATCGGGATGAGGCACAGAGAATGTATAATATGCATTTTTCTGGCAATAATACCCTTTGAGGTGATGATATGTTCAGCCAGAAGAAAAAGAGAAAACACATGTGGCTCTGGATCACACTGATCCTGCTGGCGGCTTTTATGGCTGCATTTTTTCTGATCGGTGCCGTAAGCGGCAGAACCGCAGATGACAGAGAACTGGAACGCCTGGAGAATCAGGCAGAAGAAGACAGCGAAACACAGAGCGGCGCAGATCAGAACGGATCCGGTGCAGATATCCCCGCAGCGGCAGAGGATACGGTAAAAGATACGGGAAAAAGCGGCGAAGAGACGGGAACGGAATTTTATCAGTCATATTATCTGGTGAAAGCCGATAAAAATATAATTAAGATCTATTTCTCTGATGAGACAGGGCATCTGACAGAACTGGAAGAGACGAATATCGTCTATGAGATTCTGTCCCCTCAGGATCAGAAGCGTTTTTCAGAGGGAATCCGCGTGGAAAAGAGAGATGATCTGAACAGACTGATTATGGATTATGAGAGCTGAGTGAAATGATGAAAGAAAGACTGAAAAGATGTGCCTTTCTGTTCGCCGGGATCCTGGTCTTTGTTGCCTGTACAGGAATTCTGCTGCCGGAGCAGCTTGCTGTTCTCACATCTGCCAGACAGGACCAGGTCGTTGCCGAGCGGGTTCTGGTACCGGGCGGCCAGTCGGTGGGCATACAGATGAACGTCAAAGGGGCACTGATCGTGGGCGTAGAGAAATCCTCCGGCCCCCAGGTCGGAGATATGATTGTTGCCGTCAACGGACAGAAGGTCGACGGACCAGACGATGTCAATGCCGTCGTGGCAGGCAGCAGCGATTCTGTGGAACTGACGGTGGTACGCGACCGGAACAGGCTGAATTACACGGTCAAACCCTATTATGACAGAGAAAGCTGTGAATACAAGCTGGGACTGTGGATCAAGGAAAAGATCGCAGGGATCGGTACCCTGACCTTTTACGATCCTCAGACCAACAGATTCGGATGTCTGGGACACGGTATCTATGAGACGGAGACCGGAACGCTTCTGAAGACCAGAAGCGGAAGTCTTCTGAACACCCGTGTAAATCAGATAAAAGCCGGAGAACGAGGGACCCCGGGAGAGATCGGCGGGGTCATATATGATTTTGAGCATCCCATCGGAACCATAGAAAAGAATACGGAATTCGGAGTTTACGGAGAGGCTGACAACGGGCAGAATTTCGATCTGTCTCAGCCTGTGGTCATGGGCAGGAAGGAAAATATCAGGGAAGGCGATGCATGTATCCTGACAACTATCGATGGAACGGAGGTCGAAAAGTTTTCCATCCGCATCACAAGAGTGCGTAATCAGAAAAAGGCAGACAGCAAAGGTCTGGAGTTCGAGGTCACTGACGAAAAACTCCTGGAGGCCTGCGGCGGTATCGTGCAGGGGATGTCAGGGTCGCCTATTCTCCAGGACGGCAGGCTGATCGGCGCGGTGACGCACGTTCTGGTAAATGACCCGACGAAAGGGTATGGGATATTTATTGAGAATATGCTGGATGCGGCGGAATAGTGCTAAGCAGGTAATGCAATGAGTATTTCATTGTATTGCCTGTATTTTATGTTAAAAAGGGAAAAATCTTTAAACCACGCATTGCGTTTTTTGATTCAAATGTGATATGATTAAAGAGACATTACATGGAGGTGTTCAGAAATAATGGAATCTGAAGATAAAATACGGAGACTTAGGGAACAGACAGGGATGACCAGAAAAGATTTTTCCATACATATTGGAATTCCTCTGAGAACGATAGAGGATTGGGAAGCGGGGCGCAGGAGACCGCCGGAGTATATACCACGGCTGATCGAGTATCAGCTAAAATATGAAGAACTGATCGGGAAAATGAAAAGGGAGGAGCAGAATGCAGAAAAATAATGAAATTGTCATTTTTGAAACGGAAGATAAACAGGTGAAATTACCTGTAGCTGTGGATAACGAAACAGTATGGCTGACTCAGGCACAAATGGTTGAGCTTTTTCAAAGGGATGTTTCAGTTATTTCCCGTCATATCAGAAATGTGTTTAAAGAAGATGAAGTAGAAGAAAAAAGCAATTTGCATTTTTTGCAAATTCCAAATTCAGATAAACCGGTAGCCTTTTATAGCCTCGATGTAATCATCTCCGTTGGTTATCGTGTGAAATCAAAACGTGGTGTGGAATTTCGCCGCTGGGCAAATTCCGTATTAAAACAATACATATTGAAAGGTTATGCGGTGAATGATAATCGTATCAAACAATTGGGAGAAGTGATACGAATTATGAAAAGGACGGAGAATGAACTGGACAGCAAACAGGTGCTTTCTGTAATTGAAAAGTATAGCAATGCACTTGATTTGCTGGATTCCTACGATCATCAGAATATGACTCGCCCGAAAGGGAGTGAAGCAACATATGTTCTTCAATATGAAGAATGCATGGAGGTGATTCAGAGCATGCGCTTTGGTGATGAATCAGATCTGTTCGGCAAAGAAAAGGATGACTCTTTCAAAGGCAGTATCGGCAATATTTATCAGTCTTTCGGTGGAG
>JBJESV010000034.1:0-15574 GCA_051882975.1 Emergencia sp.
GAGAAGGCGATCCGTTGGAAATATATACCAGCAGCAACGGAGAGATCATCCTCAAAAAATATTCCCCTGTAGGGGATATGAGCCAGATTGCAGTTGAATTTGCAGAAACAGCTTCATCTGTTCTCGGCGGCACTGTGGCCGTATCCGACACTGACAGTTTCATCGCCGCATCAGGCAAGCAGAAACGACAGTTTTCCGGAGACAGGATCGATAGCGAACTGGACCACATCATCCAGTCAAAAGATAAATACCAGAGCAGCTGGAAAGTGATTGTGCCTATCATTTCGCAGGGAGACGCAATCGGTTCCATCACGGTTCTGGCTCCGGAAAACAAAGAACTGGGCGAGACCGAAATGAAGGCCGCGGAAATCGGTGCGGAATTCATTGCAAAGCAGATATATGACTGAAAAACTGACAGCGCAGTCTGGGAGGGCATCCCGCTGCGTTTTCTTTCTTTCTTGTGCTGTCTTCTGCCTGCTGCAGGCCTTGACATGTATATCTCTTTTTGCTATATTAAAAATGGTCCGAATTCGGACTATTTTTTTCAAGGAGATTATATATATGCAATCCGACTTACATACATTGCCTCCGCGTCTCAGAGACAGAAACGAATCGCTGACCCAGCTTCATCAGTACTATGCTGTCTGGCAGGAAACGAACAGTATATACGAAGACTGGGCAAAATCCCACGGCATTTCCTACAACACGCTTCTGGTGCTGTATTCTCTCTGGGATTCCAGACTGGGCGTATCCCAGTTCATCATATGCCGCCACTGGACGCTTCCGAAGCAGACTGTTCATTCTGTCGTCAAAAATCTGGAAAGACAGGGCTATGCAGAACTTCTGGATCCGATTTCTGATCACCGCAAGAGAAGAATACGTCTGACCGAAGCCGGCAGAGCCTTTGCAGAGAACATTATCCCGCCGCTGATTGAAAGCGAGATCGCTGCCATGGAACAGCTCGGGCATGAGCGCTGCAGCATACTGATAGAAAGCACATCTATGTTCAGCCGGTATCTCAGGGAAAGCATGGCTGAAAAAACGGACGGAGACTTTGATACACATGAATAGAAAAGCAGAATTTTTCGCCTGCGTCATCCCATCGGTACTCGCATTCACATTTTCAGGGATTTACGCCATCGCTGACGGTTTTTTCATCGGAAACTGCATAGGAGACAACGGTCTTGCCGCCATCAATATAGCGTGGCCTGTTACCGCACTGCTTCAGGCAGTGGGCACAGGCATAGGAATGGGAGGTGCAGTCCGTTATTCGCTGTGCAGCGGAGAGGAAAACAGAACAGAAATGCAGAAGCACTGCTTAAGCGTGACCATCGCACTGCTCTTTGTCTCTTCACTGGCAGTCACCCTCCTGCTGTACCTGTCCATGTCCGGCCTGCTCATCCTCTTCGGTGCAGAAGGGGAACTTCTGTCCCTCGGGGAAGAATATCTCCGCGTCATCATTCCCTGCGCCCTTTTTCAGATATTCGGCACAGGCTTTGTACCTCTGATACGCAATATGGGAGGATCCCTCACCGCCATGACAGCCATGATACTCGGCTTTCTCACCAACATTCTTCTCGATTATCTGCTTGTATGGGTACTGCCTTACGGACTGTCCGGCGCTGCCGCAGCCACTGTTTCCGGACAGGCGGTCACCATGGTCGTCGGTGTCTTTTTCTTCATAAAAAAGAAAACGGGCTTCGCGCTGCCAGCACCGGCACAGCTGCGGACATGGAGCGGAAAAATCCTGAAAGTCGCCCTTTCTCCTTTCGGACTTACCTTCTCGCCCAATATCGTGCTGATTATGATGAACAAAGCCGCTATGATATGCGGCGGCTCTCAGGCCGTAGCCTGTTATGCCGCTGTGGCATACATCACCATGATTGTCCTTCTGCTGCTTCAGGGGGTCGGCGACGGCTGCCAGCCTCTCATCAGCAGATATTACGGCATCCGGGCTTTCCGGTATTTAAAAGAGACCAGGCGCCTGGCGTATCTCACCGCCGGCATCCTGGCCTTCCTATGCATGATTCTGCTGTTCCTCATCAGAAACAGCGCGGCATCCCTTTTCGGCGCGTCTCCAGACGTACAGGCTGAAACGGGACAGGCGCTGCCTTTCTTTCTTGCGGGATTTCCCTTTCTTGCATTTATCCGCGTGACCACTTCCGTGTTCTACGCCTGCGGCAGAAATGCAGGAGCATATCTGCTGGTATATGCGGAACCCCTCCTGCTGCTTCTGCTGCTTCTCATCCTTGCGCCGCAGCAGAGCGTAAACGGCATCTGGCTGGCGGTACCCCTCTCCCAGGCACTTACCGCAGTCCTGGCGGCAGCTGTCAGGATCTGCCCGTCGAAACAGATTTCTTCTGATCCTCCAGGATCTGCAGCAGTCTGACACAGTCCTTCAGCTTGTCTCCCGGTTTTACCGTGAGTCTGATGTACGGTTCCACACCGCCGTGGACAAAAGCTTTCATGCCGAATTCCTCGTTGACGTTCATCAGGGCATATCCGTTCAGCGGATTTTTCTCGGCAAAAGCGACGATCACTTTGCCCTGCTGCTCGTAGATTCTCGTCACCGACAGATCCTCTGCAAGACTTCTGATCCGGGAGATTCTGACCAGATTCAGTGTCTCCCGCGGCACATCGCCGAAACGGTCCATCAGTTCATCGATCATCTCGTCTTCATCCGACTCCGTCCGGACTCCGGCAATCTTTTTGTACATCTGCAGCTTCAGCGTCTCGTTTTCGATGTACCAGTTCGGGATGTTGGCTGTCACCATCAGTTCCACAGCCGTCTCCTCCCTGTTCTCATTGACGATCTCGCCCTGCAGAGCGCGAACCGCATCGTCCACCAGCTTGCAGTAAAGCTCATAGCCGATGTTCATCATGTGGCCGCTCTGCTCGCTTCCCAGGAGATTTCCAGCACCGCGGATCTCAAGATCCCGCATGGCCACTTTGAACCCTGCTCCGAACTCCGTAAATTCCTTGATGGCCTTCAGCCTTTTCTCCGCAACCTCGGTAAGGACCTTATCCTTCTGATACATCAGGTAGGCATAAGCCATTCTGCTGGAGCGTCCGACCCTGCCTCTCAGCTGGTAAAGCTGCGACAGGCCGAACCGGTCTGCATCGATAATGATCATGGTATTTGCATTGGATATGTCGATGCCGGATTCGATGATCGTGGTAGCCACCAGCACATTGCTCTCACCGTTGATAAATCCCAGCATGACATCTTCCAGAGCATGCTCGTTCATCTGTCCGTGTCCCACGGCCACTCTGGCCTCCGGAACCAGCTCGCGGATCTTGTCTGCGATCTTGCCGATGCCTCTGACCCGGTTATATACCACGAAAACCTGACCGCCCCGGTCAAGTTCCCGGATGATGATATCTCTGATCATGCCGTCGTCCTGCTCCATCACATAGGTCTGAACAGGATAACGCTCCTCCGGCGGCTCTTCGATCAGACTCATATCCTTGATACCTGTCAGCGACATGTTCAGGGTCCGCGGGATCGGAGTTGCAGACAGAGTCAGGACATCCACATTCTGTTTCATCTGCTTGATTCTCTCTTTATGCGCGACGCCGAAGCGCTGTTCCTCATCTATGACCAGCAGCCCCAGATCTTTGAACCGGATATCCTTGGACAGCAGCCGGTGGGTGCCGATAATCAGATCGATCTGCCCTTTGTTCAGTTCATCGATGATCTGTTCCTGCCTGGCGGGAGAGCGGAATCTGGACAGCATCTCCACCTTCAGCGGGAACTGCTCAAAGCGCTCCTTCAGGGTGTAGTAGTGCTGATTTGCCAGAATCGTGGTCGGAACAAGCACCGCCGCCTGTTTTCCGTCGGCAATACATTTGAACATTGCTCTGGCGGCAACCTCTGTCTTTCCGAAGCCTACATCTCCGCAGAGCAGACGGTCCATGGATGATGCGCTTTCCATATCCTCCTTGATTTCCTCGATACATCTGAGCTGATCATCCGTTTCCGTATAAGGGAAGGCATCCTCAAACTCTTTCTGCCATACCGTGTCCTCACAGAAAGCATGACCCTTCTGCATCTTTCTCTGCGCGTAAAGATCCAGAAGCTCCCTGGCCATCTCCGCTATCGCAGCCTTGGCTTTGGCCTTTGTAGCCTTCCACTCGCCGCCGGAAAGCTTGTTGACCTTTGGCACGGCCCCTTCAGAACCGATATATTTCTGGATGATATCCATCTGCTCCACCGGAACATAGAGCATGTCGTTTCCCGCGTACTTTATCTTCAGATAGTCTTTCTTTTCGCCCTGAACCGTAAGCTGTTCCAGACCGAGGAATTTACCGATGCCGTGATTTTCATGCACCACATAATCGCCGGTCTTCATGTCCGAAAAGGACTGGATCTGCTCCGACTTGTGTTTCTTTTTCTTTTTTCTGCGCACCGTCTTCTGTCCGGTGAAAATATCATTTTCGCATATATAGCAGCGTCTTTCATCCGGGAAATCCATTCCGCTGGTCAGGGTTCCTTCAGCAAAGGTGACCTTTCCTTCAAGCCCGATACGCTCGACGAACTCTTTCAGATTCTCCGTCCTCTCCCTGCTGCCTATGACCATGGTGATATGATATCCCTTTTTCACATAGTCCTTCAGTTCAGATTCAAGCAGTTCCATACGCCCGTTGAAGGCGGACATCTGCCTGCTCCTTATGCTGTGGACCTCCGTCAGGGCATTTACCCCCTTTACCGCTTTTGCAAACGGAGTCAGGACATAGACGCATCCGTAATCATAGATCCTGAAAAAATCCTCTTTTCCACTGGCAAGTTCCAGATCCCTGGGCACCACCTGCCCCCGTTCCAGAAACACCTGAAAGTCATCCTTCAGTTCTCTGCTCCTGGTGTCCAGAAACTCGCAGATCCGGTCCGGATCATCGACGAAGACGGTTCCCCCGTCCATATAGTCCCACAGATATTCCGTCTCGTCATAAAAATAATGGAGATAGTTCTCAAGAAGCTGCAGATTGGATGAACTCTGTATGTACTCGCACAGCTCATCGCGCCGCTTCTGCAGGTTTTCCGCCGCCTCGCGGAATTCTTCCCCTTTTTTCAGCAGGCGTTTCACCTGAGCGGTGTATTCTCTGTACAGCCGCCGGGCCGCGTCATTGAAGATTTCTTTATCTGCCAGCATCTGTTCCGCCGGGTAGATTTCGATACTCTGCAGATTCTCCACGCTGCGCTGGGTGTCAATATCAAATGTTCTGATAGAATCCACTTCTGTGTCGAAAAGCTCCACCCTGTACGGATTCTCGCTGTCCGGTGTGAAGATATCGATGATGCCGCCTCGGATGGAAAACTGGCCCTTTGTGTCCACCAGTTCCATACGCTCGTAGCCCATTTTGACCAGAGTCTGCCGGATCTGCTCCGGATCCACATCATCTCCCTGCGAAAGTTTCACAGATACACTCTCAAAATATCTGTGGGGCGTGATCTTTTTCACAGCAGCAGAAACAGGGGCAATGACGATGCAGTCCTGTCCCGTTCTCAGCGCTTTCAGTATTTTCAGCCGTTCAATGAGCTGGTCGTGGTTTCTGGCCTCATAGCGCAGAAAAACCTGGTCTTCTGCAGGCAGCACCATAATTTCCTTTTGCGAAAAAAAAGAAAGATTCAAAGCTAATGCATTGGCCCTTGCAGCAGTGGCTGTAACGATCAGGCTTTGTCCTTCTTCTTTCACAAGTCTGGAAATGACTGGTGCACATCTGCTTTCAGATATCCCCGAAATATTGATGATTCCCTTTTTATTCATCGTCCTTCTTTTCGTCTTTCTCTTCTTCTCTGTCAGCTTTCCCGGTTTTCTTTTTTTCCCGTTCCGGCTTTTTCTTTGTATTGTACTGGTTCATAGCCATATCGATTCCATCCGAAAGAATGCACTCGACAGCACTGACCGCTCTGGTCACCGCGTCTTCCAGAAGCGGCACTTCCTCCTTGGAAAAACCTCCGGTCACATAGTCCGCCAGTTCTCCCTTCGACCTGTTTCCGATGCCGACACGGATCCTCGGAAAACGGTCCGACTGCAGCTGATACACCACAGATTTCATGCCGTTGTGGGTCCCTGCGCTTCCAAACTTGCGGATCCTCAGCGTACCTGTCTCGATATCGATATCATCGTAAATAACGATAAGATTTTCCGGATCCAGCTTGTAAAAATGCATGACCTCTCTGATGGATTCCCCGCTCAGATTCATGAAGGTCTGCGGCTTTACAAGCAGGACCTTCTGACCGGCGATCCGTCCTTCGCCGGTCAGGGCCTTGAATTTCAGGCGGTCAACCTTGATCCCGTGCTTTTCAGCCAGCTGATCGATGGTGATGAACCCCATATTATGTCTCGTGTTTTCGTACTTTCTGCCGGGATTCCCCAGTCCTGCAATTACATACATGGTATCTTATGTTCCTTCAGTCAGATTTATTAGTCAAACAGTTTGCTGATCGAGCCGTTGGTGAATACTCTGGTCATCGCTTCTGCAAAGAGAGGTGCTACAGACAGAAAACGCATCTTTTCGATTTTCTTTTCCTCAGGCATCGGAATCGTATTCAGCAGTACCAGTTCTTCTATGGCGGATTTCTCTATACGCTCCACAGCTGGTCCCGACAGAACCGGATGAGTTGCACATGCATAGACAGCTTTGGCGCCCATGTCCTTGATGGCGTTGGCGGCATTGGTGATGGTCCCCGCTGTATCGATCATATCGTCTATAATGATACAGTTCTTCCCTTCGATGTTGCCGATAATATTCATGATCTCACTTTTGTTAGGCTCCGGTCTCCTCTTGTCCACGATCGCGATAGGACAGTTGAGATATTCTGCCATATTCCTGGCTCTGGTCACACTTCCGTGGTCAGGTGACACCACAGTCAGGTCTTCCAGCGCCTTTTCCTTGAAATATCTCGCAAGAATCGGCATCCCTACCAGATGATCCACGGGGATGTCAAAATATCCCTGTATCTGATTAGCGTGGAGGTCCATCGTTACAACTCGGTCAGCACCTGCTGCCATGATCAGATCGGCAACCAGCTTGGCTGTGATCGGATCTCTTGCTTTTGCTTTTCT
Organism: Emergencia sp.; assembly: GCA_051882975.1. Lineage (GTDB taxonomy): Bacteria > Bacillota > Clostridia > Peptostreptococcales > Anaerovoracaceae > Senimuribacter. Next base: position 7,068 of record JBJESV010000034.1, read on the forward strand.
GTCCTGTCTCGCATAGCCGTAGTACGGCAGAACCGCATTGATTCTTCCGGCAGAAGCTCTCTTCATGGCATCAATCATGATCAGTAATTCCATCAGATTGTCATTGACAGGATTGCAGGTAGGCTGCACGATGTAAACATCGATACCTCTTACAGATTCCCAGAGATTTACAGAAATTTCGCCGTCACTGAATTTGGTCACGGTCGCCTTCCCCAAAGGCTTCCCCATAATCGATGCGATTTCCTCTGCAAGTTCTGTGTGCGAATTTCCCGTAAACACCTTGTAATCTGAAAATGCGCCGTTTTTCATGTCTAGTACACCTCTTCTTTCTTGATTGCTAAATTATTTCTTTCTGTATAAGCCTTTCTCTGATGCCCAACCTTCTATATTTCTCTGTCTTGCACGGGCAACACACAGTGCGTCTTCAGGCACTTCCTCCGTTACAGTGCTGCCTGCTGCAATATACGCACCGTCTCCGACCTTTACCGGCGATACCAGATTCGTATTGCATCCGATAAACGCGCCGTCCCCTACAGTGGAGCGGTGTTTACTGGTTCCGTCATAGTTTACAAAGACTACGCCGCAGCCTATATTCACATCTCTTCCGACATCTGAATCCCCGATATAAGTCAGATGAGATGCCTTTGAACCGTCTCCAAGAGACGAATTCTTGACTTCCACAAAATCTCCCACTTTGCATTCCCGGCCGATGCGGCTCTTCGGACGAAGATATGCAAAAGGTCCGATTTTCGCTTTTTCTCCCACAAAGCTTTCCGTGACCACCGAGGCCTGAATCTCGGCGCCGTCTTCCACAACAGAATCCACGATTCTGCTTCCCTGCAGAATACGGCAGTTCCTGCCGATAACAGTTTCTCCTTCCAGACTGACGCCCGGTCCGATCAGCGTTCCTTCTCCGATCTTCACGTCTTCGCCTATATAGGCAGTGCGGATGTCGACGAAGTCAACGCCCGCCTCCAGATGGCGGATGCACACTGCAAGCCGCTCACGTTCTCTTTTTTCGTATTCTTCAAATTTCATAAGCCTGTCCTCAGTTTTCTGTCTATCTGCCGATGATCATCTCGCCGACCTTGTAGATATCCCCGGCGCCCATGGTGATGACCAGATCGTCACGGACCGCGTTCTTCTTCACATAGTTTGCGATTTCCTCAAAACTGCTCATATAATATACCTTCTTGTCAGGATGGACCCTTCTGATCTCATCTGCCAGTTCTCTGGAGGATATCTTGTAGATGTCCTTCTCCCTGGCTGCATAGATGTCCGCCAGAATCAGGATATCCGCGTCTTCAAAGGCGTCTGCGAACTCATCGAAGAGCGCCAGCGTCCTCGTATAGGTGTGCGGCTGGAACAGGCACCACAGCTCGTGATGCGGGATATTTCCGGCCGCGGAAAGGGTTGCTCTGATTTCCGTCGGGTGATGTGCATAGTCGTCCACCAGCCGTACACCCTCTTCTGTGGTTCCGATGATATCAAAACGCCGCTGTGTTCCATGGAACAGATTCAGCGTCTCCGTAATGATCTCAGGCGAAACGCCCAGCTGATGACAGCATGCAAAGGCAGCAGCTGCATTGAGGATGTTGTGCTCTCCCGGCACCTGCAGGTTCACCCTGCCCAGCCGTGATCTGCAGCAGCTGATATCAAAGGAAGGCATACCCTCCTGATCAAAGGCCACATCGCTGATGGAATAGGTGCAGCCTTCGCTGTAGCCGTAGGTGATGGCGGAAGGGATGTCCCTGATGATTCTGTTCACGAACGGATTTGCATCATAGGCGATCAGCTTGCCTCCCTCTGGAAGCGCTTTGGCGAAACGTTCAAAGGAGCTGACGATATGATCGATATCCTTGAAATAATCCAGGTGGTCTGAATCGATGTTCAGAATGACCTCGATCTTAGGCCTCAGCTGCAGGAAGCTGTCCCTGTATTCGCATGCCTCTGTCACGAAATACTGGCTGTTCCCCACTTTGACATTGCCGCCGATTTCCGCCAGATTGCCTCCGACCAGAATCGTGGGTTCCAGTCTGGCATGCTCTAAAATCAAAGAAACCATAGAGGTAGTCGTAGTTTTTCCATGGGTGCCGCTGATTGCGATGCTGTTCTCAAAATCATCCATGAGAACTCCCAGGACCTCTGCTCTGCCTGCCAGCGGAATATTCTTCTCTCTCGCCCTGATGATCTCCGGGTTTTCCTCCGCAATGGCCGCAGAATATACGATCAGATCCGCGTCTTCTACGTTCTCCGCTCTATGGCCTATATAAATCCTTGCGCCGTGTTTCTCCAGGCTGTCTGTGATTTCTGACTGCTTCATATCAGAACCGGATACATTATATCCCCTTGACAGCAGGATCTCCGCAATGGCGGACAGTCCCACGCCTCCGATTCCGATGCAGTGTATGTTTCTGTAATCTGATAACTGTAGCATCTGTCATATCCCTCCAAAATATCTCTAAGATTCCCCTGTCTATTGTGGCACAAAACCCTGCGGGTGATACACGCTGGCAGGATGGAATGTCAATTGTCTGTCTCACAGAGACATTATACCATAAACCGACAGAGAAATGGATAGCAATTCTAAAATATTTTTTCTATTTTCTGACCCACATCGGACCTGTTCTATGGTAAGATAATATCGGAGGTGCTATAAGATGAAAAGAACCCAGCGTGTCGGAGCCATCATCAGGACTCTGACAGATACGCCAAGCAGATTATATTCCCTGCAGTATTTCTGCGATGCCTTCGATGCGGCCAAGTCCAGCATCAGCGAGGACATCAGCCTGGCCGATGCGTCAGTGCGGGCTACAGGGACAGGATATATCGAAACAATTTCCGGCGCAAAGGGCGGCGTCCGCTTCGTTCCTGATATCACCGCTGAACAGCTCAATGCCCTGCAGGAGGACTTCTGCAGACGTGTCCGTGACAGCAGCAGGATCCTCGGAGGAGGCTTTCTCTACACATCGGACATCATGTTCGATACCAACCTGGTCAGGCGGCTTTCCGTCATCTTTGCCAAAAAATTCAAAGACCGCGGCGCCGATTATGTGGCTACAGTAGAAACAAAGGGCATCCCTCTCGCTTCCATGACCGCATGGCAGCTTGATCTCCCTCTTGTGATCATCCGGCGCGAGGCCAAGGTCTCAGAAGGCTCCACCGTCAGTATAAATTATTTTTCCGGTTCCTACGACCGGGTGCAGAAGATGTCCATTTCCAAGCGTGCAGTGGTTCCCGGCTCCAGAGCTATCATCATCGATGACTTCATGAGGGGAGGCGGCAGCACCAGAGGCATCGCCGACATCCTGTCCGAGTTTGATGTCTCCGTGGCAGGCACCGGCATTGCCATCGCCAGCATCCTGCCGGAAAAGAAAAAAATCGAGGATTACACTGCCATACTCTATCTCGGCGAGGTGGATGAGGAGCAGAAACGCATCGAAGTTGTGCCGAATTTTCAGATTTTTTAGTTATTTTTGTTGCCACCACCTGCTAAAAGTTGTATAATATATAGTATCTATGAACCAAGCATAGGCAAGAAAGGTGGTCAAATAATGAACATAACCGATGTAAGAATCCGCAAGATCAGCGATGAAGGCAAGATGAAAGCTGTCGTATCCATTACCTTTGATGATGAGTTTGTTGTTCACGATATCAAGATCATAGAAGGTCAGAACGGTCTGTTCATCGCCATGCCGAGCCGCAAAATGGGCGAGGGCGATTTCCGCGATATCGCACACCCTCTCCTTTCAGAAACCAGAAACAAGATCAAGGACGCAATTTTTGCCGAATACGAGAAAGTATTATCCGATAAGGACGGGGAAGAATCTGCCGACCAGTAAGATCAGCCGGTCTCTGAACTGCAGATCAGCCAGTTCAGATTTCCTGTTTTCAGGATGTTTTTTTCATGCGATAAATGCCGCGCAGCCAGGTATTCCCCGGCTTTGCGGCATTTTTTCTTCTCATTTTCACTTATCGTCTGTTTCAGCGGTTATCCGCATCCGGATCTGTCCCGTCATCGGGCAGCTGCGCCTCCACCACTCTGATGATATTGGTATTGCCAGGCACATCCACAGGCAGACCTGCAGTGATGACGATCTTGTCACCCTCCTGAATCAGTCCGGCTCTGATCGCCTTGCGGGCGCAGTGGCCGAACAGGTCCTCTATGTCATAACGGTAGTTTGCCATGACGGGCTGCACGCCCCAGACCAGAGCAAGCTGATGGAAAGTTTTCTCATACGGCGTGGCGCCGATGATCATGATATCCGGACGGAACTTGGACATCCGTTTGGCAGTGTATCCTGTCTTCGTGATGGCCATGATGGAGCTGGCCCTGATATCCTTTGCCAGTGTACAGGCGGCATGGCCCACCGCATTGGTCACATCCTGGGCATCCATCTCGTGCCATATCAGATCCCTGCCCGGAACCTTCGGCTGATCGATTTCCGCCTGCTCAGCGATTTTCGCCATGGTTCTGACAGCTTCCAGAGGATATTTTCCCGCAGCGGTCTCACCCGACAGCATGACTGCTGTGGTTCCGTCGAAGACCGCATTGGCAACGTCGGTGATTTCCGCACGTGTGGGGATCGGACTGGTAATCATGGATTCCAGCATCTGGGTAGCCGTGATGACCATCTTTCCCGACTGGACGCACCGTCTGATGAACCGTTTCTGAATTCCCGGCAGCTTTTCGTAAGCCACCTCAACGCCCATATCCCCTCTTGCCACCATGATGCCGTCCGACAGCTGAAGGATCTCTTCAAAGTTCTCTATTCCCTGGGTGCTTTCTATCTTGGATATGACCTTGATCTCCGATCCGCCGTTCTCGTCCAGCAGTCTGCGCACCTCCCGCACATCCTGAGCGCTTCTGACAAAGGAGGCCGCAATGTAATCCACATCGTTCTCGATGCCGAAAAGGATGTCCTCCCTGTCCTGAGGACTGATATACTGCATGTTCAGCTTTACATTGGGCAGATTGATCCCCTTATGGTTGCTGAGGATGCCTCCGTGGACCACGATTCCCGTCACATCCGTATCGCTGGTCCGGGTCACCTTGACGACGATCTTTCCATCGTTGATCAGCACCAGATTTCCCGGAGCAACCTCTTTGGGAAGATCCTGATAGGTGACGGAGACGATTTCTCTGGTTCCCACGACATCTCTGGTGGTCAGGGTGAATTCCTGTCCGCTTTCCAGTGCAACAGATCCGTCCGCAAAATCCCTGACACGGATTTCCGGTCCTTTTGTGTCCAGCAGCACGGCGGCCGCCAGACCCAGCTCATCTCTGATCCTGCGGAAAGTCTCTATGGTTTCCTTATGCTCCTCGTGGGTCCCGTGTGAAAAGTTCAGACGCGCCACGTTCATGCCGGCCTGCAGCATCTGTCTCAGTGTTTCCGGATCTCTGGACGCCGGGCCGATGGTACATACGATCTTGGTCTTTCTCATGTTTTTCCTTTCTCATCTTTCCTGGGCTCTACTCTTATTTCATACATTATACAGCAAAAATACCAAAAAACCAATATGCAAAAAGAATACAAAGTCTCCGTTGCGGCGCCCCGATTCAGATGCTATGATGGGAGATAGATTGGAAAAATCTTTCGAGGAGGAAAACTGTCATGGAATTTGATCCCAGATTAAAAGAAAGAATCAGAAACGAAAAGGCCTACGACCTGATCACCTCGGCGGAAGCTGCGGCGGAGCTCATCGAAGACGGCATGGTGATAGGCGTCAGCGGTTTCACACCTTCCGGCTATCCGAAAGCCGTTCCCGCCGCACTGGCAGAGCGGGGAAAGAACGGGGAGAAGATCAGAATCGATCTCTATTCCGGCGCCTCCGTGGGTCCGGAGATCGACACCGCCCTGACCGAAGCAGGGATGATCAGAAAACGCCTTCCCTATCTTACCAATAAGACGATCCGTCAGGCCATCAACAGGGGCCAGGTCTCATATACCGACATGCACCTGTCCCATTCCACCCAGTACGTCAACTACGGAACAGTGCCTCCGGTTGACATCGCCATCGTCGAAGCTCTTGCCATTACAGAAAACGGAGATCTGATCCCGACCACCGCCGTGGGCAACGCCCCCTCTTTTATCCGACAGGCAGAAAAGGTTATCGTGGAGCTGAATCTGCACCAGAGCATGGCGCTGGAAGGCATGCATGACTGTCTCATCATGGACAATCCGCCTCACAGAAAGCCCATCGGCATCACCCATCCGGGAGACCTCATCGGCAAGCCGTATATGGAATGCGGCATGGATAAAATCGCCGCAGTGGTCATCACAGATCTGCAGGACGGAGTCCGTCCGCTGGCTCCTATCGACGATAATGCAAAGAAAATCGCTGCCAACATCATCAGTTTTCTCGAAGGCGAGGTCGCTGCGGGAAGACTGACGGACACCCTGCTTCCGATTCAGTCCGGCGTCGGCAGCGTGGCGAACGCAGTGCTCTACGGCCTCCTCGATTCCGACTTCCACGATCTCACATGCTATACGGAAGTCGTTCAGGATTCCATGCTGGAACTCCTGAAAAGCGGCAAGGCTTCCGTGGCCTCCACCACATCGATTTCCCCTTCTCCGGAGATGAAAGAGCAGTTTGACAGAGAAGCGGAGATCTACCGGGGCAAAATCATTTTCCGCCCGGAAGAGATCAGCAACAATCCGGAAGTCATCCGCCGTCTGGGCGTCATCGCCATGAACACGGCCCTGGAGGTGGATATTTACGGAAATGTCAACTCCACCCACGTCAACGGCTCTTCCATGATGAACGGTATCGGCGGCAGCGGAGATTTCGCCCGGAACGGCTCCATCACCATCTTCACCACTGCATCCCTGGCAAAAGGCGGCGCAATCTCTTCCATCGTACCTATGGTCTCCCACGTGGACCACACGGAGCACGATGTCATGGTCATCGTGACAGAACAGGGATATGCCGATCTCAGAGGACTGAGTCCTCGAGAGCGCGCAGTGAAAATCATAAACAACTGTGCCCATCCGGATTATCGGGACAAGCTGATGGATTATTTCGAAAGGGCCTGCAGCCAGAGTCCTCTGCAGACTCCTCACATCCTGGAGGAAGCCCTCTCCTGGCATGTGAACTACATAAAGAACGGAACCATGAAATAAGGCACCAAAGCAGTAAACAAAAGTTCTGCGCAGGCGTACACAGCTTCCGCCCCGCAGAGCTTTTCATCTGTTATGAGATCTTCTCCAGTCCGTTCACCACATCTGTCAGCGAAAGTCTGACGACGGCTGCGGTGAGAACTGACAGTGCCAGCATAAGGGTGCCGGCTGCACTTAACGTAAATTCGTTCACATGTTTCTCAATCTTTTCATAAAAAAACACTGCACTGATGCAGCGTCCTTTTCTCTGATATTCTATTCCTCCCAGAAGACCGGGCATCCCGCATCTTCCAGAAACCTGATAAAGTCTTTCTTTGAAAGGGCCAGTGTGGCTGTGTTTCTGTTGGGATGAAAATTGACCGGTTCCTCGTCCGGCGCATGTGTGATCTCTCTGCACAGCACCACGCTGACTCTGCCTTCTCTGTCGTTGATCAGGCCAAAAGGCGTCACCGAACCCGGGATCAGACCCAGAACCTCCATAAGCTCCTCTGAAGTCGCAAACCGGACCTTTTTCCATCCTGCCACTTCTCTGAAGTGCTTTTCATCCATTTTGCGTTTTTCGTCCAGGATCAGAAGGAAATAATCTCCAGTCTTCTTGTCCTTGAGAAGCAGGTTTTTCAGATTGAGCCCGGGCATCTCCAGCCCTTCTTCCTCCATTTCCTGTATCGTGTAGACAGCCTTGTGCTCATAGACCTTGTAGTCCGTGATCCCCAGCCGCCGGAAAACCTCATAAAGACGCGCTTCGTTCTCGCGCATCATCTTTTCTGTCGCTTCATCTATCGCTCTTTCTTTTTCTTCCATCGCTGTTTCTCCATTTCCTACTGTCGTCAGCCGATTCGAGGCTTATACCTTTTTCTGAAATTCCGTATTGCAGGTATGGCACTTTACGCGGATCGTTCCCTTTCCTTTAGGTGCACGCATCTTCTGTCCGCAGCCCGGACATTTGAAATAAGCATAGTATTTCCGCTCATAACGCCTCTGCTGAAAGGATTTTCCCCCTGTCACCCTGTATTTCAGGGCAAGATAGCGGTTGTTCTCCATCTCACGCTTGTACAGATTTCTGGAAAAGGCTCTGTAGTATCCGTAGATGAAAACCGCCAGTCCCAGATAGTAGGTTATGTAATATGCCGCCGGGATCCGTCCCAGGAACATGGACAGGAACATCAGCGCCAGCGCTGTGATGAGCAGGAACCTGCCGAACTGGTCGATGCCTCTTCTCCCCTGCATGAATCTGTATATCCTGTATCTCAATCCGTTCATATCATTCTGCCTCCGATTTGCTTTCTATATATCTTACACCGCATTTGTATGTTTTCTATCGCTTTTCTGTGAAGAAGATGTGATGATTCCCCTCTGATTTGTGGTATACTGTCATTATAACAAATA
>JBJESV010000035.1:0-3415 GCA_051882975.1 Emergencia sp.
GGACCTCTTCTGTCCGTCATCTCACAGTAAAGCTCCAGCACATCTCCCGGGATCACCTGCCGTCTGAACCGGCAGTTCCTGATTCCGCCGAAGACCACCAGCTTTCCCCGGTTCTCCTCTTCGGAAAGGATGGCGACCGCACCGGTCTGGGCAAGAGCCTCCATGATCAGCACGCCGGGCATGACCGGTCTCCCCGGAAAATGCCCCTGAAAAAATGGTTCGTTGGCCGTGACGCATTTGACGGCGCGTGCCCATTTTCCCTTCTCCATATCCGTCACTCTGTCGATGAGAAGAAACGGATAGCGATGCGGAAGGATCTCCTGTATCTGTCTGATGTCCAGTTCCATATTATTCTGCCCTCCTGAAGATAACTGATGCGTTATGTCCGCCGAATCCCAGGGAATTGCTCATAGCGTATTCCGTCTCCATGGACCGGGCGCATCCCGCCACGATATCCAGATTGCACGCCGGGTCCTGCTCCCTGCAGCCTATGGTCGGAGGCGCAGTCTGATCCTGCAGTGCGCTGACGGTGATGACGGCCTCTACAGCGCCGGATGCGCCCAGCAGATGTCCTGTCATGGATTTGGTGGAGGACATGAGCAGGCTGTTCGCAGCATCGCCAAATGCCGTTCTGACAGCCAGTGTCTCACATTTGTCGTTCATCGGCGTGGATGTGCCGTGGGCATTGATGTAGCCTACCTGCTCCGGCTTGATGCCCGCATCCGCAAGGGCCGCCTTCATGCAGGCCGCTGCGCCGCTTCCGTCTTCCAGCGGGGCTGTCATGTGATTGGCATCACAGCTGACGCCGTAACCTGCGATTTCTCCCAGTATCCTGGCACCTCTGGCTTTCGCATGCTCATACTCCTCCAGGAGCAGCACGCCGGCACCTTCTCCCATGACAAATCCGTTTCTGTCTTTATCGAAAGGAATAGAAGCCCTTTTCGGATCGTCCGATTCAGAGAGGGCCTTCATGGAGGTGAATCCGCCGATGCCCAGCTCACTGATGCAGCTCTCGCTGCCCCCGGTCAGAAAGATGTCCGCATATCCGTCTCTGATCTGCCGGAAGGCCTCTCCGATGGCGTTGGTGGCCGAAGCGCAGGCAGTCACCACGCAGGTGCAGCTTCCCTTGAAGCCGAACTCGATGGCGATGCTCCCTGAAGCCATATTGACGATGGCCATAGGTACGAACAGAGGTGAAACCTTGTCAAATCCACGTTTCTGCCCTTTGGTATGCTCCGCCTCGATTACCGGCAGCCCGCCGATTCCGCTGGATACGTTGACGCCGCAGCGTGAAGGGTCTTCACATGCCATATCCAGTCCGCCCTGTGCCATGGCTTCTCTTGCCGCAATCAGCGCCAGCTGGGTGAACCGCGCAGTTCTCCTTGCGGACATCTTGTCCATATAGTCTGTGATATCAAAGTTCTTCAGTTCGCCGGCAACGCTGACCTTCTGTTCAGAAGCATCGAAGCTGGTGATATAGTCGATGCCGCAGACGCCGTTTTTTGCGGCTTCCCAGGTCTCTGCCGCTGTATTTCCAATGGGAGAAAGGGCTCCCATGCCCGTAATCACAACTCTTCTCTTCATCATTCTCTCCTTATCTGCTGACCGTGCTGCGTCGAATCAGTACATTCCGCCGTCCACGGCAAGGACCTGTCCTGTCACATAGCCTGCTTCTTCCGATGCCAGAAAACATACGGCTGCCGCCACATCTTCCGGCGTTCCCATGCGCCCTGCCGGAATGGCAGATGCTGCCGCTTCTGCAGCCGCCTCGTTCATAGCCGCAGTCATATCTGTCCGGATGAAACCGGGTGCAACCGCGTTAACTGTGATGTTCCGGCTGGCCACTTCCCTTGCAAAGGACTTCGTCATGCCGATGACGCCTGCCTTGCTGGCCGCATAATTGACCTGTCCGCCGTTTCCCATCAGACCCACGACGGAAGAAGTGTTGACGATGCGCCCGTAGCGCTGCTTCATCATCTGGCGGCTGACAGCCTTCATCATGAGGAAACTGCCCCGCAGATTGGTCTCGATGACTTTATCAAAATCCTCTTCACTCATGCGCATCAGCAGATTGTCTCTGGTGATGCCCGCGTTGTTGACCAGTATGTCGATTCGGCCGAAGGTTTCCATAGCCGCTTCAGCGATGCGGGTGCAGTCCTCTGCCTGCGCCACATCTCCCTGAACCAGCAGGATCTCAGCGCCAAGGTCTCTGCAGGCTGCTGCAGTCTCCTCTGCGGCCTGACGGTTTCCCGCATAATTGATCACCAGGCTGGCGCCTCTGCCGGCCAGAGACAGACATACCGCTCTGCCGATTCCCCGGCTGCCGCCTGTCACAACAGCTGTTCTTCCCTTCACGCTGTGCACGCTCCTTTCAGTTCTCCGAGAACCTTCTCCAGATCCTCAGCCTTCTCTATGTTCAGAACTTTTATATTCTTTTCCGTTTTTCTGACGAAGCCGGACAGGGCCCTTCCCGGTCCCACCTCGATGATGGTGTCGATGCCGTTCTCCGCCATGAGACGGATGGTATCCTCAAAATACACGCTGCTGCAGACCTGCTTTTCCAGCATGGAAGCCACGGTCTCGCCCGGCTGCAGTGTCTTTCCCGTGCAGTTGAAGATCACAGGAAAAGCCATTTCTCCGAATTCCGTCTTCTCAAAGGCTTCGTGAAGCACCGCAGCCGCCGGCTTCATGAAATCCGTATGGAACGGGCCGCTGACAGCCAGAGGCACACATCTCTTTGCGCCCTTTTCCGTGGCCAGCTGTGCAGCCGCATCCACGGCTTCCCTCTCTCCTGCTATGACGATCTGACCCGGACAGTTGTAGTTGGCAATCTGCACCAGACCCTCAGAAGCGGCCTGCCTGCAGCATTGTGCCAGAATCTCTCTGTCCAGATTCAGCACCGCCTTCATGGCGCAGTCCACACCTTCGGCAGCTTCCGCCATGGCCTTCCCTCTCAGGGTGACCAGGCGCACTGCGGTCTCTGCATCAAAGACACCGGCCGCCTCCAGAGCCGAATATTCTCCAAGGCTCAGTCCCGCCGTCATGGCAGGAGCGATACCCAGCTTCTCCAGTTCCGGCAGGAGCAGTGCGCTGACGCCTGCTGCAAAAGCAACCATGACAGGCTGGGTGTTTCTCGTATCGGAGAGGATCTCCGCCGGTCCTTCAAATGCCGCGTTTTTCTGTGCATCCGGAAGAAGATCAAAAACTCGTCTGAATTCTTCCGATATCTCATAAAAATCCCTGCCCATGCCGGGAGTCTGACTTCCCTGGCCGGCAAATACAATTCCTAATTTCATGCTTCTCTCCATTCCTCAGACAGTTCCTCCATCAGCTCGGCGGCCGTGGTCATCTCGCTGACGCGACCCACATTTCCGCCGCAGAAAAACAGTCCTTCCTCGTAATTTCCCTCGCAGGC
>JBJESV010000035.1:3515-15493 GCA_051882975.1 Emergencia sp.
GACCCACATTTCCGCCGCAGAAAAACAGTCCTTCCTCGTAATTTCCCTCGCAGGCCGCAATCAGCGCCTGATTGATACAGTAAGGTGTTTCTGCCGGATTACAGGTGTGGATGCACCGCACGCACCGCTTCGGCGGAAAACGCTTTCCGTCTGCCACGGCTTTCATCAGAGGTGTTGCAAGCCCTCTTCCCGGCATACCTACAGGACTTTTCAGAATCATCATATCATCCTTTTCTGCCTCCAGTATGACGTCCTTGAAACCCTGCTCCGCATCGCATTCTCTGCAGGCGATGAACCGTGTGGCGATCTGCACGCCCTGTGCGCCTGCGGCCTTGCATGCAGCCATGTCGCTGCGGTCAAAGACGCTGCCCGCCGCAAAGACTGGCGTATCTGCACACTGCTGGGCCACCTGCCTTACCAGCTCCGGCAGCGGCTCAGCCCTTCCTTCCTCTACTTCCTGCCTGTCAAAGCCCAGATGTCCGCCGGCCTGACTGCCCTCTACGACAACAAAATCAGCTTTTCTTCCGTGCCGCTTCTGCCAGATTCCCAGCAGCGTCTTCGCAGCTCTCCCGCTGGATACCACCGGGGCGATCAGCACGTCGAAGCCCTTTGTCAGCTCAGGCAGCCGCAGGGGAAGTCCCGCACCGGAAATTATGGCATCGATGCCTTCTTCACAGGCCGTCTTTATCATCAGATCATAGCGGGTGGTGGCCACCATGGCGTTGATAGCGATGAGCCCTCTTCCTTTTGCGATCTCCTTGGCTTTGCGTATCTCTCTGATCAGAGAGCGCCGGTCTGCCTCATCTGTATTTTCATAAAAGTCCGGTTCCCGGAATCCTATGTTGGCGGTGGAAATGACTCCCATGCCGCCGCAGGAAGCCACAGCTCCTGCAAGGCCTCCCAGGGATATTCCGATTCCCATGCCGCCCTGGATCACCGGAACTTTCAGTCTGCTCAGCTTATCTGATCTGCTCATATTCTTTTACCATATCCTCCAGTATCTGTCTCACCGGACGGATCTCTCTCACCATTCCGCTGACCTGTCCGGCCATGAGTGAACCGTTTTTCACATCGCCGTCCACGACCGCCTTTCTCAGAGAACCCAGGGTGAATTTTTCCAGCTCCATCAGTGATGCGCCTTCTTTCTCCATCTTCACATAGGTCCTGGTCATAGGATTTTTCAGACAGCGCACAGGTGCTCCTGCCGACCGTCCCGTAACGATGGTGGAATTATCCCCTGCCTTGACAACAGCTTCCTTGTAATTCTGATGGATGGGACATTCTTCGCTTGCCAGCAGACAGGTCCCGATCTGCACACCGCAGGCTCCCAGCGCAAAGGCTGCGGCCATCTGTCTTCCGCAGGCGATGCCGCCTGCCGCCAGAACAGGAATATCCACGCTGTCGCAGACCTGAGGAACCAGGGCCATGGTGGTCAGTTCTCCGATATGGCCGCCGCTTTCACAGCCCTCTGCGATGACACCGTCGACTCCCAGTCCCGCCAGACGCTTTGCAAGGGCCACAGATGAAACCACCGGGAACACCCGGATACCGGCATTCTTCCACGCCTCAACAAATTTTCCCGGATTACCTGCGCCGGTGGTCACCACCGCCACTTTCTCCTCAATGACCACTTCCGCCATCTTCTCTGCCTCCGGATTCATCAGCATGATGTTGACGCCGAAAGGCCGGTCTGTCAGCGTCTTGCATTTTCTGATATGTTCCTGCAGGGTCTGTGCATTCATTCCCCCTGCTCCGATGATTCCCAGGGCACCGGCATTGGACACCGCTGCAGCGAATTCTCCTGTGGCGATATTGGCCATACCTCCCTGAAAAACGGGGAATTCTATGTTTATAATTTCATTGATTTTCATTTTCCGTATTTCCTTTTATCTCGTGATCAGCATACACCCGTAGGTCAGTCCTGCACCGAAGCCAGTGCAGACCAGTCTGGCTCCTTCTCTGAGAAGTCCTTCTTCTTCCATCTGGCAGAGGGCGATCGGGATACTGGCCGCCGAAGTGTTGCCGTAGGTGTACAGGTTCTTGTAGAACTTGTCCTTTCTGTCCGTTATGCGTCTTGCCGCATTGTCTATGATTCTCTCGTTTGCCTGATGGCAGACGAAGTAATCGATGTCCTTTTCCGTGAGACCCGCCTGCCGCAGAACTCCCTCGATGGCATGGGGCACTTTGCTTACCGCAAAGCGGTAGACCTCCTGCCCGCCCATCTCGATATATCCGCCTCTGCTGCAGTGGAGCACCTCTCTGTCAGGAAGGCAGCCGCCGAACCAGGCCGACTGTGCTTCCCGGTCATAGGCAAGAACCGCCGCACCCGCTCCGTCTCCGAAGAGAACACAGGTCCCTCTGTCTGTCATATCCATAAAAGGTGAGATTTTCTCGCTTCCTATGACAAGGGCATATTTTTCCTCTCCGTCAGCAGACGCTGCCAGCAGACCTTCCGCCATCTGGCATCCGTAGATAAAGCCGCTGCATGCTCCGTTGAGATCCACCGCCAGGATGTGTTCCGGAAGCCCCAGCTTTCCCGCCACGCTGCAGGAGACAGCCGGAGTCTGGTCATCCGGCGTGAAGGTGCAGACGATACAGAAAGCGATCTTCTCTCTGCTTACCCCTGATCTTTCCAGGGCCTGCTCCGCCGCTGCCGCCGCCATGTCGCGGTTGTCCTGCTTTTCAGCAAAGTATCTGGAACGGATCCCGCTTTTGCTCCGGATCCATTCGTCGCTGGTATCCACTATCCCGGCAAGGTCATCGTTGGTTACTGTCTTCTCGCCCCGGGCGCTGCCCAGGCCGATTATCTTAATTCCCGCCATACTCTGTCCTTTCTTTTCTGTTCCTGAAATTTCCCACATTTCTCAGCGCCTTGTACCTCTGCTTCACCAGAGCGGTGCCGCTGGTTCCGGCAAGGTCAGAGAGGGCTCTTTCTATTTCTCTTTCCACCCGGTGGAAAACCAGTTCTCTGTTCTCATGGGCGCCGCCTTCCCCTTCGGGAACCACGCTGTGGCAGACACCCAGATCATAGAGATCCCGGGCGGTCAGCCGCATCAGTTCCGCCGCCTCCTCGTGGCGGGAGGCGTCTTTCCACAGGATGCTGGCGAACCCTTCGGGGGACAGAATCGAAAAGATGCTGTTCTCCAGCATGATAATCCGGTCCGCCGTTCCCAGAGCCAGGGCCCCGCCGCTTCCGCCTTCTCCGATGAAGACCGCGACGCAGGGAACCTTCAGTCTGGACATGCAGGCGATGGATCGGGCAATGGCTTCGCCCTGCCCTTCCTGTTCAGCCTCCAGACCCGGATATGCACCCGGCGTATCCACAAAGGTGATTACAGGCCGTCTGAACTTCTCCGCCTGCTTCATCAGACGGACGGCTTTTCTGTAGCCTTCAGGGCCGGCCATGCCGAAGCGGCAGGTCAGATTCTCCTCCAGACTTTTTCCCTTCTGCGTGCCGATCACCGTCACAGGATGTCCGTGAAAAAATCCTATACCGCCTGTAACCGCACCGTCTTCTCCGTGGCACCGGTCTCCGCACAGAGGCAGGAAATCGTCTATTATGGCGTTTATGTATTCTCTGGCAGAGGGTCTCTCCGGATGTCTGGCCAGAGCGACTCTCTGTGCTGCTGTCAAGGTTTTTCCGGTCATTTCTTTCCCCTCCTGTCGTGAATCTGCAGAATCAGGCTAAGCTGATCCCTCAGCTTTCTTCTGTCGGTGACGCAGTCCACAAAGCCGTGCTCCTGGAGGTATTCTGCTCTCTGAAATCCCTCCGGAAGAGACTGGCCTATGGTCTGCTCGATGACCCTCGGTCCGGCAAAGCCGATCAGAGCATGAGGCTCCGCCAGTATGATGTCGCCCAGACTGGCAAAGCTGGCTGTAACGCCGCCCGTAGTCGGATGGGTCAGGACAGAAACATACAGCAGGCCTTCTTCGCTGTGTCTTTCTGCTGCCGCCGCAGTCTTTGCCATCTGAAACAGTGACAGGATCCCTTCCTGCATTCTGGCTCCGCCTGATGCGGAAAAGACGATGATAGGAAGACGGTTTTTCGTCGCATATTCGAAGGCTCTGGTTATCTTTTCGCCGACAGCCGTTCCCATGCTTCCCATGAGAAAACGTCCGTCCATGACGCAGAGCACGGTTTTGATACCGTCGATTTTCCCAGTTCCACAGATGACGGCCTCTTTCAGGCCGGTCTTCTCTCTCTGTGATTCTGTCTTCTCCTCGTAGCCGGGAAAGTCCAGAGGATTGTTTCCCGACAGACTTCTGCAGATTTCTTTGAAAGAGCCTTTGTCCAACAGAGTTTTTATTCTGTATTTTGCTGTTACAGTATAGTGGTGGCCGCAGGCCGGACAGACATACATCTGTCCTGCGAGCTCTGATCTGCGGCTTCCCGTGCCGCATACCGGACACTGCTGCAGCTGATCCTGGCTTCCCAGCTCCCGAAGATTGTCCAGAAGATCGCGCTTTCTTTTAAACGGATTCATCTCTGCCACCTGCCTCTTCGTAGATTTTCAGGATTTCCGGAAGGCGGGACTGGATAAAGCCTGTGTCATATCCGCCTCTCAGAAAATCCTGGTTATACATCAGTAGATGCTGCACCGGCAGTGTGGTTTCCACACCGGTGATCACCATCTCCTCCAGTGCCCTGCGCATTCTCCGCACAGCCTCCAGCCGGGTCTCTCCCCGGGCGATGACCTTGGCCACCATGGAGTCGTAATAAGGGCTGATCTCGCAGCCGTTGTACAGGGCGCTGTCCACCCGGATCCCCGCGCCGGCCGGAAAATGAATGAATTCGATCTTTCCCGGACACGGCATGAAGTCTTCGAAGACTTTCTCCGCCGTGATACGGCATTCTATGGCATGTCCCTGAATCTTCACATCCTCCTGGGATATGCCCAGGGGCAGGCCGCTTGCGATGCGGAGCTGCTCTCTGACGATGTTGACGCCGGTGATCATCTCCGTAACGGGATGCTCCACCTGGATCCTGGTGTTCATCTCTATGAAATAGTAGCGGTTGTCTCTGTCGACGACAAACTCTACTGTTCCTGCGTTCTCATATCCGCATGCCTGCGCCGCACGGACTGCGGCCCGTCCCATCTCCTCTCTCAGCTCTGCCGGCAGTCCCCATGCCGGAGCCTCCTCCACCAGCTTCTGATTGCGCCTCTGGATAGAGCAGTCTCTCTCATAGAGGTGGATGGTGTTTCCGAAGCTGTCGGCCAGGATCTGAAACTCGATATGACGGGGGTTTTCGATGAGCTTCTCCACGTACATCTCCCCGTTTCCGAAACAGTTTCTCGCTTCCAGGGACGCGGCATCGTAGGCTTCTTTCACCTGTTCACGGCAGTCCACACGCCGCATGCCTCTTCCTCCGCCGCCTGCGGAGGCTTTGAGAAGAACCGGGTAACCGATACTGTCTGCGATCTCTGCCGCTTCCTCTGCATCTTTTACGATGCCGTCCGAGCCGGGAACCACGGGAACGCCTGCCTGCTTCATCAGCTCGCGGGCTGCCGCCTTGCTTCCCATCCGGTCTATGACATCAGAAGAGGGCCCGATGAATTTGATGCCGGCCTCTTCGCAGGCTCTGGCGAAATCGCTGTTTTCAGACAGAAAGCCGAAGCCAGGGTGAATGGCGTCGCAGCCGGTTCCCTTTGCGGCTTCGATGAGACTGCCGATGGAAAGATAGCTTTCCGATGCTCTGCCCGGCCCTATACAGACGCTTCTGCTTGCGATAATGGCATGAAGGGCCTGACTGTCGGCTTCGGAATAAACGGCCACTGCCTCCACGGAACTGTCCAGGCATTCCCGGATGATCCGTACCGCGATTTCTCCGCGGTTTGCCACCAGTACCCGCTTCAGCATGGCTCCACCTCAAAGAGCACCTGACCGTATTCCGCCAGCTGGCCGTTGACACCGGTGATGGTGCGCACGATGCCGCTGACCGGCGATTTCAGCTCGTTCATCATCTTCATAGCTTCTATAAGGCACAGCACCTGTCCTTTTTCCACCCGGTCCCCGGTCTGCACAAAGGGAGACTCCTCCGGAGACGGAGCTGCATAGAAAACGCCCACCAGGGGCGCTTTGATCAGGCAGAACCCGCTGTCTGGTGCAGAATCTGACGGCTGCTCCTTCTCCCCGGCAGTCTCCTGCCGGACAGGAGCTGCGCCGGTCTGTGCTGCAGGTGCAGCCGGGTTCTTTTCCATATGGATTTTAAACGATTCCTCTTCGATCTCCAGGCAGGTCAGGGAGGAGGTTTCAAACCTGGAGATCAGCTCGAGATATTCCTGCTGCTTCATGGCTTATGCCTGATACTTCTCGATGGCTGCCACGATGTCTGCAACTTTCTTCATATTGCCCAGCTCTTCGTCAGGAATCTTGATTCCGTATTTCTCCTCGATGGCCATGACCAGTTCCACCGCATCCAGAGAGTCGATGTTCAGGTCGTCTGAAAGACTTGCTTCCATTTCGATCTTTGCCTCGTCGCATCCTAAAGTGTCAACCATGATTTCTTTTACTTCTTCAAATTTCATTTTTATATTCTCCTTTATCTTCATACTCATTTCTGCCCTTCGGCAGCCTGTTCAGATTTTTTAATTAAAATAATTTACTTAAAAAATTTTAATTAAAAATCTTTAAATAGAATAACAGGTGAAAGGGGAATTGTCAACGGTCAATTTTCATCTTCACAAAAACTACAAAAACCCCCGGCCCGGGATCGTCGGACAGACGGCTGCCCTTCCCCGGTCAGGGGTTTTTACGTTCTTTTGTATTCTTTTATCTGCTCATATAGCCTTCGATTCTGCTCCTGGTCTTCGCCTCGCCGAGAATGTGCTGAATTTCCCAGACATCCGGCGACTGGCTGCGGCCCATGAGGGCGATTCTGATCACGGTGCTGACATGGCCCACGTGACCTTTGTAATCCTCAGGATGCTTCTTGAAATCCTTCGGCTTGGCCGCATAACCCAGCTCTACCGCCAGGTTTCTGATCTTGTCGAACCACTGGCTCTGGTCATCGCTGTGATCATAGGTTCCGAGGTAGCCGTTCAGAATGGCAGGAATATCTTCGGCAGGAACTTCGGCAGGCATCTGATCCTGAATTTCAAAGAGTTCGTCGAAGAAGTAACTGATGAAATCCACGATCTGCTGTGCGTAGATCAGATCCTTTCTCGGCTTCTGGTCCTTTCTGCCCAGATCCAGGATTTTCTCCAGGTATTCCCTGTCGTCAAAGATATGGAGAATCTCCGGTCTGAACTCCTCTGCCCAGCCCTTCAGGAAATCGAAGAGCTCCCCTGCCGGGATCCGCAGCAGCACGTCCTTGCTGATATCGTTGAGCTTGTTCAGGTCGAAGAGTGCTCCGGAGTTGCTCATCTTTTCCGTAGTAAAGCGGAATGCATCGATGTCCGCATCCGGGTTTTCCATTCTCCATTCCTCGAAGTTGGAGTTGAGGATAGTCAGCAGGTATTCTCTCACTGCTGCCGGATGATAACCCTGATTTCTGTAGTAGTCCAGGGAAAGCTCCGGATCCTTTCTCTTGGACAGCTTTCTCTTGTTGCCTTCCTCGTCCAGCTTCATCAGCTGGGCGGTGTGGCAGTATACAGGCGGCTCCCATCCCAGCTTCTCAAAGAGTTCCACATGGATCGGCAGAGACGGCAGCCATTCTGCGCCTCTGACCACATGGGTCGTCCGCATAAGATGATCGTCCACCACATGGGCGAAATGGTAAGTCGGAATCCCTGTAGCCTTGAGAATGACCACATCCTGGAAGTTCTCCGGCATTTCCAGAACCCCTCTGACGGCATCCTTTACATGGATCCGGCGCACATCATCTCCGGTCTGATCCGGATTTCCGTCTGAGCGCAGACGGACGACATAAGGCTGTCCGGCCTGGATTCTTTCTTCTATCTCCTCATAGGACAGTTCTCTGCTCCTGGCATATTCTCCGTAGATACCCGGGTTGGCTTTGGCGGCCTCCTGCCCGGCTCTGATCTCTGCGATCTCTTCTTCCGTCAGGAAACACGGATATGCTTTTCCTTCGGCCACCAGTCTCTTTGCAAAGCACTGGTAGATTTCCCCTCTGTGACTCTGGGTATAGTCTCCGTAGTCACCGGTATCGCCGTCCAGACCTGCGCCCTCATCGAAGTCTATTCCGAAGAACCGCAGGGAGTTGATGATGATATCCACCGCACCTTCCACATATCTCTTGTCATCGGTATCTTCTATTCTCAGATAGAAGACGCCGCCGCTCTGATGGGCCAGACGCTCGTCAACAAAGGCGCCGTAAAGGTTGCCCAGGTGAATGAAACCTGTAGGGCTCGGTCCCAGTCTGGTGACCATGGCGCCCTCAGGAAGACTGCGCTGAGGATACATGGCCTCATAGTCCTCCGGTGTCTTCTCTATGCCCGGGAATAACAGTTCTGCTAATCTGCTGTAATCCATTTATCAAAACCTCCATCTGGTAATTTTCATTGCGACCATCTTATCTGCATAGTCCATTTTATTATATACTTGCATATGCATAGATTTCAAGTTTTTTGACAAAATATCTTCTGACAGCAAGGAGGATTTCTTATCATGTGCGAAAACCGGTACCAGTTTTTCCTGAATCACTTTGCAGGGCAGCTCCCTCTGGGGGAAGCTCTGGACCTGGTGGAGCGTCCCGTATCCATCGGCGGACGCCCCGGGAGGCTGTATTTCATTGACGGCCTGACAAACAGCGAGATGCAGCAGCTGCTGTTCAGCTTTCTCATGGCAGTTCCCCGGGAAAAGATGGAGAAAATCCGGTCTGCGGACCAGTTCATGGCAGAGCTTTTTCCGTTCATCAACAGTTCCGCAGAGACCGATATCGACAAGGCGGTGAAGTTTCTCTATTCCGGCCTGACTCCCATCATCCTTGACGGATTTGACAAAATCATCGTCGCCGATACCAGAAGTTATCCCCAGAGAGGCGTGGAAGAGCCGGAAAAGGAGAAGACGCTGCGCGGTGCAAAAGACGGTTTTACAGAAAACTTCATGTCTAATCTGGGCCTGATCCGCCGCAGGATCCGGGATAACCGCCTGATTTTCAAGCGGCATACCATCGGTGAAAAGTCCCGGACAGATGTGTCCCTGTGCTACATGAAAGGTGTCGCAGACCAGGCTCTGGTGGACAGGATCAGTCATGGCCTTTCGGCAATACACATGGACAGCGTGTCCATAGGCGAACAGTCGATCATCGATCAGCTGATCCTGACACTGAACGGAGGAAAACGAAAGGGAAAGATCAATCCTTTCCCCAAGGTACGCTATACCCAGCGTCCCGATATCGTCAGTGCCCATCTTACGGAAGGCAAGATCGCCATCGTCGTGGACAATTCTCCCACGGTCGTTCTGCTCCCCGTGGGCATCTTCGATTTCGCTCAGGATGTGGACGACTATTATTTCCCCCTGATCACGGGCAACTATCTGCGCCTGCTCCGGATCCTGAACATGCTGGTCATCCTGCTTCTGACGCCGGTATACATGCTGATCGCCGAGGGTGACATACCGGCTCCTGCTGACATCGATTTCATCACGCCCAAGGATCCCTACGCCCTGCCGGTCTTCTGGCAGTTTATCCTGCTGGAGCTGGCTATCGACGGTCTGAAACTGGCGTCCCTCAACACGCCGGAGTCTCTGGGCATGTCTCTTTCCGTCATCGGCGCCCTGATCCTGGGAGAGTTTTCTGTGGAGTCGGGCTGGTTCATCCCCCAGACCATTCTTATGATGGCCGTGGTCGCACTGGCTTCCTTCACCCAGCCCAGCATCGAGCTGGCCTACGGCATCAAGTTCATCCGGGTCCTGATGCTGATCGGCGCCATGGTGACGGGCATATGGGGTCTTCTGGGGGGCCTTCTGGCAGGTCTTGCCCTCATCGCATCCACAAAGACCCTCAGCGGCCATTCCTATCTGTATCCCCTGATGCCGCTCAGCTGGCCTGCGCTGAAAAAGCTGATCTTCCGTACGGCAAAGTAGCGCCGGAAGGAGCAGACCTGCCCGGCGGAAGAACGGCTTTTTTTCAATATAAAACCCGCAGCGAAAAAACGTCTGCGGGAATTTTGCTTTTAATAACCTCTGTAATATGCGATACTTTCTCCGCCGATGCCGAAAAGCACCTTCATCACGGTAATAACCAGCGCCACAATGCAGATGACGGCTATGACCGCACCGATGATCAGCAGCGCCTTGGCCCATGTCGGAAATCCGCTTCCGCCCCGGTCCTCACCGCTGCCGGACAGATTATCGATGTCCTGGTACTGGTATGTACTTCCGGAACCGTCTTTCAGCGGATAATCACGGCGGACGATCAGATAGATGACCAGGCCGATGCAGCTGGGAACCAGTGCCGCCACCAGAGCCCAGAGCAGCGGACTGCAGTCCACCCTGCGGCTGGCGTCTCTGTACACGCAGACGCCTATGATAATTGGAATTCCAACGGTAAACAATATGACTAAAGGTATGATCAGCAGAATGTTCAGTATTCCGATCAGCATCTCTATACACCCCTCTCTGTTCTTTTTTCTTATGATAACATATATTACATTTTTTTACAACCACGGATTTCAGATTCTTCCCGAATACAGGCCGTTCCCCCGCCGCAGAAAAAACATCTCGGAAGCGCTGTCACATCGCTCCCCGTCTGCATATGCTGTAAGTGAGACTTTTGACTGCGAGGTGAAAGCTATGCCTATGGATACACGAGAGCTTTTTGCCCGCCTGATTCAGTGCGAGGCAGGAGGCGAGGGAGAAGAGGGAATGAAGGCGGTCGCCACGGTAATCATGAACCGGGCAACCATCGATTACGGTGAATTTGCCCGTGTAAGCCAGGGCGGCGATGTGCGCAGAATCATAACCCAGCCGGGGCAGTTCGTATGCATGCGTGAAACCGTCGGCGGCACTTACAACCGGCAGAACGTCTACAACATGTCTCCGACTCAGGAACACTATGACATCGTGGACTGGGCAATGGCCGGAGGCAGACTGCTGGGTGTGGACGGATCCCTGTTCTTCCACAACCCGTACAGTCCGACCTGCCCGACCTATTTTCCGACCAATGTAGGCGTTATTCACAACCGGATCGGCGACCACTGCTTTTATCTCCCGACTTCCTACTATGCAGATACATAAAGATCAGGCTGGCGCAGCCGACGCGTCAGAAAAGAATATTTAAACTGAAAGAAATGAGGTCTTTGATTATGATTACACCTTGTCATGGTGAAAACGGCTGCGGAACACTGCTGCGCCGGGATATGCCCCGTTCTGCCGGTTCCCCGTCCCATGCACCCAATACGGCTGTGTCCGGTCTTCCCCGGAGCCAGATGACCGATTTCATGCCTCAGGTTCCCGGAACGACAGACGTTCCGACAGCTTCCGGCATGGCGGCATCACAGATCCCGCGTCCTGATACGCTTTCCGTCTCCGGTGCCGGCATGAATTCCCTGTCCGATCTGACAGCCGGAGCAGGAATGAATCCTGTCGATATGTCCTCCGGCATACCCGGTCAGCCGGATACCCCGGCTTCCATGCTGGATCCTGTGACAGAAGGCGGAAGCAGCGTCATCCCGGAAGGCATCCTTCCGGAGAACCCGGTTTTCCAGGTTCCTGCCAATCCTCTTCTTCCTCCGGGCTACCAGGAGGTCATCTCCTACGAAAACGTCCAGTATCTGAACGGATTCCTCCGCACCCAGATCGGAAGATACATCCGTGTCGAACAGCTTATCGGCTCTTCCCAGACTGAAGACCGCTACGGATTTCTCGTAGGTGTAGGCATCAATTATATCCTGCTTCAGGATTACTCCACCGGCAACATCAGCGCCATGGACTACTACAGCATCAAGTACGTCTACATCTATTACAGCAGTTCCGGTGAGCCTTCCGGCCGGTGAGGCGGAGCCGCATACTTATATTTTTATGCAGGGAAAGTCCCGGAGATGTGTGCTTCTCCGGGACTTTTCCACTGCTGTTTT
>JBJESV010000036.1:0-13291 GCA_051882975.1 Emergencia sp.
TCTCCGCAAAAAGTCTCGAAAAGTGATGAGAGGCGTGTTAAAATATAGTCAGCATGCATTATGATATTATGGCTGTCAGGGCGCCAGCCTGCAGCAGATAAAAGAGGTGAACGGTTTGAAAAAGAATATAATCACTAAAATTGCAGGGATCGTCATCGTCATTGCGGCGGTTCTTCTGATGGATATGCGGGACGGAGAGATGATCTGGATTCTGGACGGAGGCATCATCCTGCTGATTCTGCTCCTCTGGGCCTGGTTTCAGAGCACGAAGCGGATCTATAGAAAGAGAAAGGCCATCAACGAAACCTACAAGGAATAAGCACAAGGAATAAGCAGTCGGAAATAGCGGCTGTGCATGAGCCCGAAAAGCCGGAAGCAGCAGCTTCCCGAACTGAAACGCGCCCCGTCAGACAGACAGCTGACGGGGCGCAGTGCGTTTTTCATGTTATCTGTATGCGGCGGATATGGCTGATTCCAGACGGGTGAGCGCTTCCTGCAGAGTTGCACGAGGGCAGGCGATGTTGATCCGTTCGAAACCTTCACCGTCAGGACCGAACATGGCCCCGCTGTCCAGCCACAGATGCGCTTTGCTGACGATCAGTTCCTCCCTCTGTTCTTCTGTAAGTCCCAGATCCCGGAAATCAAGCCAGATCAGGTAGGTCCCTTCCGGCTCGATCAGGTGCACTTCCGGAATCCTCTCTTTAAGAAAACCGCGGACATAGGCCAGATTGCCGTTCAGGTAGGATCTTAGCTCATCCAGCCATTCCTGCCCGCCTTCATAAGCTGCCTGACATGCGGCCAGACCCAGCTGGTTCAGCTGACTGTACCCTGCCGCAGCGATCACTTTGCGGAAAGCGCGCCGCAGAGTGTCGTTCGGGATAAAGATATTCGACGCCTGCAGTCCGGCCAGATTGAAGGTTTTGCTTGGAGCTGTGCAGGTGACGGTGATGTCTGCGATTTCCGGTGAAAGAGATGCGAAGACGCGGTGACGGAATCCGGGATAGGTGAAATCGCAGTGGATCTCATCGCTGACCACCAGAACGCCGTACTGGAGACAGAGCTGACCGGCTCTGCGCAGTTCCTCCTCTGTCCATACACGACCTACGGGGTTGTGGGGACTGCAGAGGATGAACAGCTTCACCTGGCCGGTCCGGAACTTCGCCTCCATATCTTCAAAATCCATTTCGTAATGTCCGTCCGAAAGGCGGAGAGGACTGTTTATAAGTTTCCGGCCGTTGTTCAGTATGGCTTCGCTGAAAGGATAATAGACTGGCTGCTGGATCATAACACCGTCGCCGGGTTCGGTAAAGGCACGGATTGCCGTTGCGACGGCGAAGACGACGCCGGGAGTTTTTACCAGCCATTTTCTCTGTACATCCCACTGGAAATTGCGGCGGAACCAGGACTGTACCGCTGCAAAATAAGGTTCTTTGCCGTCGCTGTATCCGAAAATGCCGTGGTGTACTGCATCTTCCAGCCTTTCCAGGACAGAAGGCGGTGCAGGAAAATCCATGTCGGCCACCCACAGGGGAAGCACATCCTCCGGTCTGCCCATCTCCTTTGCAAAGTCGTATTTCAGGCTGTTGGTACCGCGCCTGTCCGTAATTTTATCAAAATCATAACTCATATTATTTTTATCAGCCTTTCTAAATAAAAACTATAAATGCTATAGGTATATATGATTATAACCCTGGCGAGCCGCCATGTCAATGGGAAAAGCGGAAGTCTAAGCGGAAGTCTAAGCGGAAGCCTGCAGACGTCTGCCGGCGAACCGCCACTTGAACTTTTGGAAAAACTGGCGTATACTGCTTTTATACATTAGAGAAAAAAAGTTCAGGAGGTATGATATGCTGACGATAAAAAAAGATCAGTCATTTTGTGAAAAAAACGTTCCCTTTGCCGCCCTGGAGGTCAGCTTTCCGGAGAAAGACCGGTGGAATCTGGATGCCTTCGAGGCGCTGAAGGAGGAAGAACTGGCGGAGATCCGCCGCAAGTATGAAGATTACGACAGAAAAGCGGTTTTCGGTGAAAACGCCTATTACCGCTATTTCAAGAAATACAAGAAGAGTTATCCTGTCATGATGCAGCTGGAATCCTTTCTGCTCAAAGGAAGACCTTTTCCGAAGGGAAATCCGGTCAATGAAATCGCCTTTCTGGCGGAGCTGAAAACCCAGATTCTGCTGGGGACCCACGATATCGACAGGATCGAGGGAGACATGGTCATGTTCTGCGGCACGGAGAAGACGGACTTCCCGGGCATGCGAGGAGAGCCGGTGCACATCTATCCTGGAGATGTCAGCGGCAGAGACGACAGGGACATCATCATCAGCATGATTGCCGGAGCTGACGACAGAACCTGCATCACCACAGAGAGCCGGCATATCGCCTATCTGTTCTTCGGCACAGCTGCCACGCCGGAAAGCCAGTTTGCTGAAATGGCGGAGCTTTTGAGCCGCTATACCAGAACCCTTGCGCCGGAAGCGGAAATCAGAATGGTCTGGCCCGAGGATTAGAAAAGAGGTGTACCTATGATAAAAACCATATACCTGGCAGGTGGATGCTTCTGGGGGCTTCAGAAACTGATGAAAGCAGTTCCGGGAGTTGCGGGCACAGTCTGCGGCTATGCCAACGGCACCGGGCAGGAAGACGCAGACTACGAGACAGTGTGTACAGGGCGGACCGGCTTTCGGGAGACGGTGCGCGTGGATTACGAGGAAGAAAAGGTTTCCCTGGAGAGGATCATCTTCACCTTTCTGAGAGCCATCGACCCGGAAGCGGTGAACCGGCAGGGGAACGACATCGGCACCCAGTATCAGAGCGGCATGTATTATCTGCCCGAAGATGAAGAGACACGCAGGATCGTGGAGCGTATCGCCTGCATCGAAAAGGAGAGACAGCCCGGTTTTGCCGTGGAGACGGGCCTGCTGAGAAACTTTTTCCCGGCTGAGGATTATCATCAGGATTATCTGGACAGATATCCCGGAGGCTACTGCCATATCTCGCCGCAGATGATCAGCGAGGCCGGAAGAGAAAGAATCGATCCCGGCGCATATCCGCGGCCGGAGGAGAACATAATCAGGGAGCGTCTGAGCGCGGAACAGTACCGCATCGTCAGAGAAAACGGCACGGAGCCGCCTTTTGACAATCCCTACTGGGACCAGGATGAGCCGGGCATCTATGTGGACATAGTCACCGGTGAGCCGCTGTTCTCATCGGCGGATAAGTTTCAAAGCAGCTGCGGGTGGCCTGCATTTTCCGCACCGGTGGAGGAGGCCGTCATCGTGAAGAAGCAGGATACCTCCTTCGGCATGTGCAGAACCGAGGTCAGAAGCCGCAGCGGAAACTCTCATCTGGGACATGTGTTTACCGGACCGGGGGAAGGTCCTGAGGGAGTGCGCTACTGTATCAACAGCGCCGCACTGCGTTTTGTGCCCCTTGACCGGATGGAAAGAGAAGGATACGGCTATCTGAAAGAGACAGTGCAGAAAAAAGGCGGGGTGAAGTGAATCAGATGGACAGAAATACGAGACTGCAGGAGCTTAAGACCGCTTTCAGGGACACGATTCCGGTGATGACCGGCTATGTGGTGCTGGGGATCGGTTTCGGCATCATATTGCGGACAAAGGGTTACGGCGCTCTGTGGGCCCTGGCCATGAGCGTTTTCATCTATGCGGGTTCACTGCAGTTTGTGGCCGTGGACCTGCTGGCAGGAGGGGCATCCCTTCTGACCACAGCGCTGACCTCTCTGATGGTCAACGCGCGCCATCTGTTCTATGGGATTTCCATGGTGGA
Source organism: Emergencia sp. (assembly GCA_051882975.1). Taxonomy (GTDB): domain Bacteria; phylum Bacillota; class Clostridia; order Peptostreptococcales; family Anaerovoracaceae; genus Senimuribacter. The sequence continues at coordinate 3,793 of JBJESV010000036.1, forward strand.
TCGGTATAAAGGCGCAGGAAAAAAGAAGCTGTACATGATGTATGCTCTGACCGATGAGACCTATTCTCTGGTCTGCAGAGATCCGGCCGAAGCTGACATGAGTGCAAAACACAGGTATTATTTCACCGTCTCTCTGCTGGATCAGATCTACTGGGTGAGCGGTTCTGTGGCAGGTTCTCTGCTGGGCAGTGTCCTTCCCTTCAACACGGAAGGAATCGACTTTGCACTGACCGCCCTGTTTGTGACCGTATTCACCGAACAGTGGATCGGCACAAAGGAGCACCGGCCTGCTCTGTGCGGCATAGGTGCGTCAGTGCTGTGCCTTCTGGTCTTCGGAAGCGAAAGGTTTCTGATTCCGGCCATGGTTCTGATCACTCTGATCCTGACCGGCCTGCGGAGAAGCATCGAAGGAAAGAGAGTAAAAGGAGGCGGTGAGAAATGAATATCCATTCTGCTCTGATTGTGGCGGTGGCAGCGGTGATCACGTTCCTGCTCCGGGTTCTTCCCTTTGCTGTTTTCGGTGGAGAAAAAGAGACGCCGCCTTTTATCACCTATCTCGGCGGGGTTCTTCCCTATGCCATCATGGGCATGCTGGTGATTTTCTGCCTGAAGAATGTGTCCCTGATCTCCGCGCCTTTCGGTCTGCCGGAGCTGATTTCCTGCCTGCTGGTGGTGCTGCTTCATCTGTGGAAGAGAAACACCCTGCTCAGCATCGGGGGCGGGACGGTCTGCTATATGGTTCTGATTCAGACAGTATTCGTCTGATACAGGGATCTGCGAATTTGAAGATACTGTGTAGATACGGTGAAGATTCTTTTAGAGAACATACAGAATCGGAACAATTTTTCATGATGCAAAATTCGTTCAGAAAGGTTATAATAAAAAACAGTGTTAAAATATTTATAGACAGGAGAAATGTAATTATGGAGAAATTTAAGAAGAACAGCGGCGCATCCTGCTGCGGCAAATCAAAGCTGGCCATTGTCTGCTATGTTATCGCAGCTCTGCTGCTGATCGTTGCAGTCTACATGCTGGTAGTTAACGTCAGATATCTGAGCAGCTATGCGGAGATGTACGGTATGAGCGTTACTGATATGATGAGCGATCTGATCCAGTACTCCATTTCCGGATTTGTGCCTTATTTTACTTATGCTGTGCTGGTATTCGGCATGGGCAGAATCATGCAGTTCATCTTCTGCTGCGGCGCAGCTGGATCCTGCTGTGAAGCGCCTGCAGAGATCACAGAACAGCCTGCAGAGACCTGCTGCTGCGGAGCAGAAGCAGCACCGGAAGCAGCAGCTGCTGAACAGGAGGCAGCTGCCGAGGAGAAGCCGGCAGAAGCTGAGGCGGCTTCAGAAGAGTAAAGCTCCGTTTTCATAAGACATAACAGAAAAAGACCGCTGTCCCGGGTCGGCTCATGCCGCTCCGGGGTGAAGCGGTCTTTTTGATTGCGGCTGTTCAGAAATGGCCGGGAAAATCATATCCCCAGCTTCTGACATTTCTTTACCAGAGTGGAATGATCCACGCCCAGGTCCTGGGCAGCCTTGCGCTTGGAGCCGCAGCGTGCGATGGCGCTGGTGATCATCTGCCGCTCCAGGGATTCCGTTGCGGCCTTCAGAGTGCCGTATCTGGAATTGGTGGCCTGCACTTTTGCGGCGGGAAGTCCCAGAATGCGGGCTACGACATCTCCATCGATGACACCGGTGAAATCTATCACCACCATGCGCTCCACCACATTGCGGAGCTCCCGGATGTTGCCGGGCCAGGAGTATTCCATCATCATGGCCATGGCCAGCCGGGTCATGATGATGTTCTTGTTGTATCTGGCGTTGTACTGTTTCAGGAAAGTCTCCACCAGCGGTTTGATGTCCGCCTGCCGCTCCTTCAGCGGCTGGAGGGTGATGGGAACCACGTTGAGCCGGTAATAGAGGTCTTCACGGAAAGTGCCGCGCTCGATGCCCTGCTTCAGATCCTTGTTGGTGGAGGCGATGAGCCGGATATCCAGAGGGATGGGATCCTTACCGCCTACCCTGGTGATCTCCCTGCTCTGCAGCACGCGAAGCAGTTTCACCTGAAGATCCAGAGGCATGTCGCCCACTTCGTCCAGCAGGACGACGCCGCCGCTGGCAATTTCGAAAAGTCCGGCTTTTCCGCCTTTGCGGGCGCCGGTAAAGGCGCCTTCCTCGTAGCCGAACAGTTCTGATTCCAGCAGGTTCGCAGGGATTGCCGAGCAGTTCAGTTTGATGAAAGGCTTCCCGTTGCGGTCGCTTTCCTTGTATATGGCGTCAGCTATGATCTCCTTGCCTGTGCCGCTCTCACCGGTGATGAGCACGGTGACATCAGTCTTTGCGACGGAACGGGCCACTGCAAAGGCCTCCTGCATGCAGGCGCTTTCCATGACTACATCTGTGGCGTAGAACTGTCGGTCTCTGAGATATTTCAGCTCTGCAGCGCCCTGGGTGTTTTCCTTTCTCAGCTCGGCGAGATGGTCCTTCAGCTCCTCCAGCCGGCTTGCGTCCTTCTCTGTGGCGATGGCATAGCGGATGCTGCCGTCTTCATCAAAGACCGGAATGCCGGTCACATGTACCTTCTTGTTGGTCCGATACAGCATTCCCACCCGCTCGCAGCGCTGTCCGGTCCGGATGACATCGGGCAGGACGCCGCCGGAATACAGTCCTTCCAGCTGACCGGGATCAAAGATGTTTTTGCCCTGCAGTTCCTCCCGGCTGAATCCGCCCAGCCGCAGATAGGCATCGTTGACGTAGATGGTGTTTCCTTCGCCGTCGGTCACATAGATGGCGTCGATCAGATGATCACAGATGGCCTTGAAGTCGATTCCATTCATTTTTTCTGAATTCTTTTCCATTAGGTACTCCCTTCCCCTTACCGCTTTAGTGTGGTGAAAACTTTCACAATATCTGCATATATGGTGACATATTTCACCGATAAAATCAACAGAAAAACAGAAAAAATACACTTGATGCCTTTTTTTTCTGAGAACTGAAAAAAAGTGAAAATCTTTTTTACGTTGAAAAACGGGGTTTTTCTGTACGGTTACCGGAAAGTTATCTGAAAATCTGGCACATCCCTTGCTCTATATGGCGATGTCCGAAGGGAAAGGAGCAGGGCGGAAGCCGGATCGGAACCGGGAGGACAGAGATGCTCTGTTAAAGAACAATTTGAGAATAGATAATATTTATGGAGGAGATTATCATGGCAAAGAAAAAGACAATTATCACAGCAGCGGTTACGGGTGCATGGCCGAAAAAGGAGAACAACCCCAACGTGCCGATGACACCGTCAGAAATCGCAGACGACGTATATGCATGCTGGAAAGCAGGTGCGGCCATCGCTCATCTGCATATGAGAGACGATGAGGGAAACGGCACCATGGACCACAACAAGTTCCGTGAGACAGTGGAACTGATCCGCAGCAGATATCCGGACTGCGACATCATCCTGAACCTGACCACATCCGGCGATATTCACGCCGACGATGAGACCAGAGTTCAGCATGTAAAGGAACTGAAGCCGGAAATGGCTTCCTTCGACTGCGGATCCATGAACTGGATGCACAGCGGACTGTTCATCAACTCGCCGAAATTCCTGACAGACTGCGGTTACCTGTTTCAGGAGACCGGAACGAAGCCGGAGATCGAGGCTTTTGATCCGGGCATGATCGCCAATGCGGCATATTATCTGAAGAAAGGTGTGCTGAAAGCGCCGCTTCACTTCCAGTTCTGCATGGGATGCGCCAACGGAATTCCGGGATCTGTCAAGAACCTGGTCTTCATGAAGGAAACCATGGATCAGCTTTGTCCGGGTTCCACCTGGTCCTGCTTCGGCGTAGGCCACAGCGCCATGGAGATGCTCTATGCGGCAGTCGCTCTCGGCGGAAACGTCCGCGTGGGAATGGAAGACAACGTGATGTACTCCAAAGGTGTTCTGGCTGAGAGCAACGCACAGTTTGTTGAAAGAGCGAAGAGAGTCATCGAAGAGTACGGCAATGAGGTCGCCACGCCGGATGAGGCGAGAGAAATCTTAGGACTGAAGAAATAGGAGAGAATATAAAAATGATTAAAGATATAGCAGTACTCGGTGCAGGCACCATGGGACACGGCATCGCGGAATTCTTCGCGATGAACGGATATTCTGTGAACCTGTACGAACCATATGAACCGATGAGACTTTCCTGCATGGACACCATCAGAGCTGAGCTGGAATTTCTCGCAGAGAACGAACTGATTGGAAAAGAGGATGTACAGGCCTCCCTGGACCGCATCACCTTATATGCAGATCTGGGACCGGCAGTAAAAGACGTGGACTATGTGATCGAAGCCACCAGAGAAGATATGCAGATGAAGCAGGATCTGTTCGAGCAGCTGGATGCTCTGGCAGGACCGGACACCATTCTGGCAAGCAACACATCCTCTCTGGCGCTGGGAGAGATGACCGCAAAGGTCAGTGAAGCGAGAAAGGCGAAATGCATGGTGTGCCACTGGTACAATCCGGCCCACCTGATGCCTCTCGTAGAGCTTTCCTTCTTCGGCAACATGGATGAGGCAACCTTCAGAGAGGTTGAAGAACTTTATGATAATGCAGGAAAGCAGACCTGCCGCGTGCTGAAGGATGTGCCGGGCATGGTGGCAAACAGGATTCAGCAGGGCGTCGCAAGAGAAGCCTTCTCCCTCATCGAACAGGGAGTCGCCTCTCCAAAGGATATCGACAAGGCTCTGAAGTTCGGGCCGGCTTTCAGATATGCGACTACCGGACAGCTGGAGGTTGCAGACATGGGCGGTCTTGACATCTGGTGCACAGTGGGCGACAATCTGCTGGCGGATATGGATAACAGAAAAGATGCCAATCCTGTTCTCAGAGCAAAGGTTGAAGAAGGCAAACTGGGTATGAAGAACGGCGAAGGATTCTTCGAATATCCTGAAGACAAAGTACAGGAGATTAAAAACGCTTTCAACAGGAAGCTGATCATTCAGCTGAAGGCGTCCAGAAACTACGTTGACTGAAGAAATAAGATATAAACTTGACGATAAGGTGCCTGAGAGAGAAAATGTCCTCTACGCATGTCAGCATGTGATCTTTTTCGTTGCATCGGCAGTGGTAATGCCTGTCGTTGCCGGCTACGCTCTCGGTCTCTCGCAGGCAGAGGTGGCGGACACGCTGCAGAGAACGCTGGTTCTCTGCGGGGTGGTCTCCATCCTGCAGACCGCCCTGGGGCACAGGTATCCTATCATAGACGGACCCGCCGGTCTCTGGGCCGGGCTTCTGATTCTGATGGCCGGAACATGCGAATCCTTCGGGAAAAGCGCCGGAGTCCTTCGTACGGACCTGGAAACAGGCATGATCATCGGCGGAGCTGTCATCATACTGCTCGTAATACTGGGACTCATGGACAGACTGGTTAAATTGTTTACTCCTCTGATCAACGGGGTGTTGATCTTACTCATGGTTCTCCAGATCAGTCCCAGTATTGTCAAAGGAATGGCCGGTATTACCTCGGATAATACCGTTATAGACTGGAAAAGCACGCTGGTTTTTTTCTTCACCATGCTGCTGATCCTGTTCCTGAATATGTTTGCCGGCGGCTTCATCAGAAGCATCGCAACCTTCATCGGCGTCCTTGCCGGCTGGGTGCTTGCCTGGACGCTGGGCATCACGCAGCAGGCGGATCTGACTGCAGGAGGCATTATCTCCCTTCCGGAGGTGTTCGCATGGGGCAGACCGACCTTTGATGCAGGGGTCGTGATCACCTGCATCATCGCAGCCTTCGTCCTGCTCTCCATGACCTTTGCCAGCATCGGCGGCATGAGCGAGGTCATCGGAGACAGAGTGGACAGCAGGAGGCTGTCGAAAACCATCGGCATCCACGGTCTGGCGACCGTCCTTGCCGGTATATTCCCTACCGTGGCTTTTATGCCCTACGTTTCATCTACAGGGATTGTGAAGATGACCGGGGTTGCAGCCAGGAAACCCTTTTACATCGCAGCGGTCTGCATGATCGTCATGGGGATGATCGCACCGCTGGGCGCTTTCTTCTCCACCATACCTGATCCGGTGGGATACGGGGCGCTGATCATGATCTATGCGCTGATCATGGGGCAGGGGTTCAATGAGTTCAAAAAGGTGAGCTTCACCAACAGAGAAAACTTCATTGCAGGGATCTCCCTGCTGATCGGAACGGGTGTCATGTTCCTGCCTGCAGAGGCTTTCAGCGGCCTGCCGCAGATCGCAGGGTACATCCTTTCCAACGGGCTTATCGACGGAATGGTCATCGCTTTCCTTCTGGAGCACGTGATCCTGAGAAAAAGGGCATAAAAAAAGCCTCTACAGAGAGGCTTCGCCGGACTGGATGATACTGAGTATTTTTCCGGCATCCAGATCATGTTCTTCAGCGTATTCCATAAGGGAACAGGCATCCTCATACTGGTCCATGAACTTTTTCAGAAGGACTTCGTATCTGGTTTCCGGATGGACGATAAAAGCGTCCGGATCGATCTCGATATCAAGTTCGCGCATGCGGGTTATGCTCCAGACATAGAGCAGATCCAGCGCAGGAATGATCTTTTCTCCGGCTTCCGTCAGACGATATTCCACCCTGAGCGGAATCTCGTTGTACTGGATCCTCTCCACCAGGCCGTCTGCCACAAGCTCCTTCAGCTGCTGGCTCAGAACTTTCTCGCTGACGGGAAAGGTCTTCTTGGTCCTGGAAAACCGGATGAATCCATAATAGTGGATATGATTGAGAATACTCATCTTCCACTTGCCGGAGATGCAGGAAAGCGCGTAGATATAAGGGTTGGTGCCCTGAAGGGAATCGGTCATGGCTTTATCTCCTTTCGTCAGTTATGCTTACAGTTTACCATACTTGACGAAAAAGGCAAGAAAAAAGTAACCATATAACCGAAAGGTAAGTAGATACCGCAGCGGTCATCATGTGATAAGAAAGTGCGTAATTGAAAGAATAGTTCTGGTATGATATTATTAAGATACAAAATATTTTGAAAAATAAAATCATTAAAACTGTATATAAAAAATGAACAGGAGGAGTTTGAAATGATTAAAAGAACATTGAGTGAATTAAAGCCTTACGACGCTCCGGGCCATTACAACATGGTCGCAATGAGAGTTCACGGCAAAGAGGAAACAGGCGCAGAGAAATTCTGGATCGGCAAGTCCATCTTCCTGCCGGGCGGCGGTGCTGAATGGGCATACGAAGACAATCCGCTTGAAAAGGTCTATTATGTGCTGAAAGGTGAAATGACCGTAACAGACAAAGACGGAAAAGAGTATGTCATCCACGCCAACGAATCCATTTCCTTCCCGCCAAACGAAGGAAGAGGCCTGGAAAACAGAAGCAACGAAGTTGCTGAAATGTTAGTTATCATCAACTATCCTGAAAAATAAGGCGCAGACGCGAAGAGCCGGCTGCACGCAGGTAATGAAATTTGAGAGTAGGAGAAAAAGAAATGGTAAACGTACAGAAAGATTTCGTAGAAAACTTATTTTCTATCAGAGATAAAGTTGCAGTAGTAACAGGTGCGACAGGTGCACTGGGCAGCGCCGTTGCAGTAGGATATGCCTATGCAGGCGCAAAGGTTGTCCTGACAGGAAGAAACGAAGGCAAGCTTCAGGCTGTCGCAGACCAGATCAGGGCAGAGGGCGGCGAATGCGCCATCGTTGCCGGCGATCCTGCAGATGAGGAAGATGTAAAGAAAATCATGAAGTTTGCAGTGGATACTTACGGTGAACTGAACATCCTGGCTGCATGCCACGGATTCAACAAGCCGCAGAACATCCTGGAACAGTCCGTTGAAGACTGGAAGAAAATCATGGATGCGGACTGCACCAGCGTGTACCTTCTGGCAAAGTATGCTGCAGAGCAGATGAAGGAGCAGGGCAAAGGCGGCAAGATGGTTATCACATCTTCTGCAAGATCCAAGGCCGGAATGGCCGGATACACCGGTTATTCCACCGCAAAAGGCGGCGTGGACCTGATGGTTCAGTCTCTGGCATGTGACCTGACAGCACAGTACGGAATCAATGTCAACTCCATCAACCCGACCGTATTCCGTTCCGATCTGACAGAGTGGATGTTCGATCCTGAATCCGAGGTTTACAAGAACTTCCTGAAGAGACTTCCGATCGGAAGACTGGGCGAACCGTATGACTTTGTAGGTCTTGCAATCTTCCTCGCATCCCCTGCATCAGACTTCCTGACCGGCGGCAATTATGATGCTACAGGCGGATACTGGGCCTGCTGATCCGGCTTGATGAAGCCCGCAGCTGCAGCCGGCGAGGCGACGCACGAAAGAAACGTGAAACAATCATTTCATTAAAAAGTAAAACATTTAGGAGGAAACTAAAATGGGAAAGAAAGTATATGTAGATTTAACTCATCCGTTCAGCGCTGAGATTCCAAGATGGCCGTATTTCGACAAACCGGAAATCACCAATGCGCACACTATGGCAAAGGGCGGCGTTCTGACTTCCAAGATCACCTGCACCATGCATACAGGAACACACTGCGACGCACCGAGACACGTTATGGAATACGAGTTCGACGGAAGAAGAGCGCGTTATACCCACGAGATGCCTGTAGATGCATACACCGGTGATGCTGTTGTACTGAAGATCGACATCGAGCCATGGGGCCTGATCACTGGAAAGCACCTGGATGCAGCCTGTGAGGCATGCGGACTTGATCCTGCAGAACTGGAAGGCAAGGTTGTCTGCCTGAACACCGGAATGCACCGTCTGTTCGACGACTCCAAGGCTTACTACCACTACTCCATCGGAACCGGCGTTGATGCTGGAAAATGGTTTGTAGACCACAAGGTAAAATGCGTTGCCATGGACTCCCAGGCGCTTGACCACCCGCTTCACACTGCAATGGGCAACAACGGAATGACCAGAATGAACCTGCTGGGCGCTACAGGCAAACCGATCACTGAAGAATACAAGGAACTGTTCGGCGAAGAGGCATATGCTGAATTCGACAAGGAAGAATACATCAGAATCCACGGACAGGCTGCATACGATGAGAAGTTCGGCGATCTGGAAGCAATCGGCTGCTGGGGAACCTGGGAGCCTTGCCACAAGGAAATGCTTGGTCACGGCATCGTAGGTGTTGAGAACCTGGGCGGCGATCTGGACAAGATTCCTGCAGGAAAAGTTTTCACATTCCTGTGCTTCCCTCTCAGATGGTACATGGGAGACGGTTCCATGGCCCGCTGCGCGGCACAGATCGACGAAGATCTTCTGTTAGACGTTCCTGATCGTACATATGCTTACGGCGGAACCGGTTTCGGCACAGCTGAAGGAAACGGCGACAGCTGCCTCGAATACATGCAGAAACTGTTCAGAATCAAGAAATAAGATGCTGTACACAGCATAAATCAAACAGCAGAAATATAGTAGAGATACTATCAAAGGAGCAGGTCACAGCGGTCAGCGAATTTGGTTGGCCTCTGCGCCCGCTCCTTTT
>JBJESV010000036.1:13391-14974 GCA_051882975.1 Emergencia sp.
AGGAGCAGGTCACAGCGGTCAGCGAATTTGGTTGGCCTCTGCGCCCGCTCCTTTTCCTTTTGTGAAAAAAATAATTATTGAGAGTGAATTGAGAGTAAATATCAGGATTTAGTATTGAGTTTTGAAAGGTGGATATAAAAATGAGCAACACAAAGACTTCTCTGACCAATTTCGGGAAAGCCGGATGGGGCACCATTCTCTACTGTCTGTTCATGTTCTTCTTCTATGTAGGTATGATCAACGACGGGACCAATGTCCTGGCGCCGGCGGCAGCTGAGAATATCGGTGTGGAAGCCGGAACCATCATTCAGTGGAACGGCTATGCAGGCATGATCGCAGTTATCGGATTTATCATTGTGGGCCAGATCAACAAGAAGATCGGCGCACGGGCAACCTCCGCAATTTTCACTATTCTCGCAGGCGTCATGTACATCATCTGCGGCAATGCCACCACACTTCCGGTATACGTTATCGCCATGACTCTCTGTGCAACGGGTATGATGTCTGCCGGATATATCGCAGGCGGAACGCTTGTCGCAACCTGGTTCCCTAAGAGAAAGGGCATCGTCATGGGATATACCACCATGGGTCATAATTTCGCCTCCGCATTCTATGTGGCGATTCTGACAGGTCTGGTGGCCGCATTGGGCGGTATCAAAGGCGGATGCGTTCCGATCGGTATCGCAGCCGTTATCCTGGGCATCATCGGTGCCGTCTTCATGAGGAACACGCCGCAGGAAAGAGGACTCAATCCGGACAACGTCTCTGATGAAGTCTACAGGAGAGAGTACTATACAGCTGCAGACGATTCCAGGCACGACGACGGCGGATGGACGACCTCCGCTCTGCTGAAGACGAAAGAGCTGTGGTTCGCGGCTGTAGTGACCGGCATGTTCCAGATCTGTTCCGTAGGCGTTATGAGTCAGCTGGTAACGAGAAACATCAGAGACTTCGGAATGTCTCAGAGCGGCGCGCTTACTCTGATGACCATCGTTGCGCTGATCGGTGTAGTCGGATCCTGGCTCATCGGTGCCATCGATGAGAGAATCGGAACCAAGAAGACCATGCAGGGCTTCGGTATCTGGTATGCGGCGGCGCTGATTATCAACGTGCTGTCAGGAGGCCATGTGGGATTCCTGTTCTATCTGTCAATCTTCATGATCGGTATGGGCATCGGCGGATCTGCAAACTTCACTACATCTCTGCCGACCTCCATCTTCGGACGTCAGGGATTCGACCATGTCAACTCGGTCATCTTCCCGATTCAGGGCTTTGTAACCTCCTGGTGCTTTGTCATCAACGGCGTGGTCACCAATGTGATAGGAAACCTGAACTACGCATATCTGATCTTCGCTGCGGCAGCGGTTATCGTATCCGTTGCGGTCACATTCCTTGATGAATACAAGTACAACAAGGATCACCAGGTTTCCGAACTCTATGAGCAGGAGAAAGAGGATGTTGAAGCAGCCTTCGAAGCTGTGAAAGAGGCCTGATTGCCTTCTTCTCAGAAAAGAATTGTATAATAACGGTCTATCATAAAGAAAGGCTCCGGCGGAACTGAATCCGTACGGAGCCTTTCTGCA
>JBJESV010000037.1:0-14926 GCA_051882975.1 Emergencia sp.
ATCAGTCTGAAAAACTCGGGGTGCTCCTCTATATATGAGAGAAGAGGCACTATGTGCGGCAGAGGTTCGTGTTCTGTAAATGATTTCTCCAGGGTCTCCCTGTTGACCAGAGTCACGAAATTGCCGATGCTGTCGATGACCTCGTTCTCGATCTGCTCCATCAGATCGTATTTGTCCGTGTAATGGGAATAGAATGTGCCGCGATGAATCAGGGCCTTGCCGGTAATATCCGATACAGTTATCTTCTCAAAAGGCTTTTCGGCCAGCAGCTGAAAGAAGGCTTCCTTAATCGCCGCTCTGGTTTTTATGATCCGCAGATCCTCTTTGTTACTCATATTCGTCACTCCTTACCTGTATTATAAATGACACCTGTCGCGTAATCAACCAGGATTTCTTTCCGAATAGTAAATTTATGAGTACAGAAAATAAAAAAATGTCGGATAAAAGACAGATATAAAGATATTGATTATTGAATCACTGAATAAATTGAATTAGGATATAACCATCAAAACGACACATGCCGTTTATCTTTGAACTGAAGGAATGTGATGTACATATGCAGCAGATTTACGCCATAGGTATTGATGTTGGATCGACAACCGTCAAGGCTGTCGTGATGGATGAAAATAACACGATTGTATATGCAAAATACCAGCGGCATTTTGCTAAAGTCAAAGAAACGCTGCAGGCCATGATGCAGGAGATCCTCACGATTGCAGATCAGGCGGAATGCACCGCAGCGATTACGGGGAGCGGCGGTCTCAGCCTTGCAGAAGCTCTCGATATAGAGTTTGTTCAGGAAGTCATTGCAGATACCGCCTATGCGAAGGCTGTATGTCCTGAGACAGATGTAATCATCGAACTTGGCGGAGAAGACGCCAAAATCGTCTTTTTCGATGACGGCGGCGTCGACCAGCGTATGAACGGTATATGTGCAGGCGGAACCGGCGCTTTTATCGATCAGATGGCTGCGCTGCTGCAGACCGATGCGGCAGGGCTGGATGCGCTGGCCGAAAAGCATACCCGGATATATCCCATTGCTGCCAGATGCGGCGTCTTTGCAAAGAGCGACATACAGCCGCTGATCAATGAAGGGGCGGCAAAGAGCGACCTGGCTGCCAGCATTTTTCAGGCGGTAGTGACGCAGACCGTCAGCGGACTTGCCTGCGGACATAAAATAAAAGGGAATGTGGCATTCCTTGGCGGGCCTCTCTTCTTTCTGTCTCAGCTGAGAAAGTGTTTCGTTGAAACCCTGAAGCTGAGCGAGGAACAGGTGATCTTCCCTGAAAATGCGCACATGTTTGCCGCTGCCGGAGCAGCTGTGTACGGCCGCAGACAGGAGATCTGCAGCCTGCCGGAGCTGATGGAGAGACTGGATAAAAGCGAGCCTGCCGCTGCCGAAAACCACCGGCTTCCGAGACTCTTTGAGGATGAGAGAGACTATGAGCGGTTCGTGGAGCGGCAGAGCCGGAACCGGCTGGAAAAAGGAGATCTGAGGGACTATGCAGGGGACTGTTTTCTGGGCATAGATGCAGGTTCGACGACCTCAAAGGTGGCTCTCATTTCGGAAGAAGGAAAGCTGCTGTATTCCTTTTACGGAAACAATCAGGGTGATCCTGTAAGCACGATCCGGAAGGCCTTCCGGGAGATAAAAGATCTGATGAATCCCCAGACGAGAATCCGATGGTCCTGTTCCACAGGATACGGAGAGGCCCTGCTGAAGGAGGCGCTGAATCTGGACGAAGGCGAAGTGGAAACGATAGCCCATTACTATGCGGCCAGGTATTTCGAACCGGATGTGGACTGCATTCTGGATATCGGCGGTCAGGACATGAAATATATCCGAATTGCCGACGGAAGCATAGACTCCATCATTCTCAATGAGGCCTGCTCGTCCGGCTGCGGATCCTTTATTGAAAACTTTGCCAATTCACTGGGGTACACGGCGGAAGAGTTTGCGGCCAGAGCCGTGCAGGCGAAGCAGCCGGTGGATCTGGGCACCAGATGCACGGTGTTCATGAACTCAAATGTGAAACAGGCGCAGAAAGAAGGCGCCGCTGTGGAGGACATCGCTGCAGGACTGGCCTGTTCTGTCGTGCGGAACGCCCTGTTCAAGGTCATCAAGCTTACTGACGCCAGCCGGCTGGGGGAAAAGATCGTTGTCCAGGGCGGCACTTTCTATAACGATGCCGTGCTCAGAAGTCTGGAGCTGATTATCGGCAGGGAGGCAGTCAGACCCGACATAGCAGGAATCATGGGTGCGTTCGGCGCGGCGCTGATCGCAAAAGAGCGCTGCGGCAGACGGATGAGCGGTATGATCAGCATCGATGACGTGATCGGCCTGGAATGCCGTACATCGATGATCCGCTGCCAGGGCTGCCTGAATCACTGCGCGCTGACGGTGAATCAGTTTTCCAACGGCAACAGGTACATAACCGGCAACCGGTGCGAGAACGGGAATCTCTCGGAGGTGAAAAACAGGGACGTTCCCAATCTGTTTGAATACAAGAAAAAGCGGCTGTTTGACTATGAACCTCTGCCGTCCGGCGATGCATACCGCGGAACCATCGGGATTCCGAGGGTTCTGAACATGTATGAGAACTATCCGTTCTGGGCCGTGTTTTTCAGAAAGCTGGGATTCCGCACGGTCCTTTCACCCTTTTCATCGAGGGAGATCTTTGATGCAGGAATGGACAGCATACCCAGCGAATCCGAATGCTATCCGGCAAAGATGGCTCATGGACATGTGCAGTGGCTGATAAATGCGGGAATAAAGACCGTCTTTTATCCCTGCGTGGTCTATGAAAGGGAGGAAAACCGGCAGGCGCAGAACAATTTCAACTGTCCGATGGTGATGTCCTATCCTGAAAACATACGAAACAATATCGATGAGATATGCAGCGGAACGGTCCGCTTCATCGATCCGTTCATGTCCTTTGCAGGGGAAGCCGTGCTGACAAAGCGGCTCTGCCAGATCATGCGTGAGGAATTCGGCATCGACGGGGCGGAAGTCAGAGAGGCTGTTTCAGCCGCCTGGGCTGAGCTGGAGAAGTTCCACGCCGATGTCACGGAAGAAGGCCAAAGGGCGCTGAACTGGATGGAGGCCTGCGGGCGTGAAGGTATCGTTCTCGCAGGACGCCCATACCATCTTGATCCGGAAATCAATCATGGGATTCCGGAATTTATACAGAGCTGCGGCTATGCCGTTCTTACAGAAGACAGCATGGCTGCGTTCAGCGACACCAATGTGGGTCTGCGCAGCACGAATCAGTGGGTTTATCACTGCAGGCTGTACGATGCGGCACAGTACATCTGCAGCCGTAAAGACCTGAACCTGGTGCAGCTGAATTCCTTCGGCTGCGGCCTGGATGCAGTGACGACAGATCAGGTGCAGGAGATCCTCCGCCAGGCGGGAAAGCCTTATACGCTTCTCAAAATAGACGAAATCAGCAATCTGGGAGCTGCAAAGATCAGACTCCGCTCTCTGTTCGCGGCGCTGAAGCTTAAACAGAAATGCCAGGATATGAAAAAGCAGGTGCTGAAAGATTACAGGCGTGCTGTGTACACGGAAAAGATGAGAAAGGACGGATACACGATCCTTGCCACGGAAATGACTTCGCCTCATTTCGGATTTATCAGGGCTGCCGCCGGATCCTGCGGATACAACATCGAACTGCTGAAAGATGAAGGGCAGAGCGTCATCGATATGGGAATGAAATACGTCAACAATGACGCATGTCTCCCTGCGATGATCACCACAGGGCAGGTCATGGAAGCGGTTCTTTCCGGCAGGTACGATACAGACCGGCTGGCAGTGATGATGGTTCAGACAGGAGGCGGATGCAGAGCATCCAACTATGTCGGATTTATCAGAAAGGCGCTGGATGAGACCGGATATTCCCACATACCGGTCATATCGCTGAATCTCAATGGTATGGAAAAGAATCCGGGCTTCAGGCTCACACCGAAACTGCTGATAAAATCCGTGCAGAGTCTGATTTACGGAGATCTGCTGATGAAACTCTCCTGCCGGACGCGCCCATATGAAATCGAAGCCGGTTCCACTGACAGGCTGTATGATTCGTGGGTCAGAAAGTGCGAGGATGAACTGGCCCGTTCCAGTCTGAGAAGAAGCGGCTTCCGGCACAACTGTGTGGAGATGATCCGGCAGTTTGACAGGATACCGGTCAACAGGGAAAAGAAAAAGCCGAGAGTCGGCATCGTCGGTGAAGTGCTGGTGAAGTTCATGCCCCTTGCCAATAATCATCTGGCTGAGCTTCTGGAGAAAGAAGGTGCCGAGGTCGTCGTTCCGGACATGGTAGAATTCCTGAAATACTGTATCTGGAATTCGGTGTACAAATGCAGATATCTTGGAAAACCAAGGATCGGCGCGCTGGCGGCAAGACTGGGCCTGGCTGCAGTCGACTGCATACAGGGACCTGCGTTTAAAGCTCTTGAGCAAAGCCGGAACTTTGATCGGCCGGCTAAACTGACAAAAATAAGGAAGAAGGCGGCAGAGATCATACAGATCGGAAACCAGTGCGGGGAAGGCTGGTTTCTGGCAGGTGAAATTGCGGAACTTGCCGGCGCAGATGTGAACAATGTGGTCTGTGTCCAGCCTTTCGGCTGTCTGCCGAATCATGTTGTGGGAAAGGGAATTATCAAGAAGGTGAAGAACCTGTATCCGCTGGTCAATATCGTTGCAGTGGATTATGATCCAAGCGCGAGCAGAGTAAACCAGCTCAACAGAATCAAGCTGATGCTGGAGACTGCGAAGGGCAGGATATGAGGTTCTGAGGTTCCGGAGCTCTCAGGCTCCGGAATCCTGATTGAGGGGTAAAGGAGAAAATGGATGATTAATGCGATAATTTTACAGATCATACTGCTTGCATTTCAGGCCCTGTTATATTTCGGGCTGCAGAAGTTTGAAGGGCCGGCTCACGATGTAAGCTGCAGCCTGGATGAAAAAATCCCGTACCGGCCGTACAGCATATTTGTGTACATATTGTGGTTCCCGATGATATTCTTTTTCCCGCTCTGCTTATATTACCATGCACGCGGGCTGTACACGATATACATCATATCGATCATTGCGGACATTCTCATGAGCACTGCTGTGTATATGATCTATCCTTCCACCTTTGAGCGGCCGAAAACCCCGGACGGCTTTATCGGCTGGGTCATGGGAATCGTTTACCGCTGCGACTACAAAGGGAAGAACTGTATGCCCAGCATGCACTGCTCCATGTGCTTCATCATTATTTTCGCTGCAGCGGTCTCCATGGACTGCTGTCCGCCTTTGTACGCGGGATTTCTGGTTCTCTCGGTGCTGATCGTCATCTCCACGCTGCTGACAAAACAGCACGTGATCATCGATGTGGTAACAGGACTTTTTGCAGCAGCTGTATCTCTGGGCCTGGGTTTCCTGACAGGCGGCATCTTTTTTTGAGAGGAATTAAGGCGAAAAGGGCGGGCGTTCCGGCGGAGGGTCCGTATAATATATTCTTTATTCTTACTGTTAAAAATAGTCCGAAGTCGGACTATTTTTTACATGGACAAAAACATAACATATATGGGAGGCTTTCTGCCTTGACAAAAATGCAATTCAGGAGTATGATATTTATATAATAGTAATAAGTCCTAATATTGGAAGGTGGTACTGATGAAGAAACAACGTAATTCAAGACAGCGGCAGCTGGTTCTGGATGCTGTTCTTGACAGGTGTGATCATCCCACTGCTGATCAGATTTATCTGGATGTAAGGGCAAAGGACGACAGAATCAGCCGGGGCACGGTTTACCGAAATCTGGGGATTCTGTCAGAGACCGGTCAGGTTACCAACGTAAAACTGCCTTCAGCTGACCGGTACGATTCCCGGACGGACCTTCACTACCATCTGGTGTGCACCGGCTGCGGCCGCGTGGCCGATGCTCCGGTGAAGTACCACAGGGAATATGATGAAGAAGCCGAACTGGAAAGCGGGTTCAGGATCAGCAGACACCGCACAGTTTTCGAAGGCTTATGTCCCGCATGCAGGGAAAAAGAAAAACAGAAAATTAACGGAGGTGAATGATTATGGCAGTCTACAAATGCAGAGTCTGCGGCGCCATCTACGACGAGGAAGCCGCCGGCACACCGGTTTCTCAGCTTGACGGCTGTCCGGTATGCAAAGTTCCGGTATCCAATCTGGAACCTGTGGAAGACGCCGCAGCAGAGTCGGCGCCGGTCAGCTATGACGGAGAGCTCGGCTACGACAGCACTTTTGCGCGGAGAGACCCGTCCAGCCGCTATATGGCTGAAATTCATGAGATGGCGGTTACCGGAAAATCCATCGGCGGCTCCATGAGCACCCAGATGCCTGTGCCGAACTGGGACAGCATCCTGCTTTTAGGCGCACAGCTGGATCCGGCTCCCCTGGACGACGGAGCGCCTGTGGATACCCGCACGGTCATCGGAAAGCACGCCAGGAAGCCTATGGTGCTGGAAAATCCGGTGTACATTTCCCACATGTCCTTCGGGGCTCTTTCCAGAGAAGTCAAGATCGCTCTGGCAAAAGGTTCCGCCATGGCAAAGACAGCCATGTGCAGCGGCGAAGGAGGTATCCTGCCGGAAGAGAAAGCAGCCGCATACAAGTACATATTTGAATACATTCCGAACAAGTACAGCGTGACCGATGAGAACCTGCGGACTTCCGACGCCATCGAGATCAAAATCGGCCAGGGAACAAAGCCCGGAATGGGCGGACATCTGCCGGGAGAAAAGGTGACGGAGGAGATCGCCGCAATCCGGGGAAAGAATCCGGGAGAAGACATTCAGAGTCCGAGCAGATTTCCTGAGGTGAATTCAGAGGAAGATCTGAAGGCTATGGTGGATATGCTGAGAGAAAGATCAGAAGGCCGTCCTGTAGGCATCAAGATCGCCGCAGGAAACATCGAGAGAGATCTGGCCTACTGCGTGGCCGCAGGCCCTGATTTTATCACCATCGACGGCAGAGGCGGCGCCACCGGTTCCAGCCCTCTGATGCTTCGCGAGGCCACCACGGTTCCGACCGTCTACGCCCTGAGCAGAGCGAGAAAGTATCTGGACTCCATCGGTTCTGATATCGACCTGGTCATCACAGGCGGCCTGCGGGTATCGGCAGACTTTGTCAAAGCCCTGGCTATGGGCGCTGATGCTGTTGCCGTTGCCAGCGCCGGACTGATCGCGGCAGCCTGCCAGCAGTACCGCATCTGCGGAAGCGGAAACTGTCCGATGGGCGTGGCCACACAGGACCCCGAGCTGAGAGCAAGGCTCAACGTGGACGCGGCAGCTCAGAGAGTCGCCAACTTCCTGAACGTGTCCCTCGAAGAGCTGAAAACCTTTGCCAGGGTCACAGGAAGACATTCGATTCATGATCTGTCAGCAGATCAGCTGATCACCACCGACAGAGATATTGCAGAATATACAGGTATCCGCCATGCGGGACAGCCGTGCCCGGGTGCCGTAAATGAGAAGATAGAGAAAGTCAATAAGGAGGAAAAGAAAATGAGCAAGTATAAGTGCAAGGTATGTGGAGAAATCTTTGAGGTCGCAGAAGGCGAAACTCCGGTATGTCCGCTCTGCAAATCCACTGGAGACAAACTGGAGCTGGTCGCTGAAGCAGGCGGAAACAAGTATGCGGGAACTCAGACAGAAAAGAACCTGCACACCGCCTTTGACGGAGAATCCGGTGCAAGAAACAAGTACACCTTCTTTGCTTCCGTAGCGGAAAAAGAAGGCTATGAGCAGATCGCTGCCCTGTTCCGCAAGACTGCCGAGAACGAAAAGGCTCACGCAAACATGTGGTTCAAGGAACTCTCCGGCATCGGTGATACACCTGCAAACCTTCTTGCAGCAGCAGAAGGCGAGAACTACGAGTGGACCGACATGTATGACGGATTCGCAAAGACAGCCGAGGAAGAAGGCTTCCCTGAACTGGCCGCAAAATTCCGCATGGTTGCCGCCATCGAAAAGCGCCACGAGGAACGCTATCGCGCTCTTCTGAAAAACGTGGAGACAGCAGCTGTCTTTGAGAAGAGCGAAGTCAAAGTATGGGAATGCCGCAACTGCGGACACATCGTTGTAGGAACCAAAGCTCCTGAAATCTGTGCAGTATGCGCATATCCGCAGAGCTATTTCGAAATCAGCGAGGAGAATTATTAATCCCTCTCCGAAAATCATATACTGGAAGATGCCCCGGCCGCAAGCCGGGGCTTTTCTGTGCACTGCCTCCTGTGGTATAATCAGGACAGATAATATCTTATCCCCCCCTGTGCGCCGAATGGAGGTCTGCCATGTCAAATATGATTCTGAAATCCCGAAAAGTCTGTTTCTCCCGTATACTGGTTCTTTCAGCCGCATTACTGCTGCTGATGCTTTCCTTTCCGGCTGCCGCCTTTGCCGATATGGGGCCGAAGCCGTCGGTCCGGATCACCTTCAGCGGCCTGGATGAGAGCACAGCCTGTTATGGAACCCTGCTTTCAGAGACAGACAGCACCGGCCCGTCCTCTGTATGGGACGGCACAGAGGAGAACGCCTGGTATCCCGAAGGGGAATATGAGATCTGGAAAGCCTTCGTCAGCTACGAGGACGAGGACGGCTTCTGCTTTCTCCAGGAGTTCTGGAACTGCAGCGAGACAGGGGAGCTGAGCTGGACCTATTATCCGCCTCAGACCTTCAAGATTCTGCTGTATTATCCGGAAACGGACACTTTCTCCGTCAGCCCGGTCTATGAGCGGTACGCCTTCGACAGTTATTTTTCAGCAGATCTTTCCGGAGTGGAGGAGGGAGGAACCTTCACTGCAGAAAGGAGCTATGACTATACATGGGAAATCATTTCCCTGGTGGTCCGCATCGCAGCGACCATCGTCCTGGAGATGGCTGTGGCCCTGCTTTTCGGCTACAGGCGAAAAAAAGCCCTGCTTTTCCTGACCGCGGTCAACGCTGTGACGCAGATCGGGCTGAATGGAGCGCTGAACATAATCTGCTATCAGTCCGGCCCGCTGAGCTTCACTATGGCCTTTGTGCCCCTGGAAATAGCGGTATTCATCGTGGAGGCGCTGCTTTACAGGAAATATCTTCACCGGCTCTGTGATCTGCCGCAGTCCGGCTTCAGACCGGTCGCGTACGCCTTTGTCGCCAACGCATTATCCTTGGCCGCGGGACTGTGGCTTGCCCATGTGATTCCGGGGATGTTCTGAGGAAAAAACAGAACTGTCTCATTGCATCTGTGATAAAAAAAGGGTATTCTGTTGTCAGGAGGTGGATGATATGGCTGGTGAAGAGAAAAAAGATTTTAACGCCATGCTGCACGACAGCAAGGACATGCCGAAATTCCAGACGGTCACGGATCCCCGGACCATTGAGAAATACGGCGGAGACAGGATGTATTTTGCCCCGCCCGAAGATTACGACCGGGTGATGCGGCTGATCCCGCAGGGAAGAGTGATCACTGTGGGAGAGATACGCAGTCTCTTTGCGCGGCAGAGCGGAGCGGATTTTACGGAACCCATCACTGCGGGCATCTTTGTCTCCATCGCGGCCTGGGCCAGCTGGCAGAGGGACGGCGACGAGACGCCGTACTGGCGGACCCTGAAAGCAGGGGGCGAGCTGAATCCCAAATACCCCGGCGGCATCGAGGCGCAGAAGGAAAAGCTGGAAGCGGAAGGGCACACCATCGTCAGGAGGGGCCGCAAGAACTTCCGTTATTATGTGAAAGACTACGAGAAGGCGCTTTTTGTGCCGGAAGCAGCCCGGTGACCGGGAAAAGGAGGAAGACATGTTTACTTACAGAACCTGCAGACCGGAGGACTGCACCATCTGGACGCAGCTGAACAGGGAGTTTATGGACGGAGAGATACAGGACGCGGAGCTCTGGAACGATGCCGGAAAGACCAGCGACGAGATCTTTGCGCGGACCTTTGATGAAGCCCTTGGAAAGCCCGAGATGATCGATCTGATCCTGCTGGAGGAGGACGGTGTTCCTGTGGGCTTTGCCAACCTGATGACTGTTTTCAGCGTCTGGACCGGGGGACCGGCCATGATCATCGACGATCTCTACATCCGCAGCGTGTACCGCGGAAAGGGATACGGCCGCATGGCCCTGGAGTTTATCGAGGACTTTGCCAGGGACAAAGGGTGCCTCCGGCTGCAGTTCCAGTCGGAGCTGACCAACCCGGACGCCATGAAATTCTACATGGCCGTAGGGTACATGCCGGCAGACATGAAGTTTTATGTGAAGTATTTATGAGAGGCAGCGGCCTGCGTGAAGAATCAGACGGATTCTCTGCAGGCTGTTTTTTTTATCCAGTTAAACCAGCCGGCCAATGTACCTGAAAGAGAAATGTGATATTCTGAAAGTGGAAATTGAAAACAGTATTGACACCAAATATGACACCAAATATAATAAAGAAAGAAGTATTTCAAATGTCAAAATGGGATAAACTGATAGAAAGAATCTCACAGCTGTCAGGAAACCTCCGCTTTGAAGAATTGAGAAAGGTACTCGAATTTTATGGATACACAATGTATGTGCCAAGAGGTGGAAGCAGTCACTGCACATTCAGAAAACCGGGATGCCGTCCGATTACAATTCCCAGACATGAACCGGTCCGGAAAGTTTATGTCGAAATGGTGAGGAAAATTGTGGAGAGTGAGGAGCAAAACAATGAAAACACTGAATGATTATATGGAACTTCCGTACAGAATGGAAGTCGTAGAGGACCGGGAGGAAGGAGGATTTGTCGTCTCCTTTCCAGAACTTCCCGGATGTGTAACATGTGGAGCTACGATAGAGTCAGCGTTGGAAAATGCAGCTGATGCAAAGCGAACGTGGATCGAAGCGGCTCTTGAAGAAGGTATCGTTATTCAGGAACCGGACAGTCTGGAACGGTATTCCGGACAGTTCAAACTAAGACTTCCACGGAGTCTGCACAAAATGCTTGCAGAACACTCCAGACGGGAGGGCGTCAGCATGAACCAGTACTGTGTATATCTGCTTGCTCATAATGATGCGGTCTACGGAAGACAGGGCGGGTGATGCATCAATATGATAATTGACATGATCGAAACAGGAAAACACCTCAGACAGCTGTTTCTGGAGCACGGATATACAGTAAAGGATATTCAGGAGATACTCGGTCTTTCATGGCCGCAGGCGATATACCGCTGGCTTAAAGGTGAAACTCTGCCGACAGTGGACCATCTGTATGTTCTTGCTCAGATTTTTGGAATACATATGGAGGAACTGCTTGTTCCGGATAGTTCACAGAGAAGTGCAGAATACTGCCTGAATGCCGGGCAGGAGAAAACTTATTGTGTATTTGCACCAGAATATCGGGAATATGTAGATTTTTCGGCGGAAAGCTTCGAGTA
Organism: Emergencia sp.; assembly: GCA_051882975.1. GTDB lineage: Bacteria > Bacillota > Clostridia > Peptostreptococcales > Anaerovoracaceae > Senimuribacter. Next base: position 11,392 of record JBJESV010000037.1, read on the forward strand.
TCAGCAGAGGCAGAGAAAACGAATCAATGTATATCAGAAAAAACTGCAGTATCTTACGTCAGAGACTGAATGTCACAAAGGAGCAGAACAGGGAGGGTGACCAACTTTTCCGCCCGGCCGCTCTTTTTTTGTGATATAATATCTGTCAGAACATCTGACTACAGGAGGAAGTTATGAAATACCTGATCATCGGTGCAGGCGGCACCGGCGGAGCGACGGGTGGATTTCTCGCCAGAGCGGGCAGAGATGTGACCTTGATTGCCAGAGGCCGCCACCTTGAAAAGATACAGAAAGAAGGCATGCGCTTTGAGACACCGGAGGGCAGCTTCACCGTTCCGGCATGTGCATGCACCATGGAGGAGTACAGCGAGACACCGGATGTGATCTTCGTCTGTGTCAAAGGATATTCCCTGGACGAGACAGTACCGTTTATCCGGCGCATCGCCGGGGAGAAAACCGTGGTGATCCCGATTCTCAACATCTACGGAACCGGCGGCAGGCTGCAGAAGCAGCTTCCGGAAATCACCGTTACAGACGGCTGCATTTATATTGTGTCAGAGATAAAAGAACCTGGCACCATTCTGCTTTCCAGCCGGATTTTCCGCGTTGTTTTCGGATTCCGCACGGATACCCCGGAACAGGTAAGGGAAGAATACGGACCTGTGCTGGAGGCTGTCAGAGAGGATCTCCAGGCCGCAGGAATACAGGCGCTCCTTTCAGATCAGATCGAAAAGGATGCTCTGCAGAAATTCTCCTATATCTCTCCGGCAGCTGCAGTGGGGGCATGCTATGATGCTCCTTCCGGAGAAATGCAGGCTGAAGGGCCTCTGCGGGAGCTCTTTGTGAGTCTGATAGGAGAGATCAGAGCCCTTTCCGCAGCCATGGGCGCGGCTCTGCCGGAAAACATCGCTGAGCTCAATCTGAATATCATGGACGGGCTTGCACCGGATGCCACCACTTCCATGCAGAGGGATATCCGCGACGGGAAACCGTCAGAGATTGACGGTCTGGTATACGAAGTGGTTCGCATGGGCGAAAAGTGGAATGTGCCGGTACCGGCATACAGAGAAATTGCCGGCCGGCTCAGACAGAAGCTGCAGGCGGGGAGGTAAGGGATGAGCCGAAAGAAGCAGATCATCAGAACCATCATGATGAAGCGCTATCTCTTTAATCTGTGCTTTCGTGTACTGGTCTTTGTCAGTGTCTTCGCGGTGTATATGACAGACAGAGGGCGTCTGGAAGATTTTATGACGAAGCCTGTGACCATGGGCATCACACCCCTTCACGTTCTGTGGATGATCCTGATGCTGACCATGCTGCTGCACATCTTTCCGACAGAGCGTCTGACCATGGCCCTGCGGAAAGCCGACGAAGGGCAGTTTGTGCAGATGGAGGACTATTCCGAACTGGAGATGTACCGCTTTGTTCAGGACCAGAACATAAAGGCCTGGAAGGTCATGCTGTGCTGGCTCTGCGCCAACGGGGCCGTAGGCATGCTCTACCTGTTCCACTTTCTGGACAACGTGGATCTGCTGATGCTGACCATCTTCTATTATCTTTGCGATTACATATGCATCCTGTTCTACTGCCCGTTCCAGCATCTGATCATGAAGAACCGGTGCTGCGTCAACTGCAGGATCTATGACTGGGGACATTTCATGATGTTCACGCCGATGCTGTTTATCCGCGACTTTTTCAGCTGGAGCCTTTTCTTCATGTCGTGCATCGTTCTGATACGATGGGAGATCATCTACGCCAGACATCCGGAGCGGTTCTGGCACGGCTCCAACCAGACCCTGCAGTGCGAAAACTGCCGGGATAAAACCTGCCAGATCAAGAAGAAGCTTGGCTGGATGAAACATTCCTGATGCGTCGCGCACGGCGGGAAGCGGGCTGATATCCTGTTGTCCGCTTCGGAAACGTCTGATATAATAGGAATCAGAAGTAATCTTGATCATTTTATTAATGCATAATCATGGAGGAACGAAAAATGGACAAAAACAAACGCCCTGAAAACATGGAGCGCATCACCACACCGGCCCTTGCAGAGGCTTTCATCGAGGAACAGGTGGCGGAAATCAGAGCCCAGGTGGGCGATAAGAAAGTTCTGCTGGCCCTGTCCGGAGGCGTGGACTCTTCTGTAGTTGCAGCTCTTCTGATCAGAGCTGTCGGACAGCAGCTGGTATGCGTCCATGTGAACCACGGCCTTCTGCGCAAAGGGGAGCCGGAGCAGGTTGTTGAGGTTTTCAGAAATCAGATGAACGCCAATCTGGTATATGTAGACGCTGTTGACCGTTTTCTGGACAAGCTGGCAGGAGTTGCTGATCCTGAGCAGAAGCGGAAGATCATCGGTGCCGAGTTTATCAGAGTATTTGAAGAAGAGGCCCGCAAACAGGAGGGCATCGAATTCCTGGCTCAGGGAACCATTTATCCTGACATTCTGGAGAGCGACGGCGTAAAGGCCCATCACAACGTGGGAGGTCTGCCGGAGGATATGCAGTTTGAACTGGTGGAACCGGTCAGACTGCTGTTCAAGGATGAGGTTCGCGTGGTGGGCAAGGCGCTGGGACTGCCTGACAATATGGTGTTCCGTCAGCCGTTCCCGGGACCGGGTCTGGGTGTACGCTGCCTGGGAGCTATCACCCGTGACAGACTGGAGGCTGTGCGCGAATCCGATGCCATTCTCCGCGAGGAGTTCGCAAAGAACGGCCTGGAGGGCAAAGTATGGCAGTATTTCACTGCAGTGCCTGACTTCAAGTCCGTCGGCGTAAAGAACGGTGCCAGAACTTTCGCCTATCCTGTCATCATCCGCGCTGTCAACACGGTAGACGCCATGACAGCAACGGTAGAGGACATTCCTTTTGCCCTGCTGCAGCACATCACCGACAGAATCACCCACGAGGTGGAAGGCGTCAACAGAGTCCTGTACGACCTGACACCGAAGCCTGTGGGAACCATCGAGTGGGAATAGCCACATGTGAAAATCAAGCCTTTATTTACACCTGTTCCAAACAAAAAAGTTAAGTTTTGCAGCGATCTGACAACATAATCTGCTGAAAGCATAACACAAGAGAGCAGCTTTATATTCTTGAAAAAATGGAAAGAGAAAATGATTGGTAAAAAAAGAACGATAGCTGTTCTAATTGCATGCCTTATGGTGACAGCACTGTTAGGATGCGGGAAAATATTTATTGAACAGCTGAAACAGAATAAGGAAATACCTTCAGAGACAACGGTTGCGGAGAACGACAACGGAATGAAGGTGGTTCTGGAAAAACCATATTCCGGAGAGACTCCTTCATACGATGTGAGCTATTCACAAATGAATTATGGTTATGTTGGAACAATCAGCTTTAAAATAGATGGGCATAATTACGAAATGTGTCTGACGGGCTTACCTGAAGAACTGACCGAGTCTCAGATCAGGGATATAATCGGCGGGTTCCTTGATGGCAATCCGGTTACTATCGAAGGGGATAAACTTATTGATGCGGAAAAAACATCCAATAAGATATCTTCAGATACAGGAAAATGG
>JBJESV010000038.1:0-6848 GCA_051882975.1 Emergencia sp.
AGGAGGTGTACCATGTTTAAGATAGGAAAAAAGACGGCGGCCGCCATGGCTGTCATCATAGCGGGGGTAGTCGCCTCCAGCCTTCTGCCGCCTCAGGTTCTGAGAATCATCATGGACGATTATCTCCTCGCCGGAAAGGGAGACGGGCTGCTCCTCATGGGAGCCGCCTATCTGGGCGCCTATGCCCTCAGCAGCCTCTTTGACGTGCTCAAAGGACTGGTGCTCACCTCCGCAGGCCAGGACATGGTCTGCAGTGTGCGCAGCGCCATGGAGAAGAAAATGTCCAGACTTCCGGCGGAGTACTTTACGAAAAACAGCAGCGGAAGCATCAGTTCCAGATTCATCAACGATGTTGACAATATCAGCGCCCTGTTTACAGACGGCATCGTGAGTCTGCTGATCGACTGCTTCAAGATCGTCGGCATAGTGGCTTCGATCTGGATGTTCAGCACCGGACTGGGAATATTCACTCTCTGTCTGGTACCGGCGCTGGGTCTGCTGACCAATCTGTTCCGGCGCAGGATGCTGGCATCCCAGAAGGACAATCTGAAAGAACTGGGCAGGGTAAACAACCACATAGGAGAGAGCATCAGGAACATTCTGATGATCAAAACCTTTCACAGAGAAGAATACATGGAGCAGAGATATGATCAGTACCTGTCCCGGAACTACAGAACCATGAGCAGGGTCAACTTCTACGACGCCTGCTATTCGCCTGTCATTCAGGTGATCATGGCCCTGTCTGTAAGCTTTGTTCTGTACACAGCGGCGGGAGACAGCGGCAGCGTTCTGGGAATCACCATAGGGCAGACTGCCGCATCGGTGAGTCTGCTGGGAAATCTCTTCGCGCCTATAGACAGCCTGGGCACGGAACTTGCAGCCATCCAGAAAGGTCTGTCCGGCATGGAGAGCGTCAGGGAGTTCATGGCAGAGGAAGAAGAAGAGGAGAAAGAAATCTTCCCGGAGCTTTATACGGCGGAGCCCGGCTTTGTCTTTGAAAACGTATCCTTTGCCTATGAGAAAGACCGGTGGATTCTGCATGATTTCAGCGAAAAGATTCTGCCGGAGGAAAATGTGGCCGTTGTCGGCAGAACGGGAGCAGGCAAATCCACCCTGTTCAGGCTGGCGGCCGGTCTGATCAGACCGGACAGCGGGCGCGTCCTTTACGGCGGCGTGGATGTATGGAAGATCGCTCCGGAACAGAAGCGAAGGCTGATCGGATACGTGGAGCAGAAGTTCTCCTTTGTCAGCGGAGATGTCCGCCAGCAGATCAGTCTGGGAGATGAGAGCATATCAGAAGAAGAGATACGCCGGGCCATGGATTTTGTCGGCCTGACCGGATATGTGGAAGGCCTGGAGCAGGGCTTTGACACACAGGTGAGAGAAGAAATGTTCTCTCAGGGGCAGAGACAGCTCCTTGCCATAGCCAGGGCGCTGGTCTGCGAGCCGAAGGTGCTGATGCTGGACGAGGTGACCGCAAATCTGGATACGGTCACAGAAGAACGCATCTCAGATGTGCTGAAACGGGCCGGAGAGGGGAGAATCATCCTCTCCATCGCACACAGGCCTTCAACCATTGCAAATGCGGAAAGGATTATTAGGTTATGACTTTTAAACAGGCTTTTTTTAAGATTTACGACAGGAAGATCGCTTCTGGAGAGATCACCTTCAGCCAGAGCGGTATCAGAAAGGACGATTTTACCAGACTGTGTACAGAAGCGGATTTTGTCCTGAGCAGAGAGACACTGGAGGGGCTGGCAGTGACCATGAAACTGACAGAAGAAGAGAAGGCGCTGCTTATGGAGACGGCAGAAGCCGGGCGCGGTCCGCAGGAATGATTCGTGGTAATTTCTTTTTGATTATTTGGATTATTTCTTGTATTTGACTTAGTCCTATTGATTTTCCTCTTTTTTCATAGTACCATCTCATGTAATAGATAAGGTCTAATAGAAATTTGCACGACTTGCATAATGAACTGGAGGAAATGTGATATGAAAAAGAAATTATTTGCCATCATCATGTGCTTTGTGCTTGCTTTTTCTCTCTGTGCGGGACTGACCTCCTGCGGAGAAGAGGAGGAGCCTGCCGAGAGAGTGACCCTGAAAGTGGGTATGCTGGGCAAGGACATCAAGACGGCCTGTGTCATCATGGCGAAGGAACTGGGCTATTTTGAGGATGAAAACCTGGATGTGCAGTTTGAAACGGTAAATTCTCTGCCTGACGGACTGACCGCAGTGAGCATGGACAAGCTGGATATTCTGCCTTACGGCGTAATCCCGAGCTGCAGCTACATCTCCCAGGGAACCGATGTGGTCATCTTCGGCGGCACCATCTCTGAGGGAAGTGAAGGCATCACTGCAGAGGAAGAATCCTATACAGAGCTTTCTCAGTTTGAAGGAAAGACCATCGCCTGCTTCAGGATGGAGACGGGACACATGGTTCTGAAAGGTCTGCTGAGAGAGGCGGGAGTCAACGCGGAATTCATCTACATGGATTCTCAGCAGTCCATCGTGGAGGCTGTGAATAAAGGTGAGACCGACATCGGTATCGTCAACAGCGGCTATGGTTATGTGGCTGAACAGGGAGGCGCACACGTGGCATTCCAGGTGGGAGACTTCCAGTCCGACTTCCCGTGCTGCAGGCAGACCGCTTCCAGAACAGCGGTCACGGACAAGAGAGAGGCCCTTGTAAGATACATGAAAGCGGTACTGCGTGCCTATGACACCTATGTCAATGACAGAGAGACCACCATCAGCACACTGGCTGCCTACAGCGGACAGGACGAGGCTTACGTGGAAGCTGTCATGTACGGTACCGATGACTACGACAACGCCATGATCGTATCCCTGGATCCGAACAAGAAGAAAGTGGCTGAGTTCTACGAGGTCATGAAGGCCAACGGGGACATCGATGCCGATACTCAGTATGACATCAGCGACTACATCGATATCTCCATCTATGAAGATGCTCTGAACGCCCTCATCGATGAAGGCGCGAACGCAGAGCTGTACCAGAAGCTTATGGATGAATTCGAGGTAAACAATAAATGATACAGATAAGCGATGTATCTTTTGCATATCCGGGCACGGACCGGAATGTGCTGGACCATTTCAATCTGAATATCGAAGACGGAGAGTTCCTGTGCATCATCGGACACTCCGGCTGCGGAAAATCAACCCTGCTGCGTCTTGCGGCAGGGCTTGATGTGCCTCAAAGGGGAACCATATGCGTGGACGGAGCGCCTGTCACCGGTCCTTCCTCCGACCGGACGGTGGTGTTCCAGCAGTACTCCCTGTTTCCGTGGATGACTGCAAGGGAAAACGTGGTCTTTGCGGTTCGCAAGACGGGACGATTCACCCGGGATGAGGCGGAGAGACGGGCTGATTTCTTTCTGGAGAAAGCAGGACTTGCATCAGATGCGGACAGGTTTCCTTATCAGCTTTCCGGCGGCATGAGGCAGCGTACCGCCATCGCGAGAGCCCTTGCCATGGATTCGCCCTATCTGCTTCTGGACGAGCCATTCGGCGCGCTGGACACGAAGATCCGGAAGGAGCTTCAGCAGCTGCTGCAGGAACTCTGGCGGGACAGCACCACTTCGGAGAAACCGAAAACGGTGATCTTTGTGACCCATGATCTGGAGGAAGCCATGATCCTGGGAAGCAGGATCGTATTCATCCGGGACGGTGCCGTCAGCAGGGAAAAAGCCATCGACAGATCCATCAACTGCTGCTGCAGTCAGGAGCTGGGCGAGGCGGAGTGTCTGAAGCTGAAAGAAGAACTTGCGGGGTGGTATCAGTGAAGAAGAAACGGAATCTGCGAATTGCCGGAAGCCATCTGCTTCTGGCCGCACTGGTCATTACGGTGCTTCTGCCGGGACAGAAGCAGACTGCCGGGCCGGAAAGCCTGCTGACGGGAATCGCTCTGATAGAAGGTTATTATCTGTACAGACTGATCCGCTTTCCGGGCAAGAGAGGCTCGGCTTCGGATATCGTGTCCATTCTGTGGGCGCTGCTGCTCATATGGGAAGTGCTGGTCACCAAGCTGAACATGTGCCACCCTGTTCTGGTGCCTGCCTTAGAAAACATCTTCGACGTGTTCAGAACCGATTATCTGGAAATAGGAAAGGGTATCCTGTCCTCCATGGAGCTGCTTTTTGCGGGAGTGTTCATCGGTCTGACTCTGGGCACCCTTCTGGGGCTGGTCTGCGGATGGTTCCAGAGACTGAAGGAAGTGTTCTATCCCATCGCCAACGTGCTGGCGCCGATCCCTTCCATCGTCTTTGCGCCATATGTGATCGCGGTCATGCCATCCTTCCGCAGCGCATCCGTGGTGGTCATTCTGCTGGGAATCTTCTGGCCCGCCTTTCTGAAGACCATCCTCTCCGTGGAGTCTATGGACAGAAACATCATCGATTCTGCCCGGACCCTGGAACTTTCCGGACCGGCCATGATCTTTCAGGTTCTTCTGCCCTATTCCTGGCCCGGCATCGTCACAGGCCTGAAGGTGACCATGACCACTGCTGTCATGATGCTGACCTTTGCGGAGATGATGGGTTCGACCACAGGCATGGGATATTATATCGTCAATTATAACACCTACGGAAACTATACGAAGGTGGTGGCGGGCATCATCGTCGTCGGTCTGGTTGTGACAGTTCTGTCCGCACTGTGCACCTGGTTCTCCCGGAAGGCTGTGAAATGGAGAAACTACTGAAAAAAATCTGTACAAATCCATGCATTCGTGGTATATTAGACCGTAGATGGCATTCGGATGCGAAGCTGTACTAACATATTTCACAGAATACTATTGGATTCTGCGGGCTGTATCCTCGGGGAGGAGCGGCACTGCAGGCGAACAGATTTGCTGGATACTGTCACTTTTGAAATCGGAGGTGATGCGTATGAAGGCAGGCTTTATCGGAGCCGGCAAGGTCGGCTTCTCACTTGGAAAATATCTTGAGACCGGCGGCATCACCGTGTCAGGCTATTACAGCAGGACCGGTGCATCAGCCAGAGAGGCGGCGGCTTTTACAGGCAGCCGTTACTATGAGGATCTAGCAGGTATTATCAGTGACAGTGATACCCTTTTTATCACCGTGCCGGACGGCGCAATCGGTGATGTGTGGGATGACATGCACAATCTGCCAATAGAAAACAAGAATATATGTCATTGCAGCGGTTCGATCTCATCGGCCGTTTTTTTTGATGCCGAGGAGCGGGGCGCGTACAGATTTTCCGTCCATCCTCTCTATGCAGTCAGTGACAGATATGAATCATACAGGGATCTGTCGAAGGCGTATTTTGCCATCGAGGGAAGCGAGGCACGGCTTTCTCAGATCAGGAGCATCTTTGAGAAGCTGGGCAATCCTGCTGTGGTTATCGACAGCGGAAGCAAGACGCTGTATCATGCGGCGGCTGTCATGGTGAGCAACCAGATGGCGGCTCTGGCCGATATCGGTGCGCAGCTGCTGACAGAGTGCGGCTTTGAGAGAGAGGCTGCCGAAAAGGCGCTGGCGCCTCTGATCGAAGGCAACGCTCTGAAAATAGCACAGGTCGGCCCGTGCCAGGCTCTGACCGGTCCGGTGGAAAGAGGCGATGCCGGTACGGTGCGCAGGCACATGGAAGTGCTTCCGCAGGAGATCAGACCGGTGTATCAGGCCCTGTCCAGACAGCTTGTGTCCCTTGCAGAGAGGAAACATCCAGACAGAAATTACGAGGAATTAGAAAAGGAGCTAAGGAAATGAAAAACACAGTGTCAACTTTCAGACAGCAGAAGCTGGACGGAGATAAGATCACCATGCTGACAGCATACGATTATTCTACCGCAAAACTGATGGACGAGTCAGGCATCAACAGCATCCTGGTCGGCGATTCTCTGGGCATGGTCATGCTGGGCTATGAAGATACCCTGCCTGTAACCATGGAAGATATGATCCACCATACCGCAGCGGTGGCAAGAGGCGCGAAGAACGCACTGGTCATCGGAGACATGCCGTTCATGAGCTATCAGACTTCTGTATATGACGCAGTGATGAACGCAGGAAGACTGATAAAGGAAGGCCACTGCCAGGCAGTCAAGCTGGAAGGCGGCGCAGCAGTGTGTCCGCAGATCAGAGCTATTACAGACGCACAGATTCCGGTTGTGGCGCATATCGGTCTGACACCGCAGTCTGTCAATGCCTTCGGAGGCTTCAAGGTTCAGGGCAAGGACGAGGAAGCTGCGAGAAGGATCCTGAACGAGGCAAAGGCAGTGGAGGAAGCCGGTGCTTTTGCTGTGGTTCTCGAGTGCGTGCCGGCAAAGCTTGCCGAGCTGATCTCCAGATCCATCAGTATTCCGACCATCGGCATCGGCGCCGGTGCGGGCTGCGACGGACAGGTACTGGTATATCAGGATATGCTGGCACTGTTTTCCGACTTCAAGCCGAAGTTCGTCAAGCATTTTGCTGACGTAGGATCTGCAATGCGTCAGGGCTTTGCAGACTACATCAGAGAAGTGAAGGAAGGAACTTTCCCGGCTGAAGAGCATACTTTCAAGATTTCCGATGAAGTGATCAATAAATTATATTAACTGTTATCGTTTTGTGGAGGTTTGATTTCGATGAAAATTGTTAAGACAGTAGAAGAAGTTAGAGAAGCTGTTGCCGCATGGAGGGCTGAAGGCCTTTCCGTAGGTCTTGTTCCGACTATGGGATTCCTGCACGAAGGGCACAAGAGCCTGATCGTCCGCGCAGTCAGCGAGAACGACAGAGTTGTGGTCAGCGATTTCGTTAATCCTACCCAGTTCGGTCCCAACGAGGATCTGGAAAGCTATCCGCGGGATCTGAACCGGGATGCGGCTCTCTGCGAAGA
>JBJESV010000038.1:6948-14034 GCA_051882975.1 Emergencia sp.
AGGATCTGGAAAGCTATCCGCGGGATCTGAACCGGGATGCGGCTCTCTGCGAAGAGGCCGGTGCAGCTCTGATCTTCAATCCTGAGCCGGAGGAGATGTACGCACCGGATGCAAGCACCTTTGTCAACATGACAGGTCCGTCCGAGGATCTCTGCGGAGCTTCCCGCCCGATCCATTTCCGCGGCGTATGCACAGTGGTATCCAAGCTTTTCAACATCGTCAAGCCTGACCGGGCCTATTTCGGGCAGAAGGACGCACAGCAGCTGGCCGTCATCAGGAGGATGGTCCGCGACCTGAACTTTGACATTGAGATCGTAGGCTGCCCGATTATCAGGGAAGAGGACGGTCTTGCAAAGAGCTCCAGAAACACCTATCTGTCAGCAGAAGAGCGTAAAGCAGCGCTGGTTCTGAGCCAGGCTGTAAAGCTGGGCCAGGAGATGGCAGAGGCCGGAGAAAAATCCGCAGACAGAATTGTGGAAGCCATGAAGAAGCACATTGAAGCAGAACCTCTCGCAAAAATCGACTATGTGAAGGCGGTAGACGCGCTGACCATCGAGACGGTCAGCGAGATGAAAGGAACCGTGCTGGTTGCCATGGCTGTCTATATCGGAAAGACCAGACTGATCGACAACTTTATCTTTGAGGGTTAACAGGGGAGGATTACAGATGTATCTGAATATGCTGAAGGGGAAAATTCACCGTGCCACAGTCATGCAGGCTGAGCTCGACTATGTGGGAAGCATCACAGTGGACAGTGAGCTGCTGGAGGCTTCCGGCATTCTGGAATACGAAAAGGTGCAGATCGTGGACATCAATAACGGTGAGCGTTTCGAGACCTATACCATCGCCGGTGAGCCGGGAAGCGGCATGATCTGCCTCAACGGCGCGGCCGCCCGCTGCGTTCAGAAGGGAGACAAGATCATCATCATGTGCTACGCGCAGATGACGCCGGAAGAAGTGGAGAAGAATCCGCCGAGGGTCGTCTTTGTCGATGACGACAACAGAATCACCCGGCTGACCCGGTACGAGAAGCACGGACGGTTAGAGGATATGTAAAAGAAGGTAAAAAGTATAATTCCAAGCTGTGAAAACGGCATGGGATTATACTTTTTCTGCGTTTTCTGGCAATCCGGCTGCGGGTATGGTATACTTGTAACAGGAAACAGACGGAGGATAGAAGATGAAACATCTGGAAGTATGCGGCGCGATTCTGATGAAGGACGGAAAGGTTCTCTGCGCGCAGAGAAATGCAGGGAAATACGACTATGTGGCGTTCAAATGGGAATTTCCCGGAGGAAAACTGGAAGAGGGGGAAACCCCGAAGGAGGCGCTTCACAGAGAACTGATCGAGGAAATGGAAGTACATATCGATGCAGATGATATGGAGCCGTTCTATGTTGTAGAGCATGTATATCCGGATTTTGAAATGCGGATGCACTGTTTCATCTGCAGCATGGGCGATGAGAATCCGGTGCTGAGAGAACATGCGGATGCCAGATGGTGTACTGCAGACGATATTCTCGATCTTGACTGGGCACCGGCAGATCTGCCGGTAGTCAGAGCGCTGGTAGAGAGAGGATTCTGAGATGAATGAAGCAGTAAATCACATTATAGACGGACTGTACAGCGGCTTTGTGGATGGAGCCAGAAAGCCTCTTGAACAGTTCAGACCGAAACTGGTCGTCAACGACTACAGGCAGGGGGAAAAGGTACTCTCTGCCCTGGAAAGCGAACTGCGGGACTGCACGGAGTTCTATTTTTCTGTTGCATTCATCACAAACAGCGGCGTTCAGTCTGTTCTGAGTCTGCTGGATGCTCTGGCGGAAAAGGGAGTCAGAGGGAAAATTCTCACCTCTCAGTATCAGAATTTTACACAGCCTTCAGCACTTCGCAGACTGCTGAAGTATGAGAATATCAGTCTCCGCATCGTGACAAAAGAAAACTTTCATGCCAAAGGCTACATATTCAGAAAGGCAGACGGTTCCTATTCGTTTATTGTAGGAAGCAGCAATCTGACACAGAGTGCTCTCGGTGAAAACAAGGAATGGAACATCCGCATGTCTTCCTGCGAAGACGGCTCGGTCATGCGCGAGCTGATCAGGGAATTCCAGTATTCCTTTGCAGAAGCTGATCCTGTAGACGAGGAATGGATCAGCCGTTATGAGAGAGAATACTATTATGCTGAAAAAATACGCTTTGCGGCAAAAAAAGAAAACAGCGGCGGACTGCCGGAACCGATCCGGGTAAATCAGATTCTCCCCAACAGAATGCAGACGGAAGCGCTGGCTCACATTGAGGAACTTCGGGAAAAAGGAAAAGACAAGGCACTTCTGATTTCTGCGACAGGTACAGGTAAAACCTATCTGAGCGCCTTTGATGTGAGAGCCTTCGGGCCGAAGAAGTTCCTGTTCATCGTGCACAGGGAGAATATTGCCAGGACTGCCATGAACAGCTTCCGCAAGGTGCTGGGCTATAATATCCGCGCAGGCCTGGTGACAGGGAATCAGAAAGATTATGAGGCAGACTATCTTTTCGGAACGATTCAGACCATTTCCAGAGATTATGTACTGGAGAAATTTGCACCGGACTGGTTTGACTATATCGTCATCGACGAGGTGCACAAGGCCGGCGCAGCCACCTATCAGAAGGTCATAGACTATTTCCGGCCGGCTTTTCTGCTTGGTATGACGGCGACACCGGAAAGAAGCGACGGTTTTGACATATTCAGGACATTCGATTACAATATCGCCTATGAAATCAGACTGGAGAGGGCACTGGAGGAAAAGATGCTGTCACCTTTCCATTATTTCGGAATACAGGATCTGACTGTGGACGGAAGGACCGTAGACGATTTTACCGATTTCAACAGGCTGGTCTGTGATGAGCGGGTGGATAGAATCCTGCAGGCGGCAGATCACTTCGGACATGACGGAAATCGCGTGAAAGGTCTGATATTCTGCAGCCGGAAAAATGAGGCAAAGCAGCTTTCCGATGCACTGAATCAGAGAGGACTGCGGACCGTCGCTCTCTGCGGGGAGAACAGTGAGGAACAGAGAGAACGGGCTATAGACTGTCTGGAAGCAGACAGCGGAATCATGCTGGATTACATCCTCACCGTGGATATCTTCAATGAAGGCGTTGATATTCCTTCGGTCAATCAGATCATCATGCTTCGGCCGACCCAGTCAGCCATCATCTTCGTGCAGCAGCTGGGAAGAGGTCTCAGAAAGGCTGAAAACAAGGAATTCCTGACGGTTATCGATTTCATCGGCAATTACAGCAACAACTATATGATTCCTATCGCTCTGTACGGCGACAGAACCTACAACAAAGACCGGCTGCGCAAGGTGATCGCAGGCGGCAGCCGGATGATACCCGGATGCTCAACAGTCAGCTTTGATGAAATCACCCGAAGAAAAATCTTCGATTCCATCGACAGTGCCAATTTCAACGATGTGAAGCTTCTGAAGGAATGCTATAAAAATCTGAAATACAAACTTGGAAAGATTCCGTCCCTGCGCGATTTCGATGATTACGGAACGCTGGATGTGCTGCGGATTTTCGACGCCAAAACGATTGGATCCTATTACATGTTTCTGAAGAAATATGAAAAGGATTTCACTGTACGTTTTGATCCGGTGCAGGAGGAGTTTCTGGAGTATGTATCACGGAAGTTCGCTTCCGGAAAGAGGCCTCATGAACTGGAACTTCTGAAGATTCTCATGGAGCAGGAGAGCGGCATCATGGTAAAATTTGAGCAGGTGATGAGAGAAAAGTACGGGATTGAAATCACTTCACTTGCAAGAGACAGCCTGGTCAATCTTCTCACCAATCAGTTTGCCACTGGCTCCAACCGGAACACTTTCGCAAGAAGCATCTTCATCCAGGCTGACGGAGAGGATTATCGCAGATCGGAGGCTTTCAGCGTGGCGCTGCAGGATGAAGACTTTTTCCGTATGCTGAAGGAGACAGTGGAATTCGGACTGTACAGAAACAGACTGAACTACAGCAGCACCTATCAGGATACGAACTTCTGCCTGTATGAGAAGTACACCTATGAGGATGTCTGCAGACTGCTGGACTGGGACAGAGGAGAAGTTGCGCTGAATATCGGTGGATACAAATATCACGAGAAGACGAAGACGTTTCCTGTTTTTATCAATTATCATAAAGATGAGGATATCAGCGACACCATCGCCTATGAAGACGAGTTCATCAGCCCGTCTCACCTGCAGGCCTTTTCAAAATCAAAGAGAAAAGCGTCCTCGCCAGATATCGTGACCATATACAACGCACCGCAGCTGGGCGTAGACATCGAGCTCTTTGTCCGCCGCGACAAAAACGACGCTATTTCTAAAGAGTTCTACTATCTGGGCAGAATTCACGCGGCAGGGGAACCGGAGGAAATGGTCATGAAGAACAACGGCCTGGATATCGTCCGTATCCAGTATGAACTGGACACGCCTGTCAGAGATGACGTGTATGAATATATAACTATGTAAGCAAAGCATTGGGATCGGCCTGACGGAATCGCCGGAAGGCCGGAAGAGAAAAGGAGGAACCGCGAATGATCAGAAAAGCGGATATTGGAGATATAGAGCGTATCGCTGAAATCTACAGAGAGATACACGATGAGGAGGAAGCCGGCAGAATGGTCATCGGATGGGACAGAAAAATCTATCCCACAAGAGACACCGCCCGGGAAGCCGTGGAATGCGGCGACATGTTTGTAGAAGAGGACGAGGGACAGATCGTGGCTGCGGCAAGAATCAACCGGGAGCAGGTGGACGCGTACGCCGATGCGGCCTGGACCCTCGAGGCCGCAGATGAACAGGTCATGGTTCTACATACCCTTGTTGTTTCACCGAAAAAGAACAGCAGAGGCTACGGAAAAACTTTTGTGGAATTCTATGAGAATTATGCAAGGGAACGTGGCTGCACCTGCCTGAGGATGGATACCAACGCCCGCAACGAAAACGCCAGAGCTTTCTATAAAAAACTGGGCTATACGGAGGTTTCCATCGTGGACTGCGTGTTCAACGGGATTCCCGATGTACATCTGGTCTGCCTGGAGAAAGTGTTATGAAGCTGTACAGACGATACCGGATCGTGTGCAGAGCCATGAAGAAAGAACTCAGGGAACACAGAAGTTCTTTCATCGTATTCTCTGTTCTGCGCGCACTTGTGATCGTGGTCATGGTGCTGCAGGCGCTTAACCGCAACTACGAGAATGTATTGCTGTGCGGACTGTCTCTGATTCTGTTCCTTGCACCCAGTTTTGTTCAGCTGGAGTTTCGCGTGGAGCTGCCCAAGACACTGGAAATCATCATTCTTCTGTTCATCTTTTCAGCGGAGATCCTGGGAGAAATCGGCGAATTCTACGTTAAAGTGCCCGGATGGGACACCATGCTGCATACGCTCAACGGCTTTCTTGCTGCGGCGGTGGGCTTTTCCATGGTGGATCTTCTCAACCGGAGTAAAAAGGTGTCTCTTCAGCTGTCGCCCCTCTTTCTGGCGCTGGCGGCTTTCTGCTTTTCCATGACGATCGGAGTGCTCTGGGAGTTTTTCGAGTTTGCCATGGATCACATCTTCGGCATGGACATGCAGAAGGATACCGTAATCCATACCATCCATTCGGTCATGCTGGATCCGGAAGGCGGAAACACGCCTTTCACCATCAGCGATATACAGGATGTGACGGTGGAAGGGCAGGAGCTGGGTCTTGGCGGTTATCTGGATATCGGGCTCATCGATACCATGAAGGATCTTTTCGTCAACTTCATCGGCGCGGTATGCTTTTCGTTCTTCGGCTATTTCTATGTGAAGGGTCGCGGAAAGGGCCGGGTGGTGGAAAGACTGGTCCCGTCGGTCAAAACGGAGGAAAGAGACTTTCTGACCCGGGAGACTTTAAGAGAGGAAGAAGAAGAGGCTGAGGAGGAGCGCAGACATGAAACAGATTAAACTGAAACCCGATGCACCTCTGCACAACTATGTGGAGGTCGCAGTTCTGGACTTTCCGGACGGACTGCAGGGACGCGAGAGGCAGCGCTGCAAGGTGACCGTGGAGTTTGCAGAGTTCGATGTGAAACAGCTGCAGAAACAGGGACTCGATTTTGACGGAGCCATGGCGTATTACAGGGACTGGCTGTACAACGTGGTCAGGTTTCACCTGGCGCAGGACTGGGAAGCGGTGAGCGGACTGGATGAAGTTATGGATATTATCCGGGAAAAAGTGAAGCAGTATTATTAAACATGTGTCTTTTCTGCTTTTTTGTGGTATACTATAATTTAGAAATTTTTTAGAGAAAG
Organism: Emergencia sp.; assembly: GCA_051882975.1. GTDB lineage: Bacteria > Bacillota > Clostridia > Peptostreptococcales > Anaerovoracaceae > Senimuribacter. Next base: position 13,258 of record JBJESV010000038.1, read on the forward strand.
AGATGATGAATATGACAAAGGTAGATATTTTCTCCGGTTTTCTGGGGGCCGGAAAGACCACACTGATTAAAAAACTTATCGAAGAAGCCTATAAAGGTGAACAGATTGTTCTGATAGAAAACGAATTCGGTGAGATCGGCATCGACGGCGGTTTCCTGAAGGATGCCGGCGTGCAGATCAACGAGATGAATTCAGGCTGCATCTGCTGCTCCCTGGTGGGAGATTTCGGCAGAGCGCTGGATCAGGTCATCAGCGAGTTTGATCCGGACAGGATCCTGATCGAGCCGTCCGGCGTCGGCAAGCTTAGCGATGTCATCATGGCGGTGGAGAACCTTCACAACGAGAAGATCCAGCTCAACGGTTTCACCACCGTAGTGGATGCGAAAAAGGCAAAGATGTACATGAAGAATTTCGGAGAATTCTTCAACAATCAGATCGAACATGCAAGCTCCATCATTCTGAGCCATACAGACGGACTGTCCCAGGACAAGCTGGATGCAGCCGTGGCTCTGATGAGAGAACATAATCAGGATGCCTCTATTGTCACGACACCTTGGGACGAGATCACAGGCGCGCAGATTCTGGAGACCATGGAAAAGAAGAACACTCTGGCAGCTCAGCTGGCCCATCTGGAAGAGGAGACCCACGAGCACCATCACGACCACGATCATCACGACCACGACCATGATCATGACCACGATCACGATCATCACGACCACGACCATGACCATCATGACCACGACCACCACGATCACGGCGATGACTGTTCCTGCGGCT
>JBJESV010000039.1:0-13874 GCA_051882975.1 Emergencia sp.
GGAGTTCTTTTCCGTTCTTAAAATCCATGATATTCAAGCCTCCCTTTTTCTATATCTGAATCAGCTTCGTCTCCAGGATGAAGCTGTGTCTGCGAATCTCATCCATGATAGAGTCGGGGATCCTTTCATCGGATTCGATGATCGTGTAGGCAGTCTCGTTTCTGGCTTCCCTGAACAGACGCATAAAGGCGATGTTGACGTTCTGATGAGCAAGACAGCTGGTCAGATGTGCCACCACGCCGGGTCTGTCCTTCTGCCTGACAATGAGAGTGCTGTATTCTCCCGTGAATTCCACATCCACATTGTCTATCTTTACGATCTTGACTTTTCCGCCGCCTACAGACCAGCCGCGTACAAAGAGAGAAGTGCCGTCTGCGGCCTCCAGGAGAATATCGGCCGTATTGGGATGTCCGCCGTCACCCTCCTCATCGATGATGAACTCGTACTCCAGGCCGCTGCTGTCTGCAAGTGCGAAGGCATCCCGGATACGCACATCGCCGGCATCAAAACCCTGCACGCCGCCCAGCAGCGCCTTGTCGGTTCCGTGACCCCGGTATGTTCTGGCAAAGGAGCCGTACAGCGTGAAAGTCACCCGGACCGGTTCTGCTGCAAAAAGCTTCCGTGCGAGCAGGGCCATGGATGCAGCTCCTGCTGTATGTGAACTGGACGGACCGATCATTTCGGGACCGATCACGTCAAAAATGCTGATATAATTCATCTTCTGCAATTCCTTTCTCATGAAAGCGCCTTTCCGCTAAGTAACATTATGAACTAATGTTACACGATTATCCGTCCTTTTGCAACAGATAAATGATGCATAATTATCCTTGTAAAAAAATAAATACTTAATAAGAACCATGGTTTCCTCCTTGTCATATGATAACTAAAAAGTAATTATTTATTTGTGACCAGGAACAAATTCTGCTGTAAATTGTTAAAGCACTCTGTTTTTTTCTAACTAAATGTTGACACTTCAAACTAATTGTAATAAAATTAGTTAAACAATTAACAAAAGTCACTATATTCTGTTTTTTAAGGAGAGAAACATGTGTAACTGCAAAGAAATGGAAACAAAGTTTGAGAAGCTTGACGAGATCATCGCCAGGCACAAGGACGAAAGAGGCGCACTGATTCCTATACTCCACGAGGCGCAGGAGGTCTTCGGATATCTGCCCTATGAGGTACAGGAACGCATTGCCGACGGGCTTGGAATTTCCATGGCCAAGGTTTACGGCGTCGTGACCTTTTATTCACAGTTTTCACTGAAGAAGAAGGGCAAGTACAAGATCAATGTCTGTATGGGTACTGCCTGCTATGTCAAAGGGGCCAATGATATTCTCGGAAAGTTCCTGGAGAGGCTTTCCATCGAAGTCGGCGAATGCACGCCGGACGGAAAATTTTCGCTGGATTCCTGCAGATGCATCGGAGCCTGCGGTCTGGCGCCGGTTGTCACCATCAACGATGAGGTTTATGGAAGACTGACACCGGACATGGTTGACGAGATCATGAACGAGTATGAGAGCATGTAACTGGCAGGAGGAAATAATGGTTAAGACGATTAAAGACATAAGGAAAATCAAAGAGGATACTTTAAAGTCCTTTGGCAACAGAATCGGAAACGATGACAACAGAATTTACATAATGACCTGCTGCGGTACGGGCTGTACCTCGTCAGGGGCAATCAAGAACAGAGAAAAGCTGGATGAACTGATGGCCCGCGACGGACTGGAAGATAAGGTCCATGTCATCAAGACAGGCTGCTTCGGACTCTGCGCAGAAGGTCCAATCCTGATGGTATATCCGGAGAACGTGATGTATACCAACGTTACACCGGACGATATCAACGAAATCTGGGAAGCCCACATCAAGAACGGAAGAGTTGTGGAGCGTCTGAAATCCGAGAACGAACTCAACTTCTTCTCCAAGCAGATGAGAATATCCTTGAGAAACTGCGGCAGAATCGATCCGGAAAACATCGATGAGTATATCGCCTATGACGGATACGAGGCGCTGGCCAAGGTCCTCACAGAGATGGAGCCTGAAGATGTCATCAAGACGATGAAGGATTCCGGACTGAGAGGAAGAGGCGGCGGCGGATTCCCGACCGGCGTCAAGTGGCAGTTTGCTGCAGAACAGCAGGTAAAGGAAAAATACGTCTGCTGTAACGCCGATGAAGGCGACCCGGGCGCTTTCATGGACAGATCCGTCCTGGAAGGAGATCCTCATGCGGTCATCGAGGCTATGGCCATTGCCGGCTATGCCATCGGCGCATCACAGGGTTATGTATATGTAAGAGCAGAGTACCCGATTGCGGTACAGAGACTGTCCATCGCCATCGAGCAGGCGAAAGAGTACGGTCTGCTGGGCGACAATGTGCTGGGAACAGGCTTTGAGTTCAATCTGGAGATCAGACTGGGCGCCGGCGCTTTTGTCTGCGGTGAGGAAACCGCCCTCATGACCTCCATCGAAGGCAACAGAGGAGAGCCGAGACTGAAGCCTCCTTTCCCTGCAGTGGAAGGCCTCTTCGGCAAGCCGACCATCCTGAACAACGTGGAAACTCTGTCCAACATCCCTCAGATCATCCTGAACGGTGCGGACTGGTTCGCAGGTATCGGTACAGAAAAATCAAAGGGAACCAAGGTCTTCGCCCTGGGCGGAAAGATCAACAATACCGGTCTGGTGGAAGTTCCGATGGGAACCACTCTCAGAGAGATCATCTACGAGATCGGCGGCGGAATTCCGAACGGCAAGAAATTCAAGGCTGTTCAGACCGGCGGTCCTTCCGGCGGATGTATCCCTGCGGAATTCCTCGACAGTCCGATCGACTACGATTCCCTGCTGGAACTGCAGTCCATGATGGGCTCCGGCGGTATGATCGTCATGGACGAGGACACCTGTATGGTGGACATCGCCAAGTTCTATCTGGAGTTCACCGTGGATGAATCCTGCGGAAAATGTCCTCCGTGCAGAATCGGCACCAAGAGGATGCTGGAAATCCTGACAAAGATCACCGACGGAAAAGGAACGCTGGAGGATCTGGACGATCTGGAATATCTGGCAAAGAATATTAAAAAGGGTGCTCTCTGCGGTCTGGGTCAGACTGCGCCGAACCCTGTGCTTTCAACAATGAAGTACTTCAGAGACGAGTATGAAGCCCACGTGGTGGACAAAAAATGTCCTGCCGGCGTCTGCGTATCCATGCTGCGGTTCGTCATCATGGATGAGCTGTGTAAACACTGCGGACTCTGTGCAAAGAACTGTCCTGCACAGTGCATCAGCGGCAGCAAGACGACTCCGTATGTCATCGACAACGAGAAATGTCTCAAGTGCGGCGTATGTATGGAAAAGTGTCCATTCAAGGCCATCATGAAGAACGCATAATTATCGGGAGGGCGAACAATGAAAAACAAGAAAAGAGTACAATTAACCATAGACGGCATGGATGTGAATGTGCCTGAGGATTACACCATACTGCAGGCCGCCAAGGAAGTGAACCTGAAAATTCCGACACTCTGCTTTCTGAAAGACGTGTGCGAGATCGGCTGCTGCCGTATGTGCCTGGTGGAAGTGGAAGGCGCAAAGAACTGGCAGGCTTCCTGCGTGCAGAAGGTCGCAGAAGGCATGGTTGTCAGAACCCATACACCGGACATCCTGAACTTCAGAAAAAAGAATCTGGAACTGATCCTTTCCAACCACCCTGCAATGTGTCAGAGCTGCAACAGAGGATCCACCGGCTGTGAACTGAAGACTCTGGCCAACACCATGGATACAGAGTTTACCAATTACGCAAAGAACCAGGAGGTTGTAACGGCCAATCAGGTTCTGGAGATCGACAACAGCATCTCCATCATGAGAGACCCGAACAGATGTATCCTGTGCAGACGCTGCGTCAGCGTATGTCACAATGTGCAGACTGTAGGAGCAATCGATGTCATCAACAGAGGATTCAATACAGTGGTCGGAACCACCTTCAACCGCCCGATCGACGATTCCAAGTGCGTCAACTGCGGACAGTGCATCAACGTATGTCCGACCGGCGCTCTGCAGGAGCATTCCAGCCTGGACGATCTCTGGGAGATCCTGAAGGATCCTGCAAAACACGTTGTGGTACAGACCGCGCCTGCTGTCAGAGCAGCTCTGGGAGAAGAGTTCGAGATGCCTTTCGGCACTGATGTGACGGGCAAGATGGTGACCGCCCTGCGTATGATCGGATTCGACAAGGTCTTTGATACCGATACCGGCGCCGACTTCACCATCATGGAAGAAGGCACAGAACTGATAAGCAGACTGAAGAACGGCGGCAAGCTGCCTCTGATCACATCCTGCTCACCGGGCTGGATCAAGTTCTGCGAGCATTTCTACCCGGATATGCTGGATAATCTATCCTCCTGCAAATCGCCTCATGAGATGCTGGGAGCACTGATCAAATCCTACTATGCGGAAAAAGCGGGACTGGATCCTGCCAATATCTCCGTCATTTCCATAATGCCTTGCACAGCCAAGAAGTTCGAGGCCCAGAGAGAAGAACTGGCGGCAACAGGTTACCCTGACGTGGATCTGGTACTGACCACCAGAGAACTGGCAAGAGCCATCAAGGCCTTCGGCATCGACTTCCCGTCCCTGCCGGACAGTGACTTCGACAATCCGCTTGGAATCTCCACCGGCGCTGCCACCATCTTCGGTGCTACCGGCGGCGTTATGGAAGCCGCCCTGCGTACTGTTGCCGACATCGTGACAGGCCAGAGTTCGGACTCCATCGATTATATGCAGGTGCGCGGACAGGAAAAAGGCATCAAGGAAGCTGAAATCAGGATCGGAGACATGACTCTGAAAGCGGCAGCGGCCCACGGTCTGGGCAATGCGAGAGCTCTGATGGAGCGTATCAGAGCCGGCGAACACTTTGACTTCATCGAAGTCATGGCCTGCCCGGGCGGCTGTGTCAACGGCGGCGGACAGCCTCAGCAGCCGTCATCCGTAAGAAACTGGATGAATCTTGGTGAAGAACGTGCCAAAGCGCTGTACAAGAGCGATCACGAAAGCTTCGTGAGAAAATCACACAAGAATCCGGTAGTCAAGGAACTCTACAAGACATATCTGGAAGAGCCGGGCAGCGAGAAGGCGCATCATCTGCTGCACACACACTACATTGCGAGATAAAGTTTCGCATCAAGGCGTATAGTAAAAATACATATATAGTGACATAGTTTTAACGCAGAAAACCCTCAGCGGCATATACGACGCAGAGGGTTTTCTGTTTGCTGTGCCGCAGTAATCTGATATAATGAAGATAAGACAGACACGTCAGGAGGTAATATTATGAAAACATCCGCTGAATTCTGCACCTGCAGCGACCGTGAGTGCCCCTTCAACCCTGTGAATCACGACCAGGGCTGCACGCCGTGCATAGAAAAGAACCTGAAGGCCGGTGAGATCCCCAGCTGCTTTTTCAATGCGGCCGATCCGGAAAGGAAGGAAGACCGGGGAGAATATCTGCAGCGAGACTTTGCCAGAATTGTCATGAGGAAAGAAAGCTTATGAGAATCGAGCAGCTGCAGCAGCTGCTGAAGATCGTGGAGACGGGCAGCATGAACGAGGCCGCCGGCCAGATGTATATGGCCAGATCGTCTCTCAGCACATCGATGAAAAGCCTGGAAAAGGAACTGGGCGGCCAGATTTTCAACAGAGACACCCGGGGCGTGCGGCTGACACCTTTCGGCGCAGATGTCTATCACCAGGCGAAGAATATCTGCGAACGCATCATTTTTCTCCAGAACGCCCATGACGGAAAAGGACCGGCAAGGCTTTCCGTGTCCAGTCATTACTGCACCATTGCCAATGAGGCCTTTGCGGAGATGTACCGCAGGCATCAGGACGAAAACTTCAGCGGAAGCATAGAGGAGTGCCCGCTGGGGGAGGTGATCGGCCATGTCGGTGCAGGACTGAGCGAAATCGGAATCATAACCGTTTTTTCCGACAGCCGGGACATAACTATGAGAAAGCTGGAGGAAAACGGCCTGGAATTCCATAAACTGATGGACCGGCAGATGTGTGCCATCATCGGTCCGGAGAATCCTCTGTACGGCCAGGGGAGAACAGAAGTGACCATGAAAGAGCTGGAAGATTACCCGTATATCGAGAACTATGCATCTCCTTCCGAGTATTCCTGGGAGTGTGCCATTGGCGGCCGGAGCAGGGCGGAAGGCCATCTGAGCGATCTGGGCTGTGCCCTGCATGTGATTGAGACAACCCGGGCATTCATGACGGACACCTGCGACAGGGATGCCTACAGAACTTTCTACGCCGCAGAAAGACTGGAATTCATTCCGCTGGCGGATTCACTGCCGGCCTGCTGCCTTGGATGGATCAGAAGGACAGACCGGGTGCTGTCAGCAGTGGCGGAGGAGTTCCTCCGGATGCTCGAAGAAAAGACAGAGAATCTTCAGGAATTCGGAAAATAAAGCGGGTGAACAGACGGAAGTTACAGAAAGGGCCGGGACGGCGCAGAAAGAATATTCTGCACGGTTCCGGCCTTTTGCTGTGTCCTTTTCTGCCGCGTCATCCTGAAGGCTTGTGTTCAAAAATCCTGAACACTCATCGACGGAATCCTGGATGACCGCGCCGGCGGAAAATGTGGTAGGATATATCCAGCAGAAAAGAAAGCATGAAAGGTGAAAAAAGGTAAAGATTATGTTTGGAGACAGCAAGATCAGAGACTTACTGAAGGTGGATGTAAAAAGCTATGCCGATCACACGCCTCAGGCGGATGAAAATACCCTGGACTGCAGTCTGGGGATCAATCCTTACGGCTACCCGGACAAAGCGGCGGAAGTCATACGAAACTTCGATGTAAACCGGCTGCATCAGTATCCTCATGGAGATAAAGCAAAAAATGCGGTGGTGGACTACTGGGCGGGCAAGGCGGATATCGAACCGGGAAATGTCGTGATGACAGACGGAAGCATCTCCGCGCTGTGCCTTCTGGTCAATGTCTTTGCATCGCAGGACTCCGAGCTGGTCTGTTTCCTGCCGACCTTCACCGATATGGTGGAATACGCCAGGATAATGGGAATGCGTGTAAAGGGCGCAAAGACCAGACAAGAGGATAATTTCAGGGAGAATGTGGATGAACTGATCGGAAACATCACGGAGAGGACCACACTGGTATACATAGACAATCCCAACAATCCGACCGGACAGACCCTGACCCTGGACGAAATGCGCAGAGTACTGGAAAAATGTGAGGCCCTGGGTGTGTACTGCATCATCGATGAAGCCTATGCGGATTTCATCCCTGTAGAGGAATCAGCTGTCAATCTGGGTCCGGAGTTCAAATGCATGATTTCCGTCAGGACCTTTTCCAAGGGATGGGGCCTTGCGGGGGCAAGGGCGGGATATATCATCACCAATAAGGAACTGGTGGAATTCATCGGGAAGATCAGCAATCCGTATATGATGAACGAGGTATCCAGAGCTCTGACTTCTGAAATCCTCAAGAATCCGGTGCATCCATGCGTTCACGGTATCGATTTTTCGATCATTAAAGGGGCTCTTCGAGACGCCTGCGGCGACCAGATCATCATGGCGGCGACTGATGACCGGGTGCCGATCTGTCTGCTGCGCCATGAAGATGAAGAGGTGGACCTGCAGGAATATCTGATGAAAGAGAATATCCTGACCTGCAGCGGAGAGGAATTCGAGCCTATGGGAAAGAACTGCGTCAGACTCCGTGTTCCGACGATCTCGGAATCAGGAAAACTGATCATGGCTTTCAGACGACTGGGAAAGTAGAACAGAAATGCAATGGCCTGCAGAGATAAATCTGTCAGGTCTTTTTTGCATGTCCGGACATAGGATAGAAGGGGACAGGAGGATACGGCTTTGGAAAAGAAAATCAGTCCGGTAAGAGTATTCAGATACGCCGGTGCATATATCGCATTTGAGATCGGTTCCGGATTTGCTACAGGACAGGAAATCATGCAGTTCTACACGTCCTATGGACTCTGGAGTCTGGGCGCGGCGCTGATCAGCATGCTGCTGTTTTCCTGGGCCGGAAGCCGCATCATGGTCATGGGGTATGAAAGGGGCAGTGATCTGCAGCGGCCATATCAGCTGATCTGCGGAAGAATTCCGGGTATTTTTTTTGAGTTTTTCGTGATGATATACCTCTTTGGGGTGCTGGCGGTGATGCTGTCGGGAGCAGGAGCCGGTCTGCAGAACTGCTGCGGCATCAGTCACCGCACAGGCAGTTCCGTTATGGCGCTGGCGATCTTTCTTGCTGCTGCGCTGGGACTTGAGAAACTGATCGGTCTGGTGGGGGCGGCAGGCCCTGTGATCATCGCAGGGATTCTGCTGGTATCTGTCTGGACTCTTGTGTCGAAGGGAGGAATCACACCTGAAAAGGCGGCTTGGACAGCGGACATCACGCAGCTTCGTCCTGCCGGAAGCTGGGCTGTAAGCGGCATTCTGTATCCGGCATATAACCTTGTCAGCTCCGTCCCTTTTCTCATGGCACTGGGAAAGGATGCCGCATCGGCGAAGGAGGCGGCGGCAGGCGGGATCACGGGCGGCTGTCTGCTGATGATCACGGTGATCTTTGTGGATCTGGCCTTTCTCGCCAGCCCGGAAACGGCAGGAAGTCAGGTGCCTTCCCTGGATCTGGCGGAAGCCGTATCTCCGGAAATGGAGGCCGTATTTATGGCAGTTCTCCTCGCCGGTATCTTTTCGACGGCCGCACCGGTTCTGTGGACCATATGCAGCGCTCTGGCCCCAGACGGAGGAAAGGCATCTGTCCTCATTGCGCTGCTGGTGAGCATAGACGCGCTGATACTGGGGCAGATGCCTTTTGATGAGTTAGTAGGTATGATCTATCCTTACACCGGATACGTAGGCCTTATCCTGATAGCCTGTATCGCTGTGCGTGATAGGTTTGCAATGTCAGGTCCGCCTGAAAAGACTCTGAAAAAGAGCCGCGGACGCTATATGTGATCCGTCCTCACAGGGGACGGTTTTCGAATCTGTCGTAATGGCGGATTATGAGGCGTCTGGCGGCGTCATAATCTCCGGTCATGATCGTGGTCAGGATCTGCTGGTGTTCCAGAACGGCCTGGGTGCGTACCGGATCGATATACCAGTGATCGTACATGACAGTCAGATAGAACAGGTCTTCTATCTCCCTGTACTGTTTGCTGAGGTAGCGGTTCTGGCAGCAGTCTATGAATGCGGCCTCAAATGCGATGGAGTATCTGGCGTATTCCTGTTCGCTCTCCGCGTCCTGATGAAGCTTCTGCTCTTTCAGGGCGTTCTGCAGCGCTGCAATGAGATCGTCAATCCTGTCCATATGCTGGCACAGTTCAAAAGCGCCCAGCAGCATGCTGAGAATGGTCTGAGCTATGCCGACCAGCTGATCGTTGGAAAATGCGATAACACTGGGACCTGCATTGGGATAGGTCTCCACCAGTCCGTCGCGCTCCAGCATGGAAATAGCTTCTCTTACCGGCGAGTTGCTGACCTGCAGCTCTCTGGATATGGCCGAGATGGACAGGCGGCTGCCGAAATCGTAACGGCGTTCCATGATATTGCTCTTGAGTATATCGTAGATCTGCTCCCGGATCGGGGCTTTCTTAACCGTCTTCTGCATAGTTCACCTCGCTTCCACACTGTATATTTTAAGCTGAAAAAGGAGATTTGTCAAGGAATTAACTGAAAATAGCGAATAATGGATAATGCCCGATTTAAAGTGTTGAAATTTCAGTATTGAGCCGATTTGAACACGATTATTATTATAAAAAACGTTGAAAATGTAACATTTTTATCCTTTTCCGGACTGGAAGAGCGTGCCTTGTATGCAAATGTTTTTTGAAACAAAAAAATACAGAATAATTAGTTTGCATTTACAACTTTTTGAATTATTTGATGGTTTTTTTGTAAAATTGACTTAAAAAAATTGACAAAGCATTCTGACGAATCTAAAATAAAGCTACAGACAGGGCAATGACAACATTGATAGTCCCGCTGCGGGGAGAGAATTAGGGCTTTTCTCTCTGCAGCATAATGGTAGATAAAAAGAAAAGGAGGACTTAACCTTATGAAAAAGTTATTAACAGGCGATGAAGCTATCGCAAGAGGCGCGTACGAAGCCGGTGTGACACATGCATCCGCATATCCGGGAACACCGAGCACCGAGATCCTGGAAAATGTTGCGAAGTACAAGGAAGTGTATGCAGAATGGGCACCGAATGAAAAGGTAGCCATGGAGTCTGCAGCAGGCGCTTCCATGGCAGGCGCAAGAAGCATGGCTTCCATGAAACACGTTGGTGTCAACGTGGCTGCCGACCCTTTGATGACCTTTGCCACCATGAGAGTAAACGGCGGATCCGTACTGGTTACCGCAGATGAACCTGGCATGTTTTCATCTCAGAACGAACAGGACAACAGAAACTTTGCCAAGATGGGCAAAATGCCGATGTTCGAGCCTGCAGACAGCCAGGACTGTCTGGACATGATGAAAGAAGCCTATGAGGTTTCCGAAGAATTCGGTGCAGTTGTACTTATGAGAATGGTTACCCGTGTCTGTCACTCAAAATCCCTGGTAGAAGTAGGTGAGAGAAAAGAAGTGCCGAACAGACCTTGGGAAAAGGATCTTGCAAGATTTGTATGCGTTCCTGCCAATGCAAGAGTCAACAGAGTAAATCTTGAAGAGCGCACAAAGAAACTGGAAGAGTACGCAGAGAAATCCAGATTCAACTTTGCAGAGATGAACGGCACCAAAATCGGTGTCATCGCTTCCGGCCCTTCCTACTATTATGCAAAAGAAGTATTCGGAGAAGATGCATCTTATCTGAAGCTTGGCTTTACCAATCCGCTGCCGAAGAACATGATTCAGGATTTCTGCAGCAAGGTTGATAAGGTATATATCGTTGAAGAGGACGATCCGTATATCGAGGAATTCGTTCAGCGTCTGGGCATCGAATGCCACGGCAAGGATACTTTCCCTTCCTACGGAGAAATGACTCCTAACGTTCTGAGAAAAGCACTTTACGGCGAAGAACTGCCGCAGGTGGAATACGCGAAAGAGAAAGTGATCAAGCGTCCGCCTTCATTCTGCGCAGGCTGCCCGCACAGAGGCCTTTTCTACAGACTGGGCAAGAGAAAAGATGTCATGATCACAGGCGACATCGGATGCTATACGCTGGCATACAGCGCTCCGTACAATGCCATGGATGCAGCGATCTGCATGGGCGCTTCCATTTCCATGGGACACGGCGCACAGAAGGTATTCAACCGTGAGGGAATCAAGAGAAAGGTTGTTACCGTTCTGGGAGACTCCACTTTCTTCCATACAGGCGTCAACTCCCTGATGAACACTGTCTACAATAACAGCAATACCATCAACATCATCCTGGATAACCGTATCACAGGCATGACAGGCCACCAGCAGAACCCGGGTACCGGCTACACGGTCAAGGGCGAAGAAACCAACATGATCAACATGGAGGAACTGGTAAGAGCCATCGGTATCAAACACGTGAAGACCATCGATCCGAATGACCTGAAGGCAGTAGACGCTGCACTGGATGAATTCTGGGATCTGGATGAACCGTCTGTCATCATCACCAGATGGCCGTGCGTTCTGAAGAAGTTCTCGCCGGCTGACCTGGAGGAATTCCCTGGCCTGTTCCAGACCAAGGATGTGGTTGACACAGAGAAGTGCATCGGCTGCAAGGCATGCCAGAAGACCGGATGTCCTGCACTGATCTTTGACAAGGAGAACAAGAAAGTACATATCAACAGAGCAGACTGCGTAGGCTGCGATGTATGTGCACAGGTATGTCCTGTAGATGCCATCGTAAAGGAGGAGAAATAAAATGACAAAGAATATTCTGTTATCTGGCGTTGGTGGACAGGGAACCATCACCGCGGCAAAGATGCTGACCTTCGGCCTGATGGAAGCAGGTTATGACGTAAAGATGAGTGAGATACACGGCATGAGCCAGAGAGGCGGAGACGTTGTATCCCAGGTAAGATACAGCAAAGACAAGGTGTATTCACCGGTTATCGAGAAAGGCACTGCAGACATCGTCGTCTCCTTCGAAGAGATGGAGGCGCTGAGAACGCTGGACTATCTGAAACCGGATGGAGCCGTTGTAGTAAATACTGAAAGAATCCCTTCCATGACCGTTCTGACTGGAGAAGAGGAGTATGCGGACGATGTCATCGAAGAAATTCAGAAGGCAGTAGAGAAAGTACATACCATGGACGCTTCAAAGATGGCGGCTGACCTGGGCAATGTAAAGGCAGCCAACGTAATTCTGCTGGGCGCACTGGTCAAGCTGATGGGCCTGGATGATATCGACTGGGAAGACATCATCCGCAAGAACGTGAAGGAAAAATTCATCGATCTGAACCTGAAGGCTTTCCAGGTTGGAGCAGACGCAGTGAAATAAACAGGTTTCATAGGTTAAATCTTTTTCTGAACCCCCGGATGTGTACAACATCCGGGGGTTTTCCTGCAGTAAAGCAATAAATTTCCGTTTTGTGAATTTTTTATCTTTTCAATTGCCGGCAAATGAAGTAAAATAGAAGTAGAAATTTTTAAGTAAAGGTAGGTAAAGAAAGATGATTTCAAAAAAGATGGAACCTTTAGTAGCAAACAGCTCCGTTGTAAGAGCAATGTTTGAAGAAGGTAAGAAAATGGCTGAACAGTTCGGCCCTGAGAACGTATTCGATTTCAGCGTAGGAAATCCGAGTGTTCCGGCTCCGGACGAAGTCAAGGAAGCTATTATCGATATCATTCAGAATCAGGATCCGGTTTATGTTCACGGATATATGAGCAATGCAGGCTTCCCTGAGACAAGAACTGCCGTTGCCAACAACCTGAACAGAAGATTCGGCACCAGCTTCAAGATGGACAACATCATCATGACTGTCGGAGCAGGAAGTGCACTGAATATCCTGCTGAGAACCATGCTGAATCCTGAAGACGAAGTAATCGTGTTCGCACCTTACTTCCTGGAATACGGCAACTACATCAAGACCTACGGCGGCGTGACTGTAGCAGTATCTCCGAATCCGGAAGGCGGATTCATGCCGAAACTGGACGAGTTCGAGGCTAAGATCACTCCGAAGACCAAGGCTGTCATCATCAATAACCCGAACAACCCGACCGGTGCAGTTTATCCGGAAGAGGTTATCAAGGGTATCGCTGACATCCTGAAGAAGAAACAGGAAGAATACGGAACAGTGATCTACATCCTGTCCGACGAGCCTTACAGAGAGCTGGCTTTCGGCGGAGTAGACGTTCCTTACATCACCAAATTCTATGACAACACCGTAGTTGCTTACTCCTACAGTAAGTCTCTGTCCCTGCCGGGCGAAAGAATCGGTTATGTCGTTATTCCTGACGAGTCCGACAATGCAGCGGAATTCATCCAGGCTGCAACCGTTGCAAACCGTGTAGGCGGATTCACCAATGCACCGTCCCTGATGCAGCTGGTTATCGAGAGATGCGTTGACGCCAAGTGCGATGTTTCCTACTACGAAAAGAACGCACAGGCTCTGTACGACGGTCTGACCAAACTGGGCTTCGAATGCGTAAAACCGGAAGGCGCTTTCTATCTGTGGATGAAGTCTCCGGTAGCAGACGAAAAGGAATTCGTAGCAGCTGCCAAGAAGCACAACCTGCTGCTGGTACCGGGAAGCTCCTTCGCAGGTCCTGGCTATGTAAGAATGGCTTACTGCGTATCCATGGAGAAGATCCAGAACTCCCTGCCTAGATTCGCTGATCTTGCAAAGGAATACAATCTGTAAAAAGAAAGTTACATATCTATTTGCGTAAAACGGCCCTTCCGGACAATTTCCGGAAGGGCCGTCGTGCA
>JBJESV010000040.1:0-13786 GCA_051882975.1 Emergencia sp.
TAGACCGGCACCGCATAAGGGGAGGAATTGACTGTGAAGCACTGCCGGTCGTAATCTCTGCGCATTTCATCAAACAGCAGCCTTCCTATTCCTCTGCAGTGATATTCCTCTTTCACAAAGAACAGACTGATGTGCTGCGGACTTCTCATGGCAAGGACACCGGTCAGTTCCTGATCCACATACGCTCCATACAGCGCCATCCGGCTGATTTTCTCCCTGTCGTCCAGAGTGCCGCGGAATTCCGCGATTCCTTCTTCGGAATATTCCGGCGCTTCAAACCGGCAGAAAACCTCCCAGACCAGTGAAAGAGCCTCGTCGAACTGTTCCGGCGCCAGCCTTTTCACGGTGACAGGAGATGTTCCACGTGTGAGAGCATACAGGCACATATCCATCACCTTGCCGTTTTTTACAGCGTTGTTCTTCATGGTTCCCTCGTATACAAACCCCGCCTTTTCCAGGGCACGGCGGGAACCCGTGTTATAGGCAAAGGGTTCGGCATAGATCCTCAGGATATCAGTCTCCGCAAAGACCATCCTGCAGATCCGGCGTATGGCCTCTGTCATGATGCCCTGTCCCCAGCAGTCCTCTGCAAGATAATATCCCAGTTCCCCCGTCCTGCTATGAATATTGTCCCGGCGGAACACACCGATGCTGCCGATCACTCTGTCACCTGAGACTATCGCATATGCGAAGCTGGACTTTTCATCTGCCGAAAGCATGGCGGTTATGTAGTCCTCCGCATCCTGACTTGTGTAGGGGTACGGCATGCCGTCCCGGAGATTGTTCACTATTTCTCTTCCGGACAGAACGGCTGCCAGGTCTCCGGCATCAGCCGTCCTCCATTTTCTCAACCTGAATTCCATATTTCCTCCTGAATTTCTCGTTTTTCCCGCCTTTATCTTCTTCTCTGCAGCGCGTTCATGGCGGTATATGCCCCAATGGCGATCACGATGGAAACTGTCAGGATCACGTACATGGTCCCCGTCTCCACTTTATCCCCGAAAAAGTAGAGATTGCAGTCCACACTGTCTCTGATGGCCTCCACCACTTCATCCGGGAAGCCCTGATTTCCCATTTCCTCAAAGACGCCACGGAGGGTATGATTGCGCAGCAGCGAGGTTCCGTAGGTCCCCGGCAGGAAAGAGATGACCTTCTGCAGTCCTTCCGAGAACTGGGAGATCGGCATATATGCTCCGCATATAAAGCCGTATCCTGCGCTGACAATGGTGCCCGCCGCTGAACACTGACCGCTGGTGGACAGAGGAAAGCTGACGCAGGAGGCCAGTCCGGTTCCGAACAGCACCAGCAGGACTACATCCAGCAGCATATATGCCGCATCTGCCGCTGTAAGATACCATCCCTCAAGGGCAAGATACCCCAGGCACACAGCCGCAGCGACGATGCAGATCAGCAGCGTGGTCAGCAGGGTGGACAGATAATAGCTCAGAGCAAGAGCGCTGCTTCTGACCGGAGTGATGGTCAGGTCCCTGCGGGCTCCTGTAATCTTGTCCTGCACCATCAGAAGGTTGGAGCAGAAAGCCACGGTTATACAGCTGACAGCCAGCAGAGAAGATGTCAGTTCGCCGCCCACGCAGCCGCCGATAAGCTCGTCAGATGCCGCAGCTCCCGCCGCTTCCAGCGCACTGCGGAAAGTATCCTCATAGACATTGCTGAGAAACGTCCCGTAGAGCACCAGCAGAATCAGCGGCGTGATCAGCGAGGTGAAAAACATCCCTTTATCTTTGAAATACAGTTTTGTATTGCGCTTTACCAGTGCAGTCAGTCCAGTCATTTTTCCACACCTCCCGCCAGTTTTTTCCCTGTCGCCGCCAGAAACACATCGTCCATCTTTCCTTTGGTGATCTCATAGTCACGGAATATCTCCGGGTGTTTCAGAATCAGCTGCGTTGCGGCTGCTGTGTCCGGAACTGACAGGCGGAAAGCCTCTCCGGCAGTTTCATAAGGTACATCCAGCATCCGGACCTGTCCTTCCTCCATGCCGTAAAGGGTGATAAAGTCCCCGGTATAGCGGTTCTTCAGCTCCAGAGGAGTTCCCTCTGCCGCGATTTTGCCGCTGTCCAGAATCACCACATAGTCTGCATCCGCCGCCTCTTCCATGTAGTGAGTTGTGAGAAACACGGTCATTTTTTCATTTCTGCGCAGATCGCCGATGACCCTCCACAGCATGCTCCTCGTCTGGGGATCCAGCCCTGTGGTGGGCTCATCCAGAATCAGGATCTCCGGCCGGTGCAGCAGCGCCCGTGCTATGTCGATTCTCCTCCGCTGTCCTCCGGAAAGTTTTCCCACAGTTCTTTTCAGCAGTCCTTCCAGCTCCAGAAGCTCCGACAGTTCGCCAAGCCGCTCTCTGAAAGCCCTTCCGCTGATACCGTACAGGGCAGCCCTGCTTTCCAGATTGTCCCGGACCGACAGGTCTTTATCCAGTACGGAATTCTGGAATACCACACCCAGACTCCGCTTGATTCTTTCTGTATCCTGATCCAGATCTGCACCGCTGATATGTACAGTGCCCGCATCCTTTGCAAGCTGTCCGCACATGATGCTGATGGTTGTGGATTTGCCTGCGCCGTTGATGCCGAGAAAGGCGAACAGCTCGCCTTCCTTTACATGAAAACTCAGATCCTGCACGGCTCTGACATCGCCGAAGCTCTTGTGCAGGTGTTCTATTTCTATCACATTCTTCCTCATCGGATTCCCCCGTTTCCCCTGAAAAAGCAGTTTCAGGTTTTCTATCCTGCATATATTCTACAGGACAGCTGCAGAAACCGATAGTCAGGTTTTACAGGAGAATGTGTCACTTTTTTATATTATCCGCCTGAAGATTCTCACAGAAAAACTCCACGATTCTTTCCATGATCTCATCTTTCAGTTCTGATTTCTTAAAGCCCATCTCATAGCCGTGGCCGTCTTCGGTGGTCACTTCCACCACCTCCGCATTTTCGTAGCCAGCGGCGCACTCTCTGCTGGTCTCCGGCAGCACCACATGATCCAGGGTGTTGTAAAAGACCAGTACCGGCTTTTCCCCGAATTTATATCCCGTCTTTGAAGGATCGTATTTCTCGAAATCCGTAAACCAGTCATAGGACAGCTTCAGTCCCTGCTTCTCGCAGAAACCCTGCGCTGCTGCGGTTTCCTTCATCTCCTCCCAGCGCTCTTTTCCGCCCATATAGTAGATCATGGCGGATTCGTTTCCTGCAGGGGCCACCAGACTCATGGCTTTGAAATCACAGCCTCCCATGCTTTCGTTGGCAAGAATCATGGCGACGCGTCCGCCCATGCTTCTTCCATGGATGCCGATGCGGTTTTCATCCACGTTGTAGTTTTCCAGCACATAGCCGATGGTCATCACAGCATCGTCTTCCATATCGCTCAGAGTATATGCGTCCGTCTGTTCACCGTCGAGGTCCTGCCCGATGTAGCTGTTGAAATCGATCCGCACTGCAGCGATGCCTTTTTCTGCCAGGCGTTCAGAAAGTTCTTTTGCCCCTCCGCTGTTGCGGGTCCCTTTGAACCCGTGGGCGAGAAAGACCAGCGGCACCGCAGTCTCGCTCTCCGGCATGACGAGCTCTCCGAAGGTGTAGGTTCCCCTGGAATTCTTCAGGAAAAAGGTTCTGGTTTCAAATTCACAGTCCTCCTGAACTCCGGCTGACGGACCGCAGGAGGCAAAAAAAATGCAGAGTATAATCAAAAGCAGGGCGAAAACGCCCCACTTTGAACTTTTCATATTAAGCCTGTTTTTCTTCATGTTTCGGTCCCTCAAGCCATTTCGTCAGGAACGGCACATGGGCCGGTCCGTCCACCAGAATGTCGTAGAGCTTGATCCAGAACGGCGATACGAAGGAAATGCCGCAGATCAGAGCGCCGCCGTAAACCAGCAGATAGTAAAGCACGATGTTCTGAGGGCAGCCTCCGTACAGTCCCTGCAGACAGCCGGAAGAGAACAGTGCGAAGAATGCGGCCGCAGACACTGCGATGGCGATTCCGTAAAGCACGTTGTTCTGATATTTCCTGTGAATCAGTGACAGCAGCGCAAACCATGCCACCACCAGACAGGATATGAATCCCATGTACAGTCCGTAGAACTTGATCACATATCTCAGTGTCAGATGGAAGACGTACACAGGCATGGTGTTGCTTCCCACATAGGAGATGAAGTTCTTCTTTGACGGAATCACATTGATCATAAAGATGATCCATGCGCTGGAAAGGAAGAAGATTCCGATTCTTCCCAGAGTATCCTGCCACCACTCCATACGGAAGCTGTGTACAGATTCTCTCAGCAGATACCATCCCACATTCGGTCCGTATTTACACAGAAGAACAGAGATCGCCACCAGAGCGACGCCCCAGACCGCCAGCACCACCGGTTTTTTCTTCAGCTGCTGCAGCCAGGCCAGTCTCTCTTTGGAGCAGTAGTATCCCAGCAGGAAGAACGGGAAATAGGATACGGCTCTTCCAAGGGCGAGGAAATCCCCAAAGCTCTCAATCTGTCCGGCCAGCAGGTAAAGCAGGATGCTCAGCGGCAGGAGCCACTGGTATTTCACCATGTCCTTCAGGAAAAATCTGTAGAAGAACAGGGCAAAGAGGAACCACAGCGCAAAAGGCGGCGAAAGGAAATCCAGATTTGCGTGGCCGAAGAAGAAGGTTCTTACTCCCCAGTAGACCAGTGTGAACACCAGATATGGCCACATGAACGTCTTAAAGGCGGTCTCTCTCGCCCTGTCCGGTTTCTTTGAGAAGTATCCGGACAGGAACATGAACGCCTGCATGACGAAAACATTGATCGTTATGTAGACAAAGCCTCCCAGGGAATCCTGAGGGAATCCGCTGTTCAGATACAGCGATCCGTAGAGATTTCCTGACATCTTTGTAAAATGCGACATCGGTATAGACAGCATCAGAAGCCCTCTAAAGGTGTCAAACATATAATCTCGTTCTTTTAGCTGACTCATTGTTTGTCCTCCATTTTTATCTGTTGCCGGCATCGGCTGCTGCCGGTCCTGTAGTATTTTCTGTCCGTCAGAACCTCTCCTTGAGAAGTCCCTTTCGGTATGCCTGTACCAGCTGCTTCATGCTGTCCACCTGCTCTATCAGCTCGGCTCCCTGATCGGTGTCGATGACCAGCATGCGTTCAGGCAGCACTTCCACCGTCTTCACTTCCGGAGAATGGAAGGTCTGCGTGCCGTCGGCCTGCAGCGGCTCATAAGGCTTGTGCTCCGCCAGCGCCATAAATCTGGAGTTGAAGATGAAGGTGTAGCCCGCGATACCGGTCTGCTTCTGATACGCCTTGGAGATGCCGCCGTCGATGACGTAAAGCAGTCCTCCTCCCTTGATCGGGCTTTCGCCGTCCTTGATCTTCACAGGAACATGGCCGTTGAGGATCTTGGAACGGGTCGGATCCAGTCCGAATTCCACCAGGATCTTCTCGCATGGAGCCCTGTCTTTTATCAGCCTGTAGTACGGTCTGACAGGTTCTTTATGGGAAGTTTTATCTGCTATGAACAGCCTCTCAAAGGTTGTCATCTTCTCTTTTCCGAACAGCGGTGAGTTGCCGCCCAGCCACAGATACCACATCAGGTCTCCCATGCGGCCGGTCTCTTCGGATTCGGACGGCGAGAAATAGGCTTTGCGGACTTCACTGTCCAGATAGTCCATCAGTGCCTTGCCCCTGCAGGACACGCCGTTGATTCTCACCTCTTCAAACTCACCATCCTCTGTCATCGGAATGCATCCGTGATAGAGCAGATTCCCGTTGATCTTCTTGTACAGTGCGCCGTGGCTGTACAGGAAGCGGATATGTCTCTGCAGCTTCTCCGAATTGAGAATGGATGCTTCCAGCGCATTCATCACATCCTTTTCCTCTTCTGTAAGCTCATAAGGATGCTCCGGATCCACGGTCGGGAAGTTGCGGTCGCGCAGTTCATAAGTAACTCCGTCAATGACGACAGTTCCGTCCTCCCAGTTGATCTTATCCAGGATCAGGCGGTTCTCCAGATTGTACTCCGGATGGGCCATGATTCTCTGTCCTTCCACCTTGAACTGGCAGATGGCGATGGCCTTGTGCATCTTGGCGGCCAGCGGCGCCTCGATGGGATCATACTGGTTTCTTTCCAGGATATGAGGCTGGAAAAACTCGCACGGATCGCTGCCGTAGACTTTCTCTGCAAAGGTCGCAAGAGGCCGCAGATTGATACCGTAGCCGATCTCCAGCATATCGAAATTGTTATAGCTGATATTCATTCTCAGGATGTTGGCGATGCACGCCCAGTTGCCGGTTGCAGCGCCCATCCATACGATGTCGTGATTTCCCCACTGGAAGTCCACATCGTGATATTCCATCAGGAAGTCTAAAATGGTGTCCGGATGTGCTCCTCTGTCAAAGATATCTCCTATGATATGGAGATGATCCACTGCCAGATTGCTGATGGCCTCTGCCATCTCTATGATGAAGTCCTCCGCAATACCTGATTCCACCACAGTCCTGATGATGGCATTGTAGTAATGTGCACGGTTCTCCTCATCATCTGCGTGGAGCAGTTCGTCCATTGCATAATCCAGATATTCAGGCAGCATGCGGCGCACCTTGGAACGGGTGTATTTGGTGGAGACAGACTTGCATATGGTCACCAGCCTGTATATCACCGTCATGCACCACTTGTCAAAGTTTGCTTCGTTCTTTTTCCTCCGGTTGATCTCCGCCTGCGGATTGTAGATCAGCGCAGCCAGGTCTTCTCTGTCACTTTCGCTGAGAACGCCTCCGTAGTGTTCGTCGATCTTGCTCTTAATGGTGCCCGATGCACTTTTCAGCATGTGGACAAAGGCCTCGTGTTCACCGTGGAGATCGCTGAGGAAATATTCGGTGCCCTTAGGCAGCGCCAGGATCGCACTCAAGTTGATAATCTCAGCTGTCGCCGCTTTGATGTTGGGATAATCCTTGGAAAGCAGCTCCAGAAATTTAATATCAGCCATTAAACTTACCTCTCATTTTTTCATTGTCTTATTATTATATACTTTTACGTCTATTTTGTCCACATCAGCATAGACTAAATCAGAAGGAGAATCGAACATGCATTACCGCGGAAAAATCAGTCTGAAACACGTATTCATATATCTGATCGCCATGATTGCCCTGATGTTTCTGCTCCCCTGGCTCTGTATCAGGATCTTCCCGGAACTGGGGCCCCTTTCCCCGGATCCCGCCTACGACGGGCAGCTTCCGGAAACCGTCCGTCTCTATATCACCAGCGAGGAAAAATACCGCACGGTGGATTTTGAAGAATATGTGGCCGGTGTAGTAGCCTCTGAAATGCCTGCATCCTTTGACAGAGAGGCTCTGAAAGCTCAGGCCGTCGCCAGCAGGACCTATGCCCTGGGCCGGATCCTTGCAGGCAGCAGTCTCTGTGACAGCGTTCACTGCCAGGTGTATCGCGACCACGACATCAGCCAGAAGGTGAAGAAGGCCGTTGAAGATACCTGCGGCCAGGTTCTTCTGTATAAAGGATCCCTTGCGGCCCACGCTCTTTATTTCTCTTCCAGCGGGGGAAGGACGGAAAATTCCCAGGACGTTTTCTCCGGCACCTATGCCTATCTTGTCAGTGTAGACAGCTCCTATGAACCTGGAGCGACCCATAAGAAAGAAACGCTGACCCTTTCTCTCAGCCGGCTTTCAAAGAAGCTGGCAAAGGCCATGCCGGATCTGGACTTCGGAAAAATAACCACGGGAAACATCAAAGTCATATCCCGTTCGGAAGGCGGCAGAGCGGCTCTGATCCGTATCGGGAGCCAGACGATCTCAGGCGCCGAGCTGCGCAGTGCGCTGAATCTGTATTCCACCCGCATCTCCTTCTCCTTTAAAGGAGATCAGGTGACCATCACCACCAGCGGCAGCGGCCATGGGGTCGGAATGAGTCAGTACGGCGCCAACGGCCTTGCGAAAAAAGGGATGAAATACCGGGAAATCCTGGCTCATTACTATCAGGGGACGAAGGTCAGCAGAAAGAACTGATCCGGCAGACACCCGCTGCGGCAGCCTGCGCACCCGCTTTCCGGCAGCAGAAAACCCTGCCGCAGCAGATCCGCTGCAGCAGGGTCATATCCGTCAGTATACCCGGGAAGCATCTTCTTCGGTGTCAGTCCTCAATGCGGAAAATATTCGCGCCGAGGGCCTTGAACTTCTCGGTGAATTTCTCATAGCCGCGCTCGATATGGTAGATTTCTGAGATCTCCGTGGTTCCCTGCGCCACCAGTCCGGCCAGAACCAGTGCCGCACCGGCTCTCAGATCGGTTGCGATGACCTGCGCTCCTTCCAGGTTCTTTCCTCCCTGGATCATAGCCCGGTTGCCTTCTGTCTTGATGTTGGCGCCCATACGGTTCAGTTCCGCCACATGCATGAAACGGTTTTCGAAGACAGTCTCGATGACCGTGCTCGCACCCTCCACCGTGGTGAGGAATGCCATGAATGGAGACTGGATGTCGGTAGGAAAGCCCGGATACGGTAATGTCTTGATATCCGTTGCCGTCAGGTGCGGATTATCCGCGATGACATACATGCCCTCATCGGTCAGTTCCACCTGGACTCCGCATTCTCTCAGCTTGGCTGTGATCGGCTTCACGTGATCCGGCACAACATTCCTGATCAGAATCTGTCCGCGGGTGATGGCGGCCGCCAGCATGAAGGTTCCCGTCTCAATTCTGTCCGGAATCACCGTGTGCTGCGCGCCGCGAAGCTTCTCTACACCTTCTATCTTGATGGTATCTGTGCCTGCACCCTTGATTCTGGCCCCCATCTTGTTCAGGAAATTGGCCAGATCAACGATTTCAGGTTCTTCTGCCGCATTTTCAATGTAGGTGGTTCCTTTGGCCAGAACCGCCGCCGTCATGATATTCTCTGTCGCGCCGACGCTGGGAAAATCCAGGTAGATGGATGCGCCTGTCAGGCCTTCCTCTCCTGCAACGGCCTCCACATAGTTGTCTTTGACGATGATCTCCGCCCCCAGAGCCTCGAAGCCTTTCAGGTGAAGATCGATAGGCCGCGCTCCGATGGTGCAGCCGCCCGGGGAATGGACTCTCGCCTTTCCCACTCTTGCAAGGAGCGGACCCATGATCAGAAAAGATGCACGCATCTTGCTGACCAGATCAAAATCTGCCTCGCTTCTTATGATTTCTCTTGTGTTTATCTCAAGAATGGATTCTTCAAGTTCTTTGATTTCTGAACCGAGAGACCTCAGAATGTCCTTCATGACTTCTACATCGCGAAGGGCCGGAACGTCTCTGATCACGCATTTTTCCTCTGCCAGTATGGCAGCCGCCATCAATGGTAGCACCGCGTTCTTAGCGCCGCTGATCACTACTTCTCCATTTAATGGCTCACATTTCTGAACTAAAAATTTCGCCACTTCTCTCCTCCATTAGCTTTATACTTATAGTATACTAAGTATTCCCCTTTTTTTCAACTAAAGAAGAAAAAAAGCCCGTTTGTATACAGGCTTTTTTTGCTGAAACGTTTCAAACGCAATTTATAACTTTTTCATTTCTTCGATACATTTGGTGCAGACTGTCTTTCCGTGAATCAGTCTTACATCGTCCGCTTCTCCGCAGAATACGCAGGACGGTTCATATTTCTTCAGCATGATGTACTGACCATCTACGAAAATTTCCAGAGAATCCTCTGTCTTGATACCCAGATTTCTTCTCAGCTCTACCGGAATAACGACTCTCCCCAGTGCGTCGACCGGTCTGACAATTCCTGTTGCTTTCATCGCTCTCTCCTTTCACAAGAACTCATCACTTTACTTTCTTTTTTTCTTCCCGTCAGCTTCCTTGTCCTCTTCGCCGTCTGCGGCTTTCTTAAAAATCGCAACCAGAGAACCCAGCGCCTTCACCAGATTGGCCGCAGCGCCCATCATGTTCTGCTGTCCCTTGACGGCCTGTGACAGATCGGAAACTGCAGACTGCACGTCACTGACTATCCCGTCGATCTGCACAGACTTCTCTGCCGCCACACCGGAAATCACAGATGCGTCCTCCAGAATCTTATTGGTCTCTTTAATCGTTTTGACCAGATTCCTGGCTATGATGATCAGATAGACGACCAGAACGATCAGAGCAGCCAGCAAGAGAAAAATTA
Source organism: Emergencia sp. (assembly GCA_051882975.1). Lineage (GTDB taxonomy): Bacteria > Bacillota > Clostridia > Peptostreptococcales > Anaerovoracaceae > Senimuribacter. Next base: position 10,145 of record JBJESV010000040.1, read on the forward strand.
ACGCCGATTTGACATCGATAGTAACAGTCATAGTCTGTACCTCCTTATCCGTCTATGGGTTATTATACCGTTTCTCCCATATAATAGCAATACTTTTTACCGATTTTCTTTTTTTCTTTATGTTCAGGGCTGCAGACGCTCGTAAAGCCTGAGGATTTCTCTGCTGTAGGAGCCGTCCTCCTCGTGAACGTGACCCTGCGGCCCGATCTTCAGTCCGGGATTTCCGTTCCTGCTGCAGTGGACCAGAACGATATTAGGGCTTTCAGAAGGCTTTCCGCTGACAAACTGAAGCTCCTTGGGTTCCAGATGATGTTGCCTGCAGCAGCTGCAGATGTCCGCCAGCCGGGACGGACGGTGCACCATGTAGAAGTCACCCTTGTCGCGAAGCAGTTTTGCGGCCAGTTTCACAAAATCATCCAGGTTTCCCTCTATTTCGTGCCGTGCGAGAGCCTTTGCCATATTGGCGCTTCTTAGTCCTCCGCTTTCTCTCGTATACGGCGGATTGGCGGTTACGATATCGAAGGTTTCCGCCAGGTCTCCCGGCTCAAAATCCCGGACATTGGCCCGGAAAAAATGGAGACGCCCGCCGAGCATGTTAATTTCCGCATTCTTTTCCGCCAGTCTGAAAGAGTTCTCCTGCAGCTCTATACCACCGATATATCCTGCGTCTGTTTTATGGGAAAGAATCAAAGGCACGATTCCTGTGCCCGTCCCCAGGTCCATGATTCTGCCCGCCCCGGATCTTCCCTTTGCTGCAGAAGCTCCTTCGGCGGCGAAACCTGCCAGCAGAACCGCGTCCACACCATAGCAGAACTCCTCCGGGTCCTGGTATATCTTCAGATCTCCGAAGCCGGTCTCATCAAGACGAAGATTCATGTTTCTACTCCTTGATCAGTTCCTTCAGTTCAGCGATATACTCTTCTTCAACGTCTGCAAGAACGTTAGTATTCTGGTTCTTTCCATGCTTTTTATGCTGACCCAGCCTCTTGATTTCTTCCTTTTTATATGTGTAGATATCTGTTCCCAGCTTTTCCTCGCCGTCGTCGTCCTTTTCCCCGGTGAAAAGCCTTACACGAACCTTGCTTTCCAGAATGTTGGTGTCTACCACCTTGCCCATTCCGTCTCTGGTCTTTACCTTCTCCCCGTTGTCAGGAAGCCCTTTGCGAAGCTCCATATACACATCGTTCTCATACTTCAGGCAGCACATCAGTCTGCCGCAGATTCCGGAAATCTTGGTCGGATTCAGCGACAGGTTCTGCACCTTGGCCATTTTGATGGAGACCGGTTCAAAGTCGGAAAGCCAGGTGCTGCAGCACAGTCCCTTTCCGCAGGATCCGATTCCCCCCAGCATCTTTGCCTCGTCGCGGACGCCGATCTGCCTCAGCTCGATACGCATCTTGAACACGCTGGCAAGATCCTTTACAAGCTCGCGGAAATCCACTCTCCCGTCGGCCGTAAAATAGAAAATGATCTTGTTGTTGTCAAAGGTATACTCCACATCGATGAGTTTCATCTCCAGGCCGTGCTTGTCTATCTTCTCCTGACACTGCGCCAGCGCACGGCTCTTTTTCTTTTCGTTCTCCTCGTGACGGCGTATATCGTCTTCCCCTGCAATCCGGACGATCTTCTTCAGCGGCTGGACCACATCCTCCTCGCGGATATCCGTGATGTCCATGGTTACAGTGCCGAATTCAAGTCCTCTGGCGGTTTCCACGATGACACTGTCACCGATTTTCACATTTAGATTATCAGGATCGAAATAATACACCTTACCGGCATTTTTAAATCTCACACCTGCAACTTTTACCATATATTTATCCTCCAATTTTCAGAATCAGATTTCTGACCGCATATCTGTAGTTGACGCCGGCCAGCAGATCTCTCCTGGCTTCTTCAATATATCTGACATATTCTATGATCGTCTCTCTGCGCAAAGCTGCCGGACCGTCTCCGGTCAGTTCTTCACGGAAAAGTCTCTCCAGCCCGTCCAGCAGCAGAAAGGCTTCCTTTCTGTCCCTGACGCCTTTCGCCAGCCGGTCTTTGAAATCGCAGAAGTATGCGCCCTTCATGACCATGTCCATGATTTCCCTGGCAAGAGACAGATCCAGATGCTCCTCACTCTGTGCAAAATTCCCCAGGCGGTATATGATACACCGCGAGGTGATAGTTGGAAGCAGATTGTCCGTATTTTCCGACAGCAGCAGAATCAGTGTCCCCGGAACCGGCTCTTCCAGTGTCTTCAGAAGACGGTTCTGCGCCCGCGGCGTCATGGAATCCGCGTTCTCAATGACAGCGATATTCCCTGCTCCGCCGGCAGGCTTGCTCTTCAGGCTTTCCTGCAGCTCTGCAATTGCAGCGTCTTTCACGGAAAGATCGTCTGATCTGACATAATGCAGATCCTCATAGTTATCATGGTCAATTTTTCTGCATGTTACACAGCTGTCACAGCCGTATCCCGGATCTTCTCTGCAAAGGACGGCCTTGATGAAATCCTTTGCAAAGGATTCCTTGTCGATACAGCTGTCACCTTCAATGATATATGCATGTGAAATGCTGTTATTTATCACAGCCCTGCTGATCTTTTCTGTCAGACGGCTGTATTCGCTGTAATCTCTTAATGACATGTAAACCTCTCAGACCATACGGGCAGCGAGAATGCGGTCCAGATGGCCGTAGATATCATCCCGGATGGAAATCTTGTCCCGCCCTGCGTCTATCTCAACAAACCGCTGCGGATAGATCGCCGCGATTTCCTTATATCCCTCGTAAACCCTGTTGTGGAATTCTATTTTTTCCTGCTCAAGCCTGTCCTGCTGCTCGCTCCGAATCCTGGATTTACCGATTTCCGGAGAAAGCTCAAGGAGAAAAGTGATATCCGGCATACAGCCTTCCACAGCAAGTTCGTTGATAGTTCTCACACAGTCTCCCAGGCCCCGGCCAAACCCCTGATAGGCGATACTGGAATCGATAAAACGATCGCAGACCACGACTTTGCCTTCCATCAGCGCAGGTCTGATCAGCTGATGAACATGCTGGCTCCGGCTGGCTGCATAAAGCAGCGCTTCCGTCATATCGCACATTTCTCTGTTATCCCTGTCCAGGATAATGTTTCTCAGTTTCTCACCGATAGCCGTTCCACCCGGCTCTCTGGTAAAAACCGTCTCGATGCCTTTATCGTCAAAGTACTGTTTCAGATATTTTATCTGTGTAGATTTTCCCGAACCGTCCGGCCCTTCCAATGTGATAAAAAGTCCATTTTTCATAATATACTTCTCCAAAGACGGCTGCTAACGCTTCCTGGTTGCATCGTCGGCCATAGCGTTGAAAAGATTGATCACCACATAGACCAGAGGGCAGCAGAGCAAAACAGCAAATACAACTTTCAGCAATGTCATCATTCTCTCTCCCTGCCTTTCGCCTGATAATACAGAATAATTATACCACAATCGCCAGTTAAGTGAAAGACAAAAAACAGCTCTCTTCGTTCGCTGCGCTGTCCCGTTTCAGACGCTGCCCTCCGGCAGCTAAAAAAAGACGGCTCCTGTCAGAGTCGTCTTTTTTACTGAAACCGGCAACTCTCGCTGCGCTCATTCCTCCGCTCTCTTCGTTCGCTGCGCTGTCCCGTTTCAGACGCTGCCCTCC
>JBJESV010000041.1:0-47637 GCA_051882975.1 Emergencia sp.
ATAGACACCCATGACGGATGTCTATGTTTTCTGGTGCGCCATGAGGGACTCGAACCCCCAACCTTCGCATTCGTAGTGCGCGACTCTATCCAATTGAGCTAATGGCGCATGTACTGAAGCTCAATTCGTACCATATAATTATATTAGATTTTATAAACTTTGTAAAGAAGTTTTTTGTGTTTTGCACAGCGTTTTTTTGTATAGCGTTTTTTCTGCTGAAGGCGGGCAGCTTCTTCTGCCTGATATGCTTCTTTGTACGTTCTGCGGCTGTCGTAATAACACGCCAGATAAACGGCCGGAATCAGAATGTACACCAGGATGAGTCCTGCGATTGTTATGATTTTGTCCCACAGGTCATCGTATCGTTCGAAAAAAGGCTGATCAAAAACGATAATACCTGCCAGAGCGCCTGCGCCGAGAAGAAGGAAAAAGGCCGCATAGATACAGAATGCGATGCTCAGCCTTGGCTTCGGGTTTTTCTCGGGATCTTCAGCGGGCATCCGGAAGGGTTTCAGTCTTCTGACAGGATGGGATCTCTGCAGTTGTATTACAGACGGGGATTTAGGGCGGTTTTCATCGGAAGGGCGCGGGGCAGGACTGTAATCAGGTGTTTTCCGGTTAACGCAGAAAAGGTCATCCTCATCACGGCAGAGATCATCTTCTGCGCTGCTGATGGCATCAGAAAGCTCTTCATAAGATGAAAAGTCATTTATGTCAAGGTCGTTCTGCCAGGCTTCATCGGCAAGATCGAGCATATCCATATCCTCCATGTAGACAGCGCGTTCAAAGATGCTGTCATCATCGTCACCGAACAGGAGAGAGCGATTGTGAAAATGCATAAAAACCTCCATTGCTGAATTCTAAAACTACATAAATTTATTATATTATAGCACATCATGACCCTATAAAGCGTTTTTTTTCAGAAATGGCAGAAACCCATTTCCGGGCAGATATATATCTGATATAATTAAATCGCAATTATAAATATTAATATTATACAAGGAGAAGTCAGCATGAGAGCTATAAGAAAGGGGACAGCATTATTGCTGTCCGCGGCAGTAATGCTGACCTTTATGCCGGTCATTGCTTTTGCAGAAGAGATGGACGGGAGTTCTCCGGATGACCAGATAAAAACAGATATCGTGCGGAGGGCTGAGAAGTCCCCCGCACGATGCTTTTATCAGCCGGTACAGACCGGTTTTAAACAGACGGAATCAGGTTGTTTATTCTGCAAAATCATGGAATTCACAACCCAGGGCTTTTAGTTTTTCCATGACCCATGGACGGATCATCGTGCCCTCTTCCTCGATGGTCTTAAGAGATGCTGCTTCTCCGGCCATCAGTTTTTTCACTTTAGAAAGCAGATCTTCTGCCTCAGCCGGTTTTACGAAGAGAATACCGTCAGCATCGGCGACAACGATATCTCCAGGGGATACGGTTCTGCCGCCGCAGCAGACAGGAGTATTGACTTCACCGGGACCGTTTTTCCACGGGCCGTTCGGTGACACGGCACGTGTATATACAGGCAGACCTGTGGCCGCGATATCTTCTTTATCACGGAGAGCGCCGTCTACGATGATACCGGCAATTTTCTTTGTCAGGAGGTAGTTTACCATGATTTCACCGAAGATAGCACGCTCCGTAAAACCACCGGCATCGATGACAATGACATCGCCTTCTTTTACAAGATCCAGCGCGTAATGAAACATCAGATTATCTCCGACAGGAACTTTGATTGTGAGCGCAGGTCCGATCAGTCCGGCTTTACCAATAGGTTTTATGGCAGAATCCACTGCGGCGAGACGTCCCATACAGTCGTCCAGATTTGCCACAGGAATATTGCGAAATTTTTCAATCAGCTCTTTTGAAGGCCTTTCAAAATCATTATATACTCTGCAGTTTATATTACTCATTTTTTCCTCCAGTCTCAGCCGTTGATCTTTCTGATGGCTGTGTCGATTCTGATCAGTGCCTCTCTCAGGTCATCTTCTGCCGTGGCGAAAGACATACGGATACATTTGTCGCCTCCCAGACCGTAGGAATCCCCTGGAACAACAGCGACTCTCGCTTCATCCAGCAGATAATCTGCGATCTCAAAGCTGCTGCGGCCATCGAGCTCCACTTTTGCCCAGGCATAAAAGGCGCCTTTCGGCATATGGCAGGTCACACCGGGTATTTCGTTGAGCCCCTGAACAAAGAAATCTCTCCTTTGTCTGTAACTTTCCACCATAGTATCAATATCATGACTGCAGTCAAGAGAGACTCTTGCGGCTTCCATGGAAAATTCACTGAGACAGCTGATTGCGTGCTGGCTTAGCAGAGAAATCATATTAATTATAGGGAGCGGAGCACAGACATATCCAAGCCGCCAGCCGGTCATGGCCGTGGATTTGGAGAATCCGTTGATAGTAATGACGCGGTCTCTGATCCGCTCCAGGCTTGCCAGACTGACACTCCTGCAGCCATCAAAGGTTATCCTTTCATATATCTCGTCTGAAATCAGCAGAAGATCATGTTCCAGGGCGAAATCCGCAAGAATGTCGGCTTCCTCCGCTGAGAGGATACATCCTGTCGGATTATTAGGATAATTCACGATGACCGCTCTTGCCTTTTCACTGACATACTGCTCCAGGATTTCCCGGCTGATTCTGTAATTGTCTTCGAATTTCAGTTCAACACTGACGGGTACGCCGCCTGCTGCCGTAACAATCGGTTCATAGGAAACCCATGCAGGGTTGAGAACCATGACTTCTTCACCTTCAGAAGGAGTGATAATGGCGCGGATCGTCTCATAGACTGCATATTTTCCGCCAGGTGCCATAATGATGTTTTCTGCATCGCATGGAATGCCGTTTTCTTCCTGCAGTTTGCAGGCGATTCTTTCTCTGAGAGCCGGCATGCCTTTTGCGCTGTTATAGTGGGTACGGCCGGCGGCAATGGCACCGATTCCGGCAATCGAAGCTTTCGGCGGAGTATCGAAATCCGGTTCGCCCGTAGCCAGTGTGATGACATCAATGCCTTCTGCCTTCATTTTTTTTGCTTTTTCGCTTACAGCAAGAGAAGCCGAAGGCGGAATATCCAGCAGATTTTTATTAAACTTGTATTTCATTTCTGACCTCCTCGTCTTTTTCTGAAATCAGTTTAAGCCTGAAAGGAGGCCTTTGTCCAATGAATGGTTTTACTATTAAATAGCAAGGATTTTTGTATTTAAATATCAATAGAATTCATATTTAATACCAAAAATCTGACTTTTACATGACGGGAGTCTGCGATTATAATAGCCTCATGAAAGAGCTCTGGATAACGAAAAAAGAAAAAGGAGGTACTAAGAATGGGTATTCTTAATACTGATGATACAAAGAAAAAACTGACTGCCCAGTTCTACGGCGGGAATATTGGTGCATGGATCCCTGTTATCGTCATGGTCATCGGGCTGATCATCGGAACTGTTATAGGAGGAGGCGGAATTCTCCGCTTCAGTCTGATAACTGCGCTGTCCGTTTTTATCGGATTCGTGCTTGCAAAGGATAAAAAGTCTTTCGGTGATATAGCAGTGTCGGCCATTACAAACAACATGCTGGCAATCATTATTATAGCTTTTATTCTGGCCGGACTGCTGTCCCAGCTGCTGAGACAGAGCGGCCTGATCAGTGCACTTGTATGGCTTGCCAGTCTGGTCAATCTGAATGCGGGTTTTATACCGCTGATATGTTTTCTGGTCTGTGTTCTGATATCCACATCCTGCGGAACATCTTCCGGTTCTGTGGCAGCAGTGTGTCCGGTCATGCTTCCTCTGGGTGTCAGCCTGGGATGTAATCCGGGCGTGATCTGTGCTGCTGTAATCAGTGGAGCGATTTTCGGAGACAATCTGGCGCCTATTTCAGATACAACCATTGCATCTGCTCTTACCCAGAATGCCAAGGTCAGCGATGTCGTAAGAACCAGACTTCCGTATTCTCTTACTGCAGGAGGCATCTCGGCTGTTCTGTTCGTCATCGTCGGACAGACAACTACACAGGGAAATGCTATCGAGTCACTGAGCCTTGATTCTTCAAGCGCCAAAGCACTGGTCCTGCTTGTTCTGCCTGTAATGATGGTTATCATGATGAAGAAGGGCTGGGATCTGGTTGCAACACTGATCGTATGTGATATAGCGGGTATTATCCTGGATCTGGTTCTGGGCTGCATCACTCCATCCGTCATGCTGTCCAACGAGGGACCTATCGTGGCCGGCATGTCAGGTATGATGAATCTTCTGCTGTACTGCATGCTCCTGTTTATTCTCCTGGAGATCCTCACTGTCAGCGGTGCATTTGATGCGATGGTTGATAAACTGGCAGGAATGTGCAAAGGTCCGCGCTCTGCAGAGTTCGTATGCATGGTTGCAGTAGCTGTCAGCACAATTGCAGCAGGAGGAAGCTCTCCGGCCATCATGTTCTGCGGACCGATGGTTCGGAAACTGACAAGAAAATTCAGAATCGAACGGACCCGCGGATCCAATATCATGGATGCGACCGGCTGCGGTATCAGCGGACTGCTGCCTTATGGAACCGGCGTCATGCTCTGCCTTGGTTTCGCAGCAGATATTCCGGAGATTCCGGAAGGCTTCTCCTTCCTGGATATAGTTCCGTATAATTTCCACTGCATGCTGCTTCTTGCACTGTTCATTCTCAGCATCATAACCGGTGTTGGAAGACGAATGGTCGACACAGAAGAAGACGACTGATTCTTCCGGACAGGTAAAAATACAGACAAAAAAGAAGGACTTTTCTGTGAAAGGTCCTTCTTTTAATACTATGATTCAAACTGTCTGCAGAGGCAGTCTATGCTTCGCTTTTCAGGAAATCTGAAATTCCCTGAAGCAGGGCGTCCACGTCCTCTTCTGTATTATAGTAGTGCATGGAGGCCCGTATGCCGCCAGTCCCTGTGGAACACCGCAGAGAAACATAGATGTTCCGCTCCAGAAGAAAGTTTACAAGGCGGCGCTCTCTGGAGATGTCATTGTTTCTGAATCCGAAATTGAATACGACGATAGAAGACATATGGACAGGGTCTCTGCTGCTGCGAGGCGTGATGCCCAGAGCTTCCAGACCGTCCATATAGCGGATCACCAGTGACTTGATTTTCTTCTCGATCCAGACAGGGTCTTTTTCCAGAAGAAGATCTGCTGCTCGCGACAGGCCCAGTGCTCCGATATAGTTTCCGTAGCCGCCGTTCTCAAATTTTGCCGCGGTCTCTCTTATTTCGAAATGATCAAAGGGGCTCCGTCCCGGATACTCCAGATAAGAGACAAAATCGGGAAAAGGCACCGGCGGCAGTATGTTCATGGCTGCAAAGAAATCAGGCTGCAGGGTTCTGATCAGTTCTTTCCGGATATATAGAAAACCCATTCCAAAAGGATTGCCGATCCATTTTTTTCCTCCGGCACAATAAAAATCCACTCCGGTTTTTTTGACATCCACGGCCATGGCGCCCGCCTCCTGAATTCCGTCAACGATAATGAGAATCCCTCTTTCGTGAGCGAAATCTGCAATTTCTTTCAGATCTGCTCTGAATCCGTTGACTTCCTGAACGGCGGCAAGGAGTATGACCCTGGTGTGATCGTCTGTGCAGCGGGCAAAATCTTCGCAGGTAAGAGCACCGTCTTTTGTGGTAACCTTACGCAGTTCAAAACCCGTGATCTGCTGTTTCCGTTTCCAGCAGAGGGCAGAGGCAAGATATTCCAGATCGGCGACCAGCACATTATCCTCTCTGCTCAGAGTCAGGGCGTCGGCCACAATACCCAGGCCGTGAGATGTGCTTTCCACCAGAGCGATCTCGTCTTCGCTGCAGTGAATAAGACGGCTTACAGACTGACGGGCCCTGGCATAATAAGTCAGGCACTCGTTGCTGATATCAGTTGCCGATTTTGTGGAACTCCTGTGAAGATCTGCATAATCTTCGGCTGCCTGCAGAACGGAGGGATGGACCAGTGAAGTGCAGGCGTTGTCCAGATAAACTTTTCTGTTATTCATTCTGTTCTCCATTCTAATATTATGATTCAGGAAAATTATAACACCGGGAGTTTTCCGTGAATAACGAAAAGATTAGATGAAAAATATGAATGAAATTTGTATTTATGCCTGAGAATCCCTTTCCACGCCGCCGGTCATGAAATATTTGCGGACGAAATCCCGCAGAGCTTTGTCTGCGGAAGTCCGGACGGTAAGATAACACGGCATCTCCGGAGCTGGTTCTCTGATTTCATAGATATGGAACTCATCCAGAGCGTCGAACATCTCGGTATGGGATTTCGGGATCATGCACCAGCCGCCTTCCGGCATGGAGCTGATGATCATAGAAGGTGTGTCGACACTGATGTGAAAATGCATGGATGCTCCGAAATTCTTCTTGTAAAAGCTTGATGCTGCGGGGTTGTCCAGCGCAATGCCTTTAATCAGGACCGCCTTCTCCGGGTTCAGGTCAGCGGGATTTATGACCGTCTCAGCACGGGGAACCTTTGATCTCTCGACGATGACCATAGGAAAGGAAGCAATCTGATGCACCGTTATGTTGTCTTTTTCTTCTCCGAAATAGCTCAGACCGATATCGACTTCCTTTCTGGAAACCAGGGAAGGAATCTCATCGGAGCTGTAGGTGCTGATGGAAAGACGGATTGACGGCTCACTGTCAGCGATGTCATTGTACACTGGGGAAAAAACCTGATTCACACTGGTAGGTGCAGCTATCCTGATGAGCCTCGTGTCAGCAGACGCCTTGAAAGCCATAGCCTTGTTGTGGACCTCCATCCATTCTGCTGCGATAGGAAGAAATTCCTCACCGCGGGGAGAAAGGGTGACAGCAGATATGCCCTTGCTCCGGTTGACCAGGACAGTGCCGAGTTCGTCTTCCAGAGACTTCAGACGGTAGCTGAGGGCAGACTGGGATACAAAGAGACTGTCGGCCGCCTTGGTGATATTCTTCTGTTCCGATATTGCCAGAAAGGCTTCGATCTGTTTAAATTCCATGATGATATCTCCATATGATTCTTTTGATTTATTGTATCACCAACGGGACTGTAATGGCAAGATAATCGTGAAAAAGCAGGTAAATCAGAAGTGGTATCTGTACTGCACCGGCAGGTTGCCTTTTGTCGAAAAAAAAGGTATAATGTAGCTACCTATGCAACAAAGGGGAAACGAAACATTGAGAAGTAAGAAATACAGAGAAACCTGCGATTTTAAGGGAATGAAATACAGTCCTGAGCTGATTCGCCAGCTGGAGGATCCGGAATATGCCAGAGCTGCAGAGGAGTACGAACGGCAGGCCCGTGCGCGAAAAGAAAAAGAGGCGCGCAGGGCATCCCGTCATCCGGAAGAGCAGCACATCTATACGGAAGAGGATCTTTACGAAGAGATCCGTAGAAACCGGGCAATGCAGAAAAGTGAAGGAAAGCACAGCGGCGGGGGACGCGGCGGCAGAGAAAAGAAGAAGAAATACCGCTGGAACAAAGGAAAGCTTCTGCGCAACATCTTTGCACTGTTGCTGATTCTGGCGGTGGCCGGCACAGGAGCCTTTTTTGCGCTGACTCGAAACTTTGACAAGGTGGATACCGGAGGATCGGATTTTGCCATAGACAGCCAGGTGGCGGAAGATCTCAGCGGGTACAGGAATATCGCCATACTCGGCTCGGACGCAAGAGCAGATGAGGGATATGACGGGAGCAGGACCGATGCGATCATCATCATGAGCATCAACAGGAAAAACGGAGATATCCGTCTGATCTCTGTCATGCGGGACAGTTACCTTCGACTGGAATATCTGGACGGATCTCTGATTCTGGACAAGATCACCCATGCACATCATTATGGAGGAGGCGCTGATACCATTGCGGCGCTGAACCGCAGTCTGGATCTGAACATAGAGGAGTTTGTCATCTTCAACTGGACTGCTGTGGCTGATGCGGTGGACTGTCTGGGAGGTGTGGAGATCAACGTGAAGGATAACGAGATCTGGGACATGAACCACTGGGGACCTGAAACCGCTAGAAACGTGGGCAGAGAGTATACGGAAATCACCGGGACCGGCAGCCAGACTCTGGACGGCGTGCAGGCGGTCACCTACTGCAGGATCAGGAAGAACAGCGGCGGAGACGAGGGAAGAAGCGTCAGATACAAGAAGATCATGACGGCGGTCATGAAAAAGGCTCTGACTCAGCCGTGGAAGATCCCGGAACTTTCGAAAACCGTGTTCCCGAATATCCGAACCAACATGAGCCAGCTGGATATGCTGACGGCGGCGGTCAGGGCGCCGGGCTACGACATCAAAAAGAGCATCACATGGCCGGAAAACTACTATTCCGGACTTCTTTCGGACGGAATATCCTATGTCGTGCCGCTGACCCTGGAAAGCGAGGTACAGGACCTTCACAGCAAGGCCTTCGGACAGGAGGGCTATCAGGTCAGCGATACCTGTGCACAGATAAGCCAGGACATCATCTGGGATACAGGTCTGCAATAGGGCGGATACAGCGAGACGCGGGATACGGAACTTCCTGCATGATTCCAGTCGCGGGGCGTAAACCGCTGTAACCCTGATTAAGGAGGAACAAGATGGCTAAAAGAAGAAATATTGTAATCACTGCGATACTATCACTGCTGATGTCGGCTCTGCCTGTGGCCGCAGCGGATACGGCCTTCGGTGCGGAAGTGCCTCAGTACACTTATCTGCACTACGTTTCCGGCGGCGTCAAAGCGGACAATACATCGGCAAACAACTATTCAAGAACTGCAAAACCGGTGACGTCCTGTCTGATACAGGAGAAAGACGGGATGTTCAGCAATATGCAGGTCCACAGCGGATACCTGTATATCGAGAAATACTCCGCTGATTTTAAGAGAGTCTCAACAAAGACTGTCAAGCTGGAGCTGCCGATTTTCGGAGGCTGCTTCCGGGGAGAGAAATATAACTTTATAGTATGCGGACAGAGAAATGATTCGCAGGATAACAGTGCCGAGGTGATACGTGTGATAAAGTATGACCGCCAGTGGAAACGGCTGGGCTCGGTATCTGTAAAGAATATAAATACTGTTGAGCCATTCAGAGCAGGCACACTGCGTATGACGGAAACCGGCGGAACCCTGTTTCTGCATACATCACATCTGATGTACAAGTCTTCAGACGGATACAATCATCAGGCCAACATGACTCTTGCCGTCGACGAGAACAGCATGGTTCTGACTCAGCAGTTTTCCAGGGTATGGAATATAAGCGGAGGCTATGTCAGCCACTCTTTCAACCAGTTCGTGCTGACTGACGGCAGCAGTCTTTACCGTCTGGATCACGGGGATGCGTATCCGCGTTCCGTAGTTCTGACAAAGGCTCCGATATCTTCGATAGCTTCCAGCAGTAATACCAATATTCTGAAGATAGCGGGAAATACAGGTGATAATGATACCGGGGTCTCTGTGGGAGGCTTTTCTATGGCAGGAGGCAGGCTGCTGGCCGCAGGCAATTCCGTTGATCAGAATAAAGCGACTTTTGACGCATACGGCAGGCGAAATATCTTTGTCACCTCCACCGATACGGGACTTTCCAAAACGAGAACCGTCTGGCTGACCGGGTATGGAGCGGATTCGGATATTACAGTGCGCACCCCGCAGCTGGTAAAAACAGGAGAAGATTCCCTGTATGTGCTGTGGGAGGAATATAGAAGCTCCACGGGAAAGACAGCCGTCCGCATTGCAGAAATCGATGCAGGCGGAAATGTAAAGGCCGGTCCTTATACCCTGAAGGCCAGACTGTCTGACTGCCAGCCGATCTGCACGCAGGCAGGGCATATTGTCTGGGAGGTCAGCAAAACCGGCTCTATCACTTTTTATGACCTGGATCCGTCAAAGCTGGCAGAATACGAAAAAGAAACGCTGACAGCACTGCCGAAGACCGGCTCAGCTGTAAAGGTTTCGGGCGTAACTTATAAAGTCACGAAATCTTCCAGAACAGAAGGAACCGTTACCTATATGGCGCCGAAGACCGGAACGGTTCAGAGCGTTACCGTCCCGTCCACGGTGAAAATCGGAGGAATCAGCTTCAAGGTAACGGCTATAGGAAACAAGGCGTTTTACGGAATGAAGAATCTGAAACAGGTGACGGTCGGAAGCAATGTGACGTCCATCGGAACAGGTGCGTTCAGGAACTGCAGCAGTCTGAAGTCCATTACGATCAGATCTTCAAAGCTTGACAATATCGGGACGCAGGCTGTCAAAGGCATCTATGCAAAGGCGATAATCAGATGCCCGTCGGCGAAAGTTACAGCATATAAGAAGCTGTTCACGTCAGGCACAGGGTTTGTAAAAACCATGAAAATTAATAAAATATAACAGACGAAAACATCCTCGCCGGAGCTGCGGCTTCCGGCGGGGATTTTTTGTCGAAAAGCAGTCAAAAAATGTATAAAAATGACATTTTAACGAGTTAAAGCGCTTTAGCAGCTAACAGTGTGAAAGCGTTGAAAAAAGGCAATTTTTGATTTTCTGCAGGGTTTTGTACATCAAAAAAAACATTGATATTCCAACGAAAACAGCCATTTTCATCTTGACTTTAAAAAAGGGCGGGAGTAATATGAAGTTAAAGTTGTATACAGAATATTTTTTGATGAAAGATATATAAGGCAAAGGAGGAATTAGTTATGAGTACTAATCACAGTGCGGCTGCAGAAGTGGTAAAGAAGATCCTGTCGCTTCTGCCAGGCGTGGATTGTAATGGCGGCTGCGGCAGAGAAACCTGCCAGGCATGTGCGGAAGCCATTGCAGCAGGCGAAAGCGTTGCCCTCTGTCCGGCTTGCAGCCAGGAGAAGGTGGATGCGATCGCAGAGATCATGGATGTGGAATCCGTCGAAGTTAAAGATGAAATTGCCTTTGTTGCCTGCAGCGGCGACGCAGCAGGAAAGAAGAGATTTGCCGGAGGCGGATCCTGCAGAGAAGCTGTTGGAGCCGGATTTGTCCGCGGCGAATGCAGAAACGGCTGTGTGGGCTGCGGAGACTGCGTCAGTGTCTGTAAGTTCGATGCCATGAAAATGGCCGACGGCGATGTGATCATCGATGAAAGCAGATGTACAGGATGCGGCGCATGTGCGACGAAGGAAGCCTGCGTACAGGGTATCATCAGAATGGTTCCGCGGGATGCCACCAACTTTATCCCATGCTCCAACGCAAATGAAGATGATGACGAAGTCAGAAAGATCTGCGGTTTCGGCTGTATCGGCTGCGGAGACTGTGTCAGAGCCTGTCCGGAAGGCGCTGTGGAGATCATCGACAACCATGCGGTCATCGATTACGACAAGTGCGTCGGCTGTGTGGCATGCACGGTAAAATGCAAGAAGAAGATCATCGTAGATACGATGCACGATCTGACGAAACTGAAAGAAAAAGTAGCATTTGTAAGATGTAACGGAAACAGAGGAGAAGCTGCATATAAAGAGGCGGGATGCACCACCTGCCAGGAAGCTGCCAGGGTGGATGCCAGAGCACTGGGTATCTGTACCACGGGCTGCACCGGTCAGGGCGACTGCACCAGAGTCTGCCGCTACGGCGCTATCGAAGTGGTCAACGGAAGCGCCCAGGTCAACCCGGACAAGTGTGTCGGATGCAAAGACTGTACATATGTCTGTCCGATGAACCTGATTACCATGGTTCCGTACAAGGGAGCCAAGATGGTTCCTTGCTCATCCACAGCAGACTACGAGGACAAGGCTGCAGTCTGCGACAGCGCATGCATCGGCTGCGGAGACTGCCAGGCAAACTGCCCGAACGGCGCCATCTATATGGAAGATGCCCATGCGGTTGTGGATCCTGAAATCTGTGAGAACTGCCAGGTATGTCAGTACATGTGTGCAAGAAATGTCATCGCTGAGAGAGAAGTTCCTGAGTACAACTATCTGCAGAGAGCTGCGCTCGGCATGAGGGAAGGAGAGTGATTACGGTGAGAAAATTAAAGACTATGGACGGAAACACCGCTGCTGCACATGTGGCTTACGCGTTTTCTGAGGTTGCAGCGATCTATCCTATCACACCATCATCTCCGATGGCTGAGAGCATGGACGAGTGGGTTTCCCAGGACAGAAAGAATATCTTTGGTGAAAAAGTTAAAATTGTAGAAATGGAATCTGAAGGCGGTGCTGCAGGTGCTGTACACGGCTCCATCACAGCCGGTGCATACACCTCCACATTCACCGCTTCGCAGGGTCTGCTCCTGATGATTCCGAATATGTATAAATTAGCCGGTGAACAGACGCCGACCGTATTCCATGTGGCAGCAAGAGCTCTGGCCACTCACGCGCTTTCCATCTTCGGAGACCACTCCGACGTCATGGGATGCCGCCAGACCGGTTTTGCAATGCTGGCTTCCAACTCCGTACAGCAGACCATGGACCTGGCTGCAGTGGCACACCTTGCAACCATTGCAGGCAAGCTTCCGATGCTGCACTTCTTTGACGGATTCAGAACATCTCACGAGAACCAGAAAATCGAGATCTGGGATTACGATGATCTGAAAGAAATGGTCGACTGGGATGCCGTGAAGGCTTTCAAGGCAAGATCCATCCATCCGGCTCATCCGCACAGCATGGGCAGTGCAGAGCAGCCTGAGACATTCTTCCAGCACAGAGAGGCCTGCAACACGGCTTATCTGGAAACCGCTGATATCGTAAATGAATATATGGAAAAGGTCAATGCGAAGATCGGCACTGACTACAAGCCTTTCAACTACTACGGCGCACCGGATGCGACCGAGATCATCGTTGCAATGGGTTCTGTCTGCGATGCTGCAGAGGAAGTCATCGATTATCTGAACGAAAAGAAGGGAAAGAAGGTCGGCATCATCGAAGTTCATCTGTACAGACCGTTCTCCACGAAATATCTGCTGAACGTTATGCCTGAAACCGTACAGAAGATCGCTGTACTGGACAGAACCAAGGAGCCGGGCGGCGTGGGCGAGCCTCTGTATCTGGATATGGTTTCCGCTCTGAGAGGCACAAAGTTCGAGAACTGCCTCATCGCCGGCGGCCGTTACGGTCTGGGTTCCAAGGATACCCAGCCTGGAGATATCCTGGCGGTATACGAGAACCTCTGGTCAGATGCTCCTAAGAAAGAGTTCACCATCTCCATCACAGACGATGTGACAGGTCTCTCTCTGCCGGTTACAGAAAATCCGGATGTCGCTCCTGCAGGAACAAAAGCCTGCAAGTTCTGGGGCCTGGGTGCAGACGGTACCGTAGGTGCCAACAAGAACAGCGTCAAGATTATCGGCGACCACACAGACAAGAAGGTGCAGGCATACTTCCAGTACGACTCCAAGAAGTCCGGCGGTGTGACCATATCTCACCTGAGATTCGGTGATGAACCGATCAAGTCCACCTATTATGTAAAGCAGGCTGACTTCGTTGCATGCCATAACTCCGCATACCTGCAGAGATACGAGATGGTAGAAGACGTCAAGCCGGGCGGATTCTTCCTGCTGAACTGCGTATGGAGCGATGAGGAGCTGGAGACACATCTGCCGGCAGCAGTCAAGAGATATATCGCAAAGAACAATATCCAGTTCTACACCTGCGATGCCGTATCCATCGCCAAGGAGATCGGCCTGGGCGCAAGAAGAACCAACACCGTTCTGCAGGCTGCATTCTTCAAGCTGGCTGACATCATTCCTATCGACGAGGCAGTGGGATACATGAAGGATGCCATCCAGAAAACCTATGGCAAGAAGGGCGAAAAGATCGTAAACATGAATATGGCAGCTGTCGATGCCGGCGTTGCCAATGTACATAAAGTGGAAGTGCCTGCATCCTGGGCAGATGCTCCGGACGATGAGCCGGCTGCAAAACTGGTGGGACGCGACAAGACGCACACAGACTACCTCAACGACGTGCTGGTTCCGACCAACACCCTGACAGGCGATGCGGTTCCTGTATCCACCTTTATGGATACTGCAAACGGCATGGTTCCGGCAGGAACAGCGGCTTTCGAGAAGAGAGGCATCGCAACAGACGTGCCTGTATGGAACAAGGAAAACTGCATGCAGTGCAATTGGTGTTCCTACGTATGTCCGCACGGCGTAATCAGACCGTTTGTGCTGGATGAGACGGAAATCGACAAGGTGAACGGCGACTACCTGGCAATGAAGGGTGTAAAAGGCAAGTTCTTCACACTGGGCATTTCCGCACTGGATTGCACAGGATGCGGTTCCTGCGCTCAGGTATGTCCTGCAAGAAAGAAGGCTCTGGAAATCGTTCCGGCAGAAGATGCAGTGGTTTCCGCAGCACAGGAAAAATACGACTATCTGTTTGCAGAAGTTACAGAGAAGGAAGTGCCGTTCAAGGCAGATACAGTCAAGGGCTCCCAGTTCAGACAGCCGCTGCTTGAGTTCTCAGGCGCATGTCCGGGATGCGGCGAGTCACCTTATGCAAAACTGGTTACTCAGCTCTTCGGCGACAGAATGTTCATCGCCAATGCGACCGGATGTTCCTCCATCTGGGGCTGCAGTGCACCGAGCACACCTTATACGGTGAACAAAGAAGGCAGAGGTCCTGCATGGGCCAACTCCCTGTTTGAAGACAACGCCGAGTTCGGTCTGGGCATGACCATGTCCATGCAGGCCCGGAGAAACGAAATGAAGACCGTTGTCGAAAGACTGGCTGACACTGTCGGTATTCCGGCAAAGGCATGGCTGGCATCCATGGATGATGCAGAGGCGGCTGAAGAGACAGGAAAGATCCTGACCGAAGCATGTGAGAAGATCGCAGACAGCAATGCCGATGCACAGTATGTACTGGACAACAGAGATATGCTTATCAAACCGTCCATGTGGATCTTCGGCGGCGACGGATGGGCATACGATATCGGTTACGGCGGACTGGACCACGTTCTGGCTTCCGGCGAAAACGTGAACGTCATGGTATTCGATACCGAGGTATACTCCAATACCGGAGGACAGTCCTCCAAATCCACTCCGATCGGTGCAGTTGCCAAGTTCGCAGCCTCCGGTAAGGCAGTGAAGAAAAAAGACCTGGCGCAGATCGCCATGGCATACGGATATGTATATGTGGCACAGGTTGCCATGGGCGCAAATCCGGAACAGACCCTGAAGGCCATCCGTGAAGCAGAAGCCTATAACGGACCGTCCCTGATCATCGCATATGCACCTTGCATCAACCACGGTGTCAAGATCGGTATGAACAAGGCTATGCTGGAAATGAAGAACGCTGTGCGTTCCGGATACTGGAACCTGCTGCGTTACAATCCGGAACTGGCAGCACAGGGCAAGAATCCGCTTTCCATCGACAGCGCAGCTCCTACTGAAAGCTACAGAGACTTCATCATGGGAGAAGTACGTTACAACTCCCTGCAGCTGAAGTTCCCTGAAAGAGCAGAACAGCTCTTCACCAAGGCCGAAGAAATGGCTAAGGAGAGATACGATCACCTGCTCAATCAGAAGAAGAGCTACGATAACTAAGGAAAGGAGGATCAAGCAATGAAAAGGTTTGAAGTAATCAGCAAGAGAAAATTAAACGACAATATTACATGGCTGGTCATCTATGCACCGCTGGTGGCAAGAAAGGCCAGACCGGGCCAGTTCATCATCCTTCGTACAGATGAGTATGGTGAGAGAATCCCTCTCACCATGGCCGGCCACAATGAAGAGAACGGAACCATCGACCTGATCTATGCCGCAGTGGGCAGAACCACCATGCTGATGGATCAGCTGGAGGTGGGCGACTGTTTTGCAGACATCGTCGGACCTCTGGGCAAGCCGACTCATATGGACGGACTGAAAAAGGTCTGCGTGGTAGGAGGCGGTACCGGAAACGCCCTGGCTTATCCTCTGGCAACCGGTATGCATGACCACGGTATCGAAGTTGACATGATCGCCGGCTTCAAGAATAAGGATCTGGTCATCCTGGAAGATGAATTCCGTGCAGGAACAGATAATCTGTACATGGTCACCGACGACGGTTCCTACGGCGAAAAGGCTTTCACCACAGACAAGCTGAAGGCTCTCATCGCAGAAGGAAAGCAGTACGATGAAATCGTGGCCGTGGGACCTCCGATCATGATGAAGTTCGTCTGCCAGATTGCTGCAGAACACAATATTCCTTCCGTGGCATCCCTGACCGCATATATGATCGACGGAACAGGCATGTGCGGCGGCTGCCGCTGCAATATCGGCGGTGAAGATAAGTTCGTATGCGTTGACGGTCCTGAATTCGACGGTTCACTGGTTGACTGGGACGAACTGATTCAGAGAAACGCATACTATGCTGAACAGGAAGCGGAAGACAGAGCACATGTCTGCCGCCTGACAGGAGGTGTTCGTTACCATGATTAATTTAGTAAGAGAAAAGAATCCGATGCCGGAACAGGACCCGAATGTCCGCAACAGAAACTTCCTGGAGGTGTCTTCCGGCTATACAGAAGAAATGGCTGTAAACGAAGCAATGAGATGTCTCAAGTGCCGCAAGAAGCCCTGCATGTCAGGCTGCCCTGTAATGGTCAAGATTCCTGATTTCATCGCAAAGATCGCAGAAGGCGAATTCGAAGAGGCTTATCAGATCATCAGCGAGACCAGTTCCCTGCCTGCTATCTGCGGCCGTGTATGTCCGCAGGAGAACCAGTGCGAGGGCAAATGCGTCCACGGCGTAAAAGGCGAACCTGTTGCCATCGGACGTCTGGAAAGATTTGCTGCTGACTGGCATGCCGCAAATTACGGCGACGAGGAAATCAAACCGGCTGAGAGCAACGGCCACAAGGTGGCCATCATCGGCGCAGGCCCGGCAGGACTTGCATGCGCAGGCGATCTGATCAACAAGGGCTATGAAGTCACCGTTTACGAATCCCTTCACAAGACCGGCGGCGTGCTGGTTTACGGCATCCCGCAGTTCCGTCTGCCGAAGGAGATCGTGGCAGCTGAAGTCGCCAAGCTGGAGGCAAAGGGCGTGAAATTCGTGACAGATGCCATCATCGGCCGTGCCATTACTGTCGATGAACTGATGAAGGACGAAGGGTTCGAATCCGTATTCATCGGAACCGGTGCAGGACTTCCTTCCTTTATGAAGATTCCTGGCGAAAATCTGCTGGGAGTATGCTCCGCCAACGAGTATCTGACCCGTATCAATCTGATGAAGGCATATCTGCCTGAATACGACACGCCGATCCAGAAGGTCGACAAGATTGCTGTTGTCGGCGGCGGAAATGTTGCCATGGATGCTGCAAGATGCGCCAAGAGAATGGGCGCCAGCGAAGTCTACATCATCTATCGCCGGAGCATGGATGAACTGCCTGCAAGAGCAGAAGAAGTTCACCACGCCATGGAAGAGGGTATCATTTTCAGGCTCCTGACCAATCCTGTGGAGATCAAAGGCGACGAGAAGGGTCGTGTTACAGGCATTGAATGTGTCAGCATGGAACTGGGAGAGCCGGATGCATCAGGAAGAAGACGCCCTGTAGTCATCGAGGGTTCCAACCACGTTATCCCGGTCGACATGGTCATCATGTCCATCGGAACCAAGCTGAACACCCTGCTTCTGGACACCACGGAGAACCTGGCTGCCAATGAAAGAGGCGGAATCGGCACAGACCAGAATGCCGCAACCAACAGGGAAGGCATCTTCGCAGGAGGCGATGCAGTAACTGGTGCAGCCACCGTAATCAAGGCAATGGGCGCAGGCAAAACTGCGGCTGCAAGCATTGACGCTTATTTTCAGGGGAAATAAGGCTGCAGACCGGAGAAACAGATAGAGTATAGAAGGTATGAATTCAAGACCGCAGCGGCAATGCGCCGCTGCGGTCCTGTGCTGTTCGGAAGAAGCATTTTCCCGGAAGAAAAGCGTCTTTTATATCAGGCTTCCCTGTGGTAAAATATCAGTATGAAAAAGATCATGATTGCAGGCTTTGAGACAGCCGGAGACAAGTACGACAATTATACACAGGCTTTCCGCATGCTGGGGGCAGAGGGATTCCTGTCTCTTTCAGAGGATGCGCTGGAAACCGCCGACGCCCTGGTGCTTCCCGGAAGCCGCCAGGACATGAATCCGGCCCTGTGGGGAGAGGAGGACCAGTGCTCCAACGACATTAACGATGAACTGGACCGCATTCAGTGGAATCTGACGGATCTGGCCATAGATCAGGGAAAACCTGTCCTGGGCATCTGCCGCGGCATGCAGTTTATCAACGTCTATTTCGGCGGCACGCTGATACAGGATCTGCCTTGTGCCGCATACCACAGAGCGGGAGAACCTGAGAGGTATCACGATATATATCACATGCCGGGAACCTTCATGGAAAGGCTTTTCGGAGCAGTCAGCGAGGTCAACACCCGCCATCATCAGGGTCTGGGCCTGATCGGACAGAATCTGGAAGCGCTGTCCTGGTGGAACGATGGCGAAGACAGCGTGACAGAGGCGATCCGTCACAGAGAGTATCCCATGCTCGGACTGCAGTGGCATCCGGAGAGAATGCTGCTTTACGGAGATGAAGGACACAGGCAGGACGCAGAAAAGCTTCTGAGGCTGTGGATGTCCTGGATCGGCTGACCCCATCCGGGAGCAAAGATGGAGAAAGCTGCGGACCGCAAAAAGGGAGGAGAAGTTGCTATGATAAAGATCGAAAAAGGAGATATTACAAAACTGAAAGTGGATGCCATCGTCAATGCCGCCAACCGTTCCCTGCTCGGGGGCGGCGGTGTGGACGGAGCCATTCACCGGGCGGCAGGTCCGGAACTTCTGGCTGAGTGCAGAACACTGCACGGATGCGATACCGGTGATGCGAAGATTACAAAGGGATACAGGCTGCCGGCGAAATACGTGATCCATACGGTGGGCCCCGTATGGCACGGAGGAGGACACGGCGAGGAAACACTGCTTAAAGGATGCTACCGGCGTTCACTGGAGGAGGCCGAAAAAGCCGGCTGCGCTTCGGTTGCCTTTCCGGCTGTCAGCACAGGGGTCTACGGCTATCCGAAGGACAAGGCGGCTGCCGCTGCAGTAAATGCAATAAAATCGTATTTCGACCATACGAAAGGAAGCTGCATCAGAGAGGTGGTTCTGGTGTGCTTTGACAGTGAGACAGAAAGGCTTTACCGTGAGCTGATCTGACGTGAAAATCCGTATCGTCGCTTATGGCGCGCTCTGCATGTGCAGGGCGTTTTTTGCTGCCCGGATTTCTCTTTACTTTACAAAGCTTTAACATAAACGCGATTACACACTTTACATTTCTCCTTTATCATAATCATGTAATCAAGATAACAAAAGAAAGAATAAATAAAAAGGAGAAGAAAGAAAATGAAAAACCTGAAAAAAATACTGGCAATCGGTATGGCATTAGTTTTAACTGTTAGTGCTTTCGCTGCATGCGGCAGCAGCGATGAAGGCGGCGAAGCCGAAGGAACTGCGATTCACGTAGTATCCAGAGAAGAAGGCTCCGGAACAAGAGGCGCATTCATCGAACTGTTCGGTATCGAGCAGAAGGACGAGAACGGTGAAAAAGTAGACTACACTATCGACACTGCAGAAATCACCAACAGCACTTCCGTTATGATTCAGACGATCGCAGGAAATGAAGCTGCTATCGGCTACATCTCACTGGGATCTCTGGATGACAGCGTAAAAGCTCTGAAGGTGGATGGTGTAGAAGCTACAGTTGACAACGTCAAGAGCGGAGACTACAAGGTGTCCAGACCGTTCAACATCGTGACCAAGGCTGATCTCAGCGATGCCGCAAAGGATTTCATCAGCTACATTATGAGCGACGAAGGACAGGCAGTTGTTGAAGAAGAAGGCTATGTAAGCCAGGGAAGCGAAGGCGCATTCGCAGGTGGAAAGGTAAAAGGTGAAGTAACAGTAAGCGGATCCTCTTCTGTAACACCGGTTATGGAAAAGCTGGCTGAAAGCTATATGGCACTGAATCCTGACGTGACAGTTACAGTACAGCAGTCCGATTCCACTACAGGCATCACCGATGCACAGAACGGAATCAGCGATATCGGAATGGCTTCAAGAGAACTGACCGATGAAGAACTGGCAGGCGGTGTAAGCTCACAGGCAATCGCACTGGACGGTATCGCAGTCATCGTAAACCTGAACAATGCCCTGGATGAAATCACTTCAGACGCAGTTCTGAAAATCTACACTGGAGAAATCACTGACTGGTCAGAAGTTCAGTAACAGATCATGAAAAACAGTTTTAAAGAAAAAGCAATGCAGCTGGTGTTCCTACTGGCTGCATGTGCTTCAATTATCGCAGTGATTCTCATCTGCGTGTTCATGTTCGGAAACGGCATTCCGGCCATGGCGAAAATAGGATTTGTGAAGTTCCTCACCGGAACCACATGGAAACCGCTGAATGATATCTACGGCATACTGCCGATGATCATAGGAAGCATCTATGTAACCGTCGGCGCCATCATCGCAGGCGTACCTGTCGGACTTCTCTGCGCCACATATATGGCCAGGTTCTGTCCGCCGAAAGTGCACCGGCTGATGAAACCTGCAGTGGATCTTCTGGCCGGTATTCCTTCCATCGTATACGGCTTCTTCGGACTGGTGGTCATCGTGCCGATCATGCAGGATGTTTTTCCGGGAACCAGCGGAAAAGGCATCCTGACAGCATCCCTCATGCTGGGTATCATGATCCTGCCGACCATCATCAGCGTGTCTGAAGCCTCTATACGCGCCGTCCCGGAAAGTTATTACGAAGGCGCTCTGGCTCTGGGAGCGACCCATGAACGCAGCGTGTTTTTCACTGTACTTCCGGCAGCAAAGAGCGGGATCATGGCGGCCATCATCCTGGGCGTGGGCAGAGCCATCGGCGAAACCCTGGCCGTATCCATGATCGTGGGAAATCAGCCAATCATTCCGGAAAGCATTTTGTCTGGTGCAAGAACCATGACCACCAATATCGTAATGGAGATGGGCTATTCCACAGGTCTGCACAGAGAAGCGCTGATCGCAACGGCAGTTGTGCTCTTTGTGTTCATCCTGATCATCAATACTCTGTTTTCCATCATCAACAGCAGGGGGAATAAGCAATGAATCTGAAGAAATACAAAGGACAGCCTCTTTCGCTTTTTCTGCGGATCCTGGTCGATCTGTCCGCACTGATCACCGCGGCGGTGCTGATCTCTGTTGTGGGCTACATTCTGATCAAGGGTATTCCGAACCTGAATCTGGCCATGTTTGAGTGGAAATACACCACAGAAAATGTATCCATGATGCCTGCCATCATCAATACGCTGACGATGACAGTGCTGGCTCTGTTGGTGGCGGTTCCTTTCGGAATCGGTTCAGCCATCTATCTGGTCGAATATGCAGGACGAGGCAACAGGCTGGTCAAGGTGATCAGACTGACAACAGAGACACTTTCCGGCATACCGTCTATCGTATACGGCCTCTTCGGCTATCTGATGTTTGTAATAGCACTGGGGTGGAGCTATTCTCTGCTGGCAGGTGTTCTGACCCTTGCCATCATGATCCTGCCGCTGATTATGCGCACTACAGAAGAAGCGCTGAAATCGGTGCCGGATATGTACAGAGAAGGCAGCTTCGGTCTTGGCGCAGGAAAGCTGCGGACTGTTTTCTGCATCGTCCTTCCTTCAGCCGTTCCCGGAATCCTCTCGGGAATTATCCTGGGGGTTGGAAGGATCGTTGGAGAGACAGCGGCTTTGATATATACAGCAGGTACAGTTACAGGCGTTGCAAAAGGCATCTTCTCCTCGGGAAGAACCCTCTCTGTGCACATGTACGCACTCCTCTCGGAGGGTCTCTATACCAACCAGGCTTATGCAACGGCTGTCGTACTGCTGGTTGTAGTCATCATCATCAATGCCGTATCCGGCCTTATTGCCGGAAAAGTTGCAAAGAAGTAAGAAGGGAAAAGAATGGATAAATTTACGATAAATAACCTGAATCTGTATTACGGAGATTTTCACGGACTGAAAAATGTCAGCCTCTCCATGCCGGCCAATGAAGTAACCGCCCTGATCGGTCCGTCCGGCTGCGGCAAGTCCACGCTGCTGAAAACCCTGAACAGAATGAACGATCTTGTGGAAGGCTGCAGGATAGAGGGGGAAGTGCTTCTGGACGGAGAAGATATCTACGGAGATATGGATGTGAACAATCTGAGGAAAAGAGTCGGCATGGTATTCCAGAAGCCGAATCCCTTTCCCATGAGTGTCTATGACAATATCGCCTACGGGCCTAAGACCCACGGTATCCGGAGTAAAAGCGACCTGGATGAGATCGTTGAGAGATCCCTCCGCCAGGCTGCCATCTGGGATGAGCTGAAAGACCGGCTGAAA
The DNA here is from genome assembly GCA_051882975.1 of Emergencia sp. Lineage (GTDB taxonomy): Bacteria > Bacillota > Clostridia > Peptostreptococcales > Anaerovoracaceae > Senimuribacter. Next base: position 22,324 of record JBJESV010000041.1, read on the forward strand.
AAAAGTGCGCTGGGTCTTTCCGGCGGTCAGCAGCAGAGACTCTGCATCGCCCGCGCACTGGCAGTTAATCCTGAGGTTCTTCTGATGGACGAAGCTACCAGCGCTCTGGATCCCATTTCCACGGGCAAGATTGAAGAACTGTCCATGGAACTGAAGGAGAAATACACTATCATCATGGTAACCCACAACATGCAGCAGGCTCTTCGCGTGTCTGACAATACAGCATTTTTCCTGCTGGGAGAGGTCATCGAATACGACAGGACAGAGAAACTGTTCTCTATGCCGTCCAACAAGAAGACGGAAGACTATATTACAGGGAGGTTTGGCTGATGCGGAACAAATTCGACGAGCAGCTTGCGCTGCTTAATGTGGAGCTGATCAAAATGGGCAGCCTCTGCGAACTGGCTATTTCCAATGCTGTTAAAGGACTGCTGGACGGAAACGCCCAGCTGCTGAACCTGGCGAGAGAAAGCGACAGCGAAATAGATGAAAAAGAGAGGGAAATCGAGAATATGTGTTTCAAGCTGCTGCTGCAGCAGCAGCCGGTGGCGCGGGATCTGAGAACCATATCTTCCGCTCTGAAAATGATTTCCGACATGGAGCGGATCGGGGACCAGGCTTCTGATATTGCAGAAATCGCCGAGTATATCGAAGGTCACGAAGCGAAAAAACACACCCATCTGGTATGCATGGCGGAATCTGCATCCAGAATGGTGACGGAGGCGATCAAATCCTTCGTCGATCGCGATCTGGATCTGGCCCACAAGGTCATGTCGGATGATGATATCGTAGATAAACATTTTGAGGAGATGAAGGAGGATATCATCAAACTGATACGCAGCGGAGAGGTCAGCGCTGAGTTCACGCTGGATCTTCTGATGATCGCCAAATACCTGGAAAGAATCGGTGATCATGCTGTCAACGTTGCCGAGTGGGTGGAATTTTCCATAACAGGTCAGCATATCAGTGAAGAACTGAGACATAAATAATCCGAAAACTGTGAACCACAGCCGGGGAAAAAGTGACCGGTTGTGGTTTTTCTGCATCTGTCGTATACTATAAATATCCTGAGCAAAGGAAGTGTGATATATGACGAACATTCTCGATTATCTGAAATGGCGCGGCGATCTGCCTGTGGAGCAGGTGCCGCTGTGTGACGTGGACATGCTGATTCTGTCCCGTCTGGCATACATAAAGATGTCCGGCATCGTGCCGGAATCTTTTACGGAGCAGCCGGTATCCGCGGCGCATATGGCGGAGGCGGTGCTGGAGACTGTGGATGAAAACGCAAAATCTTCTGCCGCAGTAAAGTCCAGGGATGACATCTCTCTGCTCCGTCTGCTGATTGAAAGCCCCCGGTTTCAGAATCTGCAGCTGACCGGGCACCGGGATATCTTTGACGGGCAGGAGCAGGAGCAGTTTTCAGCCGTGACAATCCTGCTGCCGGGTGACTGTGCCTGCATCGCCTTCAGGGGAACCGACAGCACACTGGTCGGGTGGAAGGAAGACTTTAACATGGCTTTTGATGAAAACGTGCCTGCCCAGGAGGATGCGGCCGGTTATGTGGAGGAGGCCGCAGCAGCTCTGCCGAAAAGAAGCCTCTGCCTGTGCGGTCATTCAAAGGGCGGCAACCTGGCTGTCTACTCGGCGGCGTTCTGCAGCAGTGAAACGAGACAGCGCATCCTGCAGGTGCGCAACTTTGACGGTCCCGGATTCAATGAGCACAATATCGGAAAAACCGGGGTCAGAGAGATCCGGGACAGGACAAAGACTTATCTGCCTCAGTCTTCTGTAGTGGGAATGCTTCTGGAACATGCAGAGGAGTTCACCATCGTCCACAGTGAAGGCATCGGCATTTTTCAGCACGATATCTATTCCTGGGAGATTGTCGGCGCAGGCTTTGTCACTGAGGAAGAAACCACGGGAAGCAGCCAGTTCATCGACTCCGCGCTGAAGGAATGGCTGGCGGGGATGACACCTCAGATGAGGGAGGATTTTGTTGACAGTGTCTTTACTGTGTTTGCCGACTGCGAGGGCGAAACTCTGCGGGAAATGTGGACCGGACGCAATGCCCTCGCCATCGTCAGAGCTGCTGCCGGTATGGATGAAAGCCGCAGACAGACCATACAGGAAGGCCTCGATATTCTGCGCAGTTCCGTAAAAAAAACTCTGCCGGAACTGTCACTTCCTGATCTGTCCCTGCCGGAATCATCAAAGTGGTTTGAAAAATATGAGAAATGAAAAGAGATGGCGGTGCTGCGGCCGTCTTGAGCGGTATCTGTGCAGAAGCAGCATGGCTGGGAATGAAAAAGTAAACGGATTCTGCTTTCTTCAGTTTTTTACGTTGACTGAACAGTACAATTTCTCTGGACGGATTATCAAAAAAGCAACATAAAATATAAGAATCGGCATTTAGCGTTATCAAATATGAACTGAGCCGGCTGTCCGGGCACGTTTCGGTAAACGCAAATAAAGAGTAAACGCAAAATATGTTTACTTTTACAGTTCACGCAGGTGCCGCCATCAATTGTGAGGATTTTTTTGTTTGACATTTTCTGAAAAAAAGTGATAAAATAACAGACAAGTGAGCTGCCTGGGGGCGTAAGTCCAGCTGAGGGCGGCTCTCTGTTTTTTTGAGAAAAAAGGAGTGTTGCAAAAGATGAAACTGGAGACGAGAGGAGAAAAGCTCCTGATGAGTTTCTGCATGAGTGCCGGCATGATTATTTTCATGTGCAGTGTGAATAAATTTCAGGTGGAAGGAGGCATAACCCTGGAGGCGGTGAAGCAGATTCTGATCCACTATCCGCTGGAGATCGTTTTCGTCATGCTGCTGAGCGAATTTGTCGCATCACCGATCGTAGGAAAGCTTCTTCCGCTGGTTGCAGGTGAACACGAATCGAAAAACGCCATGATCTTTTTCAGAGGTTTCTTTCTGACCCTGATTATGAGTATGATCATGACCATCTGCGGGCCGCTGATCGGAAAAGCGGGCGGTGAGTATATGGTTCCTATGGCCGGTTACGCCAACTTCTTTTCCTGGGCCTTCTGCACCTGGATCAATCGCTGGCGCATGAATTTCACCATGGGATTTCTCTGGAATCTGGCATGTGCAGGTCCGTTCAGCAGGTGGGCGGTCAGGACTTACAGAGGATACAGGCTTTCCGAAGATACAGCGGGAGGGCGAGCCGGCGCGAAGCTTGCTGAGTAAAACAGAACAGAAATCCAGATACAGCGCAAACAAAAGAGAGGCGACAGATTGTCAGCCTCTCTTTTGCAGTATTGTATAGGTTTATTAAGAAACAGTTTGCATTGATTATGCGGCTTCTCTCTCCGCTTTCTTCTTCAGGCGAACCTTCGGTTCTCTCGGCAGTCCGAACAGAGGAATGAATCTGTCTGCACCGGTCAGAGTCAGCACCAGCATGGAGATGACTGCAATCATAGCCATGAAGTTGAACTTGATGAAATCTGTATTTGCAAATTCGTACAGCGGATATACGTTGGCTGCGACGCCTACGTAGAAGCCCAGGTATACGTGCCATGGAATCAGCTGGGAGCCGAATACGCCCATGGCGTCTCCAAAGGTCGCGTTTCTCAGCTTCAGCTTGTACATGTCTTCTTCAGTTTCAGCCTCAACGTTTTCCTCAGTGATATTCTTGATGATCGGTCCTACTGTTACAATCTGTGCCATTTCATCGGACAGAATCGCATTACCGGCAAGGCACAGCACGCCGTTGCAGAACATCAGCTGTCTTACGTTGCGGGAAATCTTTACAATCAGATTTGCAAGAGGATCGAATGCATGCATTGCACCCATGATTCCGCCGAAGGCTGCAACCCACATCATCATGACGACTACCCATGAGCCTGCATCAGCAAAGCCGTCCATGCACATGTCGAGGTAGGACTGCAGTCCGCCGCCGGTGAAGGAAGTGGTTCCTGCGAACAGTCCGAAGATGTAGGCGGAAACGATACCGGAACCGATGCATGCGAAGGTGTTGACACCTGCGACAGCAAGGCCGATAACCAGCAGCAGAGGAATGATCATATACAGGGCCACACCGTGCTCAACCTGAGTCAGCAGATCGATGGCCTGCGGTTTTTCTTCAGCAAGATAATCCAGTGCAGACTGAGGAACAGAGTCCAGAACGCCGGAAGTGTCCACAGCATTGTTAGGCAGTCCCATGACGATGCCTGCGATGAAGAATACGATGGCAGCCAGGATCAGGCAGCTTACAGACCAGACACCCTGAGTTCTGATTCTGTCTACAACCTCTACGCCCTGGATACCGGAAGATACGATAGTTGTATCAGAGATAAGTCCGATATTGTCACCGAAGCATGCACCGCCGGCAATTGCACAGGTGGTCAGCAGCAGGCTTCCGGTTTCAACGCAGTTCGGGTCAACGATGTGTACCAGCCACAGGAAGATCGGTGCGCATGCAGCGAAGGTTCCCCAGGAGGTACCGGTCGCAACGGACAGTACAGCCGTTACACACAGTCCGATAACTGCAGTGGTTCTGGCAGTGACGCCTAAGGATAATGCGATGTTTACTACAGAAGCGCCTACGCCGGTCGACATGAATGCGCTTGCCATAGCATACGCAAACATCAGAATGAACAGAGCAACGATGATGTTGCCGACACTCTTGACTGCGGCGTCGATACATTCCTTAAAAGAGATTTTCTCTGTGAGTTCCGCAACGACAACTGCAGCGATGGCAGCGATCGGAGCGGCGATCAGAGCATCCTGCCCTGAGATCATCAAGCCTGCCAGAACGATGATAGGCACGAACTTGACGGCTGCTTTTAGAAAGTTCATGATTTCTCTCCTTTTCCTATAAACAAAAAATAATAATGATGGTGGTTCTATCCACAATAAAATTTAGAGCAAGTATCATGCCAAAGGGTAGAAAAAGAAAAAAATCGATTTTTGTTGAAATACAGAGGATTACCGCATGGTAATCAGGTACCGGGCAGATACCGGTGACCCGTTTTTGGAATTCTGACCGATGATGCAATCCGAAAATGGGTCAAAACGGTTGACAAGTTCTCAAAATTAGAATAGGATTAATATGCAAACTAAATCTGAAAGCGAGGATAATATGGATAAATATTTTGGACTGGACAGAGTGCTGGAGCCGAAGGGCATGGTGCCGGCAACGGCCTGGAAGATCGATAACAGCCGGCCGCTGCGCAGTCTGGAGGCGCGAGTCAGTCTGGAACGCATTCATCTGGAATGGGACAATTTTCAGCAGATCTGTCAGAGCTGCGGCTTTGACGAGTCCAGAATCAAAGCCAAGATTTTTGATATCATAGAGAAAAGAGGGAAACTTCACAATCCCTTTACCGGCTCAGGGGGCGTACTGATCGGGACCATTGAAGAGCTTGCAGATGATGCAGAGCTTTCGGACGGTCTTGCCATCGGTGACAGGATCTACTGTATCACATCTCTGAGCTGCATTCCTGTATATATAGAGGAAATATCGGAGATCGACTACAATTACGGGCAGATCATCTGCAGAGGATATGCCGTTCTGTTCGAGGCATCGCCGGTCTACAAGATGGATCCCGATCTGGATCCGGGATATACTCTGGCAGCCATCGACGAGGCAGGCAGTCTCTTCGGCGCATATCAGATCGCCCGGGAACACCACAACCGGAATATGGTCATCATAGGACGCAATGTCAGCACCACGCTGATGTATGCGGCAGCCATGCGGGATGCGGCAGGAGACCAGTGCCGCGTCTGTGCGGTAATGGACAGCGATGCCAGAGAAGGGCTCAGTCAGGAGGAAGCCGAGACGGTCATGCACCCGCTGGTGGACACCATCCGTTTTGTCAATCTGACAGATCCGGTCACCGCCTACGAGGAGATCAGGCTGTCTTCACCTGATATGATTCAGGCTGAGCAGGTCATCATTGCAGAGGATATCTTCGGCGGAGAAACGCTGGCGGTCATGCTGGCGAAGCCTTTCGGCGATCTGTACTTTACCGCTGTTGAAAATCACTATGCCGAAGCGCAGCTTGTGGCGGAGTCCATGGGCAAGATTGTCACCATGTATGCCTTCGACCAGTATATCAAGGACTATCCTGAGTTCACCATCCGCATCGTAAAGAGCATCCGGGACAAGCTGGAGGAGGTATGCAGCCTGTACGAGAACAGAAAGGAACAGACGAGTCTGGCCAGAAACCGGGCACGCAGCATCATGATCAGCAAGGCGGGCCGGGAAGACGACTTCGTCTATCAGAGCCAGGTGACCCGGAGCATGGTGGAGGAGGTCATGAATATAGCCAGGTATGACTGCAACGTGATCATCCAGGGAGAAACCGGCGTCGGAAAGGAAAAAGTCCTGTCTCTGATTCATCAGAACAGCGAGCGCTGCTCCAGTCCATGCATCAAGATCAACTGCGCCACCATTGCGGAAAACCTGGCGGAATCAGAGTTTTTCGGTTATGAACCGGGAGCCTTCACAGGCGCCCAGGCCGGAGGCAAACCGGGATATTTCGAGCTTGCCAACAACGGAATTCTGTTCCTGGATGAGATAGGGAGCCTGTCTCTGAACATGCAGTCCAAGCTGCTGAGAGTTCTGCAGGAAAATCAGTTCTACCGTGTGGGCGGAACCAGACAGATATCCGTCAATGTCAGGGTCATCGTGGCGAACAACGTGCCTCTGAGGGAACTGGTGGACAGCGGCCGTTTCAGAGAAGACCTTTATTACAGACTCAATATCTGCAGAATCGATGTACCGCCGCTGCGGGAGCGGCGAGAGGATATCCTGTGCCTGTCGGAGGCTTTTGTCAGAAACTGGACGAAGAAATATCACATCGATAAAGAGCTCTCTCCCGATGCGGTCCGCCAGCTTTACGACTATTACTGGCCGGGAAATGTCAGAGAACTGGAAAACGTCATCCACCGTCTGGTAATCAGCAGCAAAGGCGTTGTGATCACCGGCGAGGAGACGGCAGAGATCCTGGATGAAAACGCCTACGGAGACATGATCGTCAGCGTTAAGAAAAACTTCCAGCGCAGCGAGAAACTGGACTTCCATCAGCTGATGGACCAGCAGGAAAAACAGATCATTGAATATGCCCTGAAAAAAGAGGGCACGACGAGAAAAGCGGCTGACCTTCTGGGGCTGCCGCAGACAACCTTTGCGAGAAAGAAACTGAAATACGGGTTATGATTATGAAAAAACAGGGATTACTATATCAGGAATTATACAATGAAATCGTTCAGGCGTTTCGCGACAAGAACTTCCTGAAAGAAGCAGGCCTGACGAAAAAAGAACTGGAGCTGATCCTTCAGAAAGAAGACTGGATGAACATGGCCGGAGACATCATGTGGACGGCAGGAGCAGACGGAAGGTTTCACTCCAGAGATATTCTCAACGCCGCCAGAGACTATATACCGCAGCTTTATCAGGAGCCGGAGGCTGGATGGCAGCGCCACTGCTACAGCTACGTGCTGGGACAGTTGTTTCCGGAAATGGGTCAGCCGCAGGAAGACGAAAAATGCAGACAGGGAAGAGCATGGTTCCTGCAGCTTCTTCGGGGCGTCTATACCTACGAGAAGAATCATCTTCCATTCGACCCTACGAAAGACATGATTTTTCTCAGCGACAGTGAGATCGAAGAAAAGGGATATAACCAGGAGTACATCCATCTGCACAAGCTGGTGAAGAGCAGATACGTCTATGAGTTCATGCGCATCGGTATCGACATCACTCCGTTCAATACACTGGGGCATATCGCCGGTGTCCATTATGTTTCCATGTTCGTGGCCCGGCAGATGGAGAAGGCAGGGGTTCCTATCGATCTCGGTCTGGTTTCCGGTGCAGCGGCGGGACATGATATCGGCAAGTATGGCTGCCGCAAAAGTGAAGAAAAGCGCATACCATATCTTCATTACTATTATACGGATCTCTGCTACAATCGTTTCGATATGCCGGTCATCGGTCATATCGCCGCAAACCATTCCACCTGGGATCTGGAGCTGGAGAATCTGTCTGTGGAGTCGCTGACCCTGATCTATGCCGATTTCAGGGTAAAGAGCAGCCGCAATGAGGCCGGCGAGGAGATCGTTCATTTCTACAGCCTTGACGAAGCCTTTGACGTTATCCTGAACAAACTCGACAATGTGGACGACGCCAAGCGGCTGCGCTATCAGAAGGTGTACGGCAAGCTGAAGGATTTCGAGAATTACATGCTGGAAAGAGGCGTCATCACCGGGCTGCCGGAGGATTTTGCCCAGGAGCCGGCACAGCCGCCGCAGCCGGTAAAGAGAGAAGCCGTGCTGCTGGGAGGACAGGATGTGGTGGATCAGCTGAAATTCGCGGCCATCGATCACAATATCCGCCTCATGAGCAGATTTCATGTGGAGAGTGAGTTCTCCAGCCTGATCGAGGCTGCCAGAAGCGAGCGCCAGTGGAAGAATCTGCGCACCTACATCAGCATTTTCGGGGAATATTACACTTATATGACGGAACGGCAGAAGCTGCTGAGCATGAAGTTCCTCTATGAACTGCTGGCCCACAAGGAAAGCGATATCAGAATACAGGCCGCAGAGATCATGGGACAGATGGTGGCCGGTTTCAGTGAGGAATACAAAAAAGAAGTGCCGACAGATATCACACTGCCCGACAGACTGATCAGCAACCTGACTCTCTTTGACGAGTATCTGGACAAGATCATCTATCCGGACTACAAGCTGACAGAGCAGCACAAGAAGTGGATATCCAACACCCTGGACAGTTTTACCCGTTCTGTTCTGAAAAACTGCAGGATATCCTGCAGGCACAACTATTTCGACATCCTTGAGAAATACTACGAAGTGACGGATTATCCGTCATCAACAGTCATGGTTCTGCTGGATGCAGCCATGGTCATCGACCGCAGCATATGCACACCGGGCTTTGTCCGGCAGATCGGCGTTTTTCTGAAAGCCGTGTCCGGAAGTCACAACAAGAGCGTGGAAATCGCGGTGCGCAAGGCGGCAAGACACTATTTTGAGGATTACACGGCGCAGAAGTGCGAGGAGGATCTGCGCAAGGTCATGAATATCCCCGCTGCGGAGGAAGATTTCGAAGAGAATCTGTCGACCATGTTTCTGGACGACCTGAAGACGGGGACCCCGTGGATAGAGAAGGTGACCAACATCTCTTTCATGCTGCAGTATCTGGAAAAAAACAGCGACAGGGGGAGAATGCTTCATGTGGCGACCCATCTGGCAAATCTGGTCAAGGTCAGTGAAACCGTCACGGTCCGCAGAGCCGCGGGGGAAGGCCTCCTTTCCATCATAGGAAGAATGCCTATGGAACAGCGCAACGAGCTGACGGTGGAACTGGTCAACGGACTGGAACTGGGAGACTATCAGTTCTCCAAGTACATCCCGGACTATCTGGGCATCATCATGCTCTATCTTCCGCCGATGGAACTTGATGAATCCATCGATGAACTGCAGAAGACCATGGAATCGGGCAATGAGAAGGCGGCATCCTCCGTCATCGACACTCTGGGCGTCATGGTGGAGAACTACGATATCTACAAGGGCAGATTCATGGAGAGCAGCGACGAGCGTGAAAAGCGCAGGTTCCGCCTGGTAAACCTGATTATCAAAGGCTTTGCCGGATACAATTCGGTAACCAGCCAGGAGGCATTCTGGACTTTGGGCACCCATATCTTCGGCAGCAGCATTCTGAGCCTGCAGCAGAAGACGGAAATCTTCCAGCACTGCTACAAGAAGATGATGACCCTGCTTTGCGAAAAGAAAGAGGGCGAGCTGGAGTTCTACAACAACGCCGCCGTTCTGAACCATATATACAGATATATCTGCCAGTATCAGGCGGAAGAGGGGGCATTCGTATTCCCGGAAGTGAAAAAAGTGGCCTTTTTCCCGGGTACATTCGACCCGTTCAGTCTGGGGCACAAGGCGGTTGCCACCACCATCCGCAACATGGGATTTGAGGTCTATCTGGCACTGGACGAGTTCTCCTGGTCCAAGAACACCCAGCCGAGACTGCAGAGACGGAAGATCATGACCATATCCATCGCCGATGAGGACAATCTCTTCATCTTCCCGGAGGATATCCCGGTCAACATAGCCAACCCGGAAGATATAAAGAGACTGAAGGAGACCTTTGCAGGAAAGGAACTCTATATTGCGGTGGGAACAGATGTGATCAGGAACGCCTCCTGCTACAAGGCACCGCCGCAGCCGGACTCCATCCATTCGCTGAACCACATCGCCTTTGCGAGGGAATCCAACGAGCAGGACGGAGATGGAAGCGAGGAAAAACGCTACCCGATTTCCGCTGAGGTCATCAATCTGACCCTGAAGAAATACTACGAGGATATCAGCTCCACGCGAATCAGAGAGAATATCGACCTGAACAGAGATATTTCCAATCTCATCGATACGGTGGCGCAGAACTATATCTACGACAGGAACCTGTACCTGAGGGAACCGGCATATAAGCACGTTCTTCAGGCCAGGGAGATCAGCATCAGCACCTATGAGCACCGCACCGTGGAATGTCTGGACAGCATCCGCGACGAACTGACCCATAGAGGCTATGACATGGAACGGATCGGAGAATACCTGAACCGGGACAAGGTGCGGACTGTCTACATAGAGAGCGGCATGCGCCATAAGAAGATGGCGGCCTTCGCTGCAGCCCACCGGGTGGAGACGGGACAGCTGCTGGAGGAGTTCGGCGATCCTGCCATCTGCGCCCATATCAGAGAACAGGCGGCAGGAGGCATTGCTGTCATCGGCGCCCTGTTCTCCGGAAAGGGACGTTCCATATCCAATATGAACCAGATTATCCTGACAGAGATCCTGACGGAACTTCTGTCCAGAGATTTTGCCTACGCCATCTATCATCCGGCGGATGAGGCGGGAATGAACCACAGAGTCATTGACGCGCTGCGCAGACAGGGATTTGTCAACATAGCGGATCCGGGCAGCGAGCATCCGATCTATGCGGTGGACATGAAGTCGCCGATCATCATTTTCCGGGATGTGGAGACTGTAATCAAGAATCCGCTCAACAAGAACCCGGAGGTTCTGAAGGTCATCGATGAGGCTCACAGCAGGCTTCTGCGGGTGCTGACCGGCATCTACAGGGGACAGCTGATTCTGTCCTTCAATACCAGCGCGGTCCACAACAAGATCATCAGCAAGGTCGCTCATATCAACGGAGTGCCGGTGGAACCGTCCAGAAACGGAAAGAGAGGGCCGTACATGTCTGTGCCGTTTGGAAAAGCTCTGGCCGATGTACTGGTACCGAACACGGTCACAAAGGCGCTCCACACGGAGAAGTATTTCAGCAGCCGGCTGGACAGCTTCACCATTGCCGAGTCCAAGCACTATTCGGCTCTGGACAACCAGGCCAAAACCATAAGGTCCTTCAACAGGCCTGTCATCCTCATTGATGATCTGCTTCACAAAGGCTACAGAATGAATATCATCGATCCGATCCTGCGGGCAAATGACGTTGAAGTGAAAAAGATCATCGTCGGTGTGCTGACCGGAAACGCCAGAGATCTGATGGCAGTAAAAGGAAGAAGCGTGGAGGGTGCATATTTCCTGCCGACGCTGAAATTCTGGCTCAACGAGCGGGACTGCTATCCTCTGATAGGCGGCGACAGCATCGACAAAGATGAGGATGCGGCGGTGAACCTGATCCTGCCGTACACTTCGCCGACCTTCATGCGCGATGCCGGAGATGATGCGGTCTTTGACTATTCCATGGCCTGCCTGGAAAACGCCAGAGATATCCTGAAGGTGCTGGAAAGAGAATATCAGAACACCTTTGAAAAGAAACTGACCCTGAAGCGGCTGGGAGAAGTCATCACCAGTCCGAGACGTCCGGACATAGGAGAGGGAATCAGTTACGATGAAAATCTGGCTCCATCGGTCTATGTGGAGAACGATATAGAGAGGCTGATCCGCCTGCGCATGCGCAGATAGAAAAGGGGAGGAAAAGAGAATGTACAGCATAGAAGATTTATGGAAAAAAGAGGGCATCACGGAGCCCCTGCCTCTGAAAGGGTGCGCTGTGAAGCTGAAGGCAAAGAACCGGGTCAATCTCATCGCCCTGGGGGATGTGGGCGCGACGGTGCTCATCGGACTCAGGCTTCTGGGAGGAGACGTGATCTCTTCACTGGGGATCTGCGACATCCGCCGTGCCGCGGCGGAACGGCTGGAGATGGAACTGAACCAGATCCGGTATCCTTTTAGCGGGGAGGAAATGCCCGATGTACATATCGTCGGGGAGGAGGAACTGTTTGACTGCGATTTTCTGATCTTCTGCGCCAGCAGAGGCGTACCGCCTGTCGGAGCCGGCGGAGACGTCCGCATGGTCCAGCTCGAAGCCAACCGGGAGATCGCCGCACATTACGGCAGACTGGCCGGACAAGCCGGATACAGAGGCATGGTTGCCGTGGTCTCAGATCCGGTGGACCCGCTCTGCAGAGCTTTTCTGGAAAGCTCCGGCCTTGAACCGGGCCAGATCCAGGGCTTCGGTCTGGGTGTCATGAATGCGAGAGCATTATATTATGCGTCAAAGGATCCCCGTTTTGAACGTTACGAAAGGGAAGGGAGAGCCTTCGGACCCCATGGAGAGGATCTGGTCATCGCTGAAAGTGTGGAACACTATGATGACGATCTGTCCCGGCAGCTGACAGATCTGACGGTGAAGGCGAACCTGAAGGTACGGGAACTGGGCTACAAGCCGTATATCGCGCCGGCCCTGTCTTCTGCGGCCATATCGGTACTTCTGACCCTGCGGGGAGAATGGCATTACAGTTCCCTTTATCTGGGGGACGGAAGGACAGGTGCATTTCTGGGAATACGCAACCGGATGGAGCCGGACGGACCGGTCTATGAGGACCTGCCTCTGTGCGAGGAACTTTTCCGGCGGATATACAGAGCCTATCACAATCTCTGCAGGCTGTAGAATTCTGCGGGTTTCGAAGGGGGAAAAGCATGTTAACAGTAATCAAACCTTTCTGCCATGAGTCCCGGCGGGAAAGCCGGATGGATGAGGTGCTGTCAGAGGCGCTGGAAGGGCAGAAAACGGAATATGTTCTGACGGCGGAGTCGCTGTCAAAACGGGACATGCGGGGGAGAAAACTCCTCTTTGCCGTATGTCTGTCGGAGGCGGGCGTGAATCTGGAGTATTACAGGATGCTGGAATATTTCAGAGCGAATCCGGGATGCCTGGAGGGCTCAGCGGCCGGAGTCATCGTCGACGGCAGCGGAGAGCTGTTCACCAAAAGTCTGGCCAGGCGTCTGGTCTTTTCTGCCAATATGGCCGGCTGCACCTTTCTGGGAAAGCCGCTGGTGGAGGCGACCGGCTCTCTTTACAATTTCAATGTGATGGGAAAGGTCCTCGGGACGGACAACATGGGAGCCTACAGAGAACAGGCCAAAGCGCTGATCCGGAGACTGGAGACATTTTCCGTTCCCCGGAAGGAGAATCCGGCGATTCTGGCTGTACATGCCAGCAGCCGGAAGACATCCAACAGTCTGCTGCTCTGGGAGAAGATCCGGAATCATCTGGACGGAGCGGACATTACGGAGATCTCGCTGAGAAACGGCCAGCTGCTGGACTGCAGAGGCTGCAGATATGAGGACTGTCTCCATTTCGGCGAACAGGGGGGCTGCTTTTACGGGGGAGTCATGGTGGAAAAGGTTTATCCGGCCATCATCCGGTGCGACAGCCTGGTCATGATCTGCCCTAACTACAACGATGCGGTCAGTGCCAATATAACCGCCTTTATCAACAGACTGACGGCGGTTTTCAGGACCAATGATTTCTCGAAAAAGAAGGTGTACGCCCTGGTTATCTCCGGCTACAGCGGAGGAGACATCGTGGCGGAGCAGATTATCGGAGCCATGAATTTCAACAAGAACTTTATTCTGCCAGGCAATTTCGCCATGGTGGAAACCGCCAACGATCCGAAGAGCATTCTGCAGGTGGAGAACATCGACAGAAAGGCAGAGGAATTTGCCGCGCGGATCATGATATGAAACAGAAAAAGCCATGCCGGAGAGACACCGAGGATCTCTTCCGGGCATGGCTTGTGATAATCATTTCTATGGAATGCCTATTTCATCATTCTTGTCTGATAGGTGAAGTCCTTTACAGCTTCGTCAATTCTCTTGACTTCGTCTTTGATGTATTCAACGATTTCTTCCTCTGTAAGATCCATATTGTTCTTTGCAGCGAAATCAGTCATATCGTTCTTGATGATGATGAAATCGATGTCGTGATCAGCAAAACGAAGCGCAGCATTTCCCATTGCATGTGCGAATGCTTTCTTTAACATTGTTTCTTTGTTCATTTGGGTTACCTCCATGATCCATAATAAGTTTGATAATAATATGAATGAAATCAACTATAGAATATCACATTTTGACAGTAAAATCCATGAATAATTTAAAAATTCTGATTTTAAATTTTGCCCTCAATTCATCATCTTTGTCCGGTAAGTGAAGTCCCTGACAAGGGAATCAAGTGCGGACTGCTGTGCTGTGATAAAGGCGTCGATCTCCTCGCAGGATACTTCTGCACCGTGCTTTCTTGCGTATTCAAGAATATAGCTGCGGATGACCAGGCGGTCAGCCTCCTTGTCCGCGAAACGCACCGCATCGCTTGAAATGATCTGGTTGAATGCACGTTTTAACATGGTTTCCATACTCATAGACAGCGCCCTTTCTTCTGGTGATTTTTTTTGTTTCCGCCGCATAGATAAGCATAAAGCGTGCCAGAAAAGAGTACTTTGAAAAAAACATTTCCCAGGACTGTGACAAGAGCCTGGAATTCCAATGTTTTCCCGGAGTTTTTGGGAATTTTCTGGAATTTTGCTGATGGGGCCTTCCCTCATGATCTGAGAAAAAACCGCAGTTTGCACCTTAAAAACTGACCCGAATACGGGTCACCGGTGAACCGGTTATTCCAGAAATGAAACCGGCTTTACACGACTGCCTCCTCTGTGGTAATCTAAATGAAGAGAACCTGAAGGGAGGAAGATAAATCATGAGAGCGACCGTGCTGTCTGACAATATCGCCTGCGGCGACATCGGAGGCGAATGGGGACTGAGCATCTATATCCAGTACCGGGATAAAAACATACTGCTGGATACCGGAGCATCAGACCTGTTTCTGAAGAATGCGGAGAAACTGGGTATCGATCTGGCAGAAGTGGATTTCGGGGTATTATCCCATGCCCATTTTGATCATGCCGACGGTATGGAGGCCTTTTTCCGGAGCAACGAAAAAGCACCGTTTTATCTGCAGCGCAAGGCAGGAGAAAACTGCTACGAGAAAGTCTGGATCTTTCACAAGTATATCGGCATTCAGAAGGGGATTCTGACCGGATACAGGGACCGGATCCTTTATGCGGAAGGGAAATACCGGGTGTGCGAAGGAGTCTGGCTGCTGTCGCACACCACGAAAGGGCTTGAAGAGACCGGCAGGAAAAATCACATGTATGTGAGAGAGGGCCGGAAATGGAAAGCGGATGATTTCGCCCACGAGCAGAGCCTGATCCTGGAAGAGGAAGATGGTCTGGTCATTTTCAACAGCTGCTCCCACGCCGGTGCCGACAACATCATCCGCGAGGTTCAGCAGGCTTTTCCGGAGCAGAAAATCTCAGGCCTGATTGGCGGATTTCATCTCTTCGGATGGGAGAACGAGGATGTACGTGCACTGGCGCGGCGGATCCTTGAGACAGGTGCGGAAAAGATCTATACCGGTCACTGTACAGGGAAAAAAGCATACGCTGTGCTGGAAGAGGAACTGGGCGGCCGGGCCGGACAGCTGCGGGCGGGTCTGACCATAGAGCTGTAAATTCAGCGCCGCTGGATGACCCGTATCCGGGTCAAAATATACCTGCTGTTCCACAAATGAAACTTTTTTTTTAATGGAAGATAGTGTATAATATAAAAGTCATAGAAGGGAGAAAACCTATGGATATTGATAAACTCATTGTGGAACATCCAGTGATTAAAAATATGATTGACTGTGATGAGATTTTCTGGCTCAACGAAAAAGCTGGAACTGAGGCGGAACTGCCTTTCGGCATGGCGGACATAGAGGACGCCCAGGCGCGTCTTGAACGTTTCGCTCCGTACATCAGAGCCGCTTTTCCGGAAACTGAGGAAACCGGCGGCATCATTGAATCACCTCTGGTCGAGATTTCCCGCATGAAGCGGGTTCTGGAGGAGGAGATGGAGAGAGAGTTCCCGGGAAGGCTCTTCCTGAAATGCGACAGCCATCTGGCTGTGTCAGGATCCATCAAAGCCAGAGGAGGCATCTACGAGGTGCTGAAGCTGGCTGAAACCATAGCGATTGAGCGCGGCATGCTCAGCGAATCCGATGACTATGCTGTTCTGCTGGAGGACCGGTTCAGAAAGGTCTTTTCTGAGTACAGCGTGGCGGTGGGCTCCACAGGCAACCTGGGACTTTCCATCGGCATCATCAGCGCCAGACTGGGCTTCAACGTGACTGTGCATATGTCGGCCGACGCCCGCCAGTGGAAGAAAGATCTGCTGAGGCAGAAAGGTGTTACCGTCATCGAATATCAGGACGATTATCAGAAGGCCGTTGCCGAAGGAAGAAAAGAGGCGGCGAAGGATCCGATGTGCCATTTCGTGGACGACGAGGGCTCCAGTGATCTTTTCCTGGGCTATTCTGTAGCAGCCAAACGCATCGCCGAGCAGTTCAAACGGCAGATGATCACCTGCGACGAGAATAATCCGGTATTCGTTTACATTCCGTGCGGTGTCGGAGGCGCGCCGGGCGGTGTCGCATTCGGCCTGAAACAGGTCTTCGGCGAACATATTCACATATTCTTTGCTGAGCCGACCCATGCGCCGTGCATGACCCTGGGAATGCTGACCGGTCTCCACGATCAGATATCTGTCGGAGATGTGGGACTGGACGGAAGAACGGCTGCGGACGGTCTGGCGGTGTCCAGACCTTCACGTCTCGTGGGGAGCATCATGGAAACACTGCTGGACGGCTGTTTCACCATCAATGATGACAAACTGTATCCGTATCTCACCAGACTTGCCGATACGGAAGATCTGTATATAGAACCGTCAGCGTGTGCATCTTTTACAGGACCGGGGCACGTGCTGTCGGCAGAAGGATATCTGATCAAAAACAATCTGAAGGATAAGCTGAGAAGCGCGACCCACATCCTCTGGGCCACCGGAGGAAGCATGGTTCCGGAAGAGGAGATGGAAGCCTACTACAATATGGGCCGTTAGCCCGAAAGAATCAGGCATCTGCAGAAAACAAAGACAAAAAGAAAAAGTATAATTTTCAAAGAAAAGTCTCTCTGAAAATTATACTTTTTTTATGTTCGGAAACATCAGAACCGGTCGCTGTAGTTGAGCATGTCCCGCAGAAAGCCTCCGCGGACCTTCTTCTTCGGGGACTGCTTCTGCGATGGAGACGGGGGACCTGAAGGGTTTCGGGCTGCGATCCGGTCATAGTGCACTATGCTGGCATGGAAATCATCCTCTTCGCAGCGGAGCACGGCGCAGGTGCCGCCGGAGCCGTCCCGCGGTCTTGGAAGACTGCCGGGATTGATCAGCCATATCCCCGCAAAGTCCTCACACATGGCCGCATGGGTATGGCCGAAGCAGACGGCGATACAGCCCTGCTCCTCTCCGAGATACAGAAGCTTGTTGTAATCATATCCGGCGCCTTCCAGATGACCGTGGGTAATCAGAATTTTTCCCGCAGGCGTGTCGATGATCTGTCTGTCAGGTTTGCGGGCGCCGTCGCAGTTGCCTTTGACGCTGACGACGGGGATTCCGGAAGTGTCTTCCAGCTCCCATGCGTCATGCTGCAGATCGCCGCAGTGGGCGATGAGATCTATGTCCCTGACCGTATCCAGTACGGTTCTGACTCTGGAAAGGTCGCCGTGTGTGTCGCTGATCAGCAAGATTTTCATAGAATTCCTCCTAACTGCAATATATTATAGCACAAGGGGACCGTTTTGTGGTAAAATTCAGGTATGAACAGAGAAATGGAGCAGAAAAATTTTCAGATGGAGTGGGTCATGATGAATCTCAGGCTTTCCGGAAGCGGCATCAGCGGAGAAAGCGCGCAGCGGATCGCAGAAGGAGGATATGACCTGACGGCAACCCTGGAGGAGCATCAGCTGGTGGCAGGGCTTATTGATGTGCTCCCGCTCATGGATCTGCTGCTGGGACTCCGGGAAGAACTGTCCGCTCCGACTCTGGACAGATTCTATCAGAAGGTTTCGGGTGGAGAAAGCCCGTCTTACAGGAGACGTACGCCGGTTCTGTTTCATCTCAGTTACAATCCTGTTCTGCCGACAGAAATTCCTGGTGAGCTGAAAAAGCTCTTTCGCCTCCTCCATGGGGAAGACCGGGCAGACGGGACTGAGAGGGCCGTCTACGTCCACAATGAGATCATCAGGATATGGCCTTTCGAGCAGTACAGTGATATCATCGCCAGGGCCGCTCTGGAATATGAGCTGCTGTACGGCGGATTCCCGCCGTGTCCGCTTACCCTCAGCGAGACAGAGTACAACAGCGCTCTGGCCGGGTATCTCAGAACGGGCAGAGAGACGGTCATAGCGGAGAATCTGCGCATGAATCTGCTGATGCGGCAGGAGCAGTACACCAGACGAGAGAAATAAAAGAAGTGCCATACAGAAACAGGTGCGAGAGTAGCGTTTCTGTATGGCACTTCTCTATGAATAAGGTTTTAAACTGCACTGACCGCACCGTCATACAGCTTCAGCGTAACAGCGCCGTCAGATTTCTTAAGTGATTTAACCTTTGACAGTACATCTTCAGCTTTGACATCGACCTCCTGACAGAGATAGTCGATCACATGGACCACGCCCTCTCCGCTGAGTTCTTTGCCGTTAACTGTATATACTTCACCATTTTTGAGTCCGAGCTCCAGATAAGTCGGACAGTCTACATGAACTGATTTCTGCATTTTTTCTCCCTCCGAATAAATATTTGTTTGATAAAATAATTATACGACTTTGTATGCAAAAGTCAATAGAAAATAAATAAAAATTTAAAAAAATTTATGATTATTCCACAAAATCCTGTTTTAAATCCTGTGGTAAAAAACGGCGCATTGTGGTAGTATAAGAATAGGAAACAAATTACCGGATATCAGAGCAGAGGTGTTTAAATTGAAAGAACGGCTACAGAACGAATACGTTAAACTCGGACTTACAATTTTTGCGGCTGGTGCGGGACTGATCATTCTGTTTCAGGTGATCACACATTTCGACCGGGTCGAAGAGGGACTGTCAGTGCTGACGACGATCATCTCCCCGTTTATCTACGGGCTGGTCATGGCGTACCTGCTCTGCCCGATATACAACATGTCGGTGCGCAGATTCTACAGGATAATAAAAGATGCATTTCAGAAGAAGAAAAACGCACTCCGTGTGGCAAGGGTGGCGGGAACTCTGATTTCACTCCTGGTGCTGTTCGGTGTTGTCGGCGGTCTCTTTGCCCTGGTGCTGCCTGAGACCATACGCAGCGTGGTGGGACTGATACAGCTTCTGCCGGAACGTCTCAATGATCTGCTTCACTGGGCGGAGAACACTCTCAGCTCAGAGCGCTATCCTGAGGCGGCGGCCACTTTTGAACTTCTGGTAAGTAAATTCAGAGACACCTTCACCGACTGGACGCAGAATGAGTTTCTGCCGAGACTGGGAGAATACATGACGCAGATATCTCTGGGCGTATACGCCACCGTCAAGACGGTACTGAATATCTTCATCGGCGTCATCGTCTGCGTCTACTTCCTCAACAGCAAGGAGCTGTTCAAGGCCCAGACCAAGAAGATCATCACGGCGACCCTGACCAAGGAAAAATCCGACGAAGTCTTTGAATTCGCATATTTCACCAACAGGACCTTCGGCGGCTTCATCAACGGAAAGCTGATCGACTCCCTGATCATAGGGATCCTCTGCTTCATTCTGATGAGCATCTTCAAGATGCCTTATTCCGTGCTGGTCAGCGCCATCATCGGCGTGACCAACTTCATCCCGTTTTTCGGTCCGTTTATCGGGGCAATCCCGTCGGCTGTCATCATCTGCGTGGCAGATCCGCTGCAGGCGCTCTATTTCCTGATTCTTGTGCTGGCGCTGCAGCAGTTTGACGGAAACATCCTGGGACCGAAGATTCTGGGAGGAACCACGGGTCTTGCAAGCTTCTGGGTCATGTTCGCCATCCTCGTAGGCGGCGGCCTGTTCGGGTTCAAGGGAATGATTCTGGGCGTTCCTGTATTTGCGGTCATCTACTACTATTTCAGCCGCTATATCAGAAGACGGCTGAGGAGGAAGAACCTTCCGGAGGAGACCGGCGAGTACCAGGATTATAATAAATACGATATCAACAGGAAGGATGTATTGTAATGGAGAGATTGTTTGACGTAGATATGAGGGACTACACTTCCTTTCGCGCAGGCGGCAGAGCTGAGGAGATGATCATCGCCGATGACATCGCGGAACTTCAGCAGGTTCTTGCAGAGACTGCAGCAGCGCGGCGGAATTCTATCATACTGGGGAACGGTTCCAACACGCTGATCCGCGACGGAGGCTTTCATGGAACTGTCATCAGGCTTGGAAAACCCTTTGATGCCGTGAAGGTGGAGGGACAGCGCCTGATCTGCGGCGCTGCGGCTCTGATGAGTGCGGTTGCAAAGCAGGCCCTGGCGGCAGATCTGACCGGGTTCGAATTTGCCAGCGGAATCCCCGGGAGTATCGGGGGCGCCGTTTTCATGAATGCAGGAGCTTATGGCGGCGAGATGAAAGACATCGTGGAAAGCGTGAATCTGGTGAGCAGAGACGGCAGCAGGACCTACACACTGAGCGGAGACGAGATGGAGTTCGGATACAGGCACAGCCGTCTGGAGGAAAGCGGCGATGTGGCGGTTTCCGTGGTTCTGAAACTGGAGGCTGGAGATCACGGCCGCATTGCGGAAACCATGAAGGATCTGTCCAGAAGGAGAAACGAAAAACAGCCGGTGCAGTATCCCAGCGCAGGCAGCTTCTTCAAGCGGCCGGAGGGCCATTTTGCGGGAAAGCTGATCCAGGATGCAGGCCTCAAAGGTCTGTCTGTAGGAGGCGCTCAGGTGTCAGAACTGCACAGCGGATTCATCATCAACAGAGGAGGCGCATCGGCCAGAGATATTACCGATCTGATGCACCTGGTGCAGAATACGGTCTATGACAGATTCGGAGTAAAACTTGAACCGGAGGTAAGGATTCTTGGAGAAGAGATACCGGATGACTTTTGATTATCACACCCATACCACCTTTTCCCACGGCAAGGGGTCCATCGAAGACAATGTCAGGGCGGCTTCGGCGGCAGGCCTTTCTGCTGTGGCTGTAACAGACCACGGGCCGGGGCATCTGACCTACGGCGTGAAGCGGAGCGATTTCCCTGTGATGCGCAGGGAGATTGATCGTCTGAAACCCCTTTACCCTGAGATGAAGCTGTATCTGGGCGTGGAGGCAAATGTCATATCCAGGGGGAATCATCTGGATGTGACAGAGGATGAGCTGGGGTATTTTGACTTTATCCTCGGGGGATATCACTACGGTATTCCGGGAGGATACTGTATCGGCAACTGGCTGGATGCTCATCATCTGGCGCCGGAGGCCTGCGGCCGGAAGCTTCTTGTGAAGAATACAGACATGACGCTGAAGGCCCTTTACGAGAACGACCTGCGGATCCTGACCCATCCCGGGGACAAGGGCCGTTTTGATATACAGGAGATCGCCAGGGCCTGCGAGGCCACGGATACCTGGATGGAAATCAGTACCTGGCACGCCCATCTGACTGTGGACGAGATCAGAATCGCAGCAAAGACCGGGGCGCGCTTTGTCATCAGCAGCGATGCCCATACGCCGGGAAGAGTGGGCAGCTTCGAAGGAGGCCTGGAGAGGGCGCTGGAGGCCGGACTGGAACCGGAAAGAATTGTAAATATCGAGGAGTATTGAAACCCATGGAAGAGATGAACGTAGTGATCGTTACCGGACTGTCCGGTGCGGGAAAGACCAAGGCGGCCGACTGGTTTGAGGATCAGGGTTATTACTGTGTGGACAACATGCCGCCGGCCCTGATCAAAAACTTTCTGGAACTGACGGCCTATTCGGGACGTCCGATCAAAAATGCGGCTTTCGTCATCGATGTGCGGGGCGGCGAGTTTTTCACAGATCTGACCCGGTGTCTGACGGAACTGAAGGCGAGGCCCGACATCAGATGCAGAGTGCTTTTCATAGAAGCTTCCGATGAAACTCTGATCAAAAGATACAATGAAACGCGGCGGAACCATCCTCTGTCTGCAGGATCCACCACCAGGGAGGTAATAGAGGCGGAGAGAGAAAAGCTGTCCGAGCTGCGGAAGAATGCAGACTTTATCATCGATACCACCAATATGAAGGTGGCCGGCTTCAATGTGGAGATGGAGAAGCTGTTCGTTGGACAGGAGCCGGAGAGCTCCTTTGCCATCAACGTGACATCCTTCGGCTACAAGCACGGAATTCCCATGGAGACGGACCTGGTGTTCGACATGCGCTTCATACCCAATCCGTATTATGTGCCCAGCCTGAAGAAGCTGACGGGAAACAACAAGAAGGTCTTCCAGTACGTGATGAAGCATCAGATTGCCAGGGACTTTGCAGAGCAGCTGCAGCACATGATCAGCACCATCGTGCCGTTCTATATCAAAGAAGGAAAATACCACCTCAACATCGCCTTCGGCTGCACGGGCGGACAGCACAGGTCTGTAGCCATGGCCAACAAGATGGCGGAGGTTTTTCGTCAGGACGGATACAGAGTGACCCTTGAACATCGGGACCTTTGATGGTATAATATTCTTCTGAGGAGTAATATGCGCGGGTGCGCATACGAAAACAGTCAATTATTTTAAGTAGTTTTATAAAAGGAGAAAAACCAATGGACAAATTAATCATCAGCGCATGTATTTGCGGCGCAGAAGTTACCAAGGAACAGAACCCGAACGTGCCTTACACTGTAGAAGAGATCGTAAGAGAAGCAAAGTCAGCTTATGATGCCGGTGCTGCTCTGATCCACCTTCACGTAAGATGGGACGACGGTACTCCGACCCAGAGCAAGGAAAGATTCCAGGAATGTGTTGACGCCATCAGAAAGGAATGTCCGGATGTCATCATCCAGCCGTCCACAGGCGGAGCAGTAGGCATGACCGATCTGGAGAGACTGCAGTCAACTGAGATCGTTCCTACTCCGGAAATGGCTACACTGGACTGCGGAACCTGCAACTTCGGCGGAGACGAAGTGTTCACCAACACAGATACAACCATCCAGAACTTTGCCAAGATTCTGAAGGAAAGAGGCATCAAGCCTGAACTGGAAGTATTCGACAAGGGAATGATCGACACCGCACTGAAGGTGGCAGACAGAAAAGGTCTGTTAGTTCATCCGCTGCACTGGGACTTCGTATTAGGCGTACAGATGTCCGCAACAATCAGAGACCTGGTATTCATGGTAGGCTCCATTCCTCCGGGATCCACCTGGACTGCAACCGGCCTGGGCAAGAACGCATGGCATATCGCCGCTGCAACAATCTCTCTGGGCGGACATGTAAGAGTGGGCTTCGAGGACAACCTCTACATGGAAAAGGGTGTTCTGGCAGAGAGCAACGGACAGATGGTTGCCAAGGTCGTTGAACTGGCAAAACTGTTAGGCAGAGAAATTGCTACACCTGATGAAGCAAGAGAAATTCTGAGCCTGCCGCCAAGAAAATAATTCTGACAGAAATACATAGTGTATATGCGAAGGCCGCAGCATCCGCTGCGGCCTTTTGTAAACGCTTTTCGCCTCATGCCGGGCCGGAGCTGCCGGCTCTTGTCTCTGCGGAGAAAAAGGCGTATACTAAAGCATATATCACAGTGAGTAAGGGAAACAGCCATGTCATTTGCAACAGAAACCAAAAATGAATTATCCAGAATTGAGCCGGAGAAGAAGTGCTGCATGCTGGCAGAAATAGCGGGATTTCTCCGGGTCAGCGGCAGCCTGCGGCTTGCCGGCGGCGGCCGGTTCAGGATCGTCATCACCACGGAAAATCCGGCGGTGGCCCGCCATTACAAGAAGCTGATCAGAGAGTACTTCCAGGTGGATGCGGAACTGGAGATCGGAGCGGCGCCGGGACCGAAGAAAGGAAGGTCCTATCTTCTGACCATAGGTCCGGAGATGCGCAGTGAACAGATTCTCAGGGAAACGGGCATACTTCTGGTCCGTGAGGGAAACAACTACATTTCAGACGGGATCTACAGCGATCTGATCAAGACCAAATGCTGCCGCAAGGCCTATCTGCGGGGCATCTTCATGGGAAGCGGCACGGTCAGCGATCCGGCCAGAAGCTATCATCTGGAGATCGTCTGCGGCAGCCGGAATCTGGCGGCGGATCTGAGGAAGATGATCAACACCTTCGTGGATCTGTCCGCAAAGGTGGTGGAGCGGAAGGACAAGTATATCGTATATATGAAGAATTCAGAGTTCATCTGCGATACCCTGGCAATCATGGGTGCTCACAGCCAGGTGCTGGCCTTTGAGGATGTCAAGATCAAGAAAGGTCTGGTGAACGATGCGGTCCGCATCACCAACTGCGACAATGCAAACACGGACCGCACTCTGGATGCGTCCCAGAAGCAGCTGGAGAACATCAGGAAGATCCAGGCGGCAAAAGGTCTGGAATATCTTCCGGAGAAGCTGCGGGAAGTGGCACAGCTGCGCCTGGACAATCCTGAGGCCAGCCTGACCCAGCTGGCGGAAATGATGGATCCGCCCATGAAGAAATCGGGCATCAACAACCGTTTCCGCAGGATAGGAGAGATTGCGGACAGACTGTAGAAAACCCGAGATAATTTTCTGAAAATTTATACATGTGTCAAAAAGTGAACAAAAAACACACAATCGGAGAGTATTGCCTGAATTTTAGGCAGTGCTCTTTTTTTGGTTATTTTAAACCGGATATCGAAGAGATATAATTTCACTGTGTTTTCAAAAGGGTATTTCGAGCTGGAAAGCCAGCTGTCTGCGCTGCCGGCAGGGGACCTTGCCAAGGCCCCTGACCGGCTGCAGTCTATGGAGCAGGCGGCATGCAGCTGCAGCGGTTTTGGCGAAAAAAAGGGTTGCGACAGCGTGAAATTCATTTTCAGGACAGATCCTGCATCGGCTTCTGAATAATTTATTCTGATGAAGGAAAAAGCGGCGTGTAAACCGCTTTTTTCTGTATATAATAAATA
>JBJESV010000042.1:0-1551 GCA_051882975.1 Emergencia sp.
TCTCCGCCAGAACCGGCGAAGGTGTGGACGAGCTGGCAGACTGGATCCGTTCCAATGTGAGGGAGTGGAACGGGATCATGAAGACAGCGGAATAACAGAAAAAAACTGGAATCTGATAGAAAAACTCATTGACTTAAAGTCAGCTTTAAGCTATATAATAATGCTGCTATATCTGACAGAACACAGAAAACCTGAGCAGGAGGACAGAACATGAAATCAGAAGTGTATTTTTCCAGGGAG
Organism: Emergencia sp.; assembly: GCA_051882975.1. GTDB lineage: Bacteria > Bacillota > Clostridia > Peptostreptococcales > Anaerovoracaceae > Senimuribacter. The sequence continues at coordinate 241 of JBJESV010000042.1, forward strand.
ATCACGCCGGAAAAGGTGGTCGAGCTGTATGAGAAGGCGGGAAAGAAGCTGGGAGGCAGAATTGCCGTCAAGGTCCACTCCGGCGAGGACGGAAACCAGAACTTCCTGAAGCCGGATTTCTGGAAGCCGGTGGTGGAGCACGTGGGCGGAACCGTCGTGGAATGCAACACGGCCTATGACGGACAGCGGGATACCACGGATAAGCACCTGCGGCTTTTTGCAAAACACGGCTGGAGCGTCCATTTCAAGGTGGATCTGCTGGACGCAGAAGGGCCGGATCTGGAGCTGGAGATCCCGGAAGGAAAGCGGATCCGGAAGAACTATGTGGGAAAAAATCTGGAGGACTACGATTCCATGCTGGTCCTGTCCCATTTCAAGGGTCATCCCATGGGCGGCTACGGCGGCGCGCTGAAGCAGCTGTCCATCGGCGTCGCTTCCTCACACGGCAAGGCATACATTCACGGAGCGGGGGTTCCTGAGGACATCTGGACGGCAGATCACGATGCTTTTCTGGAGTCCATGGCCGATGCGGCAGGCTCCGTCATCCGGTATTTCGGCGGCGAGATCGTCTATGTCAATGTAATGAAGAACATGTCAGTTGACTGCGACTGCTGTGCCGTGGCGGAAGATCCCTGCATGAAGGACATCGGTATCCTGGTTTCTCTGGACCCGGTGGCCATCGATCAGGCATGTCTGGATCTGGTCCAGGCCTCGGACGATCCTGGACGTGATCATCTGCTGGAGCGGATCGATTCCAGAAACGGCGTTCACACCATCGAGGCAGCGGCCGAGATCGGATATGGAAGCAGGAAATATGAACTGATAGAGATTTAAGATGCAGAACAAAAGGAACCTGGCGGCATGGAGATGTTTCACATGCCGGACCAGGTTCCTTTTTCTATGAGTATGTTGAGTATGCTTTTAGTTTTTCCCCAGGGCGGAAACGGCCTCGGTGATGATGCCGGCAGCGCCTTCTATGCCCAGTCTGTCCGTGTCGATGCAGAGGTCATAGCTGGATGCGTCGCCCCATTTTCCGCCGAAATACTGGTTATAGTAAGCGGCCCGCTCCTTGTCGACCCGGGCTATCTTTTTACGGCTTCCTTCTATAGAGAGGCGGTCACGTTCCGATATGCGCTCTGCTCTGGATTCTGCAGCCGCGGTTACAAACACGCGGAAGACCTTTGTCCGGTCTTTCAGGATCTGGTCGGCCCGCCGTCCCACAATGACGCATGGACCTTCCGAGGCCACCTTTTCGATAATTTCCCGCTGAGCCTGACTGGCCTGTTCTTCAAAGGACCTGTACTGAGAGGA
>JBJESV010000042.1:1651-3237 GCA_051882975.1 Emergencia sp.
GCTGTACTCAGAGGTTCCGACAGCTGTTTCTTTGTGCGGAAAAGGACAAAGATGGAAGCGAATATCGTTACGATATCGGCGAGGGGCATGAAGAGCAGAATTCCGTCCAGTCCCCAGAAGACAGGCAGCAGGACAGGAAGTCCTACTCCGAGCACGATCTCGCGGATCATGGACAGAGCCGTGGATTCCTTCGGCTTTCCAAGAGACTGGAGAAAGATAAAGGTTCCCTTGTTGACGCAGGACAGCGCAAGGAGGCACAGGAATATCCGGATGCACTTTACTGCGAATTCTGTATAGTATACGCTCTCGTTGGCCGCACCGAAGATACCGATGAGCTGATGCGGGAACAGAACAAAGATTACGGCAGCAGCAAGTCCGACAATGGCTTCCGCTGCGATGAGTCTCTTCATGATACCCAGAACGCGGTCGTTTCTTCCGGCGCCGATGTTGTATCCGACTACAGGAATGCAGCCGGCAGCAAGACCGACGGAGATGGAAATAATGATCTGGAAGAATTTCATGACGATGCCCACAACTGCGGTCGGTATCTGAGAATATTCAGGCTGTCCGAAGATCGGATCCATAGCCCCGTATTTTGTCACCATGTTCAGCACAGCAGCCATGGAAAGAACGATGGAAATCTGGGAAAGAAAGCTGGTGATTCCCAGAGGGATGATCTTTTTCATCAGGCTCAGGCGGAACCGGAAGCTGTCGCGGCTGATGCGGACCGCTTTCATCCTGAACAGATAGAACAGGGACATGAGGGCGGAGACGATCTGGCCGAAGATGGTGGCCGCTGCAGCGCCCATCATTCCCCATTTGAACACGAAGATCAGGATCGGGTCCAGAATGATGTTCAGGATTGCCCCTGTAAGCAGCGTGGCCATGGCAAAGCCCGGGCTTCCGTCTGAGCGGATCACCGGATTCATGGCCTGGCCGAACATATAAAAGGGAACGCCCAGGGTTATCCAGAAGAAATACTCTTTTGAGAGCCGGAAGGTCTCTTCGTTGACCCTGGCTCCGAACATGGTCAGTATCTGCTCCTGGAAGATCAGGTAGATCAGAAGAAGCACGATGCCTGCACCGATGACGCTGAGAACGGAACTGCCGATACCCCGGTGTGCGTTTTCGTTTTCCTTTGCACCGAGACTGATGCTGACGAAGGTACAGCAGCCGTCCCCGATCATCATTGCAATGGCCAGTGCAACCACGGTAAGAGGGAATACCACCGTGTTTGCAGCATTGCCGTAGGAACCCAGATAGCTTGCGTTGGCAATGAATATCTGGTCCACGATATTGTACAGGGCAGCGACGAGCAGAGAAATCACGCAGGGAAGCGCATATCTCACCATCAGACTGCCCAGACGCTCTTTTTCAAGAAAATCATTGGTCTGTGTTTCAATCATATTGTATATCCTCCTTTTCTCTGATTTGATCTTTAACAATAAAAAAAGGCACCTCTGCGTGTGCCGTAAAAAAAGACACAAGCAAAACTACCGCACATCATTTCGTATCAGCCTTCTGTGCAAGTACACTGCTTGTATCGTGTCAAGTGCTCTATTTTTTTACCGCAGTTATTCTATCAC
>JBJESV010000043.1:0-3196 GCA_051882975.1 Emergencia sp.
GATATTGACCTTTTCTCTAAAGCGTACTATAATGAACATTGTTCATGAAAGAGAAGGTGAGTGTGTTGAATACAGGCATTACTTCAAAAGAGGCGATTCTGCGGGTATGCTGCGATATCGTTGCCTCAAAGGGGCTGGCCGCGGTGAATATGCGTTCCGTCGCCGATCAGTGCCAGATCGCCCTGGGAACCCTGTATAATTATTTTGACAGCAAAGACGAGCTGCTTCTTGCGACGGTAGAGGAAATCTGGAGAGAGATCTTTCACAGGGATTCCAGATCCCCGGCCGGGCCGCGTTTTTCAGAATATGTAGAGTATATTTTTGCATGCGTCCAGAAAGGGGCGGAAAGCTATCCCGGCTTTTTCACCGCCCATTCTGTCAGTATCGCCAGTTCCGGGAAGGAAAAGGCAAAGAGCAGCATGAATCATTATTTCCGGCATATGAAAGAGGAGCTGCTCCAGGTTCTGGAGACAGACGACAGCGTTTCAGACGAGGCTTTTTCACCATCCTTTGAAAAAGAGGATTTTGTTGATTTTGTGCTGGATAATCTGCTGATGCTGCTCATAAAGGGAAAGACGAGCTGCAGGCTGCTCATCGAAGTCATCTGTCGAACGATATATAACCAGTAAGGTTTATCAGGATAAGAAATCCGTCATCAGACGGGTTTTCTTTTGAACTGCTATGAACAATGTTCATCAAAGGAGGAAGAAAACATGCAGGCAATTTTTGAAACACTATTTGACATCGTTTATCTGGTGTCCGTGATCATACTGGGAATCACCATGATTCGTCAGAGCGGGGGAAGGCGGCAGTTTTTCCTGTACGGTCTGATGGCTGTCGTTCTCGGATGCGGGGATGCATTTCACCTGATTCCGCGGGCGATCGCGCTCTGCACGACCGGGCTGGAGAACTATACGGTGTCACTGGGCATCGGCAAACTGATCACATCCGTTACCATGACGCTGTTTTATGTGCTGCTCTATTACGTATGGCGGGCCCGCTATCAGGTCGGCGGCAGAAAAGGGCTGACAGCCGCAGTATGGGGCCTGGCCCTTTTGCGCATCCTTCTGTGCCTGATGCCGCAGAATGCATGGACCAGTCCGGAAGCACCGCTGTCCTGGGGGATTTACCGGAACATCCCGTTCGCCATTCTCGGCGCGGTGATCGTGGTTCTGTTCTATCTCAGTGCGAAGAGAGAGCAGGACATGCCTTTCCGCTCTCTGTGGCTTGCGGTTGTCATCAGCTTTGCCTGCTATATCCCGGTGGTGCTGTTTGCCGACAGTGTACCTCCGGTGGGAATGCTGATGATTCCGAAAACCTGTGCCTATATATGGGTCGTTCTGATCGGATATAAAGCGATGAAAGGAAACAGCGAAATATGAAAAAACCATCTCTCTTCCATGTGAAAAAGCGTATGCTGCTTGCCATTGCCGGATGTGTCTGGATGCTGGCCGGATTCAATGTGGCAAGGCTCGGCGTACTTTCCTATGGGAAAATCCCGGCGGTTTCAGGAGTACATATTCTGCTGTCCGTCCTTGTTTTCATCGCTTTCGGACTGATGTTCTATAAAATGAGCATAAAGCATACAAAACGGATCAGGGGATACAGGGAGGAATTTCGCCCGGTCTGGCATTTCTTTGATCTCAAGGCATACTGCATCATGGCGTTTATGATGGGCGGAGGAATCTGGCTTCGCAGCTCCGGACTGGTGCCGGATGTATTCATTGCCGTGTTTTATACCGGGCTTGGATGTGCGCTGACCCTGGCAGGCGTACTGTTCTGGATCATGTACTTCTGCTTTCATGGCGGAAATGATACCGAAGACGAAGAACTCTGAGTTCATATGTACTAAATCAAAGGGCTCCTTCGCTTCGAGGGAGTCCTTTCCATAAAGAAATCGCTTCTGTCCGGACCGGAATGCTACGGAAAATAGCGGAAAAACGGAAAATGACAGCATAAGTTTCTTGTTTTGTAAAGGACATTTTACTAATCTGTAGGGGAAGCAGAAAACCTTATCAGAATAACAGGAGGAAAGAAAAATGACTTTAGAAGAACAGATCAGGAATTACAGAAGACAGGCGGGCATGTCCCAGGAGAAGATGGCGGAGAAAATCGGCGTATCGAGACAGGCCGTGACAAAGTGGGAAAACGGCACGGGGGTCCCGGACATTTCGAACCTGGTGGCCATAGCGGAGCTGTTTCAGGTTTCTCTGGACGAACTCCTGACCGATGCGAAAAGCAGCAGGAAGCAGTCCGAATTTCTTTACGAGAGCACGACGGAATATGATATCGACGGAACCAAGAATTTTGATGTGAAGCTGGGCGGAGCCGGTACGGTGCTCCTGCGCTCCTATGAAGGCGAAAAGATAAAAGTCTCCCTGCTATCCAATACCATTGCAGAGCTGCAGCGCGACTACAAGATCAGAATCGACGATGTCAGGAGCAGGATAGATGTGGATCTCCAGAGATTCAATGATGCCACCGAGGCACAGGCGAAAGAGGGGCTTACAATCGTCGTCTGCTTTCCGCAGAAGTATATCGGCAGAATCGAGGTTTCGGTAAACACAAGGCGGCTTGAAATGATCGGAATCGAAAGCGATACCGTTGAGTTTGACGGCAAGGCCGCGGAAGTCTTTCTCAGCGGCGGAAAAGGCGAGGTGGAGCTCGACTGCAGCCTGGATATGACGGTCACTGTCGAGTCCCACGAGGGAGCCATTGAGATCAACCAGATCTCGGCGACGTCAAAAATCATCGTTCCGGAAGGTTATGCTTTCAGAGCCGGAAGGAAGGGTGTCGCGACATCGATACACTATGAAAGACAGGGCAGACCTGCAGAGGACTTTTCTTCTCCGGAAGGGGAAAACTACATCGAGCTGAACGGCATGAAGAGTGAACTGATCATCTCCATGTGACCGGTGCAGCAGTCCTGGCTGCGGTTTCATTCAGGGCCTCGAGCTGATTGGGGCCCAGTTTGAGATCAGTATTTCTGTGATCCATACTGCCAGATCTTCCTTTGACTCCTTCATGCCCTGGCTGACCCATCGGGACAGAATGCTGGTGATGGTTGCCCGGAGTATATCTTTCCGGTATGCGAGCCATTCGTCTTCGGGAAGCTGCAGCATTTTGATGGCATAGTCGAAGTATCTGTCCGTGACTTTATCAAAAAAAGGGGAGCTGCTTCCAATAATCAGTCTGA
>JBJESV010000044.1:0-46664 GCA_051882975.1 Emergencia sp.
CTTCCAGAGTGTTGGAAGTAGCCCATGTATCGGATCCGCCGACTGCTCTGTCGGAAACCAGAATACCTTCGTCAGCGCCTTTAGCGATACATTCGAATAACAGATCGGATGCCTGAGGAGGTCCCATGGAGATAACAGTGATAGTTACATCTTCATATTTGTCCTTAATCTTTAATGCTTCTTCCAAAGCGTTAGCATCATCGTGGTTTAAGATGCTTGGAACGCCGTCTCTGATAAGAGTACCAGTTTTAGGGTTAATTTTGATAACGTTAGTATCTGGTACCTGCTTTGCGCATACGATAATCTTAAATGCCATTTCTATTTCCTCCTACGATCTTATTTTTTGAAAGTGTTAGCTGCGATTACCATTCTCTGTACTTCGGAAGTTCCTTCGTAGATCTCAGTAATCTTAGCATCTCTCATCATTCTTTCAACCGGATAATCCTTGGTGTATCCGTATCCGCCGTGGTACTGTACGCACTTGGTGGTTACTTCCATAGCGGTTTCTGCAGCGAACAGCTTAGCCATTGCAGCAGCTTCACCGTAAGGCAGGTGCTTATCCTTCATGTCAGCAGCTCTGTATACCAGAAGTCTTGCAGCTTCGATCTTGGTCTTCAGATCAGCCATGCCGAACTGCAGTGCCTGCATCTGGGATAACTTCTTGCCGAACTGCTTTCTTGCCTGCATGTATTCAACTGTAACGTCGAATGCACCCTGTGCAATACCCAGAGCCTGGGAAGCGATACCGATACGGCCGCCGTCCAGAGTGGACATAGCTACCTTGAATCCTTCGCCAACCTGACCTAACAGTCTGTCAGCAGGGATTTCGCAGTTCTGGAAAATAAGTTCAGTAGTGGAAGATGCGCAGATACCCATCTTATCTTCTGTCTTACCGATGGAGAATCCAGGATCGCCCTTCTCAACGATGAAGGAAGTGATGCCGTGATTTCCTTTTTTCTTGTCTGTCATGGCCATAACAACGAAAACATCAGCATATCCGCCGTTGGTGATGAATACCTTAGCTCCGTTTAAGATCCATTTGTCTCCTACTAATTCAGCTCTTGTCTGCTGTCCGGATGCATCAGTACCTGCATTCGGCTCGGTCAGACCGAAAGCGCCCAGTTTCTTTCCGGATAACAGATCCGGCAGATATTTCTGTTTCTGTTCTTCTGTACCGTAGTTGAAAATCGGCCAGCAGCACAGAGAAGTATGTGCGGAACAGATAACGCCTGTGGATGCGCATACTCTGGATAATTCTTCTACAGTGATTGCGTAGGAGATGTGGTCTCCGCCTGCTCCACCGTACTCAGTAGGGAATGGAACGCCCAGTAAGCCGTACTTGGCCATTTTTTCAACAGTTTCTTCTGGGAATCTGTGTTCCTGGTCAATGTCTGCAGCTAATGGCTCGACTTCGTTAGTGGCAAATTCTCTTACCATTTTTCTTACGAATTCTTGTTCCTTCGTCAGTTGAAAGTTCATGTAAATGCCTCCTTAAATTATAATAACGGTCCTTCTTGCTGAAGGAGATTTTTAACCGTGTCACATTATGCCGTCTACTTGTTACAAAAATAACAGCATACATATATAGTAAACCACTTTTTTCAGTATTTTGCAAGTCATTTTTGTATTTCTTGGCCCAAAATGTCGAAAGAGCAAAGGTGAGTTGCTTTTAACTCACCATGCCCCTGCTCTATTCCATTTTTTCCCTCATTTTCTCCAATGCTCTTTTTTCAATTCTGGATACCTGAACCTGGGATATGCCCAGGATCTTTGCAATCTCCTGCTGCGTCATATCCCTGTAATAGCGCATGAGAATGACCTGCCGCTCCCGCTTCTCAAGGCCTGCGATTTCCTTTCGGACCATGATCCCGTCCAGATTGTTTTCGGGCGATGCCTGGCTGCACCGGGCGTCATATTCCGCCTCCACCACCTGGCTGTCCAGACTTGCCACGCTGGAGATCGCATTCTCCGCCTCCATGAGTTCCAGCACCCTTTCCGCCGTGATTCCCATGGCTTCAGCAAGCTCACTGATCCGGGGAGAGAATCCTGTCTCCGTCACAAGCTCATTCTGGATTTTTCGCATCTGCCAGATTTCCGATTTCAGACTGCGGCTTGCCTTGATTTTTCCGCTGTCCCGGAAATACCGCCTGATCTCGCCCATGATCATGGGAACCGCATAAGTCGAGAACATTACCCCGTACTCCGGTTCAAACTTGTTCACAGCTTTCAGCAGCCCGATATAGCCGATCTGGATCAGATCATCGATTTCCAGGTCTCCTGCCGCAAATTTCAGCGCGATTTTTTTTACCAGTCCCGTATTCTGTTCACAGAGGATCTCCCGGGCAGTCTGATCTCCCTCCTGGGCCCTGCGAATCAGCGCATATGTATCTTCTCTGGGGACCGGCACATATCTACAGCCCATAGTAGGTGTCCAGATACTTGATCAGGGTGACCGTCGTTCCCTTTTCCGGTTCCGATTCCACAAAGACCTTGTCTGCAAAGCTTTCCATCACCGTAAAGCCCATACCGCTCATCTCCTGATCCTCTCTGGTCGAAAACATAGGCTCCCGTGCCTTCTCTATGTCGGAGATACCTTTGCCGTAGTCTGTCACGCTGATGAAGACCTTGTCCGGATCCAGCCACTTCATTTCCATGGTTATCCTGCCGGTTCCCTTCCGGTCATATGCATGGATGACCGCGTTGCTGACAGCTTCGCTGACTGCGGTCTTGATTTCAGTCAGTTCCTCCATGGTCGGATCCGCAGCTGCACAGAAAGCGGCTGCGACGGACCGTGCAAAAGCCTGATTCTCAGGCAGCGCCTCAAATTCTATCACAACTCTGTTCTTCTCCATGGTCTTCTCCTTTCTCTTCATACTCCATCAGGGAGAATACGCCCGACATATCCAGTATCTGCCTTACCAGTCTGCTGGCACTGCGGATTTTCATCGTACCTCCCGCTGCTCTGACTTTTTTATATCGGCCAAGGACCACACCGATACCGGAACTGTCCATAAAAGTAACATTGGAAAAGTCCAGGATCAGATCAGTGACCCCGTAGAGTTTCATCTCTTCATCTATATCTCTGCGGATTTTCTCGGCTACATGATGGTCGATTTCGCCCGAAAGCCGTGCCACCAGAACACTGTCTTTTAAGTAAAATATCGTTTCCATATAGAAAAACCCCCTTTTCTCTATTATAATCCAGGCTGTCTGCCTTGTCTTTAAGAGAAAAGAGGGATTCTGCTCTATTTTTGTCGAATCTGTACGATCTCTTCTGATTCCACTGCAGCGGCCACAAGAGCCTCTGTATCCAGACGGCTTTCTGATTCCAGAATTCTTTCCAGCTTCGGCTTCGTCGCAGGATGTTTCGGAAGGAATACCGTACAGCAGTCCTCATAGGGCTGGATGGAAGTCTCAAAAGTGCCGATTTCTTCTGCCTTGTCCATGATGTCTATCTTGTCCATAGCGATCAGCGGACGCATGACCGGCATGCTGACGCAGGCGTCTGTAACCACCAGCGCCTCAGCAGTCTGGCTGGCCACCTGTCCCAGATTCTCACCGGTAATCAGCATCATGCAGCGGTTCTTTTCTGCAATTTTTTCGGCAATGCGCATCATGAAACGGCGTACAAGTATGGTGGTCTCTTCTTCCGGGCAGTTCTGTACGATCTGCTCCTGGATCGGAAGCAGATTGACCACATGCATTCTGAAACTGCCGCAATAGGAAGCGATGATGCCGGCCAGTTCCTCTACCTTTTCCTGCGCTCTCTGGCTGGTATACGGATAGGAATGAAAATGAACCGCTTCTATGACCATACCTCGCTTTGCCATCATCCAGGCTGCCACAGGGCTGTCGATACCGCCTGAAAGAAGCACCATGCCCTTGCCGTTGGTTCCCAGCGGAAGTCCGCCGAAACCTGCGATTTTCTGCTGATAGATGTAGGACCTGTCATGGCGGAGATCGACAAAAAGATTCACATCAGGATTGTGCACATCCACCTTCAGAACCTTGCATCCGATGAGGACTTTGGCGCCTATGATCCGGGCGATGTCCGGCGATTTAACCGGAAAATTCTTGTCTGCCCGCTTGGCCTCCACCTTAAAGGTCCTGACTCCCTTTGTCTCGATCAGTTCCTTCATATATCTGACCGCCTCCTCGCCTATGGCATCGAGGCTGCTCTCCGCCTCTACAGCAGGGCTGATGGAAGCCACCCCGAAGACTCTGGATATCTGACGGATCAGCTGCTCCCTGTCGTACCTGCGGTCTGCCCGTACAAAGATGAGACCCTCATGGCGTCTCACATCCACATCGGGGAAATCTTTCAGGCTGTTTCTGATCCTGTCCACCAGCATGCGCTCGAAATACGGTTTGTTCATGCCTTTCAGCGCAACTTCCCCGCATCTGACAATAAATATGTTCTGTTCGTTCATGATTGTATCTCCTTATCTGAATGAGCCCAGTCTGCGGAAACGCTTTACTGCAGCTGCCACTTTTTCTGTCACATAGTCCATTTCCTCTTCCGTGTTGAACTCGCTGAAACTGAACCGGACTGCGCCTTCTATCTCCCTGTCGGAAAGTCCCATGGCCTTCAGCACGTGGCTCCTTCCTTTTTTGTTGGAGGAACATGCTGATCCGGTAGACACAAAGATGCCGTCCTGTTCCAGCGTATGAAGCAGAACCTCACCTCTGGTTCCCAGAAAGGATATGTTCAGCACAGAAGCTGCTCCGTCCCCGGGGCTGTTGATACGTATATCTTCGATCTGATCTGTGATGCCTGCAAGCAGCCGTTTCCTCGCTGCAGCCATTGCACTCACTCTCTGCTCAAAGTGCTCCATCGACAGGCTGACAGCCTTATCAAATCCCGCAATACCCGGCACGTTCTCTGTTCCCGATCTGCGGTGCTTCTCCTGACCTCCGCCGACAACAAAGGCCGGCAGACTGATGCCCTTTTTCACGTAAAGAGCTCCGACACCTTTCGGTCCGTGAATCTTATGGGCACTGAGGGAGATCAGATCGGCCCCCGTATGACGCAGATCGACCTTGCCGTAGGCCTGTACACCATCGGTATGAAAGACAGCTTTTCCCTTCAGATCCGCGATCTCCTTCAGAGGCATGACCGTCCCGGTTTCGTTGTTCACCGCCATGACGGATATGAGGATCGTATCGTCATTGACAGCATCGCGCAGCTGCTGCATATCCAGCCGGCATCTGTCATCAACACCGATATAGACCACTTCGAATCCTTCCTGCTCCAGAACGCGGCATGCTTCCAGCACTGCCGGATGCTCCGCCGCCGATGTGATGATGCGTTTTCCCTGACGCCTGCGGGCGTGAGCGATGCCGTAAAGTGCCGTATTATCGCTTTCTGTCCCGCCGGAAGTAAAGATGATCTCGTCTTCATCCGCACCCAGGGAAGCCGCCACATTTTTTCTGGCTGCCCTGACAGTCTTTTCCGCCTCAAGACCGAGGCTGTGGAGAGAGGACGGATTGCCGAAAGTGTCTTCCATAACCTCCTTCATACGCTGTGTCACCTGGTCATACTGCCTGGTTGTCGCACTGTTATCCAAATATACAAACATATTATCTCCTCCTGATGACGCTGCAATGCACACCTGCACGGTAAAGCACAAATAACTCCCCACATTAATATGGGGAGTTAGCAGTTTTCTTACTTGGCGTAGTCGATCGCTCTTGTCTCTCTGACCACATTGACCTTGATCTGTCCCGGATATTCAAGTTCAGACTCGATCTTCTTGGAAATCTCTCTTGCCAGCAGGACGATGTCATCATCGTTGACCTCCTCCGGCTTGGCTATGATGCGGATCTCTCTGCCCGCCTGAATCGCAAAGGATTTATCCACACCCTTGGTGGTGTTGGCAATCTCTTCGAGTTTTTCCAGACGTTTGATATATGCGTCCAGCGTCTCTCTTCTGGCACCCGGTCTGGCAGCTGAAAGGGCATCTGCCGCAGCGATGAGCACGGCTTCCATGCTCTTCGGCTCGTAATCTCCGTGATGAGCCGCCATGCCGTTGATGACCGCCTCGGATTCCTTGTACTTCTTCAGCACCTGGATACCGATATCAACATGAGTGCCTTCATATTCGTGATCCAGTGCCTTTCCGATATCATGGAGCAGTCCTGCTCTCTTGGCCAGCTTGACATCCAGTCCCAGTTCTCCGGCCATCAGACCGGACAGATGGGCCACCTCTACGGAATGCTTCAGCACATTCTGTCCGTAGGAGGTTCTGTACTTCAGTCTTCCCAGAAGCCTGATCAGTTCAGGATGAAGGTTGTGAATACCGACTTCAAATGTAGCCTGTTCTCCTTCCTCCTTGATGATGGAATTGACTTCTTTCTCAGCCTTTTCCACCATTTCCTCTATCCTTGCAGGATGGATTCTCCCGTCCACGATCAGCTTTTCCAGCGCGATTCTGGCGATTTCTCTTCTGACAGGATCAAATCCCGATATGATCACCGCTTCCGGTGTATCATCGATGATCAGGTCCACACCGGTCAGCGTTTCGATAGCGCGGATGTTCCGGCCTTCTCGTCCGATGATTCTGCCTTTCATCTCATCGTTAGGCAGTGCGACTACGGAAACCGTGCTCTCTGCCACATGATCGGCCGCACACCTCTGAATTGCTCCGGTGATGATCTCCTTGGCACGCTTGTCAGCATCCTCTTTTGCCTTGGATTCGATATCCTTGATCATCAGAGACGCATCATGTCTTACGTCCTTTTCAATTTCATCCAGTAAAAGAGCTTTGGCCTGTTCCGCAGTCAGTCCGGAGATCTTTTCCAGTTCTTCGATCTGTCTGGCAAGAAAGCTGTCCAGCTCTTTTTTCTTTTCCAATATATCACGTTCGTGTTTTGTAATGCTCTCTTCTCTCTTCTCAATATTCTCCAGTTTGCGGTCAACGGATTCTTCTTTCTGAATCAGACGTCTCTCTGAACGCTGGATTTCCGCTCTTCTTTCTCTTACTTCCCTCTCAACCTCATTGCGCATGCGGTGCGCTTCTTCTTTTGCTTCTAATGTAATCTCTTTCTTTATAGTTTCGGATCTGTTTTCGGCATCGAGAATCAGGTTCCTGGCTTTCTGCTCAGCGCTGCCAATCGCCTTCTCTCCTATATTCTTCCTTAAAATATATCCGATCAATAGCCCCAGGGCCAATACTACAACACAGATAATAATCCATATTATTGGAGACATTAAAGCACCTCCTTTTCTGTTGAAATCGTATCAAATTGTCTTATATCTTCAAGGTTTTCGTAAAAAAAATTGCATTACATAATTAAAACTTGATAAATTCGTACAACATATATTATAATGTTGTAGTCGACATAATGTCAAGAACAAGAGGGGAAAACTATGAACAATTTTTCAAATTTATTCAAGAACATTGACAAGGTAATTATTGCAGTGGTCGCCCTTCTTGCCGTCATCAGCATTCTGATGATCGGAAGCACCCAGATCAGCACCGGCTTCTTCAGCCGGGACGTCATCGTGCAGTCCGCAGCTTACATACTGGGCCTCATTGCAGTCCTTGTCATTCTGCAGTTCAATTACAACATGTTTGCAGGGCTCGAAAAGTATCTGTATCTTTTTTCACTGCTCCTGCTGCTGCTGGTATATGTGCCTGGACTTGGCGTTGAACAGTTCGGAGCACGCTCCTGGATCGATCTGAAAGTCATCACCATCCAGCCGTCGGAAATCGTCAAGATTCTGTTCATTCTCATTATGGCCGGGTATCTCAGTGAGCACAAAGACGAGCTGTATAATTTCAAGGGACTTCTGAAAGCAGGCATCTACGCTGCACCGATCATCATCATCGTTCTGAAGGAGGATCTGGGAAGCGCGCTGGTGTTCGCAGCAATCTGGGTCACCATGATATACTTCGCAGGAATCAACCTGAAGGTCTTCGCAAAATTCATCGCTCTGGTGGCAGCTGCTGTTCCCGTAGCCTACGTCTTCATGGCAGACTATCAGAAAGAAAGAATAGAAGCCTTCCTTCATCCGGAGAACCTGGATCTGTCAGGCAATTATCAGGTATGGCAGTCCAAAGTCGCCATAGGATCGGGCGGCCTCACCGGAAAAGGCCTGTTCAACGGAACGCAGAAAGAACTGGACTTCATTCCGGTTCAGACCTCTGACTTCATCTTTTCCGTCATCGGTGAAGAACTGGGACTTATCGGAGGGCTGGCCGTCATCGGCCTGTTTGCCATCCTGCTGATGCGCATGGCCCGCACTGTCCGGGACGCCCTGGACTTCTACGGAGCCCTCGTCGTTGCCGGAGTCATCGGTATGTTCGCATTCCAGATCTTTGAGAATATCGCCATGACCATGGGCCTGATGCCTGTAACCGGAATCACACTGCCGTTTCTGAGTTACGGAGGATCTTCCATTATATCCAATATGCTGGCTCTGGGTCTTGTGCTGGATGTCGGCATGAGGAACAAAGGTCTCAATTTCTGATTTCGTTTCTTCGGAATCAAACCCTCTGTACATCTTTGCACAGAGGGTTCTTTAATATCTTATTTAACGATTCTGTCCGTGATCTTCTCGAAATTCTCCTGAATATAGGTTCCTGCCTTGATCACTACAGGTACACCCAGGTTGGTGGATATCTGAATGTTCTCATCCTGCTGAATGATGCCTGCAAGCGGCGGTCTGAGCATAGCTGTTATCTCACTCAGCCGCGGTGCATATCCGGCCGTCATAAGCTCGGCTATGACCTTGTTCAGGACCACGAAGCGCTCGCTGATACCCAGGTTCAGAAGTTCACGATCCAGCGTATCAGCATCCCGCAGTGCGGAATATTCCGGCGTTGTAATGATGATGCAGCTGTCGGCTCCCGCTGAAGCCAGTACCAGACCGTCATCGATACCGGAAGGCGCATCAACGATAACATAGTCATAGAGGTTTTTCAGCTTCTCGCAGAGCACCTTCACATGGAGCGGCGTCAGCGTGCCGTCATCCCGTGAAGGAGGTGAGGCCATCAGGTACAGACTGGGGAACCGTCTGTCTCTGATCAGGGCCTGTTTGATGCGGCAGACTCCGGTCAGAACATCATAGACATCGTATACCACGTTGTTTTCAAGTCCGAAATACAGATCCAGGTTCCGCATGCCCATATCCAGATCAAGAATCACCACACTTTTCCCCCGCCTCGCAAGGGTTGCGCTGAAATTGACCGCAAACATGGATTTGCCGGTACCTCCCTTTCCGGATGCAATCATGTAAACTTTGCCCATATCTTCCTCCAATTCTATCGCTGATTCTATCTTTTCTGTTTCAGTATCACTGTGCCTTGTTCTTTCCATTCATGTCCGTACGGGTCGTATCAGGTTCTACTTCATCATAGACATCCAGATATGCAGCAATGACATCCCTGGCGACAGGCGCCGCATTGGAGGAGTATCCTCCTTCTATCAGCAGGACTGCCACGGCAATCTTAGGATTATCCGCCGGAGCCATGGCGATGGTCCATGCGTTGTAGTCATAGCTTCCCTTGCCGCTGTTTATCATGGACTGTGTGATCTTGTAGCCGCTTGCCTTGATCAGAGCCTCATCCACCGTCTCATCTTCAGACGGATAACGTTCCGGCTCTTCCTCCATCATCTGCTCCATGGTTTTTTTCACCTTGGACCAGGATACACTGGTTCCTGCCGCTGCATTGAGGGAACTGAGCTGGGACTTCACATAGGAGACCTCGCTCTTAGGCTGTCTGATCGACTGGTTTTCCGCAGTACCTGTCTTGCCTGCGACTTCAACCGGGAAGTTGGCGAATACCCCTGACAGAGTACCGCTGGTGCATACCCGCTTCATTCCTTTGATGACTTCTTCCACGGTGCTCTCTTTCAGACCGAGATCCACAGCCTTTTCCTTGACTGTAGCGCCTTCACCTTCAACACCGCTGACAATGCTGACCTGATTTCTCATGCCCCCGTTGCCCAGTGTGGCGACATAATTTGCCATCTGAAGCGGCGTGTAGGCGTTGTCACCCTGACCGATGGAAATATTGAACTGGTCGCCGACACCCCACTGGGCCTGGATATAATAGTCAAACTTGACTCTGGCTGCAACTGTCTCCAGCTGGCTTTTCTTCACGTCAGTATTCTCATCCAGCAGCGTGATCAGCTCATCGTAAGACGGATTGTCATCCGCCCAGTCTGCAATAGTATACAGATTCTTTCTCAGCCGCTCGTAATCATTGGCCGCTTCTTCCGTAAAGAATTTGTGCGCATTGTTGTACAGATAGTCCCTGATACCCAGTTTGGTGACTTCCATCTTGTATTCTGCCGACGGCGGATCTGCAACGTTTTCTCCGATTTCTATGCCTGTCTTGTCTGCCAGGCCGAATTTCTCCGCTGTTTCCAGAATGTCATCCACCGTAATACTGTAGCCCAGACCGGCACCGGTTCCCCAGTCCTTGCCTGTGGCGATACAGTAGAAGTAGTAGTTGCAGGAATTACCTATGCCGTATTCCAGATTTTCATAGCCGTGGGTTCCGCCGTAATCGTTCCAGCTGGAGCAGGCGTATTCCCTGTCTCCGTATTCGATGACGCCCCGGTCCTGAATCTGGCTGTACGGATCCAGGCCTTTTTCCAGTGCCGTTATAGCTGTGATCGGCTTGAATGTGGAACCTGGCTGAATGGCTGCTCTGGTGGCATTGTTATACAAAGGCGCAGGTGAGAAAGCGTCTCTCGGATTCTCCGCCTGAACCGATTTCCATGCTTTTTCCGAAATGCCGCTGGCAAAGATATTCGGGTCATAGGTCGGATAGCTGGCCATAGCCAGAACATCGCCTGTCTCCACATCAATGGCCACCACAGCGCCGCTTCCGCTGTTCTCTGATTTCTGAATGGCGCTTTTCAGCGATTTCTCGGCCGCTTTCTGAAGATCCAGATCGATGGTCAGATAGACATCTGATCCCTTTTGAGCCTCTTTCTCTTCTCCTACGGTCTCTACATATTCTCCGCTGCTGTTAACGCGGATTTTCTTCTCGCCGGGTGTGCCGTGAAGCTTCTCTTCCAGGGCAGCTTCAATACCGTCTTTACCTACCAGATCGCTGGCGCTGTATCCCAGCTCATCAACATAGTACTCCGCCTCACTTTCTGAGATGGACCCCATGTAGCCCAGAATGTGACAGGCGACGGACCCGTTGGGATAGTACCGCTCACTTTCAGAGGATATCTCCACACCCGGAATAGATGCCTCCTCGATGTATGCTATGGTCTCATCGCTGATATCCGATGCGATCTTGATCGGCATGTAGCGGGTAAACCCGTTGGTGGCGATTTCGTTGCGGACGATGAAAATCTTACGTGCTTCTTTGTCGCTCAGAGATTCATCGATCTCGTAGTTTTCCCGCAGCGCGCGGAAAGCATCCTCTGCAGAGATGCCCTGTTCAATTTCTTCAGAGCTGAAGATTCCGAACTTGGACAGGAAATTCTCCAGTTCCTGATCATAGGTGTATTCCATGTTCCGCACCGAGATAGGAGGATCCTGATTGTATTTCTCCTGAAGCTCATCCATGATTTCGAAACGGCTTGACTCGTCGTATTCGATACCGTAGCGTGTGCATAGACGTTTGAACGCCTCCTCCGCTGTCAGAGAAGTGGAAAACCCCTGTTCCTTCAGCCATGAAGTGATTTTCTGTTTATATGTGTAATAAAACTTTCCCGATGAAGTGATCTTGATCGGGAAATTATCCGTGTACTTATCTCCGTTTTTAATCAGAGTATTTATCAGCTTCAGCGAAGAATTATTGATTTCTTCTGTGGTGAGTGAGCTGGCATTGAAATTGACCGTAAATACCTGACGGTTGACGGCAAGAGCATTGCCGTTGCGGTCATAAATGTTCCCCCTGGGCGCAGATGTATAGATCGTCTTTGTATTCTGATCCGAAGCCTCGCTGGTCCATCTGTCATGCTGCAGTATGGTGACAACGAAGAGGCGGACAGCCAGTATGGCCATGAGTATCAGAACGATGACCGCAATCTGCCTGTATCTTGATTCGAATAATCTGATATTCCTGTTCATTTAAAGTACCTGTCTCTCTTATGTTTAATAACCCTTTGAATCAGTACCAGATAAAGTCCTGTGCCGATGACTGTGTTGAACAGAAACTGAAGCGGCAGGGACTTCATGGCATAAAGATAGCTGTACGGACTCCCTGTGAAAGAATATACAACCCAGTACAGAGTCGCATACAGCCATGTGGCAAATATCATGTTCAGCACCGCATTGATGATATTCTCGATATTGGCAAATCCCCGCAGCAGCCAGATCACTGCAGCCGTAAGCACCAGACAAAGTGCACCCGGTCCGGCATACATCCCGTAGAAGATATCACCGAATAAGCTGAAAATAAAGCCGAACAGAATTCCCGGCACAGCATCGTCATAAACGAATGTCAGTACGGCGGTCAGACACAGCAGCAGACTGGCATGACTGCTGAAAGACGGGAACAGGTTATAGAGAAAAGGCTGCAGCAGAAAACAGATGATATACATGATCAGCGCATATCTGTATTTCATATCATCACCGATACTTTCTGCAGCGACATGAAGTCAACAGAAGACTTTACGCTGACCCTCTGCAGCTGCGCATCACTGTCGTATTTCACCTTGGTGATCTTGCCGATCTCTATGCCGGCAGGAAAGATTCCCATACCCGAGGTAATGAGCCGGTCACCTTCCTCTACCTTGGCTTTGTCATCAAGCATGAAACCGGAAAGCACTCCGTCCGAAGATCCCTCTATAACGCCGATGAGCTGCAGATTACCTGCCACTTTGAACGTGATCTTGCTGGACTCATCGATTATAGAGGTGACTTTGGACCAGCCTTTCCCCGCTGACTGGATTCTTCCCACCAGTCCGTCTCCGCAGATGACCACATCACCTTCACTGATGCCGCTTTCACTTCCCGCATTGATGGTGAAAATGTTCATCCAGTTGGTTCCATCCATAGAAATAACATCAGCGGACACGATATCGTCCTCGCCGCTGATTCCTTTGTAATTCAGGACTCTGGAAAGCTCCTTCAGTTCTTTCAGTTCATTGGCCGAAAGCGTCATAGCTGTCAGCTGCTGTTTCAGTTCCTCGTTTTCTTTCTTCAGAGCCTCATTTTCCTCCTGAATCTCCTTATAGGAGAATATCCCCCTCACATTTTCTGAAATGCTTCCGGCCGCGCCGGATACCGGCTTCTCGATGGCAGAGTAGATTCCGCCGAAAAAGCTGGTGAAAAAATTGCCCTGCCCGCCGGAAGAGACCGATCCGATCAGGATGATCAGACTGATGACGATAACTGCCAGCAGAAAAGCTATTAACTTATGACTTTTAATCCACTTCATACCCTCTGATTCCTATCTCTTGTTTATGCTGGTGGCATAAATCTTCAGTTTTTCTATATCGTTGAGGCTCATGCCGGTTCCCAGCGCGACTGCCTCGAAGGCATTCTCCGCGATCTCGGCCCTGATGCCTGTACGCTTTTCGATCATCTTGTCCAGATTATGGATCATACCGCCTCCGCCTGAGAGAATCATGCCGCTTGATGCGATATCGGCGGCAATTTCAGGCGGTGCCTTCTCGATGGTCGATTTGATTCCGTCGATAATGATATCCACAGATTCCTGCAGCGCCATCATGATGTCCCGGTTGGTGACCTCCAGAGTTTTCGGAAGTCCGCTGATGATGTCGCGGCCGCTGGCCTGCACAGATTCTATGATCTCGTCACCGTTTTCGTCCACGTCCAGACACGCCGCACCTACCTGGATTTTCAGATACTCGGCTGTCTTTTCTCCGATGAGAAGGGCATGGCGCTTGCGCATGTACTGGATAATCGCATCGTTGAACTTGTCTCCGGCATGTCTGATGGAGGAGCTGGCCACGATTCCGCCAAGGGCGATGATGGCTATATCGGTTGTTCCTCCGCCTATATCGGCGATCATGCATGCAGTGGAACTGTCCACATCGAGGCCCGCTCCGATTGCAGCAGCCATAGGCTCTTCGAGAATGTAGACTTCAGAAGCGCCCATGGTGCGCACCACCTGCTCCACAGCTCTCTTCTCCACCTCGGTTACGCCGCTCGGCACACCGACGACAGCGCGGAAATTCTTGACTTTATTTGCCGATACAGCTTTCTCGATAAATGCCTTCAGCATATCCGCAGCGCGGTCAAAGTCGGATATTACACCGTCCTGCAGCGGTCTGACAACACTGATGCTGGCCGGTGCCTTTCCGACCATATCCTTTGCCTCAAAACCTACGGCCAGAGTGATGCCTCTCCTGTTATCCATGGCGATAACCGATGGTTCATTGAGAACGATACCGCTGTCCTTTATGTAAATCAGCGTATTGGCAGTACCAAGGTCAATTCCCATATCCTTTGCCGAAAAAAAGTTAAACATGTAAATTACCTCCAATATTTCTATCAATCTTAGTCGATCAGACCCATTTCCCTCAGGCTGCAGTAAGTCCCGTCACCGATGATGATATGATCCACTACCGTGATACCGAGCAGTCTGCCGCTTTCGGTCAGACGCCTGGTCGTGGCGATATCCTCTCCGCTGGGTGAAGGATCACCGCTGGGATGGTTATGGACCAGGATGACTGCTGCCGCACTCTTCCTGACTGCCATATGAAACACCTCCCTGGGGTGAACCACGGTGCTGGTCAGCTCTCCTGTGGAAATGTCGTCAACAGAGAGAATGCCTCCCTTGGAATTGACGAGCACACATTTGAAATGCTCTTTCTTTGCATAACGCAGCTTTTCCATGAAAAGCCTGGCAATATCATCCGACCTTTCAATGATCACACGTTCTGCGGCAGGCCTTGAAGCTATTCGCTTTCCGATTTCGACAGCAGCCAGCAGAGTACATGCTTTCGTTCTTCCGATCCCTTCAATGACTGTCAGGTCTTCCAGGCAGCAGGACGCCAGTCCGCTCATCCCTTCCGGAAATGCTCCCAGAACAGCTTCAGCAAGTCTGAGCGCCGATCTGTTCTGTGTACCTGTGTGAATGATCAGCGCCAGGAGTTCGGCATTGGAAAGACTCTCAATGCCCGTATCCCACGCCTTTTCTACGGGTCTTTCGTTCTCAGGCAGTGATTTTATCCGCATGTTTCCTCCATTCTGACAAAATCAGCTGCACTCAGTTACCTCGTCATTTCATTTTAATCGCAAAATTTCAACATAAATTATATCATTATTTGGCTTTTCTTACAAGCTAAAGCCCCTAATATTTTTGTGAAAGGAGGGCAAAATATTTATCGTGAAAAACAAAACATTTCAGGAGGTATTATCATGGACAAGAATTGCAACCACAACATTCACTGCACTGTAGCACAGTGCCTGCACAATGCCAGAGAGCAGCAGTACTGCACACTGGATGCCATTACCGTCGGCACCCATGAGGCAAACCCGACACAGAGTCAGTGCACAGACTGCATGTCTTTCAGACTGAGATAGCAGGATTTTCAGGTAGCCATGCACTTTGCCCCTTCTCTCCGCATATGTTTAAGGGAAAGAGGGGGTTACATATATGAGCAGTTCTTTTCCGCTGCCTCTTACAGAAAACGAAGAAAAAAGGTATGTTGAACTGATGGAAGCCGGCGACCCCTTGGCGAGAAATATTTTGATCGAAAGAAACCTGCGCCTCGTCGCCCACATTGCCAGAAAGTACACCGGACCGGGTTCTTCTTCCGAAGACCTGATTTCCATAGGGACTATCGGTCTGATCAAGGCCGTGAACACATACACAAGCAGAAAAGCCGCCCGTCTTGCCACCTATGCTGCAAGATGCATAGAAAACGAAATACTCATGAGCATCCGCACTTCCCGAAAAAACAGGCAGGAGGTTTCCATCACTCTTCCCATTGGCACTGATAAAGACGGAAACGAAATCAGTCTGAACGATATTCTGGGAACCGACCCTGATGAAATCATCGATGATCTGAATCTGAAGTTCCGCATCGAAGAGCTTTACCGGGTCATGGACCAGGTACTGACTCCCCGCGAAAAAAAAATCGTCTTTTTACGATACGGTCTGGATGGGAACGGTCCCCGGACGCAGCGGGAAATCGCTGCATCCATGAATATCAGCCGTTCCTATGTTTCCCGCATTGAGAAGAAGGCGCTGACCCGTCTCAGGAGTCATCTGCAGCCGGACTGGACGGACTGAAGGCAAGACCGCTGTACAGCAGAGCTCATCCGTACAGAAACGATGCGATATCTTCAAAGACAGGAAGCGCAGATCCGCTTCCTGTCTTTCCGTTTTCGGCAAAGACAGTCACTGCGTAGCGCGGGGAATCTGCCGGAAAATATCCCGTGAACCAGCCGTGCACCCTGTAGGAATCTCCGCTGCCCGCTTCTGCCGATCCGGTTTTCCCTGCCGCCGCGATACAGAGACGGGATCCTCCTGCCGTTCCTTCACTGAACACCTGCTCCATCATCTCACCCACAACAGCTGCTGTCTCCTCTGTAATGACCCTGTTTCCGCAGTCTTCCTGTCCTGCCTGACTCATGACGACCTTTCCTTCATGACAGATTCCTCCGGAGGCTATGACTGCTGTCATCCGGGCAACCTGGACAGGCGTCACCAGCAGACCGCCCTGCCCGAGAGACAGATTGGAGATACCGCTGTATGCTCTTTCTTCTTCTGACGGAAAACAGCCGGTCTCTTCTCCGGGAAACCCGTCAAGCACCTCCCGCCCCAGTCCCATTTTTTCTGCCGTCTCCACAATGATTTCAGATCCTGTCATCTGGCCCAGCTTTGCAAAATAGCAGTTGCAGGACTTTGCCAGCGCCTGACCCATATTCAGCTCTCCATGTCCTTCCGGACAGCTTTCGCAGATGACTCTGACTCCGTTGACCGTTGTCTCTCCCGTGCATGTAAAGGTCTGTGACGGATCTGCGCATCCGCTCTCGAGGGCCGCTGCTGCCACAACGATCTTAAATACGGAACCGGGCGGATACTGACCCTGTACGGCTTTGTTCATCAGTTCCCCCTCGTCGGAGTTCAGATACCGCTCCACCTTCAGCGGATTGAACACCGGCGTGCTTGCCATTGCAAGGATCTGACCTGTCTCCACGTCCATCACCACTGCCGCACCGGTGATCTGCCGCTTCTTCAGAATCTCTTCGGTTTTTTTCTGAAGAGTGCTGTCTATGGTCGTGACCAGTGCTGACGGATTCATGCGGATTTCCTCTTCGCTCTGCTGTTTCAGTCCGATTCCGGCCACCGGCGCACCGCTTCCGTCACCGGTCATGGAGAAAGATGCCGAAGCCGATGCCAGTCTGTACTGGTACATCTTCTCCAGTCCGGCCTGTCCGGTTCCATCGCTCCCGCTGATGTATCCGATGAGATGCACTGCGGTCTGCTCCTCTTCATATCGTCTGGGAATTGAGAAAACATAGGCGCCGTATTCCCGGATCAGTCTCCGGCTCAGTGCCTGATCCACACGGTCGGTTCTGTAGACTGTATAGGTACTCCCCTTTCTGCCTGCCCGTTCTCCGCCGGCAGAAGCCATCAGTTTCTGAAGCTGTTCATCACAGCGGTCCTCTCTGATGAGATAACAGCAGCTGCTGCACCGGTCAGTCAGCGGAACCAGATTTCTGTCGTAGATCGTTCCCCTCTGGTTCGTCTGATGGATTTCTATTGTCTGCTGTCTGCCTGCCCCGTCAGCAAGTTCCTCTCCGCAGACCGCCTGAATATAGTAAAGCCGTCCTCCCAGCGCTGCCAGAACCAGTGTCATGGAGATACAGATTCCCCGGATTCTCCTCTTCATGCTCTCCTCCCCGAAAAAAAAAAGGCTCTGAGGATATTATCACCTCATCGCCCTGTTTCTATTCCTGTTCAGTTCTGGAGACAGCCTTTTACAGCTGATGCATAAACAGCCCGCTTCCCAGCTTCGGTTCAAACCAGGTGGACTTAGGCGGCATGATTCTGCCGCAGTCGGATATCCTCATGAGTTTTTCCATGGTCACCGGATAAACTGCAAAGGCCAGTCTCATATCGCTTTCCGCACGGCGGGACAGTTCTCCAAGCCCGCGGATACCGCCCACAAAGTCGATGCGGGAGTCCGTTCTCGGATCATCAATGCCCAGAATCGGATGCAGCACTTTATCCTGCAGAATGGACACATCCAGAGACTCTATCTCTCCCTCCGGTACAAGCGCAGGATCCAGAACCATCTGGTACCAGTGTCCGTCCAGATACATGGAAAACTCGTGGCATGCCGCCGGTCTGTACGGCTCCTGTCCTTTGTCTGTCAGAGCGAATCCGGCCCGGCGGATCTTCTCAAAGAGCTCCTGCGGCGTATTCCCGTTCAGATCCTTTACCACGCGGTTATAGTCCATGATGGCAAGATCCCCTGCCGGGAAAATAACGGCCATAAAGTAATTGAATTCTTCATCTCCCGAATAGTCCGGATGCTGTTTTCTTCTTCGCTCACCCACCTCGCAGGCCGATGCGCTTCTATGGTGACCGTCAGCTATGTAAAGATTCGAAACTTCCGAGAACGCTGCTGTCAGCCTGCCGATCAGTTCTTCGTCGTCGACGACCCACAGCACATGTTTCACGCCCATGTGATCGGTGATATCATAACACGGCTGCTCCTTGGCGGTATATGCGTTTACGATGCCGTCTATTTCCTCACTGTTTCTGTAAGCCAGAAATACGGGTTCCGTATCGGCATTGCATGTGTCAAAATGGCGAATACGGTCCATCTCCTTTTCCACCCGGGTCAGCTCGTGCTTGCGGATGATGTTGTTCCTGTAATCGTCCACACTGACACAGCCGACGATTCCCGTCTGCACGCGCCCGTTCATGGTCTGTCTGTATATATACAGCGCCGGCTTTTCTTCTCTGATCAGAGTGCCTTCACTGAGAAACTTCTCTATGTTGGAGGCAGCCTTCTCATATACCAGGTCGCAGTACGGATCCTCCACCTCGGGAAGATCGATCTCCGATCTGCTGATATGAAGAAAACTGTCCGAATTCCCTGCTGCCATATCAGCGGCTTCCTCCCGGTTCATTACATCATAAGGCAGCGCCAGAATGCGTCCGGCTTTATCCGGCGCAGGTCTGACGGCTGCAAAAGGTCTGACAACTGCCATTATCTGTTCATCTCCTTGCAAATATAGTCTGTCACTTCTTCGATACTCATGCGGGTGGTGTCCACTTCTATGGAGTCCTCCGCCTTCCGGAGAGGATCCACTTCCCTGTGCGTATCATTATAGTCCCGCTGATTGATGTCTGCCAGTACCTGCTCGAAGGTGATCTGCGAACCCTTCTCCTGCAGTTCAAGAAAACGGCGTTTCGCCCTCTCCTCTGCAGATGCGGTTATATAAAACTTGTATTCCGCGTCCGGAAACACTACGGTTCCGATATCGCGGCCGTCCATGATGACGCTTTTCTTTTCTCCCATCTTCTGCTGAAGCGCAACCAGTGCGCGGCGCACTGCGGCAAGAGCAGAGCAGTCAGATGCCTGCTTTGATATCTCTGGTGTGCGGATCAGGTGACTGATGTTCTGCCCGTCCAGCCAGATATCTCCGTCAGCGAAGTCGATGTCTGTCGTATCAAGCAGTCTGCGGATACCCTCCGGGTCGTCCAGGGAGACTCCCTCCTGCAGCATCTTGTAGCCGACTGCACGGTACATGGCTCCCGTATCGATGTAGCTGATGGAGAGCCTGTCCGCCACCGCCTTTGCGATGGTGCTCTTTCCGGCTCCGCTTGGTCCGTCCACTGCGATTCTGATGATGTCTTTCATAAATGATGCTCCTGTATTAGTTACTGATCAGTTTTTCGATTTCTTTGATAAAGGTGTTCACGTCGGTGAACTGCCTGTACACGGATGCGAAACGGACGTACGCCACCTGATCCAGCTCCTTCAGCTGCTCCATGACCAGTTCTCCGATAAAGGCGCTGTCCACTTCCTTTTCCATCAGGTTGTTCAGTCCCCGTTCGATTTCCGCAACGACGCCTTCTATCTCCGCCATGGACACAGGACGCTTCTCACACGCCTTGATAATACCGTTCATGACCTTGCTGCGGTCAAAGGCCTCTCTGCGTCCGTCCTTCTTGATGATCATGATGATGGCTTCCTCCACCTTCTCGTAAGTGGTAAACCGCTTGCCGCATTTCTCACAGCCTCTCCGGCGCCTGATAGCATGTCCTTCCTCTGTCGGTCTGGAATCTATCACCTTAGTATCCGGGTTCTCACAATATGGGCACCGCATCTGTTCATCCTCCTGTCAGTCTATAATACTCAATTCTACTACATATCCTGGAAGATTTCCAGTAAAATCTCCTCAATACGCTTCCATTTCGACCAGAACCACATCATCCCCGATAGTCCGTATCCTGTCCCACCTGATGACGAGGTCTTCCCCTCCGCTGCCGAACAGTCCGAGAAAACCCCGCTGTGCCGGGATGACGATACCTTCTATGGTTCCGTCCTCCAGATTCACTTCTATGTCACAGATAAAGCCCAGGCTTCTTCCGTCTGTAATATTGATGACTTCCTTGTCTTTCAGTTTATCCGTACTCAGCATCTTTATTCCTCCTGCAGAAGATATGTTCTATCTATATTCGAAGGAACGGCTGTCCATGACAAAAACATGGCAAAGGGCTCTGAGGAAACCCTGCAAAAGCCCTTTTATCGCCTTTTCACTGTATTCAGAATAGTGGAAAACCCTTACGCACTGATCTTCATGTGCGCTTCGTTTTCGAAATATTCCTTTGTTTCTCTCGCTACTACACCGCTCAGGGCAACCAGTGCAATCAGATTCGGGATCGCCATGAGACCGTTGAAGATATCCGCAATGGTCCATACCGCTTCCACGGTGAGGAACGGTCCGATCAGCACTGCAAGGATATACAGCCATTTATATGTCATAAGAACATTCTTTTTCTTGCCGGCGAGATACTCCAGGCATCTTTCGGAGTAATAATCCCATCCCAGGATGGTGGTGAAGGCAAAGAATGCCAGACACAGCATCAGGATGAAGGCTCCTGTGCTCTGGCTCCACGGAAGTCCCTGGCCGAATGCGTAAGCTGTACACTCCGCACCTTCCAGTCCCTGCTCTGTGGCGCCTGTGATCACCAGAGTGGTTCCTGTCATCGTACAGATGATGATGGTATCGATAAAGGTTCCTGTCATGGAGATCAGGCCCTGTCTGACGCTTGTATGGGTCTTGGCGGCTGCGGCCGCGATCGGTGCGCTTCCCAGACCTGCCTCGTTGGAGAAAATACCTCTGGCAACACCCTTCTGCATAGCGACCATCATGGCGCCCAGTGCACCGCCTGCAACAGCTCTGACTCCAAATGCCGACTGCACGATTTCCACGATTGCAGCAGGAAAAGCTTTGATATTATAGATGATAATTGCAAGGCATACCACCACATAGGTCACAGCCATAAACGGCACGATGACCGTGGTAACGCTGGATATACGCTTGATTCCTCCTACGACAACCAGTGCGGTGGCTGCTGCTACCACAATTGCCGTAATGACGATGGATATGGAGTAATCATTACCGAACATGGAGACCGTGTGCTGGTTCTGCGGATCCGCGAAGTTTCTCACTGCAGAAGCGATACCGTTAACCTGTGTGATCGTGCCGATACCCAGAAGACCTGCGCCGATGCCGAAAACGGCGAACAGCTTTGCAAGCCACTTCCATCCGGATCCCATACCTTTCTCTATGTAATAGAACGGTCCTCCCAGAGCATGTCCTTCCTCATCGACGGTCCTGTATTTGACAGCAAGCAGACCTTCCGAATACTTGGTGGCCATGCCGAAAAAGGCTGCCACGACCATCCAGAACAGTGCGCCCGGACCTCCCGCCGTAACCGCGGTGGCCACACCGACGATATTTCCGGTACCTATGGTCGCCGCCATGGCGGTGCAGAAAGCACCGAAGCTGGTTACCTCGCCCTCTGCGCCTTCCTCGTTGCTGACCATGAATCTGAGCGCTTTGCCCAGTTTTCTGACCTGCAGCACTCTGACCCTGCATGTGAGCAGAATACCGGTTCCCATGATGAGAACGATGAGGGGAATGCCCCATACGAAATCATCGATGTTCTTGAGTAGTTCTGTGAAATTCATTGTTTCATCTCCTCTTTTCTGTTATTTTAATTCAAGCAAAACAAAAGCCGAATTGATTCAATCCGGCTCCAGAGAGATGACATAAGCTATTTAGATAAAACTATTGGCTCTGTCCTCTTTGCCTGAGATATCACGAGCAGGTTGCTTACGCCCGTTCGCTTAAACCTTCGGCGACCTTTCCGGTTCTCTCCAGAACGATAGTCTCTACTTTCAGTACAGCAATCAAAAAGATCAGACTGTCTGATTTATAAACTAACAATAAGAGTCTATCATACAATCTGATCTTTTGCAACAAAATATTATGCAGGATTCTGTTTATTTTTCACTGGCATATTCCATGACCTTGTCCATGACCTTGTTGAGAAGCAGTGAGGAGCGTGCCTGCATGCTGTCGCAGTATTCCTCCACAGTCATGCCGATACTGCTCTCGAAAGTCTCCGCATCCATGCCTGATGCCTCCAGAACGCTGTCGACATAATCCTGGTATTCCTCATCGGTTACTTCCAGTTCTTCCTTCTCGGCGATGGAATAGAGGATCATCTCCTGGAACATGGTCTTCTCAACATAGCTGGTTACCAGCTCTTTCAGCTCGTCTTCGGTATATCCCACTGTATCCAGATAGGTCTCCCACTCCATGTCATTGTCCTTTGCATCGTTCTTCATGGACATGATTTCGTCTTCGATTCTCTGCTCTTTTTCCTCAGGGTACTTGATGATTTCTGAGTTCTCAACAATCTGTTCCCACAGAGCCTGTTTGACGTCCAGCTCGGCTTCTTCCTGCTTCTGCGCAAGAAGATCCTTCTTCACTGATGCCTCGTAATCGGCTAACGTGTCATATTCGCTGTTCTCTTTGACAAAGTCAAGGTTGTATTCCGGCACGACCTCCACATCGCGGCTCTTGATATTGACCTCAAAGGTGACATCCTTGCCCGCAACGTCCGTGTTGGAATAATCATCCGGGAACTTCAGATCCAGCGTAACAGTGTCTCCTACCTGCTGGCCGATGAGACCTTCCACAAATCCGTCGATCATCGTCGTCTGTCCGATGGTGATCTTGTAGTCATCGCTTGTTCCGCCCTCAAAGGTCTTTCCGTCGATGCGTCCCTCAAAGGCTACATTGATGGTGTCTCCGTCTTCAACGGTACCGTCCTGAGCCTGCTCGGTGGTAGCTTTCTCCTCCAGGCGGCTGTTGATCTCATCCTGGATCTCATCTTTGCTGACGGAAACAGAAATCTTATCGTATTCCATTCCCTTGTAATCAGCAACCTTCACATATTCTGAAAGGTCCAGACCGCTGTACGGCTCCTCGTCTCCGCATCCTGCCATGGTGAACACGACAGTCAGACACAGCACTGCAGTCAGACCTGCCTGAAATATTCTCTTCTTCATAAATCTCCGTCCTCTAATCGTATTATCTGTTGCCAGACTACATCATTCTATCACGGCTGACTTACTTTTTCAAATGGTATGTCAAGAATTCACATAAAATACACATTCGCAGCATGCCGAATATCGGCATGCTGCGTAAAATCAGACATTTTCAGCTTCAACTTCCAGTTTTGTCTCTTTCTTGGCCCTTCTCTTCTTCCGGTTCTCGCTGCTGGCCACGATATATACCAGCATAAGAACGGTGGCAAGATACGGAACCGCTGCAGTCAGATCGGAAGGGACACCCACCGACTGGAGTCTCAGACCCAGTGCCTGAAGGAATCCGAACAGCAGTGCAGCTCCGAATACCTTAGGCGGATTAGCCATACCGAAGACTACGCATGCAAAGGCGATAAATCCGCGGCTTGCGCTCATGCCTTCTGTAAAGCAGTTCAGATATCCCAGTGACAGATGTGCACCGGCAAATCCGCAGAAGATACCGCACAGCACACTGGCAAGCACCTTCATCTTGACCGGATCCACACCGGCTGTCTCCAGGGCCTCAGGATGCTCACCGGAGGCACGCATCCAGAATCCGTAAGGTGTTCTGTACAGGAAAACCCACACCACGAATACCAGGATCCAGGAAATATATACGAAGATGGAATGACCGCTGAGGATCGGTCCGATGAACGGAATATCCTCCAGAAGCGGAATGTCCACCGCAGGCAGTCCTTTAATTGCCTTGGTTGCCCATGTACCGGTCTGTCCGAACACGTTTCTCAGAAGAAAGATCGTCAGACCGCTGGCAAAGGTGTTCAGCGTCATACCGATGATAAATTCGTCACTCTTCAGCTTTACGACGAAAAGTGCAAAGAACAGTCCGATGAGAATTCCCACCAGCACTGCCAGCAGCACACCCATCGGCGCACTGGCGAAAGTGAAACTGAACGCCACGGCGACGAAAGCGCCGGTCAGAATCATACCTTCCATACCGATGTTCATGATGCCTGCATGTTCTGTGAACAGGCCACCTAAAGCGGCAAGAATAACCGGAGTCGCATTTCGGATGGTGTTCTGGAAAAGCCCTACGCTAAATATTGCTGCTATCTGTTCCCACATTTGCATCTATCTCCTTTCTTGCTTTCGCTTTAGCTTTCTGCTGCAGTCTCTTGTGATCCACCCAGGTGGAGATACCCTTCTGCGCCGCCATCAGGAAGATGATGACAGAGAAGATGATATCGTAGATCTGTGCGGAGATGCCTACAGTCAGGTCCATCATAGTGGCTCCCGTGCTCAGAATGGCAAAGAATACACTCATGATGATAATGCCCAGCGGGTTATAGTTCATGATCATGGCGACAAGCATGCCGTCAAAATAGAACTCGTTGCTGACACTGTCAGTCATACGGCCCTGATAGCCGTAGATCAGCAGCATTCCTACGAGACCGCAGATGGCACCGGAAGCCACCATGGACCAGATCATGATCTTGTCGCTCTTCAGTCCCGCAAATTTTGCAAAACGATAGTTTTCACCGGTCACCTTCATTTCCAGACCGACACTGGTCATCTTCATGATATACCAGATGAGGAAGGCAACAACTGCACCTCCGATAAATCCGGTGCTCAGGTTGGATGCTGTGATCAGCTTGGTGAAACGGAGGGTCTCCGGCAGATAGTCAGTACCCTTGGTGAGGGATTTCAGCGGTGAATTCCACGGTCCGTTGACCAGATAGGTACAGATCTTGATTGCCACCGTATTCAGCATGATGGTGGTGATAACCTCGCTGACCCCGATCTTAACCTTCAGGACAGCCGGTATCCACGCATAAAAGCCGCCTACGACAACTGCTGAAATCAGTGCCACTGCAGTGACGATGACAGCAGGAAGATCCGAAAGCCACAGTCCTGTCATTGTAGCAGCCAGCGCTCCGAAGAAAAGCTGTCCTTCACCGCCGACATTGAACAGGCCGCCTTTGGCGCCTACAGCTGTGGCAAGACCCAGCAGGCACAGTGTCATGGCCTTTTCCAGCGTATTTCCGATCAGTCTCGGGTTGCCCAGCGCACCGCTGATCATGGCGCTGTATCCCTTGATCGGGCTGAAGCCTGTCACCGCCATGAGGACAGCGCCTATGAGCAGAGCCACAACGATACTGAATACCAGAGTTGCGATGTATTTGGTGTCTATCTTCTTTAAGATTTTCATGACTGTCCACCTCCTGCCTCGGTATCTTCTGCGGCTGCTCCGCTGCGGTCACCGGTCATGTAGTAACTGATATCCATCTTATCTATTTCGCCTTCTCTGAACTCACCGGTCACCTTGCCTTCGTACATGGTGATGATCCGGTCGCTGAGACGGAAAATCTCGTCCAGATCTGCACTGACCAGAAGGATTGCACAGCCTTCATTTCTCTTATCTATGATGCTCTGGTGGATGAATTCAATGGCGCCTACGTCAACGCCTCTTGTCGGCTGGGCGATGATCAGAATCGGCGTGTCAAAGGAGAATTCTCTGGCTACGACCACCTTCTGCATATTGCCTCCTGAAAGAGAGCCGACCAGCGTATCCACGCCCGCACCTCTCATATCGAATTTCTGGAACAGTTCCTCAGCATATCTTACGATGGAAGACCTCTTCAGATGCATTCCGTATCTGGAGAACTGAGGCAGACGTTCCTTGCCTATGATCAGGTTGTCGGTGATATCGGACTGAGCCGTAACGCCCGTGGAGATTCTGTCCTCCGGAATATGGGCAAGTCCCAGCTGTCTTATCTCACCCGGATCCCTGCCGTTGATGACGGTTCCGTCCACAATGACCTCTCCGGCCTGAATACCACGCATACCTGTGATCGCTTCAACAAGCTCGCTCTGTCCGTTTCCTTCGATAGCCGCAATGCCCAGGATCTCTCCTGCACGTATGGAAAGATTCACGCCTCTGACGGCCAGAAGCCCCCGGTTATCGGCAACATGCAGATCTTTTGCCTCGATCTTTACATCACCGTATTCGTGTTCTTTTTTCTCCAATTTATCAAAGAGAACATCACGGCCTACCATCATGGAAGCCAGGATGCGTTCATTCACATTCTTTGTCTCTACTACGCCCACAAGCTTGCCCTGTCTCATCACGCCTACTCTGTCGGAGATAGCCATTACCTCATAGAGCTTATGTGTGATGATGATGACGGTCATATCCTTTTCGCGGACGATTCGTCTGATAACATCAAATAATTCCTCCGTCTCCTGCGGCGTCAGTACAGCCGTAGGCTCGTCCAGGATCAGAATGTCCGCGCCTCTGTAGAGAGTTTTCAGGATCTCGACTCTCTGCTGCAGACCTACACTGATCTCTCTTACCACAGCCTTCGGATCAACCACCAGGCCGTAGTCTTCCACCAGATCCTGCGTCGCCTTCTCGGCAGCTTTCAGATCATAAAAGAATTTGTGCTTTCTCGGTTCCCTGCTGAGGGCAATGTTCTGCGCCACAGTAAAGGACGGCACCAGCATGAAGTGCTGATGCACCATGCCTACGCCGTTTTCGATAGCTTCACTCGGCGTATGCTTTTCCATCCTGTTCCCCTTGATGTAGACTTCTCCGTTGGTCGGCACATTGATGCCGTAAAGAATGTTCATCAGAGTACTCTTTCCTGCACCGTTTTCGCCTACCAGAGCAAAGACCTCGCCCTTCTTGATGTCAAAGGAAACGTTGTCGTTGGCCAGGACACCCGGAAACTGCATGGAAATATTCTCAAATTTTACAATTGTCTCTTGCAAAGTATTTACCTCGCATTTCCTTAAATTACTTCTATCCGTTCTTCCAAAGATTTCCGGATCGATAAAGAAAGGCGCGGCGCTTTGCACGCCACGCCTCATTCACTAAGTTATTTACTTTAATGTATCGGAATTATAAAGCAGTGTCAACTACCAGTTCGCCGGACTGCAGCTTCTCGATCTGAGCATCCAGTTCTGCGATAATGTCTTCAGGAACCAGTTTTTCCTGATCGTCACTGCCGTAAGCAACGCCTACATATCCGCCGTCCAGACCGGCATTGAATACCTGGCCTGCAGGGAAGGATTCAGGATCCTCAGCAGTAGCCTTGACAACGTCAACGATGGATTTGCCTACTTCCTTAACCATGGAGCAAAGGATGTAGTCAGCGTAGTCGCTCATAGTCTGTCTCTGATCCTGGTCAACGCCGATGCACTTGATTCCAAGTTCTTCAGCCTTCAGGATAGCACCGTTGCCGGAACCGCCGGCAGCACAGAAGATGATGTCTGCGCCCTGAGACTGCAGGGACTGTGCAGATTCAGCACCCAGGTTGGTGTCGGACCAGTCGCCTGTGTAGCTTACAACAACTTTAACGTCTTCGCCTTTGTCCTTGCCGGCATCTTTTGCACCCTGTTCAAAACCAACGCGGAAGTCGTTGATTACAGGAATGTCCATACCGCCGATAAAGCCGACAACGTTGGATTCAGTCATCTTGCCTGCGATCCAGCCTACCAGGTAGGAACCTTCGTTCTGCTTGTAGGAGATGCAGGTTACGTTATCAAGATCAGCGATGTCTTCCAGTACGTTATCGCACCAGATGAACTTAACATCAGGATAATCTTTTGCAACTGTGCCGATCATGTCCAGCTCGGAACCTACACCGATAACGATGTCAGCATCGTCAGCAGCTGTTCTCAGGTTCTGTTCGAACAGGTTGGAGTCGTTGTTACATTCTACGATAGTAGCATCGTATCCTGCATCCTGCAGCTCCTTGATACCGTTGTTAGCGGAATCGTTAAAGGACATGTCGCCTAAATTTGTGGAAATGACGCATCTTACTCTCAGAGCAGCAGCTTCATCTCCGCCTTCTTCTCCGCCGCAGCTTGCCATGAACAGTGACATTGAAAGCACCATTACAGCAACCAGGGCCAATGAAATAAATTTTTTCATCTTCATCCTCCGTAATTAAACTTAGCTATAAAATATTTCACAACAATTCTATCACATTAAACCTGATTTCGCAACATAAATCCGTCATGATTATTCAAATCTTCTAATAATTTCCTCAAATCCAAAATCCAGCTGAGCCCTGTCGTGGCAGTCGCTGGAGAGAATCACCGGACATCCCAGCCGCTGGATTTCCTCTAAAAGGAAGGGCGCCGGATGCGGCACACTGCGGTATCCCCTGGCCATGGCGCCGGTGTTGATTTCGAAGACAGGCCGGGTTTCGGCGGCCTTTGCAAGGGCGTGCAGAGCAGCCTTCCTGTACCATACCGCCTCTTCATCGAAATAACGGCTGCCTTCGTTGAACTTGGTGATCAGATCAAAATGGCCGACAATGCCGCCGCCTGTCGCTGAAACCACGTCTGATACGGTCTCGTAGTATCGTTCCACATATGCCCGGTAGTCGCCGCCGAAATATTTTTCCACATTGGCTTCCATGATCTCCGCCGTATTGTCCACAGACAGATAGACGCCGTCCTTTTCCACGGAATGGACGGAACCGATGATGAAATCCCACGGTCCGTCGTCATGTTCGCCGTAGAAATCCCGTTCCACTCCCAGGAGGATCTCGATCCTGCCTCTGTACCTGTCCTTCAGATCCAGAATCTCCTCCCGGTAGCGCAGCGTGTTCTCCCGGCTCATGCAGTAGTCCTCATCGTGGATTCCGTATCCGTGTCCGGAGAATCCCAGTGTCCTCATTCCTGCAGCGAGGGCAGCCTGCACCAGTTCCTCCGGAGTGTCCTTTCCGTCACAGTAGCAGGTATGGGTATGGATATTCGCTTTTCCATCCGGATTCAGAAGCTTCATTTCATCTTCTCCTGTTTGACTTTATGATCGATGATATGGCGTGAGGCCAGCTCATCCAGAACCTCATCCACGGATATGCCCAGCTGCACCATCAGAACCAGCACGTGATAAGCCAGATCGGCGATCTCGTAGATGGTCTCCGCCTTGTCCTCCGCCTTGCCGGCAATGATGACTTCCGTCGATTCCTCGCCCACCTTTTTCAGGATCTTGTCCAGTCCCTTTTCAAAAAGATAGGTCGTATAGGAACCCTCCGGTCTTTCTTTATTACGGCCTTCCAGCATCTCATAAAGCCCTCTGACGGAGAACTCGGACGGCATTTCTCCCAGCACAGGGAATTCGAAGCAGGAGTCGTTTCCCAGATGGCAGGCAGGACCGTCCTTGTTCACCATGACCACCAGCGCATCCCGGTCACAGTCAGCGATAATGTTCACAATGTGCTGATAGTTTCCGCTGGTTTCCCCTTTCAGCCAGAGTTCCTGACGGGATCGGGACCAGAAACAGGTTTTTTTCTCCCTGATGGAGATTTCCAGGCTCTCCCTGTTCATATATGCCAGAGTCAGAACCTTTTTTGAGCTGTTGTCCACCACTATAGCCGGGATCAGCCCTTTTTCATCAAACTTCAGTTCTTCTATCTTAACCATTTTACTGCCTTTCTATAATCTAACGTTGATACCCTCTGCAGCCAGTCTTGCTTTCAGATCGCTTATAGCCACCTCTCCGAAATGGAAGATGGATGCTGCAAGACCAGCATCGATGTCCGGAATTTCTCTGAACAGCGTGACAAAATCATCGATGGAACCGGCTCCCCCTGATGCGATGACCGGAACGCTTACCGCCTCGTTGACAGCCCGCAGCATCTCGATATCGAAGCCCTGCTTCACGCCGTCTGTATCGATGCTGTTGACGACGATCTCGCCTGCTCCGCTGGCCTCTCCGCGCCTGATCCATTCTATGGCCTCAAGGCCGGTATCCTCTCTGCCGCCCTTTGCAAAGACGTGAAAGCTGCCGCCGACCCGCTTGATATCCACCGACAGGACCACGCACTGGTTGCCGTAAAGTCTGGCAGCTTCCGCGATCAGATCCGGATTCCGGATGGCTCCGGAATTGACAGAAACCTTGTCGGCGCCGCATTTCAGCACTCTGTCGAAATCCTCCACCGTATTGATGCCTCCTCCTACGGTCAGGGGAATAAAGATGGTGGATGCCACCTGCCGCAGGATATCGGTGAACAGTTTCCGTTCTTCAAAGGAGGCTGTGATATCGTAAAACACCAGCTCGTCTGCTCCGTTCTCGCTGTAGTATCTGCCCAGCTCCACAGGTGAGGACACGTCGGTCAGCCCCTCAAAGTTGACGC
Source organism: Emergencia sp. (assembly GCA_051882975.1). Taxonomy (GTDB): domain Bacteria; phylum Bacillota; class Clostridia; order Peptostreptococcales; family Anaerovoracaceae; genus Senimuribacter. The sequence goes on from JBJESV010000044.1 coordinate 30,627, forward strand.
CTTTGACCACACGGCCGGCCCGCACATCCAGGCATGGGATAATTCTCTTCGTAATCATTTCTCCGTCTCCCTCCCGTCTGTTCCGCCATCAGTGCATGCTGCCGCGCTGATGGCCTCTTTCAGATCAATGTCTCCGGTATAGAGTGCCTTGCCGATGATCGCGCCGCAGATTCCCATTTCCGCAAGAGCTCTGACATCCTCCATGGATGATACGCCTCCGGAAGCCACGATATCCACCGGATACTTCTCCATCAGTTCCCTGTAAAGCTCTCTGTTGGTTCCCTTCATGGCTCCGTCTCTGGAAATATCGGTGCAGATGATGCAGCTGACGCCGTCTGCCGACAGGCGTTCAAAGATCTGATCCACCGAGATTTCCGATACTTCTTTCCATCCGTGAACAGCCGCCTTTCGGTCTGAAATATCCACGCCGACAGCGATTCTGTCACCGTACTTTCCGATCATCTCCGCAGTGAAAGCCGGATCTTTCACAGCGATGGTTCCCAGAATCACCCGGCATACTCCGGCATCCAGATAGCGCCGTATGGTCTCCTCGTTTCTGATTCCGCCGCCGATTTCCACTTTCAGACCGGTCCCTGCCGCCAGTTCTCTCACTACATCGAAATTGGGATTGTCTCCGTCCCTGGCTCCGTCCAGATCCACCACATGAAGATATTCTGCACCTGCGGCTTCGAAATTCCGGGCTGCAGCCAGGGGATCATCCCCGTAAACGGTCATCTGGTCATAATCGCCTTTCAGCAGACGAACCACCTGACCGTCTCTCAAATCTATTGCGGGAAATATTTTCATTCTCTTTTTCCTCCGTTACAGCTTTCTCTCTAAAGTTCACAAAAGGCCTTCAGTATCTTCATCCCGGTTTCACCGCTTTTTTCCGGATGAAACTGTACGCCGAACACGTTGTCCTTTGCCGCTGCCGCCGTCAGTTCAGCGCCGTATTCAGTGGTGGCGATGAGACTTTCCCCGCAGCCCGCCGCATAGTAGGTATGCACGAAATAGACGCATTCGCCTTCTTCCACATATCTGAAAATCGGGCTCTTTTCCCTGTCCCTGGGGAAATGGAGGGCATTCCAGCCGATATGAGGGATCTTATAATTCTCCGGGACGACGCCTTCCATGGTGACCACCTGTCCTGAAATCAGACCCAGACCCTCGTGGCGGCCGTACTCTGTGCTCTCATCAAAGAGCAGCTGCATGCCGAGGCATATGCCCAGAAGCGGTTTCCCCGCCGCCGCCTGTTCTTTGACCACATCAGCCAGCCCGCTTTTTTTCAGTTTTTCTGCCGCATCGCCGAAAGCGCCGACGCCCGGCAGGACGATCTTGTCCGCCTTGCGTATCTCTTCCGGATCGCCGGTAAGCACCGCCTCCGCTCCGATGTACCCGAAGGAGCTGTAAAGGGAGAAGATATTGCCTACACCGTAATCTATTACTGCAATCATTATAACACACCTTTCGTCGATGGAATCTCATCTCTGTAACTTTCGTCAATTTTCACCGCCTTTGCCATGGTGCGGCCGAAAGCCTTGAACATGGCTTCGATGATGTGATGGGTGTTCTCCCCCGCCAGCTCTTTGAAGTGGAGGGTGACCTGTGCCTTTCTGACAAATCCCAGAAAGAATTCCTTCACCAGTTCTGTATCAAAATCACCCACTCTGGCGGTCGGTATCGCCACATCAAACCCCAGGCAGTCCCGGCCTGAAATGTCCACAGCGCAGAGCATCAGCGTCTCGTCCATGGGAAGTATGATGTCTCCGTAGCGGGTGATGCCCCGCATATCTCCAAGCGCCTGCCGGAATGCGGAACCCAGGGCGATCCCGATGTCTTCTGTCGTATGGTGGAAATCCACATAGGAGTCTCCTCTGCAGGTCACGGCAAGATCAAATCGTCCGTGACGGGCAAAAAGGGTCAGCATATGGTCCAGGAATCCGCATCCTGTATCTATCTCGCTCTTTCCGCTGCCGTCAAGATCCAGCACAAGCCGGATATCTGTCTCTGCAGTGGTTCTGATCAGCTCGCTTTTTCTGTTTTCTCCGCTCATTGCTGCACCTCCTCCAGGATCTCTCTGGTGGCATCCAGGAATTTTTCCATCTCTTCTCTGGTGCCGATGGTAACACGGTTGTAGTCTGCGATCGCCTCTTTGTCAAAGTGTCTCACCAGAATGCCCTTTTCCCGCAGCCTGCGGTAATAGTCCCCGCCGGATATGCGGTCTGATCTGACAAAGATAAAATTCGCCTCTGACGGAACCGTCTCAAAACCCAGTTCGGCAAGACGTTCTGCCGTCATCTCCCTGGTCTCCCCGATCTTTCTGCAGTTCTCCATGTAGTAGCCGTTCTCGCTGAGAGCCGCGATACCTGCCGCAGCGGTAAGTCGGTTCACATTGTACGGATTGGTGGAGAACTTGATCTTCTCAAGATCAGAGATAAGTCCGGGCTGCGCCATGGCAAAGCCAAGTCTTCCGCCTGCCAGACTTCTGGATTTGGAGAAGGTCTGGACCACCAGAAGGTTGTCATATCGGAAAATCAGATCCCTGCAGCTTTCTGCGCCGAAATCCACATAGGCTTCATCGATGACCACCACGGTTTCCGGATTGGTTCTGACGATATCCTCGATCTGATGAACTGTCAGCGTCCTGCCTGTAGGCGCATTGGGATTGGCAATGACGATCATCCTGTTCTGGCAGACATAATCCAGAGGATCGATGGAAAAGTCCTCTTTCAGAGGCACCTTTCTGTAATCCAGCTGGTAGAGGTCTGCGAAGACCTCGTAAAATCCGTAAGAGATCTCCGGAAACATCACGCCGGTCTCCCCGCCCGCAAACGCCATGAAGGCAAAGTTCAGAATCTCATCGGATCCGTTGGATACGAAGATATTCTCTTTCTTCATACCGTGAAGCTCTGCCAGTTTTTCTTTCAGCGCCCTGCTTTCCGGGTCTGAATAAAGGCGCAGATCCTGCGCTTCGCGGCTGTTCACCGCCGCCTGAACCGCCGGTCCCGGCGGATATGGCGATTCGTTGGTGTTCAGTTTTATGAATGTCTTCCCCTGGGGCTGCTCGCCCGGAGTATAGCTTTCCAGCTTTCTGTATTTCTCATTTAGGAACTTGCTCATTTTCCACCTCTCTATTTCGTGTTGTCTGTCTGGGCTGCCAGGGAATCGCGTATATGTTCGATTGCCTGAGTCTTGAACTTGAAATTCGCCTTGTTGGCTATGAGCCGCGCACTGATAGGCACGATGGTGTCGTATACGATCAGATCGTTCTCCTTCAGGGTCTTGCCCGTCTCCACGATATCCACGATGACATCTGACAGACCGAGAATCGGCGCGATTTCGATGGAGCCGTTTAGCCGGATGATATCGATGTCGCGGCTTTCTTTCTCGTAAAAGTTCTTCGCTATATTGGGGAATTTGGTAGCCACACGCAGAGTCCTCTCCGTATTGTCACGGAAATCCTTCTTTGCAGCCACCGCCATGCGGCACTTTCCAAGCTTCAGGTCCAGCAGCTCATAGACATCCGGCTCGTACTCCAGCAGGATGTCCTTGCCGCAGACTCCGATGTCCGCCGCACCCCTTTCCACATAGATCGTCACGTCTGAAGGTTTTACCCAGAAATACCGCACACCGGCCTCTTCGTTTTCGAAGATCAGCTTTCTGTTGTCTTCTTTAATGGCGGGACACGGGTATCCTACCTGTTCAAACATGTCGTATACTTTTTTGCCCAGTCTGCCTTTCGGCAGAGCCACATTAATCATTGTCTTCAAGGATTTCCACCTCCCCGTTTCTGATTCTGCAGAGTCTGCGCCACGTCAGCTTCTGCGGCGGCGTCTTCTCCACCAGAACGCTGAGTCCTGACTCGCGCATCTGTTTCGCCTCTTTCAGCACCTGGCTGATGTCTGAATCCTTATCATAAAGAAAGACCACATCGAAGTCATACGGTTTCTCGTACGGTTCGAGACGGTCCAGGGAATCCAGATATACAGCAAAGCCGATGGCGCCGGCTTTCTTGCCCATTCTCTCCATCAGCCGGTCATACTGTCCGCCGGAGAGGATGCTTGCAGGAATGCCTTTGATAAATCCTTTGAAAAGAACACCGCTGTAATAGCTCATATCGTTGACGATGGAAAAGTCGATGTTGATATTCTTTGCCAGCTTGTTTGCAGCCAGAACGCTGCAGATGGTGTTCAGCTCTGACAGGGCCTCCTGCGCCCCGTTTTTCAGTCCCAGCTTCTCCAGCTGAGGCAGCACCTTCTTGTAGTTTCCATAGGTGGAAACCAGGATTTCCAGGGAGTTTTCCGTCTTTTCATCTATATTATGCACATGGCAGAGATGTCGCATCTCATGGATGTTCTTCTCTCCTATGCACTTTACAATCTGTTCTCTCACATCTTCCTCCACATGATGGAGAATGGATCTGACCAGTCCCATATGGGAGATCTCCAGTACATAGTCGCTGCTGATCGCCGCCAGACTCTTTGCCGCAAGCAGTGTCACTTCGCAGAGATTGTACAGATCGATGTCGCCCATGCACTCCAGTCCTGTCTGCAGGATCTCTTTGTAGGAATGGGCCTGTTTTGATGCACGATAAATATTCTCACTATAGTAAATCTTCTCCACATATCCCGCAGCGGGATGGAAATTCTTTACGATAGAGAGAGTCAGATCCGGCTTCAGCGCCATAAGCTTGCCGCCGGCGTCATTAAATGTGATGATGCTGTCAGAAGCGATGAAGTCCTTGTTTCTGACATAGAGCTCGTATTCTTCAAATTTGCCCATCTTGAACTGACGGTAGCCGTACTGCTGATACAGGGCCCGCAGCTGAAAGGTGGCGCGTTCCTCGCTCTTCATGATGTTTCTGCTTATTCTCATGACTTTCCGAAAGCTCCTTTCTTTCATACGGTACTATTGTAACACATTAAAGCATGAAATCAAGGGGCTGTGCCGCCTTTTTGTGTTTTTTTTACAATACATCAATAGAAAAAAGCGCCTTCCGGTTCAGGAATATTCCCTGCGCCGGAAAAGGCACCCTGTGAAAAACTATTTTTCGAACAGCTCCAGAATCTGCTGCAGCTCCTCTTTGTATCTTCTGGATACGGAACCCGGATTTCTGCGCAGAATGCGGGAACTTCTCCTGAATTCCCTGTCTGTACGCTGATGGATTTTCTCTTTCTGTTCCTCCACCTTGCGGAAAAACTCCTCTCTGAGTCCTGCCTCTGCATCCATCTCGGCAAAATGGGCCTCCGCCTGCTCCCGCATGGAATCCAGACGGGCCAGAGAACGCCGCCGTGCAGCCTGCAGATTAGACTCGAAGCGCTCTTTGAATTTCTGCTGTTTTTCCTCCTGCTCCTCTTTAAACCGCTGCAGATCATCCTCCGCCAGAGCCAGGACAAAGTCTGCCCGTCCCTGCAGCTTCCGGATCTCCTCGTTGCTCTCGGCAAGCTTCTTCAGCGTTTCCTTCAGATCCAGAGCCTCGCCTGCGGATACGGTCGTATCCACTGCAACTGCAATGGTCAGGACCAGGGATGATACATCCACTGCCGCATCAGGCAGCGCCAGCACAAGCTCTTCCAGAGGCGGATGGATCACTTTGACCAGAATGATGGAAAAGACGCCCCATGCCAGAGAAACAGACAGACAGATATGTCCGTTGAGATTGAAGCGCTTCTCTGAATAGTCCCAGTAGCGGACCCCGAAGATTTTCTCCATAGCCGCACCGGTGAAATACTCCAGAACGGTGGAGCTGACCATGCCCAGAATGTAGATCAGCACAAGATTATCTCTTACGCCGATCGTTGCCAGCAGGATCGCAATGGCGCCGCTTCCGTATATGGGAAGGAACGGCCCGTGCATGAATCCCCGGTTCACCCACTCACGCTGCTTCGCCGAGACATAGAGGCTCTCCCAGAGCCATCCCAGAAAACAGTATATGTAGAAGAAGAAAAACCACTGATTCGTACTGTAGTAATACATCATTGCATTTTTCCTTCTTTATGGCACAGATCCACGTTGGGGCAGCTTCCGCAGTGAAAATTGCACCTCTCTTCGTTGACATCCCGTTCAGCCTCATTTTTTGATGCCATGACCACCGTAGCGAAAGCGACAAGGCCCATCACCACTGCCGCAATTATTATGTAGCCGATATGGCTCAGAAAATACTCCATCTTTACTATCCCTCCTGTGTTTTATCGATAATATTTACAGTATAGCATGTTCTGCAGAAAAAACAAGATGCAACCAATCTTAACACAGATATGGTTCATAAGGAAGACAAATAGACAGTCATAAACCCCGTATCCCGGCAAAGCTGCCGGATTACGGGGCTCTTTTTTCTTTCCTGATCTGTCCGGACGAACCGGAGAATCTGCTATTTAAATGCTTCCTGTACGGCTACCGCAACTGCCACAGTAGCGCCCACCATCGGATTGTTGCCCATGCCGATGTAGCCCATCATCTCAACGTGGGCCGGCACGGAAGATGAGCCGGCGAACTGGGCATCGGAGTGCATTCTTCCCATGGTATCGGTCATGCCGTAGGAGGAAGGACCTGCAGCCATGTTGTCCGGATGCAGAGTTCTGCCTGTTCCTCCGCCGGAGGCGACAGAGAAGTATTTCTTTCCTTCCAGAACTCTCTCCTTCTTATAGGTTCCTGCAACAGGATGCTGGAATCTTGTCGGATTGGTGGAATTTCCTGTGATAGACACGTCCACATTCTCGTGATGCATGATGGCAACGCCCTCTCTCACGTCGAATGCGCCGTAGCATCTGACTTTCGCCCTGTCTCCGGAAGAGTAAGGTGTCTCCTTTACGATCTTCAGTTCACCGGTATAGAAATCAAAATCGGTCTGCACATAGGTGAACCCGTTGATTCTGGAAATGATCAGAGCTGCATCCTTTCCAAGACCGTTGAGGATGACGCGGAGCGGTTTCTGTCTCACCTTGTTTGCGGAGTTGGCAATGCCGATGGCGCCTTCTGCAGCAGCGAAGGACTCGTGACCTGCCAGAAATGCAAAGCATTCCGTATCCTCGCTGAGCAGCATGGAAGCCAGGTTGCCGTGACCGATACCCACTTTCCGGTCATCTGCCACAGAGCCCGGAAGGCAGAAAGCCTGCAGCCCCTCACCGATAGCCTTTGCCGCCTCGACAGCTGTGACTGCACCCTTCTTTATTGCGATGGCCGCACCCAGAACATAGGCCCAGCCTGCATCCTCGAAACAGATCGGCTGAATATTCTTTGCGATATCATAAGGGTCAAAACCCTTTTCTCTGCATATTTCTCTCGCTTCTTCGAGATCCTTTATTCCGTATTGCTGCATTGCCTTCTCAATGCCGGCAATTCTTCTGTCATAGTTTTCAAATAATTCCATCCTGACTCCTCCTATTCCTTGCGCGGATCGATCGTTCTGACCGCTTCGCTGAATCTGCCGTATTCGCCGCTGGCTTTCTCAATGGCTTCCATAGGATCCGTGCCGGCTTTGATGAAATCCATCATGCGTCCAAGGTTCACATATTTATATCCAATGATATTGTTGTTTTCGTCAAGACCCTCTTCCAGAATATATCCTTCCGCCAGTTCCAGGTATCTCGGACCTTTCTCAGCTGTGGAGAAAATGGTTCCCACCTGACTGCGTGTACCCTTTCCCAGGTCCTCCAGTCCTGCGCCTACTGCAAGTCCGCCCTCTGAGAAAGCAGACTGGCTTCTTCCGTATACGATCTGCAGAAAGAGTTCTCTCATGGCCGTGTTGATGGCATCACAGACCAGGTCCGTGTTCAGAGCCTCCAGAATGGTCTTTCCGACCAGGATCTCTCCTGCCATGGCGGCCGAATGCGTCATGCCGGAGCAGCCCAGTGTCTCGATCAGTGCCTCCTGAATGATACCGTCTTTCACATTGAGCGTCAGCTTGCATGCTCCCTGCTGCGGTGCACACCAGCCTACGCCGTGAGTCAGACCGGAAATATCTGAGATTTCTCTGGCCTGCACCCATTTTCCCTCTTCAGGAATCGGGGAAGGTCCATGATTGGCATCTCTGTTAACGATGCACATGTTCTCGACTTCTTTTGTATATATCATCTTGTACCTCCATTTTATTTCCTTATCTCAAAGTATATCATCCGGCAATCATTTATTCAACAGGTTTTAAATGTAAAGAAAAAAGAACAGAAGATGCATCTTCTGCCGACACATCTCCCGTTCATCCTTATCATGAAGTTATTAAATTGTCTTTGCTCAGCCGCATTTACAGCTGCAGTTCCAGAGTTTCTCCGCCTCTTTTTCCCAGGCCTGTGCATAATCGGTGCACCTTGCGCAAAGGGTTTCCGCCGTTTCCGGTGACTCCAGATCAGTGGACTTCGCGCCTGACTTTCTTACAAGCTCAGGCAGGATCTCCGGATTCTCCAGCATAGGGCACGGACGCAGAGGATTGTGATTGAACGGCTGGTTCTCATGGTATGCCATGAACAGCGGCGAGTGAAGCACTTCCAGCAGACTCTGCTCCCTGATATTGGCGTTGGAATAGTGAACGAAAACACAAGGCTCCGCATCGCCGTTGGCGTTGATGTGGAAGTAGTTTCTTCCGCCTGCTATGCATCCGCCTACATACTCTCCGTCGTTCTGGAAGTCGAAACAGAACAGGCCTTTTCCGTCAGTCATGCTGCGGATGCTGCGGATCCTGTCATGTATGTACTTTCTCTGTTCCATGGTCGGAAGCAGATCCGGCGATGCTCCTGCACCTACCGGCATATAGTGGAAGTACATGGAGAATTTTACGCCTTTTTCTATTTCCATTTCGATGAATTCATCCGATGTCACTTTTTCTATGTTGTTTCTGGTATAGCAGATCGATGTTCCGAAGAGACATCCGTTTTCCTTCAGGAGATCCATGGCATCCATGACCTTCTGATAGACTCCCTCGCCCCTTCTCTGGTCGTTGACTTCCTCAGAACCTTCCAGACTGATGGCCAGGTACAGGTTTCCCACCCGTTTCAGTTCGTCACAGAACGCCTGATCCACCAGTGTTCCGTTGGTGAAGGAAATGAACGCGCAGTCTCTGTGCTTGTCGCAGAGACGGATCAGATCGTCTTTTCTGACCAGAGGCTCTCCGCCTGTGTACATATAGAAATAGATGCCCAGCTCCTTGCCCTGGGTGATCACTTTGTCCATATCCTCAAAGGACAGATTCAGGCGGTTGCCGTACTCTGCGGCCCAGCAGCCTGTACAGTGCAGATTACAGGCACTGGTCGGGTCCATCAGAATCAGCCAGGGTACATTGCACTTCTGCTCTTTTCTGGCATCCTCCATGACCTTTGTTCCGCAGAACATTGCCTCATAGCCGAAATTCAGCACGGCTGTCTTCAAAACATTTCTGTCCAGTTCATCAAAGAATCTTCCGATATATCCTGACAGAGCACTGTTCTCATCCAGCGTCGCCTCTCTCAGGCGGTCGAAGTTCACCTCGACTTCAGTTTTGCTGATATATTTTTCTGCCATCGAGAACATGTCGCTGACAGCCTTGTTCCTGTCTTTACCCATCTTGCTGTATGCAGCATCGAAAGCCTTGCTGAAAGCCATTCTTCCCATTTTATGTTTCAGTGTACTCATATCAAATTATCTCCAATCGCAAATTTCTCTATTATCATTATATATTCGACATCTTTTTCTTTCAAATTGCAAATAAAGGGTTTTGTATAGATTTTTGACTTTTTCCCCGATTTGTTTAAAAAAAGGTGAAACCTTTTCCATCAAAATTCCCACTGTATTAAGGATGGGGGTATTTAAAACAGTTCTCAGTCAGAGGAGGAATCGGAATGAAAACCGCATTTGAAACACAGCTGGCATTGAATCTGCGCTATCTGCGCCGTCTCTTCAGATACACGCAGGATGATGTCGCAGAGGCGATACATGTATGCAGAAGCGCCTACGCGCTCTACGAGACCGGCAGAAAAATGCCTCACACAGATACGATTCTTCTCCTTGCAGATTTTTACGGGGTCCATCCGGGCCTCCTCCTGGAGCCTCTCGCCGACTGGCTTCCGGTCCTTGTTCTCTGCAGGGACGCAGGCCGGGAGGAGTTCTATCATCTTCTTGAGATTTTCACCCGGCTTTCTGACAGCAGAAAGCTGCAGCTCCTGGCAAGGGCAGAACAGCTCCTGGAGCAGGAGACCGGCAGGCCATGACATCAGCCTTATTTCTGTTCTTTTTCTCTGCACTTTCCGCACAGTCCGTAAAGAACGGAATTTCTGCACTGCAGATGAAAGCTGTGATCTTTCTCAATGTGTTCAGCGATCTGATTCATAAAACGGCAGTCGAGATGAATGACACTGCCGCATTCCGTGCATTTCAGATGAAGATGCTCATCACAGCGGTGTCCGCGTTCCACATACTGATATGCTGCCTTGTCCCCTTTTTCTCCCGTATATTTCATCAGATTTCCGTCTTTCTCCAGTTTGTCGAGATAACGGTAGATAGTGGTCACGTTGACCGGACAGTTTATGGACCTCATGTGCTCAGCTATATCCCTGACTGTCACCGTCTTATCCTGTCTGGTCTTCAGAAACTCCATAATCTTGGTTCTGTTGTTGGTTCTATATTCGTTTACAGCCAAATCGGACACCCTCTTTCAGAAAGAAATACCTGAGACTGTAATGACAACACCCCAGGCCACACTTACAGCGTACAGAATCCCGGCGATTATGATGTTCTCAGCCGGATGACGGTTTTCTTTAAACAGAACCAGCAGGCCTACTCCTGCACTGACCAGCAGGCCGCTCATCATCGGGCCGGCTCCGATAATGCCGTCCAGATAAAGCTGCGTTATGACCACAGATGCGGCACAGTTCGGAATCAGTCCCACCAGTGCGCTGACCGCCTCTCCAAGAACTGGTACATTGGAGAAGATCATAGCCAGATTCTGTTCTCCGACGATCTCTATGGCTATTCCAACGGCAAAAGAGATGAGCAGCACGAAAAAGAATACCTTCAGCGTATGCACCAGCGCACTGAGTACAATACCGCCTCCGCAGCAGCAGGTCTCGCAGTCCCTCTGATGCTCAAAGCTCTTCGGCGTTCTGTGCCGTCTGGCCAGCCAGCCGAAAAGGAATTCCACCAGAAAACCGGAAATCATTCCGATGACAGCCTTTACCGCAAGAATGCGGAGAATTGTCCCGACAGCAGCTTTTTCGGAAATCAGAATCGGCAGCATCTCATCGGAGGTTGACATATATATTGCGATCAGGGTTCCCAGGTTGAGCACCCTGCCTATATAAAAGTAGGAAGCCGCTGCCGACAGCCCGCACTGGGGAAATGCACCTATGACAGCACCCCAGACCGGACCGAAGCGTCCTGCCTGACTTATGATCTTCTGCGGCCTGTCGCTGGCCGCACGCTCCAGAATTCCCATGGCAAGATAAGTCAGAAAAAGAAACGGTATCAGACTTACGCTGTCTTCCAGGGAATGAAGCAGAGTATGCACTATGATTTCAAACATGGTTCTCCTCTATCCTCTGTAACTCTATATGAAAATGCAAGTCATTCGAATTTGCAACTTGATTGCATTTTCGATTATAGCACAGACAGGAGAAAAGTCAAGCCGCATGCTGCTCCATGCATTAAAAAACCGGAAAGCTGTGTCTGACACGCTTTCCGGCATTCTGTTCCGGATTGTTCACTTTCCGACGATGGCATCGATGATGGCTTTTGCCACCTGATCTTTCCCCATCAGCTCCAGTTCACGTACAGAATCTCTGGTGATCAGCGTCACCAGATTGGTGTCTGTGCCGAAGCCGGCGCCGTCGTCTTTCAGATTGTTGGCAACGATCATATCCGCGTTCTTTTTCTCCAGCTTGGCCCGGGAATTCTCCAGCATATTCTCCGTCTCCATGGAAAAGCCGCAGAGAAACTGGCCTTCTTTCTTATGTTCACCCAGATACTTCAGGATATCCTTCGTCCGTTTCATCGGAATGGAGAGATCTCCTTCTTTTTTCTTCACTTTCTGGTCGCTGAACTCCGCCGGCGTATAATCGCTGACCGCTGCAGCCTTGACGATGATATCCTGTTCTCCGGCCCTGTCGGTGACCGCTTCGAACATATCCGCCGCACTTTCCACCTCGACGATATCCACAAACATCGGCGGCTGCGCCGTGGCTGCCGCTTTTACAAGGGTGACCTGTGCACCGCGCAGCATGCATTCCTTTGCGATGGCGAAGCCCATTTTGCCGCTGGAGTGATTGGTGATGAACCGGACCGGATCCAGAGATTCCCGTGTCGCCCCGGCCGTCACCAGAACCCGTCTGCCCTTCAGATCCTTTTCACAGGCGATTTCTCTCTCAATATAACCGAACAGCGTATCCGGCTCCGGCATTTTGCCGCTTCCGGTATCTCCGCAGGCAAGGTATCCTGATGCCGGCGTGATGACTTCCGTGCCGTAGCTCTTCAGCAGCTTCAGATTGTCCTGTGTGACAGGATTCTCGAACATGGCAGTATTCATGGCAGGGGCCACGATCTTGGGACATCCTGCTGCCAGGAAGGTGGTCGTCAGCATGTCGTCCGCCAGGCCGTGAGCCAGTTTGGCTATGATATTGGCTGTTGCCGGAGCGACCATGAACACATCCGCCTTCTTCGCAAGAGCCACGTGCTCCACATTATGCTGAAAATTCCGGTCAAATGTATCGGTAATGCATTTGTTTCCTGTAAGCGTCTCAAAGGTGATGGGATTTATGAAATTACAGGCATGCTCCGTCATGATGACGTGAACCTCAGCACCTTCCTTGACCAGCCTGCTGGCAAGGGATGCCGATTTGTAAGCTGCAATTCCTCCCGTGACACCCAGGAGAACGGTCTTGTTCTTTAACATCTTCTGTTTCTCCTTGTGAATTGTGAAATTCTTCTCAACGAGAACAGTATACCATCAAATCCGCCGCTCGTAAAGTCCCTCAGGATGCCGCATCATACGTACTTGCGCATATATTTCAGCGCGTTTTTCTCCAGACGGGAAACCTGCGCCTGGCTGATAGAAATCTCTTCCGCAACCTCCATCTGCGTCTTTCCCTCAAAAAAACGCATCTCCAGAATATGCTTCTCTCTGGGCGTGAGCCTGTTCATCGCCTCAGAAAGAGAGATATTCTCGATCCAGCGTTCATCGGTGTTCTTCGTATCCTGAACCTGATCCATCACGTAGATGGCATCCCCGTCGTCATGAAAGACCGGCTCGAAGAGTGAAATCGGTTCCTGAATGGATTCAAGAGCCAGCACCACATCTTCCCTGTCGGTCTCGATTTCCCGGGCTATCTCCGTAACAGACGGTTCTCTGGACAGCTCATTTGCAAGTCTCTCCCTGGCCTGCAGCGCCTTGTATGCCGTGTCTCTAAGAGATCTGGATACCCTGATGCTGTTGTTGTCCCGCAGATATCTGCGGACCTCCCCGATGATCATAGGTACAGCATAAGTTGAAAATCTGACCCCGTGGCTGAGGTCAAAATTGTCCAGAGCCTTGATCAGACCTATGCAGCCTACCTGAAACAGATCATCGGGATTTTCTCCTCTGCCTGTAAATCTCTGTATCACACTGAGTACCAGCCTGAGATTTCCTGTTATGAATTTTTCTCTGACTTCCAGGTCGCCCGCTTTGACTGCCAGGAGCATCTCCTGCATTTCCTGATCCTTGTAGACCGGAAGTTTTGCGGTGTTCACTCCGCAGATTTCCACTTTGTTCGCCATATACTTCCCACCAAATTCTATATATTTCAAGGCGTTCCCTTTCCGCGGCGATGCAGCGCCGCAGAAGAGCACGCTATGTACAGGGCAGGTTATGTATATAGATTGCCTGTGCCGGCTGGAAAAAAAACAAGCAATTTATCCCAGCTTCTGCACTTCCCGCTGAAGCCGCTCTATGATTTTCTTTTCCAGCCTGGATATGTAGCTCTGAGAAATTCCCATGGCATCCGCCACCTCTTTCTGCGTCATTTCCCTTCCGTTTTTCAGTCCGAACCGCATATCCATGATCTGCTTCTCCCGTCCGGACAGTCTTCCCAGAGCCGTATAGAGCAGTTTCCGGTTCACCTCTTCCTCCAGTCTGCTGCTGACCACGTCGTTCTCCGTTCCCAGGATATCTGACAGAAGCAGTTCGTTTCCGTCCCAGTCCACATTCAGAGGCTCGTCAAGGGACACCTCGCTCTTTCTCTTCACATCTCTTCTCAGAAACATCAGAATCTCGTTCTCGATGCACCGGGATGCATAGGTGGCCAGTTTGATATTCTTTTCTATCTTGAAAGTATTGACGGCTTTGATCAGTCCTATCGTTCCGATGGAAATCAGATCCTCCACATTGACGCCGGCGTTTTCAAACTTCTTGGCGATATATACCACAAGCCTGAGATTCCGTTCTATCAGGACCGCTCTTGCCTCCTGACTTCCTTCTGCATATTCTTCCAGCATTCTGCGCTCCTCATCTCTGGGAAGAGGCGGCGGAAGCACATCGCTTCCGCCTATATAGAACACACTCTTTCCCCACAGTCCGAAACCCTTCAGCAGAGCTTCCCTGATATCCGTTAGGTTCACCATGAATTTCCCCTTTCTAAAAACTCTGCCGGCAGCAGAATCTGTCTGCTTCCCTCATCCGGCAGAAACAGTCCGTCCCTGCAGACTGCCAGCACGGGTCTCCTGAATCTTCGCCCTTCGATTTCGGCATAATCCGCTCTCCAGGCTTCCAGCATCCCTTTTTCCACCCCTACTGTCCGGTAAGGCACAACCGTGTAACGCGCTGCAGCATTCTCCACACCGGAAAGCATCTCGCCCATCAGTTCCTTCCCGACCAGAGCCACCGGTTTTCCGGTAAGAGGCTCTTTCAGAAAACATCCGGAATCGATAAAGCCGGACAGATCAAAGCATCTGCCGCCCATAGAGACCGAGACCTTCACAACGCTTCGAGCGGACCGGCGTCTTTCCCTGAGCAGGGTGACAGCAAGCTGAAGTCCTGCAAGAGCAGCCAGTGCGGCAAGGGTTACCGTCAGATAGCTGGTGCCGGACATATATATGGCCCCGCCGCCCCATACTGCAGGCCGGCTGAAGATACTGACAAAAGCCATCGCAGTACCGCCGCAGAGAATCGTGACCAGGATGAACAGCGCTGTGTTGCGCAGAACCTGACGCCGGGAGCGTCTGCCGAAGGCGAGGACTGCCATGACTGCAGCGAAGACAGCCTCCGACAGAAACTCCGGAAACGATCCCTTCGGCCAGAACAGAGTGAATGCAAATGCTCCGCAGCATATGCCGCAGAGCAGAATCCGGTACCATCTCATCTCTTCCCCGGCAAACTTTCCTGTAAAGTATGTGATAATCAGGCCTGTTATGAAATTTTCCAGAAAAAGGTACTCGCCGTAGATAACCAAATGAAAGACTCCTCCTTAGCTGATACATATAGTATAGCTAAAGAGGAGTCAGAATTTTGTCATAGTGTGTCACCAGAATAAAAATAATTCTGATGATGAGAATTCGACCGTGTCTATCTTCCTATACCGGCGATTTCCTTCGCCAGTGCATCCGGCTTCCTTCAGACTGCCAACGATGTCCTCACCGGGTCCGTCACAGAAGATGCGGTCACTTCCATAGACCATCAGGATTCTCTCCGCGTGTTTTTTCATCAGGCTTCCCGCCTGCCTCCAGCAGTCTTTTCCGAAATATATCTCCGTAGGAATACTGAAATTAAAGTCGTACATGTTATTCACCTCCATCATAACTTAGCAGCAAAAACTGTGCCAGCAGCTTTCATCATATGCACGATTCCTTTTTGACATCAGATTTTTGAAAAAAAGCTTGACACCTGGATATGAAAGTGCTAATATTCACCTATACACAGCTGGAGCTGTGCATCTTCACCGAAGTGGAGAACCGGGACAGTCTGACCCTGCTGATGGAGTCAGACAGATTAAGAAATTATGATCGATGTCACGAAGACATCTGTTTTCAGAAGAAGACAGATGTCTTTTTTGTTTTCCCGATTCTCCTGCAACAACGAAACATAAAATTTAAGGAGGATTTAATCTA
>JBJESV010000045.1:0-46327 GCA_051882975.1 Emergencia sp.
TCAATATGATAAAAAACAGGAGAACTGACGGAAAGGTCGGGTTCTCCTGTTTTTGTGGTGCTATTTTTTGCCGGAAGTCATTTTTTTCATCTCCACGCTTGCCTGTATGATCCAGTCGCGCCAGCAGACTGCAGCCGGAGAAAGGGTCCTTCCCTTCGCACTGACGATTTCAATGGTCCAGTAAAAATCCGGATCTTCGATGGGAACGATTCTGAAATCCCGTGGAAGAATCGAACTGCAGTAGAAGGACGAAATAATGCCGACAGCAGGCTCGGAGCTGCACAGATACATCAGGTGATGAGCATCAGAGGCGAAGAACATGATATCCGGTTCAATGCCGCGCTCCCTGCAATGCTGAAGGAAGTTGACATTCATATTATGTTCCGGTGAGGGCAGGATCACCTTATGACCGGAAAGGTCCTCAAACGTGATGGAGTCTTTTCTGTACAGGGATTCTTCCCTGTTGATGACAGCCGCATAAGGGAAACGGTGCAGTTCGGAACAGCAGAAGATCCGCCGGTCCACGGGGCCTGATATGACGGCCAGATCTGCATTATCTTTCAGAATTGATTCCATAGCGGTTCTGTCATCGCAGCTGCGGATGTTGTAGGCAAGGTTGGGAAATGCCTTGTTGAGCTTGGCCTCTGTTCCGTGTGGAATGTAGTCGAGAAGCATCAGATCCGCGGAGACTTCGACGGTACCTGAGACCCGGGTTTTGTTCTTTGCAGATATTTCCTGAATTGTAGCGTAACTGTCCAGCAGCTTTTTTACATGAGGCAGAATTTCCAGCGCATACTCGTTGGGATAGGTGCCGTGACCGTCGCGTGTGAAAAGGGGGATTCCCAGCTCACTTTCCAGTTTTTTGATTGATGCACTCAGTCCCTGCTGCGAGATGTAATGGATGCCTGCGGTGGTGGAAATATTTTTCTTCTGACACAGGGTGTAGAAATACTGAAGCTGTCTGATATCCATTTTTTCCCTCCTGTTTTTACTTGCCGATGCAGCAGATTATCAGAAAAATTATATCTCAGAACAGGGTGTGCCACAAGTGTTATTTGTGGGAAGGCAATGTTTTTTTGTTTTTCAGGATAAGAAAAGAGTGATATATTGGTACCATGAAATTTCAAAATATTCAATCTGAATCCGGAATCGATTAGAACTGCAAGGAGGACAGAATGAAAAAGAAACTGGACAGCCTGGTTATCCTGGAAAATGATTATCAGGTCGTAGACTGGTATGTGGAACCATCTAGGGGCTGCGGCAGCACTGTTTCTGATATCAGGATTTTTGAAGGCATGAACGAACTCCAGGATTATCGCGAATCCGGGGTGTACCGTATGGCGGATGTTCCTTTTGAGATACGGAAGATCGACCCGCATCGGTATGAAGAGAAAGAACCCTATATTGCCTTTGCAAAAGATTATTCAGATAAAGTCTGCGAAAGTATAAAGGCAGGCAGCGCTTTTCTGGCAACGGGAAGCTACTGCACTCATATCCCATCTATTCTGGGAGGAATCCGCAGAGCAGCCGGTACAGGAAAAAGGATCGGCGTCGTCTGGCTGGATGCCCATGCGGATAACTATATTGTAGAAGAGACCGGAGCAGAAAAGCTTCGCCTGCTGGGGGTGCCTATGTCGACTTTTTTAGGACAGACCTATCCGCAGTGGCGGGAGGAAGCCGGTCTGATCCCGCCTATCGCCGGGGAAGATACACTGGCCGGCGATTTAAGACAGTGCGACGACGAGAGCAGAAAATATCTGGAGCGCGCCCACGTACGGACGACAGGTCCGGAAGGCTTTTGCCAGACTGAAACCTGGAAGCAGGCTGTCAGAGACCTGGCAGATCGTGTAGATGCAATCTTTATGCATGTGGATGCGGATATTCTGTCTCCTGAATACCTGCCGGCCTATGAATATAAAGTGGAAGGCGGCAATCCGCTGGAGACAGTCAAAGAAAACATTGCGGCTGTTGCACAGACCGGAAAACTGATCGGTGCGACGGTGATGTGCATCGGATTTGAAAACAAACCTGACAGGCATAGAGATGTCAATAATATGAACGGCATCAGACTGGTTTCTGCAGTTCTGAGAAACTGGAAAGAGATGCCCGACATAAACGGAAGCAAGGAGGAATGATCGATGGATGGAATTACGGTAATTACTTTTATGAGAACACTGGCGCTGCTGAGCCTGCTGCTGATGGCAGGCATGGTGCTGCGCGCAAAGGTCTCCTGGCTGCAGAAACTGTACATTCCTGCCAGTGTCATCGGCGGTACGCTGGGACTTATTCTGGGACCGGAACTGCTGGATATCATTCCTGTATCCGATGAAGTCTTTGCCGTGGCCACTGACCTTCCGGCAAGGGCATTTGGATTCGTTATCGCCGGACTGCCTATGTGCGCGCACAAAATGAAAAAGAGCGAGCTGAAAGCGAAAATCGACATCTGGACGATGACGGGCATTCTGTGTGCTGTCGGTGCGCTTCAGGTAGCCATCGGTCTGGGTGTCAATGTGGTCAGCCAGTGGACTTCAAATCCGACCTACGCCGGATTTGGAACGGAGATGATGATGGGATTCTGCGGAGGCCACGGCCTTGGAGCAATTGTCGGCTCCTATTTCCAGGGACTTGGACAGGATTACTGGGAAACTGCGCAGGGTGTAGCCATGAGCTGCGCAACCATCGGCATGGTCGGAGGTATCCTTTTGGGAACCATCGTAATAAACTATGCGATCAAAAAGAAAAAGACAAATTACGTCAGAGATATATCTGAAATCTCGGAAGATATGCGCTGCGGACTTTATGCAGATGAAGAAAAGCGTCCGGTTTTCGGAAATGAAACCACAAATCCGGGAGCAATTGATACACTGACTCTGCATATCGCCCTGCTGGGGCTGGCAGTCGGTCTCGGCTACATCGTTTCTGACTTCGTGTATGCCCATGAAGTGCCGTTCCTGAAAGATTTCGATTCCTGGGTATTCATGCTGATCGCCATGTATGTGATCTGGCCGATTGTTCGTGCAGTCGGCGCCGACAAGTACTTCGATGAAAGAATCAAAAGCAGAATTGAAGGCTTTATCACCGACTTCATCGTCGCTGCAGCGATTTTCACCATGCCTCTTGATATGGTGCTTGCAAATATCGCACCGCTGGCGGCCAGCTGCCTCATCGGACTGCTCGGCACTGTCGGTGTGGTATGGTTCTTCTCACAGCGCTACATGACAGAAGATCCGACAGAGAAAGCCATGGGACCGATGGGTATGCTGACAGGCGACTTTATCACCGGCGTTCTGCTTACAAAGATGATCGACCCGGAAATGAAATCAAACGCCCTGTCTGATTTCTCCATTGCATATACGCTGAACACGTTCTATATGCTGGCTCTCCTGGCCTTCATCTATCCGTTCATTGTCAATCACGGAGCAGCTTCAGCCTTTGCTGTTATGATCGTGCAGGTTGCAGGCTTCCTCATTGCAACCATGGTGGTCGGCAGAGCAGGAAAGAAGGCGGGACGGAAGTCCTGACAGCATTAATAAAGACAGATCAGAAAACGAAGTGAGTATGTTTGCTCCCTTCGTTTTTTTATTGTTCCGCATTATGAAACATAGAGTTCTCATTGCAGAACGGCGCACCTTGACGGATTGAATATTCTGAATTATTATACAGCCATAAAGTATAGAAGGTTTGAACGGCCGGGTGCAGAGACAGATCGGCCGAAGGTGAAAAGGAGGTTTGCGAAATGTTAAATGCAATGACCGGAACCAGCATCCTCGCAGATGCGAAACTTGCAGGACAGGAAGCCGCAGAGGCTGCAAAGAAGGCGGAAAATATTAAAATGGCATTTGTTTACAGCGGTGTACAGTATGATCAGAAGACTCTGCTGGACTCCATCAGTGAGCAGCTGCCGGGAGTTCCCCTCATAGGCAATACATCTTTTACCGGAGTCATCACCCAGGACGGTTTCGTATCCGGTGAAGACGGATTTGTGGGAATCATGGCCATGGGCGGCGAAGAGATGACCGTGGGAATTGCGGGAATGCCGAAGGAGGGAACCGCAAGAGAGACGGGAAGGAAAGCTGCAGAGGCTGCGCTGAAGAATGCGGGAAAAACCTGTGCACCGGACTATTTCTACATGACAGCGCCTCCGGGTGAAGAGGAATTCTATCTGAAGGGCATTTCAGAAGTGATCGGAAGAGTTCCGTTTTTCGGAGGAAGCGCGGCGGACAATGCCATTGCAGGAGAGTGGCTGCTCTATACAGATGAAATGGTAACAGCCGATGGTGTCGCAGTGGCGTTCTTCTATACGGACAAGGGATTTGCCAACGAATATACAGGTGCCTATGAGGAATCCGAACATGTGGGAATCATCACAAAGGTCAGCGACTGCAGAACCCTGGCCGAGATCGACGGCATCCCTGCACTGGAAAAGTATCAGCAGTGGACCGGCGCCTCGGATGAGGAAGTTGCAGGAGGAGGCCTGCTGGCGTACTCCATCACGGCTCCGCTGGGTGTCAAGGATCCTCTCGGTGATGTGATCGCCATCAGACATCCGATGAACGGCAACGAGGACAAGACCATCTCTGTGGGCAATAATCTGGCGGAAAACACCGCAGTCATCCTGATGAAAGGCAGTGTGGACGGACTGATCGAGTCCACAGGCAAGGCAGTGAAGAAGGTTGAGGATAAGCTTGGAAGCACACCTGCCGCATACCATCTGGTCCACTGCGGCGGAAGAAGAGCAGGAATCGGGGACAGAATCGATGAAGTCGCAGCAGAACTGAAAAAGGCTGCCGGCGATGTGCCGTTTATCTGCGAATTCACATTCGGTGAGTACGGATTCGAAGACGACAGCAGGAACACCTGCGGAGGCCTGATGCTGTCCTTCAGCGCCTTTGAAAAATAGGATCTGCTCAGACAGTATCCAGGTCTGGAAAAACAGGAGGAGGAATGAGTTATGAAGATGATTATAAATGGGAAGAAAACAGACAGTGAAAGCGGAATGACTTTTGATATCATCAATCCGGCGCGGGGAACTGTGATCGATTCCGTTCCGAAAGCCACCGAAAAGGATATCGCCGCAGCCATCGATGCTGCAGAGGCAGGCCAGAAGATCTGGGCGGATACCCCGGTATGGAAGCGGGCTCAGGTTCTGAACCGTTTCCTCGATATTGTGGATGCCAACAGCGAAGATCTGGCGCAGACCCTCTGTGCGGAAAACGGTAAGCCGATCGTGGAGGCGAGAGCGGAAATAGGAAATATCAGGATCGGTTTTTCAGGCTTTATAGAAGCGGCGAAGCACTATTACGGAAGCATTATACCGGCAGGCCAGGAACAGGGTCAGGACAGGAATATGCAGCTGGTTACAAGAGAGCCTATCGGCATCGTGGCCTGCATCATTCCGTTTAATTTCCCTTGTGACCTGTACGACCAGAAAGTTGCCCCGGCTCTGATGATGGGCAATGCGGCCATCGTTCTGCCGTCTTCTGACAATCCGCTGACACTGATGAAGCTTACTGAGATGCTGGTGGAGGCCGGTGTTCCAAACGGGGTCATTCAGTGCCTGACTGCACCGGGTTCTGTGAAGTCTGCTGCAGTCAGAGATCCGAGGGTACACCTTGTGACCCTGACAGGAAGCACTGAAGTCGGCATCGATACGGCAAAGCTGGCCGCGGAAAATCTGACTCATACGGCCCTGGAGCTGGGCGGAAACGACGCTTTTATCGTGCTGGATGACGGCGACGTGGATCTGGCGGTGGAAGAACTGGTATGGGGACGTATGTACAATACCGGACAGGTGTGCTGTGCGAGCAAGCGCTTCCTGGTTCACAACTCGCTGAAAGATGAATTCGCACAGAAAGCGGCAGAAAGAATCAGCCAGCTGAAGGTGGGCGACCCGTCCGACGAAAGCACCCAGATCGGCTGTCTGATCAGCGAAAAGGCTGCTGTGAAGGTGGAAAAACAGGTTGAAAAGACAGTTGAACAGGGTGGACGGATTATCCTGGGAGGAAAGCGCAGCGGTGCATTCTATGAGCCGACTGTGATCGCCGATGTGCCGAAGACGGCAGATGTAGCCGCAGATATGGAAATCTTCGGACCGGTGGTTCCGGTTATCGGTTTTGATACGGATGAAGAGGCTGTTGAAATCGCAAACAGATCCATATTCGGACTTTCCAGCTGCGTCTTCTCAAAAGACCAGAAGAGAGCTTTCAGCATTGCATCCAGAATGGAGGCAGGAGGCTGTGTTATCAACGGTGCAAGCTTCTTCAGAGCTTTTGAGCAGCCGTTCGGAGGATGGAAACACAGCGGCATCGGTACAGAGGGT
Organism: Emergencia sp.; assembly: GCA_051882975.1. Classification (GTDB taxonomy): domain Bacteria; phylum Bacillota; class Clostridia; order Peptostreptococcales; family Anaerovoracaceae; genus Senimuribacter. The sequence continues at coordinate 6,320 of JBJESV010000045.1, forward strand.
GTATTCTCCACCTTTGACGAGATGACACTTTCCAAGACCATCGTCCTCAAAAATATATTCTGAAATCTCTCATAAAGACGGAGGACAGATTGAAAAAACAAGAAAAGCGCTGTGCAGCCGGACCGTTCAGCCGGCTGCACAGCGCCTCTTTTTCTGATTTGCTGCTCAGTCTGCATATCCCATGGAACGGGAAATCTCCAGAGCCTGTTTTCGCACATAGTCTGCCACAGGCTGTATCCTGTCCACCGTCAGTGTGGAGGTGGGGCCGCTGGCAGATATGGCGGCGATAATATCACCCCGGTAATCGTAAATAGGCGCTCCGATGCATCTGTGGCCGATTTCGGCTTCCTCATCATCGATAGCCCAGCCTCTTTTCCTGACCAGATCCAGATCGGCAATCAGCTCGTCCACAGAGCCGAGGGTCTTCGGCGTGAACCTGATAAAGCTGCAGTTTGCCATGATCCTGCGGACCTGATCGGAGGAATAGTTGGAAAGCAGGCATTTCCCGAGAGAACAGGAGTAGGAGTGGACCCTGACTCCGATCTGGGAATACATTCTGACATTGGAGAAAACATCCATCTTCTCGATATAGACCACCTGATCACCGTCCAGAACACCCAGATGGGAGGTAAGCCCCAGCTCTGATGTGATCTGGGCCACATAGGGGCGTGCTTCGGTCTGAAGCTCCAGACCGTTGATGTAGCAGCTCACTGCTTCGATCAGTTTCAGCCCCAGGCGATAGGTGCCTTTTTCTGTTTTGTTGATATATCCCCTGGCTGCCAGTGTGGAGATGATTCTGTGTGCGGTACTCTTGTGAAGACCGACTCGTTCGGAAATTTCTGTGACACCCAGACCTTCCTGGTGTTCTGCGAGAACCTCTATGATATCCAGAGCCCGGTCTATGGATTGAACACTGCTGTCCTTTGTCACGGCAGTCACCCCTCTCTTTTTTCAGAAAACAAAAACAATTTACCTTATTATACATCATAATTCGGCGATGTGCAATGCAGACAGCAGGGCTTGACCTGACGGCAGAATCCGTGATAAAATACTAACCGGGTTAGCAAAAAAGGAAAGGAGAATGATTATATGGATTATCTGAAGCTGGCGCAGGAGCTGGCGGAAATAAGCAAAACCATGCTGAAGATCGCAGAATACAGGAAACTGTCTGACAGCAATCAGGGTGAAGGTGTTCTGCTCGGGTGTCTGAGACGTCATGGGGGAGAAGCGACACCGGCTGAACTGAGCGGGGCAATGAAGGTCAGCTCGGCGCGCATTGCCGTTCTGCTGAACAAGATGGAGCAGAAGGGTCTGGTCGTAAGACAGAACAATCCTGCCAGCGGCAGGAGCACCATCGTCAGGCTTCTGCCGGAGGGCAGGGAACTGAGCGAAACACAGGAAGCGGATTTCAACCGGAAGCTCATCGCCTTTTTTGAGATGATCGGAGAGGAGAAGGCGGTCCTGTTTGTGGAACTGCAGAAAGAGATGATGAATTTTATGATAGAGCAGAGCGGGAAGGAAGGTGAGGATGATGAGCACTGCAGTGATGAATAAGAGGAAGAGAACGCTGATCTTTCTCAATATCGTTGCCGCCTGTATCGCAACCTCTATGCTGGCGACGGCACTGACCACAGCACTGCCGGGTATCGTCCATGACTTTGGAATCAGCGTCACGACCGGTCAGTGGGTTACAAGCGGATATTCCCTTGCAATGGGAATCATGATGCCGCTTACGGCTTTTCTGATCAACAGATTCCCCACAAGGAATCTGTATCTGACAGCAATCATCAGCTTTATAGCCGGTCTGATCCTGTGCATCATCGCACCGAACTTTGCGGTGCTGATGGCAGGGAGAGTGCTGCAGGCGTGCGGAAACGGAATCCTCATGTCCATGGCGCAGGTGATCATTCTGACCATCTACCCTGCAGAGGAAAAAGGCACCGCCATGGGATGGTACGGTCTGTCTGCCGGTGCGGCTCCCGTGGTCGCTCCGACTCTGGCCGGAATGCTGGTGGATCATTTCGGATGGCATATGATCTTCTATGTGGAGCTTGTGGTCATGGCGGTTTCTCTGGTTCTGGCTCTTTTCACCATAGGAAACATACTGGATACAGCGAAGAAAAAATTCGATGTGCTGTCCTTCCTCCTCAGCGGCATCGCCTTTGGCGGGATCACCCTGGGAATCGGAAATCTGGGGACGTACGCCTTTGTCAGCGTTCATGTGCTGATCATGCTGGCGGCGGGAACTGCAGCTTCTGTCCTTTTCGTGTACAGGCAGCTGCACATGGAAGAACCGTTCCTGGAACTGAGAATTCTGAAGAAAAAAGAATATGCGCTCAGCGTGGTAGGGAGCATGGTTCTCTACCTGGTGATGATGGGCTCTTCTGTGATCATGCCTCTCTATGTGCAGACAATCATGGGTTATTCTGCCACTGTTTCAGGACTGGTGGTGCTTCCCGGATCACTGGTCATGGCGGTAATCAGCCCCTTTGCCGGCAGAATATATGACAAGGTTGGAATGCGGATTCTCCTGGTGACAGGTGCGGTGTGCATGCTTTTCAGCAATCTGGCAATGGCCTGGGTGGGAATGGACACACCGTTGTGGGCGGCAGCAGTGTTCAACTCCGTACGGTGCGTTTCCATAGGATGCCTGATGATGCCCATGGTCACATGGGGAACCAGTGTCATCCGTTCCGGTGAAATCGCCCATGCCACAGCGCTTCTGACTTCTCTGAGAACCATATCCGGCGCCATAGGATCGGCCTTGTTTGTGGCCATCATGACGGCGGTTTCATCCCGTTCTGTGCAGACACTGGGAGAAAATGCTCCGATCCATGGAATGAATGTGGCTTTCCTGTGTATGGCTGCCGTAAGCGGGATCCTTCTGGTCATCGCTCTTTCCGGATGTTCCAGACGGGGTGAGAGAAAACGCTGAGGCGGCTGTTAAATCAAAGACAGAGGCAGGGCGGATATTGAAGCCGGCCTCTTGTTCTTTTTGTCCGGGCGTGCTACAATACCAGATATATGTGACTGGATTGGAGTGAAATACATGGAGAAAAACAGCAGCGATTTTCTGGGAACCCAGCCGGTCGGCCGTCTTCTTTTCAGGATGGCTCTGCCGGCGGTGACCGCTCAGATCATCAACATGCTTTATAATATTGTAGACAGGATATATATCGGTCATATTCCTGGTGAAGGTGCGCTGGCGCTGACAGGCGTGGGAGTCTGTCTGCCTGTTATTCTGATCGTTTCCGCTTTTGCGGCGCTGATCAGCATGGGCGGAGCGCCCAGGGCATCCATCTTCATGGGACAGAAGAAACCTGAACGGGCAGAAGAGGTCATGGGAAACTGCTTTGCGGCGCAGGTGCTGATCTCACTGATACTGACAGTTCTGCTGCTGACGGCGGGCCGGCCCATGCTCATGGCCTTCGGAGCCAGCGAGAATACCATAGGATATGCCGAAGGATATCTGGGAATCTATGCTTTCGGAACCGTTTTTGTACAGCTTACCCTGGGGATGAACGCTTTCATCACGGCGCAGGGATTTGCACGGACCGGCATGTACACCGTTCTGATCGGTGCGGTGCTCAACATTGCCCTGGATCCGCTCTTTATCTTTGTACTGAACATGGGGGTAAAGGGAGCCGCCCTGGCAACGGTGCTGAGTCAGGCAGTTTCGGCTTTGTGGGTGATCTCCTTTCTGACAAGGGGAAAGAGTATTCTGCATCTGCGCAGGGATACGTTCCGGATAAGGATTCCGGTCATCGGCCCCTGTCTGGCGCTGGGGGTTGCACCGTTTATCATGCAGGCCAGCGAAAGCGTGATTTCAGTCTGCTTCAACGCCTCTCTGCTGAAGTACGGCGGAGATATTGCTGTAGGAGCCATGACAATTCTGACCAGCGTCATGCAGTTTGCGATGCTGCCGCTCAACGGCATCGGACAGGGAGCTCAGCCTGTAACCAGCTATAACTACGGAGCAGGGAACAGAGAAAGAGTGCGGCAGACTTTCCGTACGCTGCTGAAAGTTTCTCTTGCCTATTCCTTATCCCTGTGGATTCTGGTCATGGCTGTGCCGGGTCTGTTTGCACGGATCTTCACTTCTGACGCCGCCCTGATCGATTTTACCGTATGGGCTCTGCGCATCTACGCTGGCGCCATGTTCATGATGGGAATTCAATGCGCCTGCCAGATGACTTTCATCGCCATCGGCTTCGCAAAAGATTCCGTGATTGTGGCGGTCATGCGTAAATTTGTGCTGCTGCTGCCGCTGATCTATCTGCTGCCGCATTTTTTCCAGGACAAGACCATGGCGGTATATCTGGCGGAGCCGGCGGCTGATTTTCTGGCTGTTTCCTTCACCATGGCGCTGTTCCGCAGAGAATTCAGGAAAGCGCTGAAAAACATGGAAGGGGAGGATAAAACATCATGATCGCCGCAGCGGTATGCAAGCTTCTTCTGTCCATGGCGGCAGGCTGGTGGCTGGGATGGAAAAAGATCTTCGACGAGGAGGTATGCCGCAGGCTGTCCTGGTTTGTTGTCAATATCACCATGCCTCTTCTTATCATGGGATCTCTGTCGGAGCTTCAGACGGAAAGCCGGCGAAATCTGGTTTTCTTCATTCTGACAGGGGCGGGTTTTTACGTGGTTCTTCCGCTTCTGGCAAAGCTGTTCAACTTCATTACAAAAGTGCCTCCGGAAAAGCAGCCCGTCTACGAGATGTTCTATCTGTTTTCCAACAGTGTGTTTATGGGATATCCGGTCGGAGCAGCGCTTTACGGGAGCGGGTGCATCTTTCATCTGAACATGTTCAATCTGGGGGCGGATCTGCTGTACTACACCTACGGTCTGGTCTGTGCCTCCGGCGGGAAAAAAGAAAACAGAGGCAGTCTGAAAAACATGCTGAATCCTGGTGTGCTGTCCTGTGTGCTTGTTCTGGCCCTGTTTTTTCTGCAGGTTCAGATTCCGGAACAGGTCACCGAGATATTCAGCTATCTGGGCGGTGTATCTTCGCCGCTGGCTATGGTAATCCTGGGGGCGAATCTGGGAAACAGCTCTATGAAAAAACTGACAGCCGGCGAAAAGCATCTCTGGCCTATGTCGGTGATCCGTCTGGCGGTGATGCCGGCGGCAGCCTACGGCGTGATGACGCTGCTGGGGTTTTCCGGCATGCTGAGAGGAATCGCCGTGATTTCCATGGGAACGCCGGTGGCTGTAATGGTCACCATGGGATGCAGCCAGTACGGCATATACACCAGACTGGGATCAGCCGGAACTGCTCTGACCACGCTGATTTCTCTCTTCACAATTCCTGTTTTAATATTATTTTTGAATTGACACAGGGCTGAAAGTATGGTATAGTAATCGGGTATGAAGAAGAAGTTATCCGCTTCTCACCTTTCAGACGCCTGAGTCTGTCGGGTTAATAGTCAGAAACGATCGCTGTTTTGGCGTGTTTTGAAGCGGGTATCTTTGCCCGCTTTTTTATTGTGTAATCCACAGGAGGTGCTAACCATTAGCAAGGAAAACAAAATCAACGAAGAGATTCGTGACAGAGAACTGCGAGTTATAGACGAGAATGGTACGATGCTGGGTATCATGAGCAGAGATGAGGCGCTGCGTCTGGCAGAAGAGAAGAAGCTGGACCTGGTCAACATTTCGCCGAATGCCAATCCGCCGGTCTGCAAGATTCTCGACTACGGCAAGTACAGATACGAGGTACAGAAGAGAGAGAAAGAGGCCCGCAAGAAGCAGAAGACCATTCAGGTAAAGGAGATCAGACTGAGCACTTTTATCGAGGATCACGATATCCAGGTGAAGGCAAAGACGGCCTGCAAGATTCTGCAGGAGGGTGACAAGGTCAAGGTCAGCCTGAGATTCAGGGGAAGAGAAAAGGACTACACTGCAAGAGGACGCGAGGTAATGGATAAGTTCGCGCAGTGCTGCAGCGAAGTCGGCGTAGTTGACAGGAAACCTGCATTTGAAGGCAGAAGCCTGACAATGTTCTTAGCACCAAAATCTGATAAGTAATTTAATTTAACATAGGAGGAGAGAGCATCATGGCAAAGAATAAGATGAAGTCCCACAGAGGCGCATGCAAAAGAATGAAGTTAACCGGAACCGGTAAAGTCAAGAGAAACAAGGCATACAAGAGCCATATTCTTACAAAGAAAGCCCCTAAGAGAAAAAGAGGCTTGAGAAAAGCTACAACGTTAACGAGCGCTGATACTAAGAGAATGTTAAGATCTATGGCGAAATAACAGCAGGAGGTAAAGAAATATGGCAAGAGTAAAAAAAGGCGTTAATGCGCACAAGAGACATAAAAAAATCTTAAAGCAGGCAAAGGGTTACTACGGAGCAAAGAGCAAGGTGTTCAGAGCTGCAAATCCGGCCGTAATGAGAGGACTGAGATCTGCTTATGTAGGCAGAAAGTTAAAGAAGAGACAGTACAGACAGATGTGGATCGCCAGAATCAACGCTGCTGCAAGAATGAACGGCATGTCCTACAGCAGACTGATGGACGGTCTGAAAAAGAGCGGCATCGAAATCAACAGAAAGATGCTGTCAGAACTGGCTATCTACGATCCTGCAGCATTCAGCCAGCTGTGCGAAACCGCTAAGCAGAACTGCGGAAAATAAAATCACCCGAAATATGCATGGGGCCGTCGCCACAGACATCGTCACAATCCCCCTTTGGCGACGGTCTCTTTTTGTATTTTCAGAAAAGTCAGCATCTTGTCAGTGAAATGAAAAAATGCTATAATTCTTTATGGCAGAAATAATTCGGCCTTAATACAGGTTGGAGGGAAAAAATGAAGAAGTGTATCTCCCTGCTTGCTGCAGCTGTTCTGACTCTGTCACTTCTGACTGGATGTACAGGCGTTCCGGCAGAATCGGACAACAGGATCACAGTCTATCTCTGGAACAGCAGTCTGCTGTATGATTATGCACCTTATGTTCAGGCACAGGTCCCTGACGTTGACATCGAGTGGATCGTAGGAGTCAATGATCTGGACTTCTATAACTACCTGAACAGATATGGAGAACTGCCGGATATCATAACCTGCAGAAGGTTTTCTCTGTTTGATACAGCCGGTTTTTCAGACAATCTGCTGGATCTGAACGGCACGGAGACAGCGGCGTCCTTTTATCAGACATACCTGGAGAACTACCGGGAGGAGAACGGTGTGCTGAACTGGCTTCCGGCCTGCGGGGAAGCGGATGGATTCATTGCCAACCGGGCCCTTTTTGAAAAATACGACATACCGGTTCCCACGGATTATGCAGGCTTCGTGTCTGCATGCAGGGAATTTGAGAAACATGGAATCCGGGGATTCGTATCCGATTTCTGCTATGACTATACCTGTCTGGAGGTGCTCCAGGGAAATTCCATTCCTGAGCTGGTCAGCCTGGAAGGAAAGCTCTGGAGACAGAAATATGAGCTGGATCCGGACGTGATCACACTGGATGATGTGATCTGGCCCGGAATATTTGAAAAAATGGAACAGTTTATCGAGGATACAGGACTGCAGCCGGAGGATATCCAGCTGGATTTCGATCCGGTGAAAGAAATGTTTCTCAACGAAGAGGCCGCCGTGATCAGAGGTACCGGTGCAGATGTTCTCAGCTGTATGGAGGAAGGGATGGAAGATCCTGTCATGCTTCCCTATTTCGGAGAGACGGAAGAGGATAACTGGATACTGACCTATCCCGCTTTTCAGATTGCGCTCAACGGAGAACTGGAAAAGGACGCAGAGAAGAAGGCACAGGCGCTGGATGTGCTGGATGCCATGCTGTCCGGCGAGGGACAGAATCTGATTTCACAGGGGCACAGCGCCATTTCCTACAGCAGAAATGCGGAACTGGAAATCGCCGGTCAGCTCGACAACCTGAAGCCGTTCATTCAGAAAAATCACCTGTACATCCGTCTGGCATCCAACAGTTTCTTTTCAGTCTCAAAGGAAGTCGTGCAGAAGATGATCTGCAGAGAATATGATGCCGAAGAGGCATGGAAAGTCTTCACCCGGGAACTGTCGGAGAAAGAGTCCGATGATGAGACGGCAGCGGTCATAAAGAAAACAGTGCCTCTGGACTGGAATGACAACTTCGGGAATCAGGCCGCATCTTCTGTGGCCAATACGCTGCGCAGGTCATCAGGAGCGGATATCCTCATGATTCCTTCCTACGGCGTAAGCACTCCCCTTTTTGCAGGGAAACTGACTGCCAGACAGGCAGCGTACCAGGTTCAGCCTTTCAGAATGCTCTGCAGGGAACTGACTGGAGCAGAGATCCGTCAGCTGATTCAGACCGCTGTAGAAGGCACGGATCCGGGGCTGGCATATGTACCGGCGAACAAATACGGACTGCCGGTATTCAGCGGATGCGCTGCAGATGTGGTCAGAACAGATGAAGGCATGAAACTTGAAGATATCACCGTCGGCGGAAAACCTCTCGATGACAGCCAGGTTTACTGCTTCATCTGCGGAGACGCCCCTGATGCGCAGGAGACGCTTCTGAACACGGTTTTCGGTGAAGGCGGTGTTTCCTCCTTCCAGGTCATGGACTCCAATACGAGGGACGTCTGGACTGCATGGATTTCCAGTGGAAACCAGCCGGTGGAACCGAGCGCATATATAAGGTACAGAGAATAAACCGGCTTTTGAGGAAATATCTATGCGGAGAAAGAAATTTATTGCAGTCATTCTTCTGATTATGCTGATTGCGGGAATGGTCCTCGCATATTGCTACAGTCAGTTTATCAGAAACAGGATTCTGGAGGAGAGCAGAAATCACCTGGAAGAGACATATTCTCAGGTGAACAACACTTTTTCCGCCCTTGTGGCCAGAAACTGGAATCTGCTCGGAGACTGGCTGCCCTATATCAGTGAACAGGCGGGCAGCACTGACGGAATGGACAACATCCGGGATTATATAGATGAAGCGAGACAGAAATGGAACTTTACGGATTTCTATCTGCTGGACAGAAACAGCACCTATCGCACCCTTGACGGTGATGCAGGCTATCTGGAATTCGGATACCAGCTTTCGGATCTCATGGTGGAGAAGAAGAATATCGTCATGGACGGTACACTGCCGGGAGGAAAATCGCTGACTTTTTTTGCTGTTCCGGTAGAAGAGATGACTGTTGGAGGATTTACTGCATCGGCTATTGCCATCAGCTACAACAATGAAGATATGGAGAAAGCTCTGGATGTGCGGGCCTTTGAGGGCACTGCGGAATGCTATGTCATATATCCTGACGGACGGATTCTGCTCTCTGCGCAGACCAGAGACAATCAGCCTTTTAATTATATGGCTTTTCTGAAAGAAAAGGCGTCTTTCCAGTACGGTTCTGCGGATGCCATATCCCAAGCTCTCCAAAGGGGAGACCGGGGTTTTGCGGAGTACCAGATCGGTTCTGACAGCTATTATCTGGTGTGTCAGCCGGTGGGCTTTCAGGACTGGGCCCTTCTGGGAATTGTGCCCCAGAACATTGTCAATGCCAACATGAATCAGATTCAGTGGATCACTGTGGCGGCGGTTTCGGTACTTTTCCTGGCGGTCAGCCTGATAGGACTGTATCTGATGATACAGCACACCCATGAGCGCCTGAGAAGGAAGGAAGCGGAACTGGCGTACAGGGAGCAGCTGTTCAGTATGCTGGCCGGCAATGTGGATGATATCTTCGTCATCCTGACATCGGATGGCGGAACCGTGGAGTACGTCAGCCCCAATACGGAACGGCTCCTTGGCCTTTCTCATAAGGCAATCAGAGAGGATCTGAACCTGCTGAGGGAGAATGCTGAAGCGGCATACGAGTTTGATTTCAGTGATGTAAGGGCAGGAGGATACAAGCGTGAGGAACGGGCTCGCGTTCAGGTGGATACAGGACAGAGACTCTGGTATCAGGAGACTATGTTCAGGGAGACACTGGGAGGGGAGCAGAAGCTGATCCTGGTACTGTCTGACAGGACCAGAGAAAAAGAGAGCAACATTCGTCTGGAGCAGGCGCTGGAAATCGCACGCAGTGCCAACGAGGCAAAGAGCAGTTTCCTTTCGAGGATGTCCCACGACATACGGACGCCTCTGAATGCCATTACCGGTATGACACAGATTGCGAAAAACCAGTCCGGAGACAGAGGATGTGTGGAAGACTGCCTGGAAAAGATATCCCGATCTTCACAGCATCTGCTGGGCCTGATAAACGATATTCTGGATATGTCAAAAATTGAAAGCGGAAAGCTTTCTCTGACAGAGGATCCATGCAGCCTGGATGACATCCTGCGTGATGTGACGGAAATTATCCGGCCGCAGGCGGAGGCCCGGAAGCAGAATTTTCTGGTGGACAGCACGGATGTGGAGCACAGAGCCTTTTCGGGAGATGCGACGAAGATCAGTCAGATTCTGCTGAATCTGCTTTCAAACTCAGTAAAATATACCGATATCGGAGGGAGCATCAGTCTTGCGGTCAGTGAACAGACGCCCCACTCGGAGGGGTACGCGAGGATTTCCTTTACCGTTTCCGACAATGGTATCGGTATGAAGCAGGATTTTATCGACCGGATCTTTGAGCCTTTTGCACGGGACGATACCGCAGGTGCCGGAAATATTCCGGGCACCGGTCTGGGGATGCCTATCACGAAGGCGCTGATTGACGCCATGGGCGGAACCATTTCCGTTCAGAGCGAAGAGGGGAAAGGAAGCAGGTTTCAGGTCAACCTGAGACTCCGCATAGAAAAGAGCATGATGGAGGAGACATCCGAAACGGAAGTGGAAACCGCTGCATATGATTTTAACGGCAGACGGTTCCTGCTGGCTGAAGACAACACCATCAATGTGGAAGTGATGACCGCTCTGATGGGAGCGATGGGCGCAGAAGTTGAGCGAGCCGAAAACGGAAAGCAGGCCGTGGAGATGTTCGAAACACATCCGGAAGGATATTATGACGGTATCTTTATGGATGTGATGATGCCGGTGGAGAACGGATATGAAGCAACGCGGAGAATCCGCGCACTTCCGAGAAAGGATGCTCCGAAGATTCCGATCATCGCCATGACGGCCAATGCTTTTGCCGCGGATATCAGGGACGCCATGGACGCAGGGATGAATGCACATGTGGCAAAGCCTGTGGATATGCAGTATCTTACACAGATTCTGGCAGAACTGTGATAACACTGCCGCAGGCAGATCTGCAACGGATCTTTGCAGATCCGCAACGATCTGCCGGGAAGATTTCTCTCCGGCGGAAAAAGAAGAAAGCTGAAAACTGCATAAAACCGGGATTCGGACCAGAAAACCGGATCTGGCATGTTTTGTGCAGCTGATATATACAGGTCTCAGGAAGGGACCATGGCCTCCAGAACGGAGACCGCAGTTTCAGAGGCGGCACAGAAAAGCTGCCGCAGAAAACGAAGTCTTTGTAATAACCGGAAAACTGATGCCACGAAGGCAGAAGACTCCAGAAGGAGTCCCCTGTTTTCGTGGTGTTTTTTTGAATGGAAAGGTAAAAAATGGATCTGAAAGAATTTTTCAGCCGGCATCCCAGAGTCGCTCTGGGGTTCTCCGGCGGTGTGGACTCGGCATATCTGCTCTACGAGGCGAAGCGGTGCGGAGCAGATGTGAGGGCGTATTTTGTGAAAAGCCAGTTTCAGCCGGCTTTTGAACTGGATGATGCAAGAAGGCTTGCAGAGGAGATCGGGGCGGACATGAGAATCATCCCGTGCGATATACTGCAGAACTCTGCAGTGACGGAAAACCCGACGGACCGCTGCTACCACTGCAAGTGCAGCATTTTCGGCCTGCTGAAGGAAACTGCGCTGAAAGACGGGTACACCTGCCTTATAGATGGAACCAATGCTTCTGACCTGGCCGGCGACAGACCGGGTATGAAGGCCCTCGGAGAGATGGAGGTTCTTTCACCGCTGAGAATGTGCGGCCTGACTAAAGAAGAGATAAGAAAGAGATCCAAAGAGGCGGGGCTTTTTACTCATAACAAGCCGTCCTATGCCTGTCTTGCCACGAGGATCCCTTCCGGTGAAAGGATCACTTCCGAGAAACTGGAGAGGACCGAAAGGGGAGAACAGGCCCTGGCAGAGATGGGCTTTCGCGATTTCCGTATTCGCCTCTGCGGCAGAGGCGCAAGGATACAGCTCAGAGAGAATGAACTGACAAGAGCCCTCGCCATGCGGGAGGAAATCAAACGGAGACTGAAACCGTATTATGATGCGGTGATGATAGATCTGGAGGAACGGTAATGGAACAGAAAGAGATAAAGGAACTGCTGCAGAGTGTTGCAGATGGAGATGTTGCAGTGGATGAGGCCATGCTGCAGCTGAAAATGGCGCCTTTCCAGGATATAGACATAGCCATGCTGGATCATCACAGAGGCATCCGGCAGGGAGCTTCGGAAATCATCTACGGCGCGGGCAAGACGCCAGAGCAGATAGACCTCATAGCACATACCCTGTACGAAGGAGGCCAGGAGACGATTCTGATCACCAGAATGAGCCAGGAAGCTGCGGAGTATTTCCGCAAGGATATTCCCTTTACATATTTTAAGGAAGGCAGGATCGGACTTGCAGGGAAGATGATCCAGCCGAGGCACAGCGGGAGAATTCTGGTTGCCACCGGCGGCACCAGTGATATTCCCGTTGCGGAGGAAGCAGCTCTGACTGCAGAGATACTGGGAAACCACGTTGACAGGATCTACGATGTAGGTGTTGCCGGCATACACAGACTTCTGGCACATACAGAAAAGATCATGCAGGCCCGTGTCATCATCGCCATTGCCGGCATGGAGGGGGCGCTGGCTTCTGTAATCGGCGGACTTGCAGACTGCCCGGTCATCGCAGTACCTACAAGCGTGGGATACGGAACTGCTCTCGGCGGTGTGACGGCCCTTCTGTCCATGCTGAATTCCTGTGCCAGCGGTGTCAGCGTGGTGAATATAGACAACGGCTTTGGAGCCGGTTATATTGCAAATCTTATCAATAATATGGAGGCGGCGGAATAATGAAAGAACTGTACATAGACTGCGGCATGGGAGCTGCAGGAGATATGCTGATGGCAGCCCTTTACGAGCTGCTGGAGGACACGGAAAGGAAGCTGTTTCTGGACAGAATGAACGGCCTGGGAATTCCGGAAGTCCGTATCAGCGCCTGCAGAAAAGAGACCTGCGGCATCAGCGGATGCCATATGGAGGTGACTGTCAGAGGAACGGAGGAAGAGGAGCACGGACACAGTCATGAACACGGACATGTTCACGAACACGAACATGTTCACGAACACGATCACGGACACAGTCACAATCATGATCACGATCACAGCCATCACAGCCTGGGAGATATCAGAAAGCTGATCGACAGTCTGGATCTTCCGCAGAAGGTGAAAAAAGACGCCTGTGCTGTATACGAAATCATTGCAGAGGCTGAATCTCAGGTTCACGGGCAGGATATGGAGCATATCCATTTTCATGAGGTGGGCAGTCTGGATGCTGTGGCCGACGTGGTTGGAAACTGCCTGCTGATGCATATGCTTGGACCGGACCGCGTGACGGCTTCACCGGTACATGTGGGATCAGGAACTGTCAGATGCGCTCATGGCGTGCTGCCTGTACCGGCGCCTGCAACAGCGCTGATTCTTACAGGAATCCCGATTTACAGCGGAGACATCAGAGGAGAGCTCTGTACGCCGACCGGTGCGGCTCTGCTGAAATATTTTGTACAGAGCTTCGGAGCCATGCCCGCAATGTCTGTGGTCCGGATAGGATACGGAGTCGGGACCAGAGAGTTCCCGCAGGCCAACTGCGTGCGCATCATGGCGGGTGAAGACAGCAGTCAGGCTGCAGACGTTGTGGAACTGGCCGCCAATCTGGATGATATGACCGCAGAGGAGATTGCCTTTGCCATGGATATTCTGCTGGAGGCAGGTGCTCTGGATGTTTACGCACAGCACATCGTCATGAAGAAATCCCGTCCTGCTGTGAAGCTTGTCTGCATGATCAGACCTGAAGACAGAGAAAGAATGACGGAACTGATCTTCCGCCATACGACATCCATCGGCGTGCGTGAATACTTCTGCCGGCGTGCGGTGATGAACCGCCGTATTGAAAAAAGGCAGACGCCGTGGGGTGAAGTGGACGTCAAGGTATGCACCCGCGGGAACATAAAAAAATCCAAAGCTGAGTTTGAACAGATGGCATCTCTTGCAAAGGAAAAGGGCGTGTCGGTCTTTGATATAAAGAAGGAGATACATGAGTAAAAACACAACCCGGAAACTGAAATTCATAGGGAGCAGGGTAATACAGATGGTGCTGGTCATGATGATTCTGTCGGTGGCCGTCTTTACAATAGCGCGGCTCTGCCCCGGAGATCCTCTCAGGTCCTATTACGGAGACAGTGCGGAGCATATGAGCGAGGTGCAGAGGGAAGCCGCCCGTGAAAAACTGGGGCTCAACGACTCCCTCCTGGTTCAGTATCAGCGGTGGGCTGAGAATGCTCTGAGCGGGGATCTGGGCCTCTCCTATAAATACAAGAGACCGGTCAGCGAAGTCATCGGAAGAGTGTGGCTCAATACCCTGATTCTCGGCGGAACGGCCTATGTGCTGACCTTCGGTCTTGCCATTGCGCTGGGGATGTTCTGCGCCCTGAGGGAGGACAGCATCCTCGACAGGATCATCTGCAGGACGGGCGTCATATCCAGCAGTATTCCCGCCTTTTTTCTGGCGCTGCTTCTGATTCTGATTTTTGCAGTCAGACTCGGGATCCTGCCTGCCGGGGGCGCCTATTCCTACGGGAACAGCGGAAGCGCGGCAGACCGCATTCTGCATCTGATCCTGCCGGTCTCCGTCATGGTGCTGGAGCACTTGTGGTATTATGCATATATGGTGAGAAACAAGCTGGTGGAGGAGACTCGTCAGGATTATGTTCTGCTCTGCAAGGCGGAGGGGATTCCACGGAGAAAGATCCTGTGCCGTCACTGTCTGCGCAATATCATGCCTTCCATGCTGGTGGTCATGGCCGTTGCCGTGCCTCATATTCTTGGCGGAACCTATGTGGTGGAGACGGTGTTTTCTTATCCTGGTCTGGGAACCCTCAGCTTTGAATCCGCCATGTATCAGGACTATAACATGCTGATGGCGCTCTGTATGCTTACAGGCGCCTGTGTGCTGGTATTCAATCTGCTCGCGCAGGTTCTGGGAGAGTTTATAGATCCGCGGATGCAGTATGATGACCTTTCCGATGATGGGGAAAGGGGGCAGGCTGCATGAAAAGGAAATTTCCAAAAGCTTCCATGACCGTGCTGGGAATCATCATCTGCGCCAGTATCTTTGCGGGAGTGCTGTCGCCTTACCCGGAGGATTTCATGGATCCGTCCGCGGTCTGTGTCCCGCCGGGAAAAGACCATCTTCTGGGAACTGACAATCTGGGGAGAGACCTTCTGACCATGATTCTGTATGGAGGAAGAGCTTCTATTGCCATCGGGCTGACAAGCGCGCTGATTTCCACGGCGGCAGCGGTGGTCTGCGGGGCTGTCAGCGGTCTCTGCGGAAAGCTGGCGGACGAACTGCTCATGCGGTTTTCCGAGCTGATAATCAGTATTCCTCAGATCCTGCTGATCATCTTTCTGCAGGCATTGTGGGGACAAGCCACCTGGCTGTCGCTTTCGGTCATCATCGGGCTGACAAGCTGGCCCAATATCGCAAAGATCGTCAGAAATGAAGTGCGCCAGATCGGAGAAAGCGACTATATCCTTGCTGCCAGAACCATGGAAGGAGGATTCTGGTATATTCTGCGGCGGCATCTGCTGCCGAATTTCATACCGTCCATCATGTTCATGGTGGTCACAAATATCGGGCAGGCCATCGTCACAGAGTCCACACTCAGTTTTCTGGGTCTCGGACTGCCGCTGACCACTGTGTCCTGGGGAAGCCTTCTTTCCATGTCTCAGGAAGTGCTGCTTTCTGACTGCTGGTGGCTGATTGTCATTCCGGGCACGGTACTGACAGCAACCCTGGTCTGCGTCACGGATTTAGGAGAATATATAAGAAGAAAGAACAACAGGCTGCACAGCAACCTGTAGAAAAGGGAGAAAAAACATGAAAAAGAAAAAAACAATCGCACTGTTGTGTGTTCTGGTTGTCAGCCTCTGCTCTGTTCTGGCCGGATGCGGCGGAGAGGACGGAAAAAGCGGGAGTGAAAACACTCTGGTATACGGAAGCGGCGACTATACGGCCATCAATCCGGCCCTCTATGAGCACGGCGAGATCAATGCACTGCTCTTTGCAGGACTGACTGCCCATGATGCAGACAACCAGGTGGTGCCGGCTCTGGCTGAAAGCTGGGATTATGATGAAGACAGCTGCACCTACACCTTCCATCTGAGAGAAGGGCTGACCTTCCATGACGGTGAGCCACTTACCAGCGAAGATGTGAAATTCACTCTGGAGGCAATTCTTGATCCGGAGAATCAGTCGGAGATCATATCCAATTATACAGATATCGAGGAAATCCGCTGTCCGGACGAACTGACTGCGGAAATCAGGCTCAGCCAGAACAACGTCGCATTTCCGGACTATATGACCATCGGCATCCTGCCGGCTCATCTCCTGGAAGGGGAAGATCTGGCAACCTGCACCTTCAATCAGAATCCTGTGGGAGCAGGTCCCTATATGATGACCGAATGGGATCCGGGACAGTCTATCACCATGGAGAAGTTCGACGGGTATTATGCCGGCGAACCGAACATCGATACGGTTATTTTCAAGATTGTGCCGGATACGGACGCAAGAGCGATGCAGCTTGAATCAGGAGACATCGACATGGCTCAGATTACTGCAAAGACTGCCGGTGATATCGAGAAAACCGGTAATTTCAATGTATATCGCATGGAAACAGCTGACTACAGAGCTGTTGCATACAACTTTGCAGGGAGTCCTCTGTTCAGCAGATATCCGGAACTTTCCGGGATTCTAAGCTGCGGTATCGATCGGGATGCAATCATAGAAAGCGTGCTGCTGGGAGAGGGCCAGAAAGCCTATTCCCCGATTCAGAAGAACCGCTATAACGATGAAACAATGGAAAAGTTCGAGTACGATCCTGAGAAGTGTCAGCAGCTTCTGGAGGAGGACGGCTGGAAGAAGAACAGCGACGGATATTATGAAAAGGACGGTACCGTGCTGGAATTCGTCATATCCGCGATGGCCGATGATCAGGTGCGTGTGGATATGGCGAAAATGTGCGCAAATCAGCTGCAGAAGATCGGCGTCAAGGCATCTGCCGAGGCGAAGCCTTCTCTGGACTGGGCAGGACAGGACTGCTGCATCATCGGATGGGGAAGCCCTTTCGATGCAGATGACCATACTTACAAGGTGTTCTCATCGGGAGCGGGAGACAACTATACCGGATATTCCGATGCAAAGGTGGACCGCATTCTCGCCGAAGCCAGACATACAGAGGACGGCGAGGAAAGGGCGGCGCTTTATGCGGACTTTCAGCAGGCTCTGACTGAGAACATGCCGTATACATTTATCGCCTATGTGGATGCGGATTATGCTGTCAGGAAGAATATCTCCGGCATTACAGAAAACACGATTCTGGGACATCACGGCGTAGGCGTGTTCTGGAATATTGCGGAATGGAGCATAGAATAAATGGGCAAACAGATTCTCAGTGTGGAAAATTTAAGGCTGTCTTTTCACGGACCTGACGGCAGAGTTCCTGCGGTACGGGACGTCAGCCTGCAGCTTGAGGCAGGACAGACCCTGGCACTGGTAGGAGAATCCGGCTGCGGCAAAACTGCTCTCTGCCGTGCGGTCATGATGCTGCACAGCAGACATGCGTCTGTCGAAGGAGGAAGGATCGTCCTGTGCGGCCGGGAAGTAACTGCCATGAGCGAAAAGGAGCTGGAAAAAATACGGGGGAGAGATGCCGCCATGGTGTTTCAGGACCCGATGTCGTCCCTGAATCCGACACTGTCCGTGGGACATCAGATCATGGAGCCGATCCTGCTTCACGGAAAACTCTCGCGGAAAGAGGCGAAAGAAAAAGCGCTGGAGCTTCTCCGACTGGTGGAGATCGGACAGCCGGAGCTGCGATTCGGCCAGTATCCTCATCATTTCTCTGGAGGAATGCGGCAGAGGGTCGCCATCGCCATCGCACTGGCGGCAGATCCGAAGCTGCTCATTGCAGATGAGCCGACTACAGCTCTGGATCTGGATACCCAGGGGAAGATTATGGAGCTTCTGAAAAAGCTGGCGGCAGACGGAGAACGGGCTGTGCTCTTTGTGACCCACGATCTTGGTCTGGCGGAAGATATAGCTGACCGGATCGCAGTAATGAAGGATGGGCGCATCCTCGAAGAGGGGTGCACAGCGGATATCTTTGCCGGACCGGAGCATGAATATACCCGGCAGCTTCTAGGCTATGCCCGGTACGGAAAAGGAGGCAGCCACTATCACGGCGCTTTCGGAAAAACCATCGGAAAGGGCGGCGGAGAACTGCCGCAGGATGACGGCCGGAAAGAAAATTCAGAGATTCCCGGCTGTGGAGAGGCCGTGGCGGTAATCCGAGGACTCGAAAAGCACTTTGCGCTGGGGAGAAAAAAGGTGAACCGCGTACTGGACGGGTTCGACCTGACCGTCCGCAGAGGAGAGATCGTCGGCATCGTGGGACCTTCCGGCTGCGGCAAATCCACCCTTGCCAGATGCATTATGGGAATCTATCAGCCTGACGCCGGTGAGATCCGCCTGGCGGAAGGGTGCAGAAAACAGATGATTTTTCAGGATTCGGCGTCTGCCTTTAACCCGAGGATGAAGCTTTTCGATATTATCGCCGAGCCTCTGGTCATCAGACGAAGCTGCCGCAGCAGGGCGGAAATGGAAGAAAAAGTATATAGCCTGATGGATCAGGTGGGACTGGAAAGGGAACTGGCCGTGCGTCATCCTTATGATGTCTCGGGAGGACAGAGGCAGAGAGCGGCTATTGCCCGCGCACTGATCACAGACCCGGATCTGCTGATTGCCGACGAGCCTATCGCATCTCTGGATGTGACGATTCAGTCCCAGATCATACATCTGCTGAAACGGCTCCATGATGAAAGAAACCTGACCGTGCTGCTCATCGCTCACGATCTGCCCATGGCACAGCATATCAGCGACCGCATTGTGGAGATGGGTATGGAAAAGGACATAAAATTGTAAGTGCTTACAAAATATAAATTCGCATCGAAGAGTTTTTATAGAGGATAAAAAGAAAAATAAAGCAAGGCAAAAAATCAGAAAAACGGCTTGATAAAGCCGTTTTTTCTATATATAAAATAAATTTTTTGAAAACTTCAACAACTCACTTGACAAAAGATTATCACAGGTCTATAATCATTCGTGTAAAGGAGTGAAAGCGCTTACATGGCAGAGAGAGACAGAAATAAGCAGAATACCATATATGATATCTCCAGCAAAGCGGGGGTGTCCATTGCTACAGTTTCCAGAGTTCTTAACGGAAGCTCCAAGGTGAGTGAGCAGACCAAGGAAAGGGTACTGCAGGTAATCGATGAATGCGGATATGAACCTAATGCATTTGCGAGGGGCCTGGGAACAGGTTCTATGAGAACGATCGGTATTCTCTGCGCTGATGTTGCGGACATCTACCTTGCCAATGCGGTCTCTTTTCTGGAAAGGGAACTGAGACTGCACGGCTTTGATACGATCCTCAACTGTACAGGCTATCGTCTGGAACAGAAGCAGGAGTGCATGAAGGCGATGGAAGCCAGACGGGTGGATGCTGTGATTCTCGTAGGATCTCACTACATTGAAAATATAGAAAAAAACAACCGGTACATCATCGACGCATCGGCCAGAGTTCCGGTCATGATGCTGAACGGATATCTGAAGAGTGACAACATCTACTGCAATCTTTCAGATGATTATACAGCCTTCTATGATGCGGCGATGCATCTCATCAGCCGGGGCAACAGGAATATCCTGTTCCTTTACAGAGAGGAAACGTCCAGTATGCGTGCCAAGTATGCCGGTTATCAGAAAGCTCTGCAGGAAAGCGGCCTGGATACGGATCCCGAGCTGGTTTTCCAGAGCGGGGGCAAAATGGAAAAAATCAGAGAAAGTCTGACGGAGCTGAGCAGCAGAGGAATCAGCTTCGATGCGGTTCTTGCAGCAGATGATGAAATGGCTCTTGCAGCGCTGAAATTCGCACAGAAAGCGGGTATACGCGTTCCGGAAGAGCTGGCGGTCATCGGATGCAACAACTCCGTGCTTTCCATCTGCTGCAGTCCGGAGCTTTCATCGGTGGATAACAAGTGCGAGATGCTCTGTATCAATACGGTAGCTACCCTGATGCGAGTGCTGGACGGAAACGAGGCAGTCCATAAAACCGTTCTGTCTACAGAATTCATAGAGAGAGGGACGACCTTAAAGAAGGAAAGATGACAGCAGAGAGTCAGTACAGATAGACCAGCGTTCTGATGGCTTCCTCGTAGGATACCTCGATGTGTTTTCTGAGCCTGCTGCATGCGGTGTTGATTCTGCCGTCGAGGATGGCATCGATGATTTCCAGATGCTCCTGGGTGCTGACACTGAGTCTGGTCTTTGATCCGGTGCTGACTGCAGAACGGATCATGGTCAGTTTATCGACAAAGATGTTCATCATCTGAGACGCATATCTGTTTTCCAGGGAATCGACGATATAGAGATGAAACTCGTTGTCGAGCTGAGCGATCTGGAGAGACTGCTCGACGGAAACAGAAGACGGATCCAGCTGACTGTACGCCTGAAATCTCGCCCGGAAATCCAGGAGTTTCTGTCTGTCCAGGTTTTCGCAGCCGGTCTGCAGAATCGCAGGCTCCATGATGATGCGTACCTGAAAGATATCGTGAATGGTCTTTGGCGATATGGTTGATATTTCAATACCTTTGCGGGGATGTACGGTAATCAGGTCATTACCGGCCAGCCGGAGAACAGCCTCCCTTACGGGTGTTCTGCCCAGTCCCAGCATCTCCTGAAGCTGCGCTTCATTGACGAACTGGCCCGGTTTCAGTTTATTCTGGAGAATCATGGTTTTGATTTCATCGTATGCTATGTCGGAAAGTCCTGTTTTCTGGGTCATGAGGGAAGAATCTCCTTTTTAGTAATATATGGATATTATAACATATATGAGTGCGCGAATTTCAATATACAAGTGATATATCAGAAATATATAAAACGGAGGGAAGCATGAATAAAGTTTCTATTTTCAAAAACGACAGTCTTAAACGGACCTTTACGGAAGGGTTTTCGGCAGAACGGATCCTTGCTGAGACCTGTCCTGAAGTTTCACTGGAAATGTGTGAGCTGAAGGCAGGCGCATCAAAAGCCTTTGATGTGTACAGCAGAGATGACAGGATGCAGATATTCGCTTTTACAGAGGGAGACGGCATGGTGAAAGCGGGGAATAAAATCCGGGTCATAGATGAGAAATGTGTATTCATTCCGGATTTTGACAGGGAACCGGTTGCAGTCACCGCCGGGGAGTCTGATCTGAAGTTCATACATATCACAGGACCGATGAACGATACGGACCGCAGACAGATGGATCACTGCCAGTATGTACTGCCCAGGTTTGTGAAATTCAGCCAGGTCATCCAGTATACAGAACGTTTCACCCAGGAATCCGGAGCAAAAGTCAGACAGCACAGCGTCATCGCAGGCAGGCATCTGGGCCGGTATACCATGGGATGGGTCATAGGAGAGGGACCGGACTTCGTCGGTCAGCACACGCATCCTACCCTGGAACAGTGGTATTTCATGCTGGACGGTGCTGATTTTACCTATGATGCGGGAGACAGTTCCATAGATGTAAAGGCCGGAGACGTTTCCTTCACGCCTCATGGAACCTCCCACGGATCCACCTGCAGGGAGAACGGATTCATTCATTATATCTGGTTTGAACTGAACCGGGCGTGGGACGAAATGGAATGAAGCGGAAGTCAGAAAAAATGAGAAACATCGTGTGCTCCAACGTCCACTACTTCTACTATGATGCGGAGTTTTTCTTCTGCAGAATGAGAGAAGCGGGATGGACACAGGCGGAGCTTTATCTGGGAACACCCCATATTTTCATCGACGGCAATGTGATCGATGACTTCCTGAAGCTCCCGGAACTGGCGGACAGGTACGGAGTAAAGATCACCTCTGTACATCCGGAGACCATTTCCTTCAGATACAATCTGTGCAGTCCGGATGCCAGATGGAATCAGAAAAGCGTGCAGGCATACAGAAACTGCATCGACTATGCGGCATCGCTGGGGGCTGCCGGTGTGAACACCGGAATCACCGGGGCATTCAGAGATCTGGATCAGAGTATGATTTTCCGGCGAACGGCAGATAATCTGAAAGAACTGGCCCTCTATGCACAGCAGAAAGGCGTGTTTCTGACGCTGGAGACAGAAAGTCCGCAATATGAAGGATTTATAACGACACTTGAACAGATGGCGGAACTCGATGAGCATATAGGATGCGATGCACTCCGCTTCGGTCTGAACACCGATGCACTGGCAGCAGCGGGAGAAACTCCAGAGGAATGGGAAAGGCGTTTTCCCGGACGGATAAGATATCTGCGCTTTTCATCTCCGGAAGACCTGCCGGCGGCAGAAGAGCAGATCAGACAGACAGGCAGTGAAGAACAGGAGATGATCTTTTTCTTCAGCGATGACTGTTATCTGGACGAGCCCTTTGAGGCAGACAGACGACTGAGGGAGGCGGCAGATGGGACTGATTAGACTTGAACAGATTGCAGGCATGAATTGCCATTATTACAATTATTCACTGGATTATTTTTTCGATTCCATGGAGAAAGCCGGGTTCAGGACAGTGGCTCTGTGGGGCGGTGCGCCTCACTTCTATCTGGATTACGAATCCTGCAGCGACTGCAGCCGCATCAGAAAGGCGGCCCGCAGACGGAATCTGGAGATAAAGTGTTTTACCGCATCCAGCGGAACATACGGCTATCAGATGGGCATGCAGCCGCAAGAGCAGAGGAAGAGAGTATACCGTTACTATCTGGAAGGCATCCGTGCAGCGGCTGAACTGGGCTGCAGCATGATGGTCATGAACTCCGGCTGGGGATACTGGAACGAGGACCGGCAGACTGCCTGGGAACGCTCGAAGGAGATGATTCTGAACCTCTGTGATGCTGCAGAAAAAGAGGGTGTGACCCTTACCATGGAATCTCTGAGAAGGGCAGAAACTCAGCTGTGCTGGAACCTGGCGGAAACGAAAAAGATGTATGACGAGGTCGCTCATCCGGCTCTGAAAATCATGATTGACACCACCGCTATGGGTGTGGCGGGTGAAACGCCGGAGCAGTGGTTTGAGGTTTTCGGCAGCGATATCATCAATACACACTTCATCGATGGAAATCCTTACGGGCATCTGGTGTGGGGAGACGGAACACAGCCGCTCGGATCCTGGCTTGAAACCCTGCGTCAATATGACTATCAGGGGATTCTCGGGCTGGAGATCACGGCGCGCAGGTACTATCAGGACCCCGCCGCTGCAGATATGCAGAATATGAAGATATTATCAGAGTTTCTATAAGAGACAGAAAGGAAGAGAGTATGCAGGAGATTAAAATTGTAAAGGCGGAAGAGATCGGATTCGATTACGCTGACGGCTATGCGGAGACAGAAATTCTTGCAGGGACCTGTCCCGGCATCAGAATCTGCAAATGCCGCCTTCAGGCCGGAAAGGAAAAAGTCCTGGAGGTGTTCGGAGAAGACGACCGGATGCAGCTGATCTTTTTTACATCTAGAAGCGGCATCGTGAAAAGCGGGAACAGGATTTTTGCTGTTGACGATCAGGCTGTGTTCATCCCGGATTTCGACAGAGAAAGGGTGGTGCTGACAGCGGACGATGAGGAAATGCAGTTCATCCGCATCACCGGACCGATGACAGAGATAGACCACCGTCAGATGAAGAACTGCCAGTATGTGCTGCCTCGCTTTGTAAGACTGAGGGAATCCATCGAATATACGGAGAGATTCACTCAGGAGTCGGGATCAAAGGTGGTATCCCACAGTATTGTGGCCGGAAGGCATCTGGGCCGTTACACCATGGGTTGGAATATCGGCGCGGGACCGGACTTCATCGGCCAGCATACACATCCGACGCTGGAACAGTGGTATTTCATGATCGACGGATCAGATTTCACCTACACCGCCGGAGGCAGGGAGATCCCGGTGAGAGAAGGAGATGTCTCCTTCACGCCGCATGGGACCTCACACGGTTCGCAGTGCAGTGAGGACGGTTTTATCAATTATGTATGGTTTGAATTAAACAGAGCATGGGAGGAAATATAAATGACTGATATGAAGAAGACAGAGGGACTGACAAGACGTGAACTGGCGGCAGGCACCCATCCGGATCTTGCTTTATACGAATGCACCCTGAAGGCAGGATGCAGATATGAACCGGAGCTTCTGGGGCTGGACGACAGGATGCAGATGTTTTTCTTCGTGAATGCCACAGGATATGTTGCGACGAAGAACAGAGCGTGGAACATCGATGAACAGGGGATATTCATCCCGAACTATAAAAAAGAGGCATTCTGGATTGAAGCAGGAGAAAAGGATCTCAAGTTCGTACATATTGTCGGCGTGATGAACGCCTATGATGAAAAGGAGTATATAGATTACCACATCATCCTTCCGAACATGAGAAAAAAATCTGAATGCTTCAGATTTACAGAATACTATACAGGAAAACTGGGCTCCACCATAGAGAGCCGCAGACTGGTCCTGGATACTGCGTTCGGCAGATGGTTCGCGGGCATGAACGACGGACAGGGGCAGAGCGCCTTTGTCGGCGAACATGTTCAGGAACACCTGCAGCAGTGGAATTATGTGCTACCTGGATCCCATTTCAGATATACCGTTAACGGTGAAGAACACGAAGCGAGAGACGGCGATGTGATTTTCGTGCCGAAGGGCGCAAGCTACAGTGCGAGACCTGTAGGTGATGAAGGCATTCACTACTTATGGATCAAATTCGCTTCAGAAGGATTCCCGGTAGGCAGGGACGGTTACCCTGGTTCAGAAGAGTAAATTAACAGGAGGAACAGAAAATGAAGAAGAAATTAACCAAACTGGCCACTTTACTGCTGGCAATGGCAATGGTATTCTCTCTTGCAGCCTGCGGCTCAGACAGCGGGGATACATCTGGAGAAATGGGCGAAACCATGGCTAAAATCAAAGAAGAAGGAAAGATCGTCATGGGCGTCAATGCCACTTACGCACCTTTCGAATTCCACAAGACCATCGACGGTGAAGATACTATCGTCGGATTTGACATCGACCTGGGACAGGCTATCGCTGATGAACTGGGCGTTGAACTGGAAGTTGTGGACATGTCCTTCGACGGACTGCTCCCTGCACTGTCAACAGGTAAGGTTGACTTCCTGCCGGGTCTTGCCTATACGGAAGAACGTGCAGAAAATGCGGCATTCTCAAATCCTTATCACAAATCCGTGCAGGTTATCCTGATGAGAACTGACAATGCCGGCGATGTGGATGCCGACAGCGATCTGTCCGGAAAGACCATCGGCGTTCTGAAAGGCGCAGAACAGGAAAAGACTTTCCCTGCTCACTATCCGGCAGCTGACACCTATGTTCTCGGAAAGATTCCTGATCTTGTAGCTGCCCTGCAGAGCGGCAGAATCGACGGCGTATGCCTGGACTATGTCGTAGCTTCTCTGTATGCAAAATATAACGATGATCTGGAAATGTCCGCAATTCAGTATGAACTGACTGATGAGGAAAGCCAGGGATCCTGCGTTCTCGTAAGAAAAGAAAACAATGAGGATCTCATCGAGGTTATCAACAGAGTTCTTGACAGAGTCATCGAAAACGGCGACCTGCAGAAGTGGGAAGACGATGCCATCGCTCTGATGGATATGGACGATATCGCATAAAAGACACTGTTTTATATTTAAGTGCGGAGCCGGACAATGATTCCGGCTCCGGGCTTAAAGCCTTTGTTTATAAAGGAAAGAGGACAATATGAAGTTTGAGTTTTTACATACCTACTGGCCTTTTTATGTCGAGGGACTGAAGATTACGATCATTTTTTCTATCTTTGCAGTTTTTTTCGGGATTATACTCGGCATCGCACTGGCCCTGATGAAACTGTCCAGACTCCGGGTGCTCCGGGGCGTTGCAGTTTCCTATATCAACTTTGTCAGAGGAACACCGATCCTGGTTCAGATCTACATCGTGTATTTCGGTCTGTTCAGCTTTGGCATCAATCTGGCTGACTCTACAGCGGGCATCGCGGCCCTGGCCATCAACAGCGGCGCATATGTGGCAGAAATAGTCCGGGCCGGCATTGAGGCGGTCGATAAAGGGCAGATAGAAGCGGCAAGATCGCTGGGACTGAGTCATGCTGCAACGACCAGGCTTCTGGTCATTCCGCAGGCCATCAAAAACATACTTCCCGCACTGTGCAATGAGTTTATCGTGGTCACGAAAAACACATCCATGCTTTCCATCATCGGAATCCATGACCTTATGTACAATACCGATACCATCAGAGGAAACACGCTTCTTGCATTCGAACCGCTGATTATCGCAGCAATTATCTATTTTACCATTTCTTATATACTGACCAAACTGATCGGCGTGCTGGAAAGGAGGCTGAAAGCAAGTGATGATAGAAGTTAGAAACCTGAAAAAATCCTTTGGGAAGAACGAAGTGCTCAGAGGAATCGATGTGGATATCCACAAGGGAGAAGTCGTCGTTGTCATCGGCCCGAGCGGTTCCGGAAAAAGCACCTTTCTGCGCTGCCTCAACCTCCTGGAAATACCCAATGAGGGAAGCATTGTGGTGGAAGGCGAGGAGATCACAGGCAGAAAGGCCAATGTAAACAAAATCCGTCAGAAGATGGGCATGGTCTTCCAGCAGTTTAATCTGTTCACCAATATGAATATCATGCGCAACATGTGTGTTGCACCGACGACGGTAAAAAAGACACCGAAGGAACAGGCTGAGAAGAGAGCGCTGGAGCTCCTGCGCCGTGTCGGACTGGAAGAAAAGGCGGACAGCTACCCGCAGCAGCTTTCAGGAGGGCAGAAGCAGAGAGTCGCTATTGCCAGAGCCCTTGCAATGGATCCGGATATCATGCTTTTTGATGAGCCTACTTCAGCACTGGATCCGGAGATGGTGGGAGAGGTCCTGGCCGTCATGAAGGAACTTGCAGCTTCCGGCATGACTATGGTAGTGGTGACCCACGAGATGGGATTTGCCCGGGAAGTGGGAGACAGAGTCCTGTTCATCGATGAAGGTGTGATCCTGGAGGAAAACACGCCGAAGGAGCTGTTTGAAAATCCGCAGCATCCGAGAACAAAAGATTTCCTGTCTAAGGTCTTGTAAGGAGTCTGTTATGAAGTTTATCCATGATGATTTTCTGCTGACGACAGATACGTCCAGACGGCTGTATCACGAATATGCGGAGAAGATGCCCATCATAGACTATCACTGTCATCTGGATCCGAGAGACATCGCAGAAGACAGAGTCTATGAGAATATAACCCGGCTGTGGCTTTCGGGAGACCATTATAAATGGCGTCTCATGAGAAACTGCGGCATCAGTGAAAAATATATTACAGGAGATGCAGACGATAAGGAAAAATTTATCGCCTGGGCATCCGTTCTGGAGAAGTGTATCGGCAATCCGCTCTATCACTGGAGCATGCTGGAGCTTGCCAGATATTTTGACTATGAAGGCGTACTGACCGCTTCCAGCGGGGAGAAGGTATGGGATCACTGCAATGAGGTGATCCGGAAAAAGAAACTTTCTGCAAAGAAAATTCTGAAGGAATCCGGCGTGGAGACAATCTGCACGACAGACAATCCGGAAGATGATCTCAGATGGCACAGGCTCATCAGAGAAGATAAAGAATTTGAAATCAGCGTTTTACCTGCATTCCGGCCGGACAAGGCATTTAAGATTGAGGCTGATGATTTCAGGTCTTACATGAACGTGCTGGCAACACGTTTTTCCCGAAAAATCACATCCTACAGTGATCTGGTTGAAGTCCTCCATTTATCCATAAATTATTTTAACGAGATGGGATGCAGGACCAGCGATCACGGCCTCGATTTTATTCCTTGCAGATATGCAGGTGAGGAGAAAATAGAAGAAATCTTTCAGAAAGGCCTTCGCGGAGAAGTCCTTTCTGAAGAAGAGAAAGAAAGCTACAGAACCCGTCTGCTTACGGATCTGGCAGAGATGTACAGTTCCAGAGAATGGGTGATGCAGCTGCACTACGGAGCAAGCCGGAACAACAGCAGTCTTATGTTCGAAAAACTGGGACCGGATACGGGCTACGACTGCATTTCCGGAAAAAAATCCGGCAACAGACTGCCGCAGCTCCTGGATATGATGGAAAACCGCGGCATTCTGCCTAAAACTGTGGTCTATTCGCTGGACCCTGTGGAGAATGCAATGATCGACACGGTCTGCGGCTGCTACAGTCAGGAAAATGTCCGTGGAAAAGTACAGCACGGAAGCGCATGGTGGTTCAACGACCACCTGCAGGGAATGAGGGATCATCTGGAGAATCTGGCAAGTCACAGCGTCCTGGCAAATTTTATCGGGATGCTCACAGATTCCAGAAGCCTGCTGTCCTACACCAGACATGAGTATTTCAGGAGAATTCTGTGCCAGCTCATGGGAGAGTGGGTCGAGCAGGGCTGGTATCCTGACGATACGGAACTTCTGGGGAAGATGGTTCAGGACATCTCATATTACAACACATTGGAGTTTTTTCAGTTTGAAAACTCCGGAGGAGGAATGAAATGAAAATGACATTCAGGTGGTACGGCTCCGCTATGGATCCGATTCCGCTGAAATATATCAGACAGATTCCGGGAATCACAGGGGTGGTGACATCTCTGATGGACATACCGGCAGGGGAACTCTGGCCCATGGAACGGCTCAGAGAACTTAAGAAGGAGGTCAGCGACGCAGGACTGGAACTTGAGGTGATAGAGAGCGTCAATGTCCATGAGGATATCAAACTGGGACTGCCGTCGCGGGACAGATACATAGACAACTATATTCAGACCATCCGCAATCTGAAGGAGATCGGAGTAAAGGTAATCTGCTACAACTTTATGCCGGTTTTCGACTGGACCAGGACAAGCCTGGACAGAGAGCTGCCTGACGGTTCCACCACCATGAGCTATGATCAGTCTGTCATCGACCGGATCACGGATCCGCAGAAATTCGCCGATGAGATTCAGAACCAGACAGGCGAGTTCGAAATGGCCGGCTGGGAGCCGGAGAGGATGGCGGAACTGAAAAAGCTGTTTGAAGCATACAGGAATGTGTCTCATGAGGATCTGAAAGCCAATCTGAAATACTTCCTTGAAGCGGTTATTCCTGTCTGTGAGGAATGCGGCATCAGAATGGCCATGCATCCGGACGATCCGCCATGGGATATCTTCGGACTGCCGAGAATCGCCAATTCAAAGGAGAGTTTCGATGAGGTCATCTCCATGGTGGACAGTCCCTGCAACTGCATAACTCTGTGCACAGGATCTCTCGGGTCTGATCCGGAAAATCATCTTCCGGAGATCATCCGGTATTTCGGTGAAAAGAACAGGATTGCCTTTGCCCACGTGAGAAATCTGAAGATCGAAGAGCCGGGACATTTTTATGAGTCTTCTCACCTTTCCTCAGACGGAAGCTTTGATATGTACGAAATCATGAAAGCGCTGGATGATACAGGATTTACGGGCTATATCCGTCCTGATCACGGCAGAATGATCTGGGATGAAAAAGGAAGAGCCGGCTACGGTCTCTACGACAGAGCCCTGGGAATCGCATATCTGAATGGAATCCTGGAAAGCATCCGTAAACAGAAATGATGACAGAACTGAAAGAAAACACGAATAAAAAACTGGTTAAGCTGGCGCTTCCCATGTCCCTGGAGGGATTACTGACTGCCAGCGCAGATTTTGTCGATACCCTAATGGTCAGCAGCCTGGGAGAGGTATCCGTCTCTGCGGTAGGCCTGGGAACCCAGCTTTTCTTTATCCAGTCCATGACGATCTACGGCTTTGCCGGAGGCGCATCCACCTACATGGCCCAGTTTTTCGGCAGCGGAAATCTGAACGGAATACGGAAGACACTGTCGACAACCATAGGAAGTATGCTCCTTGTCAGCCTGGCGCTTTTTCTCCTGGTCATCATGGTGCCGGAACACATTCTGCGCATCTTCACCAGCATCGATGCGGTGGCGGAAACGGGAGCCTCCTATGTGGTGTACAGGAGCCCATGTCTGCTGATCTACCCGGTGATGCTTCCTCTGGTCATGGCGCTGAAAGCTATGCAGCAGGTGAAACTTCCTGTCTTTGCAAGTATCGGCGCGATCTTTATAAACGTGGGGCTGAACTATGTGCTGATCTTCGGAAAGCTGGGTCTGCCGGCCCTGGGTGCGGACGGAGCGGCCCTTGCAACGACTTTTTCGCAGGCATCCAATCTTCTGATCCTGCTGGCAGGCATGGCCGTAAGCCGCAGCCCCCTTCTGCAGGAAAAGAGAAGCTATCTGCATCTGAACAGGCAGCTTGCCGGAGAGATTTTCAGAAATGCCGTTCCTACAACCATAAACGAGATGATGTGGAGCGGAGGCATGTCGGCCTACAATGCCGCCTACGGCAGGATCAGCATCATGGCCTCAGCCGCGGCGCAGGCGGCGGATGTGGTGGCTCATATCTTCACCAAGACGATCTACAGTGTGGGAGACGCCTCGCTGATCATGACCGGCGAACTTCTGGGCAGAGGCGAAAGGAAAGAAGCGTGGAACTGCGCAGGAAAGCTTCTGAAACTCAATGGAATCCTCGGCATTCTGGCAGGAGGGCTGCTCATAGCTGCAGCATACCCTTTGGCCGGCCTCTTCCGGTTTGAAGAGACCAGTTTCCGCTATCTGGTGATTCTGCTGTGCATTTACGGCGGTTTTATGCCGCTGAAAGTCTGCAATATCACGCTGATCACAGGGATCCTGCGGGCTGGAGGAGATGTGAGGTTCGCCATGGCGGCAGAGGTTTCCGCCATCTGGCTTGTCAGCGTGCCGCTGGTCTTTATCGGCGCCCTTGTCTGGCATCTGCCGGTATATCTGGTGGTACTCTTTGCACAGGCTGAGGATCTGGTCAAAGGGGTTGTACTGACAAAGCGTTTCCTGTCGAAAAAATGGGTGAACAACAAAGTTGAAGGAATTGAAGTATAGAAAGGAACTACATAGAATGCTGAAACTGGAATTATCTCAGCTCTCAAGCCCCGGATGGGCTGAGGCGGGAATCGGACTTCCCGCCTTTGATATAGAAGCTGTCCGGAAAAAGACTGCCGCCGAACCCAGATGGATTCATTTCGGTGCAGGGAATATTTTTCGGGCCTTTCCCGCAGCGGTGCTGCAGAACCTTCTGGATGCGGGCTGTGAAGACACGGGAGTGATCGTTGCAGAGGGCTTTGACACGGAAATCATAGACTCCGTCTATGCGCCTCACGACTGTCTCAGTCTGCTTGTAACACTGAAAGCGGACGGAACAGTAGATAAAAGGGTAATCGCCAGCGCTGCAGAGGCTCTGACCATGGATTCGCAGCGGCAGGATAATCTGAGGCGTCTGGAGGATATCTTCAGGAGTCCGTCCCTTCAGATGGCAAGTTTTACGATTACAGAAAAGGGATATAAGCTGCAGGATCCTTCAGGAGCATATTTTGCGCCGGTTCTTAGAGATTTCGAAGCAGGTCCGGCAGAAGCGGAAAGCTATATGGGAAGGATAACCGCTCTGTGTCATGTCCGTTATCTGGCCGGAGGCATGCCGCTGGCACTTGTCAGCATGGACAATTTCTCCCATAACGGAGACAGACTTAAGGCGGCCGTTACAGCCTTTGCTGCAAAATGGGAAGAAAAGGGAATGGTACGCAGCGGCTTCTGCCGCTGGCTGGAAGATGAGAGCACAGTGTCCTTCCCTTGGACGATGATAGACAAGATCACACCTCGTCCCGATGCTGAGATACAGGCTCTGCTGGAGCAGGACGGCCTGGAGGGAATGAAACCGGTCATTACCGGAAAGCAGACATATATCGCACCTTTTGTCAATGCGGAGGAATGCCAGTACCTGGTCATAGAAGACAGTTTTCCTGCAGGAAGACCGGCTCTGGAAAAGGGAGGAATGATCTTCACGGACAGAGAAACCGTAGACAAAGTGGAAAAAATGAAGGTATGCACTTGTCTCAATCCGCTTCATACAGCCCTCGCTGTGTTCGGATGCCTGCTCGGCTACCAGAAGATTTCTGACGAGATGAAAGACCCTCAGCTTCGGGCTCTGGTCTTCAGACTGGGCTATGAGGAGGGTCTTCCTGTGGTGACGGATCCCGGGATTCTGAACCCGAGGGACTTTCTCAGTGAAGTTCTGAACAGCCGGATCCCCAATCCGTTCATGCCGGATACACCGCAGCGGATCGCAACGGACACCTCGCAGAAGATCTCCATCAGGTTCGGGGAGACCATCAGGGCCTATATGGCAGATCCGGACAGGGATCCCGGTGAGCTGAGGCTGATCCCTCTGGTACTGGCCGGCTGGTGCAGATATCTGCTGGGTATTGATGATGAGGGAAGAATCTTTGAAGTCAGCCCGGATCCGCTTTATGACAGCCTGAAAAAGCAGCTGGGAGAAATCAGTCTCGGAGATCAGAAAGACTGGGATACGATACTGGAACCTGTTCTTTCCAATGAGAAAATCTTCGGTGTGAACCTTTATGAGGCAGGACTGGCTCTGAAGGTGCGGGACTGCTTTGCTGAAATGGTCAGCGGAAAGGGAGCGGTCAGAAGAATACTTGAGCAATATCTTGAAGAATAACGGAGGCAGCACAATGAATGCATTATTAGATAAGATTTCAAAGATCGGCATCGTTCCGGTGGTGGTGCTGGATGATGCGGAAAAAGCCGAAGCAGCCGCAGGTGCGCTGCGTGAAGGCGGCATAGACTGTGCGGAGGTAACCTTCCGGACAGCGGCTGCAGAGGAATCCATCAGACGAATCAGAAAGGCATATCCGGATATGCTGACAGGAGCAGGCACCGTACTGAGCTGTGAGCAGGCTGACAGGGCGGTGGACGCAGGAGCCGAATTCATCGTCACACCGGGGTATAATCCGGAGGTGGTAGATTACTGCATATCAAAGGAAATTCCTGTGATTCCGGGCTGTATGGACACCCATGCCATTGAGATGGCGCTGAGCGCAGGCCTGGATACGGTCAAATTTTTCCCTGCGGAGGCAGCAGGAGGACTTGCCATGATCAAAGCCCTGTCCGGACCCTATGTAAATCTGAAATTTCTGCCGACAGGAGGCATCAGTGAGAAAAACATCGCCGAATACCTGGCCTTCCCTAAAATCATCGCATGCGGAGGAAGCTGGATGATAAAACCGGCTCTGGTCAGAGAAAACCGGTTCGATGAGATTGCCAGACTGACCAGAGAAGCTGTCAGAAAGATGCTGGACTTCGAGGTGATCCGTATGGGAATCCTCCAGGAGAATGAAGAGGAAGCGGCAGGGAATGCGGCGCGCTTTGAAAGCCTTTTTGCAGAGTCTTTCATCGAGCTGACCGGAACCAGTTCTGGGGGTACACGGGGATATATCGACGTGGGAACCGCCAGCGTGGACAGAGCTGTATACTATCTGGGAAAGCAGGATGTGCATTTCCGCATGGAGACGGCGGAATATGACGGCGAAAAGCTGAAGTCCATCTGCCTGGAGGAAGAAGCGGGAGGATTTGCTGTCCGCCTTGTCCAGAAATAGAAAGGCGTTATAGAGAAAAGAGGAGGAAGGAAATGTCTAAAAAGGTTGTTACATTTGGAGAAATCATGCTGAGACTTGCGCCGGAAGGGTATTACCGGTTCGTACAGGCAGAAAAATACGGCGCCACTTACGGCGGCGGTGAGGCCAATGTGGCAGTGTCTCTTGCCAATTACGGTCTGGATGCCGCATTTGTGACAAAACTGCCTGCTCATGAGATCGGTCAGGCGGGTGTCAATGCTCTGCGCAGATACGGCGTGGACACATCCTGCATCGTCCGGGGCGGAGACAGAGTAGGAATATATTATCTGGAGAAAGGAGCGTCACAGCGCCCGTCCAAGGTGATCTACGACAGAGCGGGCTCATCCATTGCCGGAGCTTCCCGCGGGGATTTTGACTGGAAAAAGATTCTGGACGGCGCAGAGTGGTTCCATTTTACCGGCATCACACCGGCGCTGGGCGGAGAACTTCCGGAGATCTGTCTGGATGCCTGCAGAACTGCAAAGGAAATGGGAATTACAGTTTCCTGCGACCTGAACTACAGAAAGAAACTCTGGTCGAAAGAAGATGCGGGGAGAACCATGGAGGAGCTCTGCCGGTATGTGGATGTATGCATAGCCAATGAAGAAGATGCCGGCGATGTTTTCGGAATCAGAGCAGAAGACACCGATATAACGGCGGGAAAGGTCAGCCGCGAAGGCTACAAGAGCGTGGCAAAGCAGCTGGCAGACCGGTTCGGATTCAAAAAAGTGGCAGTCACCCTGCGAGAATCCGTTTCCGCCAATGACAACGGCTGGTCGGCCATGCTTTATGAAGACGGAGAATATTATTTCAGCCGAAAGTATATGGTGCATATCGTGGACAGAGTAGGCGGCGGCGACAGCTTTGGAGGAGGTCTGATCTATGCTTCTCTGGAAGGATTCGGACCTCAGGAGACCATCGAATTTGCAGTTGCGGCATCCTGTCTGAAACACACTGTTGAAGGAGACTTCAACATGGTCAGCGCCGACGAGGTGAAGAAACTGGCGGAAGGCGACGGATCGGGAAGGGTTCAGAGATAAGGTCGTGATGCAATTGGAAAAGCAGCTGAACTATGAGATACTGAAAAAGAATGGATATGAGGGGTATATTCTGGAGCACGCGCCGGAAAAGGTTCTCCAGTTCGGAGAAGGCAGTTTTCTGAGAGCCTTTGCGGACTATTTCTTTGACTGCGCCAATGAAAGGGCCGGGTGGAACGGCAAAGCGGTTCTGGTGCAGCCTGTCTCCAGGAAGCCTGCGGAGGCGTTCA
This sequence comes from Emergencia sp., assembly GCA_051882975.1. Classification (GTDB taxonomy): domain Bacteria; phylum Bacillota; class Clostridia; order Peptostreptococcales; family Anaerovoracaceae; genus Senimuribacter. Next base: position 41,444 of record JBJESV010000045.1, read on the forward strand.
GGCAGCAGGAAGGTCTTTATACGCTGTATCTGCAGGGCATCGAAAAGGGAGAAGTGATCAGGCAGAAAAGAATCATATCTGTCGTGAGCCGCTGCATCAATGCCTGGAGAGAGTTCGATTCGGTTCTTGAACTTGCACGAAGTCCCCAGCTTGAGATCGTTGTATCCAACACAACAGAAGCCGGTATTGTGTATGATCCGGCTTCTTCCTTTGATCAGAATCCGCCCGGAAGCTTTCCTGCGAAACTGACCAGAATACTTTTTGAGAGGTACCGGGCAGGCTTGGGCGGTCTCGTCATTCTCAGCTGTGAGCTTATCGACGACAACGGAAAAGTCCTGAAAGAATATGTGAAAAGGCATATCGAGGACTGGCAGCTGGGTGCCGGCTTCACCAAATGGGTGGAAGAGGAGAACCTGTTCTGTTCGACCCTGGTGGACCGCATCGTTTCAGGCGGAATTTCTGATCCGGTGCAAAAAGCGCTGATGGCGGAGGAAAACGGCTATACCGATCTGCTGGCAGATGTGGCTGAACCTTACGGAACCTGGATTATCGAAGGACCGGAATCTCTTTCCGGAAGGCTTCCCTTTGAGAGGGCAGGTCTGAATGTGAAAGTGGTTTCGGATGTGACCCCGTATAAACAGAGGAAGGTGCGCATTCTCAACGGAGCTCATACAGGATTTGCTCCCGGAGCTTTTCTGGCAGGGGAGAATGGGGTCCGCGGCTGTATGGAGAACGGTATCATCAGAGAATTCGTAAACAGAATGGTTTATGAGGAGATTATCCCGGGTCTTGATCCGGGCGAAGAGGCGCCGGAGGCCTTTGCCGCATCGGTCTTTGACCGATTCAGCAATCCTTTCGTGGATCATCAGCTTCTGAGCATCTGTCTGAACTCCACATCCAAGTGGAAAACGAGAAATCTGCCTTCTCTGAAGGCGTACCGGGAAATTTACGGGAGGCTTCCGGCATGTCTGACCATGAGTCTGGCAGCATATATCGCCTTCTGCAGCTGTGATATATGTGCAAGGGAGCCGGATGCACTGGTCTGCAGACGGCAGGACGGATATATGTACAGAGTGCGTGATGACGGCCGGATACTGGATTTCTACTACAGGCACAGAGCTGACGATGCACAGAGTCTGACGGAAGCTGTGCTGTCCAGTGAAGCGATGTGGGGATGCAGTCTGACCGGGATCCCGGACCTGGCAGAGACCGTTTCGGCAAATCTGGCTCTGATCAGGGAGAAAGGCATGATGGAGGCGTTTTCCAGATGTATCGGAAAGGAGAATCAGCTATGAAGGATATTCTGAAGATCTCTCCGGAGGACAATGTGGCGGTGGCGCTGCGAGATCTGCAGGCGGGACAGAATGTATCTGACGGCGAGAGAACTGTCTGCCTCAGACAGGATATCCCCCGGGGGCACAAGGCAGCGCTCTGCAGGATTCCGGAGGGAGATGAGATCATCAAGTACGGTTTTCCCATCGGCTGCGCTTCGGCAGATATACAGGAAGGGGATCGGGTGCATACCTGTAATATGAAAACCTGCCTTTCCGGTGAAAGCGAATGGGTATATCGTGCAGAAGCCGGTCAGCCTCGGATTTCGGATGCGGGAACTTTTCAGGGATATCTTCGGAAAGATAAACGCGTGGGAATACGAAACGAGATATGGATCCTTCCGCTGACAGGATGTGTCAGCGATGTGGCTGAAAAGCTGGCTGCGGAGAATCAGGATCTCGTTTCGGGAACTGTGGACGGATTGTATGCCTTTACCCATCCCTTCGGCTGCAGCCAGACGGGAGCCGATCACGAACGGACAAAGAGACTTCTTGCATCTCTTGCAAAGCATCCCAATGCAGGCGCTGTTCTGATTCTGGGACTGGGCTGTGAAAATCTTACTATGGAGCAGTTCAGGGAAGAACTGGGAGAATATGATCCGGAGAGAATCCGTTTTCTGGTCTGTCAGGACTGTGAAGACGAACTAAAGGAAGGAAAGACGCTTCTGAAACAATGCGCTGCCTTCGCTGCGGCTTTCTCACGGCAGCCTGTACCGCTGAGCAGTCTGACCGTGGGGCTGAAGTGCGGCGGAAGCGACGGACTTTCCGGAATCACAGCGAATCCGGCAGCGGGCAGGTTCAGTGATATGCTGATATCCTGCGGCGGGACTGCTGTGCTGACTGAAGTGCCTGAGATGTTCGGCGCAGAAGAGATGCTTCTGAACCGGTGCATCAGCCGGGAGGTCTTTGACAAGGCGGTATCCATGATAAACGGGTTCAGGCAGTATTTTCTGAGCCACGGAGAAAAAATCCACGAGAATCCGAGTCCCGGAAATAAAGAAGGGGGCATCACAACGCTGGAGGATAAAAGCTGCGGCTGTGTGCAGAAAGGCGGTACCATGCCTGTGACAGACGTTCTCGAATATGGTGAACAGGTACAGAAGAAAGGGCTGAACCTGCTGTACGGACCGGGAAACGATCTGGTCTCGGCATCGGCGCTGGCCGCCGCCGGTGCACAGCTGATTCTGTTTACTACAGGAAGAGGAACGCCTTTTGGCGGGCCTGTGCCGACTGTCAAGATATCCTCAAATACTTCTCTTGCAGAGCGAAAACCCGGATGGATTGATTTCAATGCCGGTTCAGTCGCAGAGGGGGCGGATCCGGAACGAATCGCATCCCTTCTCTTTGAACTGGTAATGGAGATTGCCGGCGGAAAGAAAACCCGCAGCGAAGAGGCCGGATACCGCCAGGTCGCCGTCTGGAAAGACGGAGTCACACTGTAAGGCTCAAGGCAGACAGAATGGAGCTGCTGCATTTTCTTCGTTATCCATGACTTTTTTCACAAAAACACTCTCGTTCATACCCTAAATATCCCCCTTTCCATAGATGGTTCGAATTTCGTTCACCAGCCGGTAAAGCCGGTTTTTTACGAAAGACTGTGAAACCGACATGGTCTGGGCTATCTCCGGGATTGTCTGGTCATGAAGATAAAACAGACAAAAAATGCGCCGGGTATCTTCCGGCTTGCTGTCCACGATCTGCCGTATCTCCCGCAGTGTCTCCCGATTGAGAAATGCCTCGTCAACCTGAAATGTGCCCGGTGTCTTACCCGGATATGGAATCTGGCAGGTGTCCTCTGCGTAAAAATCTGTGACAGACTGCGGTTCCTTTCCGTTATAATATTTCCAGATTTTTTTTCTGGCGATATCCAGAACAAGCCCCTCGGGCGCTTTGATATATGAGCTTCCTTTTTTCTGAATGGTTGAGTAGACCTCCGCATAAGTCTCCTGCAGAATATCGCTGATATCATCCGGATTTCTGCATTTGGACGTTACCAGAAGACTGGCCCTGCGGTATGTGCTGTCATAGATCTGACAGAAAAAATCTTTACAGCTCTGTTTCGTCATTACATCACCACCTTAATTATACAGATGTATCTCTGACAGGAAAAAGCTTCAATTATGAAGAAAAAGCGGAATGGACAAGTATGGTGTAAACTGCAAAAAAAGAGCTGTCGCCCGGATGACCTTACTGGTCAGCTTTGCGACAGCTTTCTATTTTTTTTACCGCATCTTCGACGAGATCTCCAAAATTCTGACAGGTGACACCTGCCACCAGATTGTCACAGCGGTTCATCGGGATCAGGACCCTGGCTGCGCTGCTCTGTGCAACGGCGACAGCCATTTTGGGCGTGACCTCTCCGAGAAGGGAGTCGGCAATGACGATGCCGACAGGGCCCACGATGACATCTGCACTGCGGCATGCGACGATGACCGGATTCTCCCCTGTTGCACCATCATCCGCGCCGCTTTTCAGCATGGCGGCTGTGGCCATGGCGTTGGTTCCTATGGCCGTGATGCGGCTTCCCGGAATCTTTCTGCGTATCGTTTCGATGAGCTGTCTGCCCAGGCGCCCGCCCTGACCGTCTATGACCAATATGTTCATGAATGATTCCTCCTTGTACGAGTCGTTTGTGACCTGCTTCACCGGCGGTCATCATGATTATAGCATGTTTGAGCGTGTGTTGCAAACATACAGAATCAGTACAGACGTCTCAGAGCAGGCTTCGGGATGACAGCTCAGATTATTTTCTGAAGAGTGATGTGCGAACCACACCTTTCGGATCTTTTATGAAGAGATAGATCAGCCATGCAACAAGGCCCAGGGCTACGACGGAAAGACCGAGGAATGCATCGTTGATCATATCAGCAGCGGCAGGTGCGAAATATTCCTCATGTATCTCAGTATATTCGAAGATCGCGTCACCGAGCCACATCAGGGATGCGCCCCAGTACATGAAGCAGAGGAAGCCTGTCTTCATTTCGTCCTCAGGGGCATGTCTGTACCAGATCACTGTCGAAACGACTGCCGCAAAAACTGTGATAAGTAATGTCATGTGTATTCTTCTCCTTTACTGTACTTCTTTCTGTGCTGAGACAGGAACACGTTTCTCCAGAGCGCTGGAAAGCAGAACCATTCCAACCCATACAGCTGTGACGATTACTGCCATGGTCACACCTACTGTAGACATCTCGTGAAGCATTTCCGCTCTGTCGCCGGGGTCCGCTGCGGCTGTAAGGAACGGGAACCACGGTACAACCTCTCCGTGCCATACATGTTCAAAGGCCAGCAGAAAAGCTCCTCCCCAGAGAAGCTTGGCGAGCCACATGAGTTTCCTTGAAAACGGAACCTTCTCCTCCTGTACCGCACAATCTGCAGAACCTGCTGTGATCTGTTCAGGCATCTTCAGTGAAGATGCTTCAGTTTCGTGATGTTTTACTGCCTTTGCAGCTGCGGTCACGACAACCGCTTCTGCTGCTGTTACCAGGAAACAAGCCATAGATTAAATCCTCCTTAAATTTTATGTTTCGTTGTTGCAGGAGAATCGGGAAAA
>JBJESV010000046.1:0-13149 GCA_051882975.1 Emergencia sp.
GGAGCAGCTTATAGAGAAAGGGGATCTGCGCCGGGGAAAGCCCGGATGCAGGTCCTGTGGAGCTGGAAGCCGACGGCCGCATGGTAAAGGATTTTTATTTTCTGTAAAGTGGAATCTTTTTTTTTTCGAGTCATAAGATGAAGTGATTTTGGATGAAGGGAGGACTTTATGGAAGGAAATCGTACAGGCACGCATGATGAACCGGTTCAGACAATCAACGGATATCAGATCAGGCGCAGGTATGGAGACGCGGACGCAGACAGCTGCCTGCTTAAAATTGTGCAAATGAAAATTTCGCAGATTTTACAAGAGGAAAAGAAAGCAGTAACATAACGGTGATCATTATATGTATTGTCGGGGAAGGAGGAAAAATGAAATTAAAAGCGGCAATATATTGCAGATTATCAAAGGAAGATGTTGATAAAGAAGATCCTCAGCAGGAGAGTCAGTCCATAGTAAATCAGACCATGCTTCTGCTGGACTATGTGGAGTCTCACGGTTTTGAGCTGTATGATATTTATAAAGATGACGACTACTCCGGATTATATGATGACAGACCCGGATTTGAAAGACTGATTAATGATGCGCGTGACAGGAAATTTGATGTGGTGATTGCCAAAACCCAGTCAAGGTTTACTAGAAACATGGAGCACCTTGAAAAATATCTTCACCATGATTTCCCGCTGTGGGGAATAAGGTTCATAAGTGTAGTGGACAATGTGGACACTGAGCTTAAGGGCAATAAAAAGACACGGCAGATTAACGGGCTGATTAATGAGTGGTACTGCGAGGATTTATCTGAATCAATCAAAGCAAGTTATCTAATCAAGCAGAAAATGGGACAATTTCTGGGACCTGTCGCACCCTATGGCTATATTAAAGACCCTGATGATAACCATCATCTTATTCCCGATCCATATGCTGCAGAAGTGGTAAAACGCATATACCACCTATATCTGAGTGGCATAGGCAAGGCGAAAATAGGTGTGATACTTACCGATGAAGGAGTGCTGGTTCCGTCGGAATATAAACAGAAGGTGCAGAATCTGAATTACCGCAATGCTCATATAAAAAAAGGTCAGACACCTCGCTGGTGTTTTCAGACAATCGATGGAATTTTGCGTGATGAAGTATATATCGGGAATACGGTACAGAATAAATGCTCAAAAAAATCCTACAAAGATAAAAAGAAAACCGCCGTGCCGAGGGACCAATGGATCCGGGTGGAAAATACCCATGAACCGATTATCAACAAGGAAACCTTCTTTATGGTGCAGGAACAGCTGAAACAGCGTACACTTCCCGTGGACATCAAATCGCTCAAAGAAAATCTCTTTACCGGAAGGATGTTCTGCGGAGACTGCGGTAAAAAGATGGTTTCCACTGTATCAAAGAAAAATAAGAATGGAGAGCGATACCGTTTCTATTTATGCAGTAACTATAAAAGTTTCGGAAACCGGTTCTGCTCCAGCCACATGATAAAGGAAGAGGAGCTGAAGACAATTGTGTTTCAGGATCTGAAGGCACAGGCATACCTGATTCTTTCCGAGCAGAGAAAGGGCATTCTGAGAAATTACAAATGCATCAGCGGCACTCAGACGAAAGCATTTAACCTGAAGAATCTGAAAGAAGAATTGAAAAAGATACAAAATTATAAGGAAAAGTCATTTGAAAACTATGTGGATGGAATGATTTCCAAAGCCGACTATGTAAAGCTGAAAGAAAAATATGACGGCAGAGAGCGGCAGCTTCAAAAAGAAATTCAGTCCTGCACGGGTGAACGCATAGAATCATCATGGAAGACCGAGTTTGAGGACTGGCTGGAAAAGTTTACAGATGACTTTAATGTGGAAGACCTGACAAGAGAAATGGTACTGAACCTGATAGACAGCATATACATATATAAAGATAAAGTGATTGAAATAAATTACAAGTTCAGTCTGGACGGAGAACCCGGCAGTTACCGGACAGGATAACGAAATATCTCCCCGAAAAGTCTCCTTTTTAAACGCTATATGTGTGGCTCTGGCAGAGTATGTGGCCGGCAGTGAGGAAGTCTTCGTGGAGAAGATGAACAAAAGAGCCGGCGAGCTGGGCATGCGGGATACCCACTTTGTCAATACCAACGGACTGCCGGTAACAGATCACTACACCAGCGCATATGATATAGCAGTCATGTCGAGACTTCTCCTGCAGTACCCGCAGACCAGGGAGTGGTTCACCACCTGGCAGACCACCATCAAGGTGGGGCTTCCGGGCAAAGAGAAGGATTTCGGCCTGACCAACACAAACAAGCTGATCAGACAGTATCCCGGCGCCAACGGCATCAAGACCGGATTCACCCAGGAGGCGGGCTACTGCCTTTCCGCATCGGCATCAAGGGATGAAACAACGCTGATCGCAGTCGTTCTGGGAGCAGAGACCTCCAAGATCCGCAACGAGGAAGTGGCAAGGCTTCTCAACTACGGTTTCGCCAACTATGCATCGGTGACCCTGGCGGAAGAAGGTCAGCGGATGAAGAAGGTGAAGGTGGATAAGGGCGAACCGTATCAGTTCCAGGCGGTTACCGGGAGCAGGGCGACAGCCTTTGTGAAAAAAGGCGAGGAGAAAAGCGTCGCATACAAGGTCCGCATCGACAGCAATCTGAAGCTTCCTCTGAAAAAAGGCGACAAGGTCGGAACCCTGGATGTCTACTGCGGCAAGGAGAAAAAGAGCTCCTGCGATCTGCTTTGCGACCGGGATGTGAAAAAAGCCTCTTTCTTTACCTACTATATACGGAAGATACAGAATCTGTTCTGACACAGGAGGGGGAAACGCGATGGAAAAAGAATATATTCTGGCATTCTCATCCTTTTACAAGGCGGCCTACGCAAGAGACGTACTGGAAGAAAACGGGCTGAATTCCACTTTACGCAGACTGCCGCCCCAGCTTGCCCATTCCTGCAGCACCGGACTCTATCTGAGGATCGACTCCATAGAAAGAGTGCTGCACGTACTGGATGAGAAGGAGATCGTATCAAAGGGAGTTTATCAGATCAGCCGTAATGAGAACGGAACCAGAAGATACAGCCGGATCTGAAACAGGTCCGGGACGCCTCTGCGGATCCGGAGCTGCACAGCCTGCAGCTGTATCCTGTTTAAAAAGGCGAAGCATAACGGTTCTGCCGGGTATGAGGCGGAACCGTTATTTTTTCAGAAAAACTGCAGAGGAAACGGCGGCCGACTGCCCGGACAGATGCACATATGTTCTTTTCAGAAGGAATTTTTTATGGTAGAATAGAAAAAGTAACTGCAGAAAAGGGAGGAGAGAGATTTGATCATTATCGTATGTGCAGATCAGAAAAACGGACTCATGTTCGCCGGCAGAAGGCAGAGCATGGACCGGGTTTTAAGAGAGAGAATTCTGGAAAAACTTCAGGACAGGAAACTCCGCATGAGCAGCTATTCCGCCAGGCAGTTTCAGGAGGCCGGGCCGGAGCAGCTTCTGGTCTCGGAGGACTTCCTGGAGACAGCCGGGGAAGGGGACGTCTGCTTTACAGAGGGTCAGAATCTGGCGCCTCATATCTGCAGAATCGAGAAACTGATCCTTTACCGGTGGGACAAAGTGTACCCGGCGGACTTTTATCTGGATCTGGATCTGACCGGCGGGCCGGACGGCTGCTGCAGCGGAGGGGAATGTCTTGTCCTTGCGGAGACAGAAGAGTTCGCAGGCTATTCCCATGAGAAGATTACAGAAGAGGTCTATGTGAAGACTGCGAGATAGAAGGGGGGAGACTATGAACAGAGAAACGAAAAGACGGAAGCTGACGGCTGCATTGCTGTCTCTGCTGTGCCTGCTGTGGGCCTTTGCCGCGACAGGCTGCAGCGCGGAGGATGCGGCATCTTTCCTGGATCAGGCGGAGAAACTGCTCACTGAGGATTACGAACAGGTGTCCATGGACAGCATACCGGAATACGAGGGCAATCCTTATGTGGCGGTCAACGACAACATGCCTGATTTTTCTGAGGAGGATCTGACGGAGGAATCCTTTGAGACCTACGGGAATCTGGACCGGCTGGGCCGCTGCAGCACATGCTTTGCCAATGTGGGTCAGGATCTGATGCCCACAGAGAAGAGAGACAGCATCGGATCGGTGAAGCCCACCGGATGGCAGGTTGCGAAATACGACAATGTGGATGGGAAATATCTGTACAACCGGTGCCATCTCATCGGATATCAGCTGACTGCGGAAAACGCCAACGAGCGGAATCTGATCACCGGGACCCGGTATATGAACACGGAAGGCATGCTGCCCTTTGAGAATCTCATCGCCGACTACGTTCATGAAACAGGCAATCACGTGCTGTATCGGGTAACGCCGATCTTTGTCGGTGATGAACTGGTGGCCAGAGGGGTCCAGATGGAAGCCCTTTCCGTGGAAGACGGGGGCGAAGGCGTCTGCTTCAATGTCTTTGCATATAACGTGCAGCCGGGCATCGTCATCGACTATGCAACCGGCGATAATCATGCGGAGAACAGCACCGCGGCAGCCGATACCGGACAGGAGATGGAGATAAGAGGAAACTCCCGCTCCAAAGTCTACCACTGTCCGGGTCAGAACGCCTATGAAGAGATGGCGGATTCAAAGAACCTGGTGATCTTCCACTCCGAAGAGGAAGCGCAGGCCGCCGGATACCGGAAGGCAAAACAGTAGAGAGAAAGACAAGGAGAATATAAAATGGCAGATATTCTGGAAATCATGAAGAGACGGCGGAGCGTGCGCATATACAGCGGAGAGAAAGTCAGCGGCGAGGCTCTGGAAAAGATTCTGGAGGCGGGGCTTCTGGCACCGTCGGGCAAAGGGATCTATCCCTGGGAGTTCATCACGATCAGAGACAGGCAGATGCTGGACAGGCTCTCCCGCTGCAGGGAGGGCGCGGCCCGGATGCTGGAGGGCGCCGACTGCGCCGTTGCAGTCATCTCAGATACACAAAAGTCCGACGTATGGATCGAGGACTGCGCCGCGGCCATGATGTCCATGCATCTGGCGGCATCGGCGCTGGGCGTCGGAAGCTGCTGGATCCAGGGAAGGCTGCGCCGGGCGGAAGACGGGAGAAGTACAGACGAGTATGTCAGGGAACTGCTGTCCTATCCGGAGGAGTTCAGCCTTCTGGCGGTTCTTTCGCTGGGAATCCCGCAGAAAGAGCCTCGCATGCGCTGTAAAGAAGAACTGAAATGGGAAAAGATACATGAAGAAAGATTTTAACATATCCGAAAAAAATAATGAGAAAAGAAAATGGCTGCAGCTGACTGCAATCGTGCTGACAGCCTTTAATCTGAGAGCGGCGCTGACCGGTGTCGGACCTCTGAGCGGCATGATCCAGCAGGAGCTGGGACTGTCGGCGGGAGCGGCAGGATTCATCACCACCATTCCGCTGCTGGCCTTTGCCTTCCTTTCTCCTTTTGTCAGCAGAGTATCGGCGAAGGCGGGGGAGGGACGCACCATGACGGCGGCCTTTGTGATCATGGCGGCGGGCCTGCTGCTCAGATCCTACGGAGGCATGGCCGGGCTCTTTGCAGGTACGCTCCTTGCAGGCGCGGGGATCACCTTCGGCAACGTACTGCTGCCGGCGCTGGTCAAGGAGTGGTTCCCGGAAAGGGAATCTGTCCTGACGGGGGTCTACACTTCCTCCATGAGCATCTTTGCCAGCGCTGCAGCTGCTGTCAGCATACCGCTGGCATCGGTCTTCGGCTGGCGGAATGCCCTGGCTGTATGGGCGCTGCTGGCGGCTGCGGGAATCATCGTGTTTCTGCCTCTGCGCAGCGCACGGCTGAAAAGTCTGTCGCCGGGGACTGCGGGAGGATCGGCGGCTCTGCTGCGCCATCCCGTGGTGATCTGTCTGGCAGTTTATATGGGACTTCAGTCCCTGTTTTACTACGGGTTTGTAGCCTGGCTGCCGTCGATTCTGGAGAGCAGAGGCTTTGATGCGGCCCAGGCCGGCTACTGGGCGAGCATCTTCCAGATGATCGGAATACCGGTGGCCTTTCTGACGCCCATGGCTGCCGGCAGGAGGGATCAGCGCAAAGCGGCCATGGCGGTTTCCGCGATCTACGCTGCGGGACTCCTGCTGCTTCTGCTGGGAGCGGACCGCAGTGCACTGATTGCCGGGGTCATCCTGTGCGGTGTCTGCGCCAGTGCAACTTTCTCGCTGTCCATGGTGATGATCGGCGCCAGGGCAGGAGACCCGTCTGTGGCCGCAGGACTTTCCGGCGTAACCCAGTCGGCAGGGTATCTGCTGGCGGCTGCGGGACCTTCCGCCATGGGACTTCTCTTTGATTTGTTTGGAAACTGGACCGGCGGGCTGATCGCCCTCCTGGTCATTCTGGTTCCGATGACTCTGGCAGGCTGGCAGGCGGCCAGGGATCGGAAGATATAGGTTAAGCATAAAAATCCTGCACAGATGTATGCCTGTGCAGGATTTTGCAGTATCAGGGTATTGATGCCTGAATGGCCTATTTCAGGTTTTCCGGGTTCAGGCCTTTCAGTTCCGGCAGGACGAAGAGGCCGTCTTTTCTGACCAGCACATCGTCGATCCAGATTTCGCCCCCGCCGTATTCCGGACGCTGGATCATGACCAGATCCCAGTGGACTGCGGAAGTGTTGCCGTTAGGCGCGTCTTCGTAGCACATGCCCGGCGTCAGGTGGAAACTGCCCGCGATCTTCTCGTCAAACAGAGTGTCCTTCATCGGATGCAGCACATACGGGTTGACACCGAAAGCGAATTCTCCGAAATAGCGGGCCCCTTCATCGGTATCCAGCAGCTGATTGATCCGCTCTGTGTTGTTGGCTGTGGCGCTGACGATTTTGCCGTTTTCGATCTCGAAGCGGATGTTCTCGTAGGTGAAGCCCTGCTCCTGGCTGACCGTGTTGTAGGAGATGACGCCGTTCATGGAATCCTTTACGGGAGCCGTATACACCTCGCCGTCCGGAATGTTCATCCTGCCGTCGCACTTGACTGCGCCGATGCCTTTGATGGAGAACTGCAGATCAGTGCCCGGTCCTTTGATGCAGATCCGGTCAGAACGGTTGAGAAGATCCACCAGGGGATCCATGGCCCGGCTCATCTTTGCATAGTCCAGGGTGCAGACGTTGTAGAAAAAGTCCGCAAAGGCCTCCTGGCTGGTTCCTGCCAGCTGTGCCATGGATGGTCCGGGATAGCGCAGGATGCACCATTTGGTCTCGTTGACCCGGTAATCCAGAACAGGTCTGCGCAGCCGGCTGTAGAGATTCAGCTTCTCAGCGGGCACATCGGCCAGTTCGCTGGCATTGGCTCCGCCCCGCACTGCGATATATGCGTCCATGCCCTTCATCTGAGTCAGCTGATAGTCGTTCATGAAGCTGACCTGTTCCTCGTCACAGTGCATGACCACCTCCCGGGTGATCTCGCTGTCCAGTATGTTGACAAAAGGCTTTCCGCCGGCCTCGTAGACATCGCGGATGATCTCTTTGATGAGAGGCTTGCACTCGGCGCCTTCGTAATCTATCAGAATGTTTTCGCCCTGCTGCAGCGCGCAGGAATAGTTCACCAGCAGATCTGCCAGCTTTTTATCTCTTGGATCCATAGTTTTCCTCCTGAAGTTAAAAATTACTTACATGATTATACACCAAACAGCTTGAATTTAAAAGAAGGGTGTCTTAAAATATACTTAATCAAAAGAGACGAGGAATCACCTGATGAAGCATTATTTTTTTGTGAATCCCGCAGCGGGACAGGGAAAGGGAACGGAGAAGCTGATCGCAGAGATCGAGGCTGCAGCAGGGGAACTGCAGACAGAATACGAAATATATGTGACAAAGGGCATCGGAGACGGTGAGCGCCGTGCCGGAGAGATCGCAGAGGGGCTGAAGGGTCAGCCGGCCAGGTTCTACGCCTGCGGCGGCGACGGAACTTTTAACGAGATCATCAACGGTATTGCCGGAAAACCGGGAATCGCGGCAGGGTGCATACCGACGGGAACCGGAAACGATATGGTCAGAAACTTCCCTCAGGCAGGGGACTTCATGTCGCCCCGGAGTCAGATGCTGGGGCAGACGGAAACCGTCGACCTGATTCGCTACGCCGGCGTCATAGACGGTACATATCAGCAGAGGTACTGCGCCAACATGTTCAATATCGGGCTGGACTGCAACGTGGTGGAGCTGGCCGGGAGACTGAAGAAGAAGCCTTTCATCGCAGGCTCCATGGCTTATCTTCTGGCTGTTGCAGGTATCTTTATCCAGAAAAAGTGCATCGGTCTTCATCTGGAAGAGGAAGGAGAGGTGCTCGTCGATGGGGATGTGCTGCTGTGTGCCATCGCAAACGGCTCCTATTGCGGAGGGGGCATGCATACGGCCCCTCAGTCCGTACTCAATGACGGACTGTTCGATCTGAATATTATCAGCGATGTATCCAGACTCACCTTTCTGAAGCTGTTTCCGAAATATCAGGCGGGCACCCATCTGCAGGTGCCCGGCATAGAGGAGATCGTCAGAGTCAGAAAGTGCAGAAAACTTTCGCTTCGCCCGCTGAAAGAGAGTTTCTTTCTCTGTGCGGACGGCGAGATCTCAGTGGCCGAAGCCGTCGAGTTCGAAATGGCTCCGGGCGCGCTGGAATTCGTGATTCCGGCAAGGGAGCAGAGTGCGGAGCGCTGAGCCCTGAAGGACGAAGAGACGCTGAAGAGCCGCTGCGGCGCTCAGCCGATTTCCACCTGCACAGGCGGTCCGATTTCCACAGGACCTTCGATATAGACGGCCAGAAGACGGCCGTCTTTTTTTTCGGCTGTAGCCGTGATGGTCCCCGCAGGCTGTGGAAGGGTATAGCTGAATGTTCCGTCCCTTTCTCCGCTGCAGAAGGCCGCTGCCACGGCGGTTGCGCCTGAACCGCAGCTGCCCTCGAAGTATGTGGTGTCCACATCTCTGACATAGACTACAGGAGTCATTTTCCCGGAGGCGCTGTCCAGGAACATGACGCCGGATGCCGGAGGATCGAAGACCCGTTCTATGTGGTCCCTGATGACCGCGAAGTTCTCCATGGCGGCGGGAACATCCTTTACGACTGCATGGACGATGCCGTCCAGATTCACGATGCAGCCTCCGCGCAGCAGCTCAGGCACATCGCCGCCTGTCTGCTCTGTCACGGACAGGGGCAGAGGCATGGAGACTCTGGTATAGTCTGTCTGTGTATCTACATCCACCACCAGCGGATGACTGCATCCGCTGACATTTATCTCCATGGAGGCGCATCCCTGTACGCCGCGGCTGTGCGCCAGCATCAGAGCGAAGGAGCGGGAGGCGTTCCCGCAGAATTCCAGTCCGCACATCTCCATGGAATTTTCCCCGGTGATAAAAGCCACCTGTTCGCCGCGGAGTTCCTCCATTGCAAGGAGCTGCGATGCGATTTCCTGATAGCGGCTGCGTGGAAAGGAATCCATGACAAAGATGGTGATGTTACCGGCCGGATTGGCAACCCGGATCGTGATTGTTTCTTTCATATTCCTACCTCCCGGAAGGTTTCTCCTGCAAAGGGAATGTCTGTATAGAAAAAATATACCATACTTTTTGTTGAAAGACAAAAGAAATCATGCTATAATTTTATAGCGTGATTCGATATCATGATCATATGGAGAGTTGTCAGAGTGGTCGATCGTGCAGCACTCGAAATGCTGTGTCCTTAACCGGACCCAGGGTTCGAATCCCTGACTCTCCGCCAAAGAAAAACTCCGCTTCGGCGGAGTTTTTGCTTTGGCAGAGCAAAGTTCGCTTTGCTCCGATATTTTAACCTCATAGGTATTATGTACGATTATATTCATGATGGCATCCGAAACCGGATTGTCATATTCAGAATCTTGTTGTAAACGGTAAAATAAAGTGCACACGTTCATCATTGCTGGTAGAATGTTTCTATCAATTGATGGAGGCGTATTTTAAGAGACGTGAACAGACATTTTCTTAGGAATCCCGGGAATTTATACAGCTGTAATCGTCCCATTTGCTGAACACTTCAAGCCCAAAGTAACATCCTTTGACATAAGAGAATTATATGTAAAGGTTGCGCTTCCTTTTGCTGTAGCACCAGTAGTCCAGGCTTTTCGATTTGAACATTTCCATCCGGATACATAGATGTTATAGCTGGTGGATGCAGCTGCTGCCTTTGCGGTCGTACCATTGTAGGAAAATGTTCCGTCTAAGGTAAAATCCCACGCCTTTATATTACTGGCGTTGTAATATGTATATGTAGTGTGCGCTTTTTTTGTGGTTTCCGTCGCAAAAAGTATAATGCCACTTTGCTGTTCTGTTACTGTTTCAATCACTGCGTAGGAACCATCAGGAAAATACTCTTTTTCTACCTGCCTGTTCGTCAATTCAGTGTCTGCAAGCACAGAGGATGTCATAGCAGCAATCAATGTGATAGCAGCAAGTAAGGTTGTAATCCTATGTTTCATCTGAACTCCTCCTTAAGATTTTAATCTTCAATTACAACGACTTGTGTTGCTTTAACTTGTCTTTGACCCAGAAAATCTGCAAAAATGAAGCCACCTGCCACCAAAACCGTTATTAGAATCAAAATGATGATATTTCGAATCCTCCGGCCTTTGACAACTGCTTTTGGCTGCAAGGACGGATGCTCCCTCAGAAAATCTCTAGCAATTTCTTCAGGAGTCCCAAACTCAGATTCAAGATCTTCTTCCGTGCAGTCAGAATTAGCTTCCGCATACTCGTACAAATCCTGTCTGAGCGCATTAATAAACTCTTCTGCAGGACTGAGCCTGTAGATCTGGGCCTTGATTTTGTCGAGATATTGCTCGATAGCCTTATTTTTCTTGTCCATGGATCCCTCCGTACTATTATTCTTTGTCGTATACGATTGCTTTGACTGTTTCAGCAAGTTCTATATAAATAGACTTCAACATATTGAGATGCTGACGACCTTCCTCGGTTATTTTGTAGTATACTCGAACCCGGTTGTCATCGGAAATTGTCTTTCTGCTTTCAATAACCAGCTTTTGTTCCTGCAATTTATTTAGTGTAGTGTACAGTAAAGGCATTTTATACCTTCCATCGCTGCGTCGTAATGCTTCCTGCATGATCTCATATGCGTACATTTCACGTTCAGAAAGAAGGTTTAGCACCATCAAAGGTAATGTGGCTTTTTTAAACTGGGCTTCAAAGTTTTCTAGAGGATCACGCTTACTGACTGATTTCTCCTTCATATTTTTCCTTTTTTCTTTTATTCTCTATATAGGATAGCACAAAATATAGGGAAGTCAATAATATATGTCGAATTTTATAAATATAAATCGCAAAATAATATATTTTATTGACATATATTAAGGAATATGGTAGCATGAAATTGGAATTAGTGATTGAATGTTCTGAAAAATAGTCCACGTAACAAGGAAATAATGACTGAATGCAAGAGAGGGGAATGACATATATGAGGGTAAGCAAAAAAGAGTTTTCCAGAAAATAAGATTGTGCATGGGAACGCATTAAATATAGTTAGAAAAACTCTTATAATCAGTGTAGCTTATAACAGGATCTAAATCAATAATTCAGAAATGGAGGAAGAAGAAATGACTGAGAAAAAGTGTTTCAGAACAGTTGCAATCGCTCTATGTATAACGATGATAATAAGTTTAGTTCCGGGAATGGCCTTTGCCGAAACAGCCGTGTCTGATGTAGCAAGAAGTGGTTTGATACAATGTACACAAGACCTCGGGGCTATCGGAGATGAAAGTAGTTCATTTATTGAATTCTATATTAAAGCTGAGGAGCAATTACAAAAGAAAAAAACGAGTGAACTAAAATGTAATATAGCGAATGATATTCGAATTCTAGAACAATATGGTATATTAAGTAAAGAGCTGTCAGTAGAAAAAGTAGTTGACAATAAAATACGGTATAAAGTGGATTTTGATGGATATGAAAACCATGTATGGGCTGAAGTCGACCAAAATAATCAAGGCGATATCATTTTACGTCTAAATGACAATGGCATCGAAAATGTTCTAAGATACACAACAGACAATCGATTGTTCGTTGACGGAAATGAAGTAATTATAAGTACTGGTGAGATTCTAACTTTTTCTAACGAAAATGCTGGAGAAATAGTACATCCAAATAAGACCAGTACATCTTTTAGAAAAGATCCGTTTTCAGGTATTACAACGAGTCAATATAATAAATTAATAGAAACATATACTAATAATAATGTTGTTCTTGGAGAGCCGTTTGGGTCTTTCAGTGCATCTGCATTGTCTGCTATTGTGGCAGCTGCAATTCGCGCTGCTTTTGGAAAAACAATGCCAGGACTGGCAGCAGGCTTCTTTTTGACAGTTTGTAAAACAATTCTCAACGATAATGTGTCCTACGGTTCAGAGGATGCGTATCTTTCGTTCCGCATTAAGAAAAAAAAGTGTGAATCGAAATCTACTACATATGAGCAGTTCTATATTCATGAAGGATCATATTATTCAAGAAAGAATTGCGAAGGTAAATGCTATCCTCATAATTTTTATGAATATGCTTTTTTAGAAACCCTATAACCATGGGATGAATGAAACAAGGGAAGCGTATGAAAGTATTGGAACAATTAAAACAAGATAAGAGTAGAAAAGCGATAAAAGAAGATCTCGGCATATCTTTATTGTTTATTATCTTAAATTTATTACTGAGTATATGGGATATAAATAACAATGCCCATACAATCGGGGCTTTTATGCTTGGTTTTCCGTTCGGGTTTAACTTATGCGCTTTTCTTTGCTGGAACTCCAAAGAATTTACAGAGAAAACCAGTTTGATTTTTAAGATTGAAAATATATTATCAATAATCATACTATTTACGAGTATTTCTGCTTTTGCTTTTGAAAAAAGCTGGTATATTTATGGACTAATTATTGCAGCAGCGATCAATGTATGTCAAATCTACATATTATCAAGAGAAAAGCAGAAAATATAATTAGATTATGAAAAGACGGGGGTACAGATGAAGTCTAAGGCTGGGCGTTTAGCCAGTCCAAGAAATCGTCGTCACCCCCGTCTCATTGTTCTCGCCCGGAAACAGTATCAGATGGCAGTGATGTGTAAGCCTGCCTATTAGAGCAGCTGTCATCTTCTGGTCATACAGAAC